>NZ_MUKN01000014.1 GCF_001995175.1 Rathayibacter rhapontici
TCCTCGTCTGGGTCGAGGGGGCCGCCGAGCTGCGCGCCGCCGCCTCCGCCGAGGCCGCCCGGCACGGCGTCTGGACCGTCGACGAGGCCGGCGCCCCGCACCGCCCCCTCGGGCACGTGAGCATCGTCGGCGGGGGCCCCGGCGACTCCGAGTTGATGACGCTCGCCGCGCACCGCGCCCTCCGCGAGGCCGACGTCGTGCTCTACGACCGCCTCGGCCCGCACGACGGGCTCGCCGCCTGGGCGCCCGGGGCCGAGCTCATCGATGTGGGCAAGACCCCGGGCCACCACGCCGTGCCGCAGCACGAGATCGAGCGGCTGATGGTCGCCCGCGCGCTCGACGGGCTCGACGTCGTCCGCCTCAAGGGCGGCGATCCGTTCGTGTTCGGCCGCGGCTCCGAGGAGGTGCGCGCCTGCCGCGTCGCCGGCGTGCCCGTCACGGTCGTGCCCGGAGTGACGAGCGCCATCTCGGTGCCGGCCGCCGCGGGCATCCCGGTCACGCACCGCGAGGTCAGCCGCGCGTTCACCGTGGTCTCGGGCCACGCCCCCTTCAGCGAGGAGGAGCTCGGGCACCTGGCCGGGCTGGGCGGCACGCTCGTCGTCCTCATGGGCGTGAACACCCTCCCGCACCTGGTCGCCGGGCTGCAGCGCGCGGGCATGACCGCCGGGATGCCGCTCGCGATCGTCGAGCGCGGCTGGTCGCACGCCCAGCGCACCACGATCACCTCCGTCGGCGAGGTGATGGGGCTGCTGGCCGACCTCGCCCCGCGCTCTCCCGCGGTCATCGTCATCGGCGAGGTCGTGCGCCAGGCCTCGTGCGATGATTCTCAGGATCCCGAGAGCATCGCCCGCGCGGTCGATGCGCTGACGACGTGAGAGCCCGAGGGGGCCGCCGATGAGCACCACCGACGCACCCGACTCCGACGCCGCATCACCGGGGTTCCGGCCCGACCAGCTCGTCGGCTTCCGCATCGGCGTCACCTCCGACCGCCGCTCCGAGGACCTCATCGCCGCCTTCGAGCGCCGCGGCGCCGACGTCACCCACGCGCCCACCATCCGGATGCGCGGCATCGACACCGAGGGAGTCCTCGAGGACGAGACCCGCGCGATCGTCGCCGCACGGCCCGATGTTCTGCTCGCCACGACCTCCTACGGCATGCGCCGCTGGCTCGAGGCGGCCGACGCCGCGGGCCTGGGCGACGAGCTCACCGACGCGCTCTCGGCCGCGCGGATCCTCGTCCGGGGCCCGAAGGCCCGCGGAGCCGTCCGCGCCGCCGGCCTCGACGACCACGGCATGAGCGAGCGCGAGACCACCACCTCCCTCGTCGACCTGGCCCTGCGCGAGGGAGTGGACGGCCGCACGATCGCGGTGCAGCTGCACGGCTTCACCGACCCGCACCAGCTCGAGCGACTGACCGAGGCGGGCGCGACGGTCCTCACCGCCGCCCCCTACCGCTGGAGCGTGCACGAGGACTCGGCACGGGTCCTCCGCCTGATCGAGGCGATCTGCTGCGGCGGGATCGACGCCGTCACCTTCACCAGCGCCCCCGCCGTCGAGGCCCTCTTCACCGTCGCCGAGGCCGCGGGCCGGCTCGACGCCCTGCAGGCCGCGTTCCGCGAGACGGTCGTCGCGGCGGCGGTCGGCCCCGTCACTGCGGCACCGCTCGTCGAGGCGCAGATCCTGCCCATCGTCCCCGACCGGTTCCGGATGGGCGCGCTCATCCGCCTGCTCTGCGAGCACCTCGAGCAGAGCGCGCCGCGCATCGAGACCGAGTACGGCCCCCTCGAGCTGCGCGGCCGCCACGCCGTGCTCGCGGGGGAGCGGGTGCCGCTGACCCCGGTGGCGCTGGCGCTGTTCCGCACCCTGGTCGCCGCCGAGGGCGCCACGGTCGCGCGCGGCGTGCTCGCCGCCTCCGCCCCCGAGGCGCTCGACGACCACGCGGTCGACGTCGCGATCAGCCGCCTGCGCCAGGCGCTCCCGGAGCCGCGCCTCGTCGCCACGGTCATCAAGCGCGGCTTCCGCCTCGCGACCCCGCTCTGACGTCGCCCTCGTTCGCGCCCCGTGACCGGCCGCGAACCGGGGTCTGCGCGAGGTGGAGGGCCCGCTTCGCGTCGTCTCGTGTCTCCTGCTGATCGCGAGTGGTCGTGTGTCGGGGTCTGCGCGGGGTGGAGTGCCCGTTTGGCGTCGTCTCGTTTTTCCTGCTGTTCGCGAGTGATCGCGTGTCGGGGTCTGCGCGGGGTGGAGTGCCCGTTTCGTGTCGTCTCGTTTTTCCTGCTGATCGCGAGTGGTCGCGTGCCGGCGCCTGCGTGGTGAGCAGCACCTGCTTCGCGTCCACTCGCTGCTCGCGCCCGTGCCGCTGTCACGACGAGGGATGCCAGCCGCCCGCGACGCGCGCTCGCCGGACTCGGTGGGCGCAGCCGACCGGATCCGCGTCGAAGGACGCCGAGGCGATGCGCACCACCGTCCAGCCGGCTGCTGCGAGCCTCTCGTAGCGGATCAGATCGCGATCCCACTGCTCGCGTTCGGTGCGGTGGTGGTCGCCCTCGTACTCCACGACGACGCGCCACCTCCGGTAGAGCAGATCGACCCGGCCGATCTTCCCGAGTGCGTCGAACAGCTCGACCTGCAGTTCGGGCTCGGGGAGTCCCGCTGTCACGAGGACGAGGCGGAGCCGGGTCTCGCGCCGCGACTCCGCTCCCTCGCGGACGAGGGCGATCGCGCGACGAACGGCGCGCGATCCACGGCCCTCGAGGCGCTCGACGCGGCGCTGCAGCTCGTGCAGGGGGACCCACGGTCGGGGATCGTCCGTCAGTGGCTTCGCTGGGGAGAGGACGAGCGCATCCCCGACCGCGACCATGTCCTCCAGCCGGAGCACGTCGCCGAGCTGGCAGAAGACGCTCGCGCCGTCGGCGAGGAGCAGTCCGCCCCGCCGCACGCCGGTCAGCTCGGGGTCCGCGAGCGAGCTGCCCACGAGCCCGCGCCCTCGCGGAGCGCGCGCCGGATGCCGGACCGCGACGTGCAGCGGTTCGTCCGGAGGCTCGCCCGGAAGGTCCAGCGGCCAGAGCCGAGCCGCAGTCAGCCCGCAGAACACCGAGCGCCGCATGATCGTCGCGTAGGCCGTGGCGCGCTCGAGGACGCTCGTCACCTCTCCGGCCGGCGCCCGCACTCCGCGGAAGGGGATCACCAGATCGGACGCGCGGAGGCGGTCCTCCGTCACTCCGGCGGACCGCGCCTCCTCCACGGAGAAGGCGCGTCCGCGCAGTCCGAGAGGAAGGGGTGCGGGTCGGGGCATCGCGTCATCGTGCCCGATGTCCCGTTCCGGCGAGCGGGTTCTCCACAGGTCGGCGCTGATCCGCCGCGAATCGGGCTGTGCGAGGCGTACGGAGCCCGATTCCTGCCGAGTGGCGGCGCGAGCACGGCTGCCAGAATGGGGCGCATGAGCAGTGCAGCCCTCCGTGTCGTGATCGCCCCCGACTCCTTCAAGGGGTCCGCGAGCGCGGTCGAGGTCGCGGAGGCGCTCGCCGAGGGCTGGCGCGAGCAGCGTCCCAGCGACGAGGTGGTGCTCGCTCCTATGGCCGACGGCGGGGAGGGGACGGTCGACGCGTTCGAGGTCGCGGTCCCCGAGGCGGCGCGGCACGCGCTCACCGTGACCGGGCCCGACGACGGGCCCGTCGAGACCTCGTGGCTGCTGCTGCCGGACGGCGCGGCGGTCGTCGAGCTCGCCTCCGCCAGCGGCATCACCCTGCTCGATCCGCTCCGCCCCCTGACCGCGCACACCCGGGGGTTCGGGCAGGCGATCGCGGCCGCTCTCGACGCCGGGGCCCACTCGCTCCTGCTCGCGATCGGCGGGAGCTCCTCCACCGACGGCGGAGTCGGGGCCCTCCGCGAGCTGGGTGCCCGCTTCCTCACCGTGTCCGGGCACGACATCGGAGACGGCGGAGGCGCCTGCACGACCTCGCGGCGGTCGACCTGCACGCGCTGCGGCGGGTGCCGGCCGGCGGCGCGCTCATCCTGAGCGACGTGACCAACCCGCTGCTCGGCGACTCCGGAGCCGCGCACGTGTTCGGCCCGCAGAAGGGCGCCTCGCGCGACGACGTCCTGCGGCTCGACGACGGGCTCCGGCACCTGGCCGCGCACCTCGACGCCGATCCGGAGGAGGCGGGCACGGGGGCCGCCGGCGGCACCGGATTCGGGCTGCTCGCCTGGGGCGCCCGGCTCGCGCCCGGCTCGGCCGCGGTGGGCGAGGCGCTCGGGCTCCCGGCGCTCATCGACGGCGCGGACGTCGTGCTCACGGGCGAGGGGCGGTTCGACGCCCAGTCGATGGCGGGGAAGGTGCCCTCCTACCTCCTGGGGCTGGCGGAGGCGGCCGGTGCGCGCACGATGCTGGTCGCCGGAGCGATCCAGGCGCCCACCGCGGGCTTCGCCGCGGCGGGCTCGCTGATCGAGGCCGCGGGGTCGGCCGCGGCCGCGATCGCGGACCCGCTGCCGTACCTGCGGGCAGTGGCGCGGGACCTGGCGCGCCTGGCCTGAGCGCCTCCGGCCGCGCTTCCGGTGTCGGTGGTGCGGCCTACCGTTCGAGCATGATCACGGACGTGCGACGACCCCTACATGTGGTGGTCCGCCCCTGCCTCCGACCCCGGATGTCGGGAACAGCGACACGCCGACGAGCGTTGTACACAGGGAACGCCGGGAGCTCCTCCACAGCGGTGGATAACTCCGGGCGATCCGCGTCCTCGCGCGGATCCGCAGGCCTCGGCCTGTGGATGAACGGGGGAGGAACCGGTGGATAACTACACGAATGTAACTACTAGCCCTAGTGGGCTCCCGCCGGGCGCCCCCCTATATGTAGTATTGCTGAGCAGGTCGGGGCGAGCGCCCCTCCGGCGCCCAGCACCACCCCAGACGTACCATTCACGACCGTCTCCCACCCCGATCGGCACGCCGACGGGACGCCTCGGAGCCGGCCCAGGACACCCTCCCGGAAAGGACGACACGCATGGCCGTGACGGTCTACACCAAGCCCTCCTGCGTTCAGTGCACGGCGACCTACCGCGCCCTCGACAGCAAGGGCATCGACTACGAGGTGTTCGACCTCTCCGTCGACGAGAAGGCCCTCGAGGCCGTCAAGGCGCTCGGCTACCTGCAGGCGCCCGTCGTCATCACCGACGACGACCACTGGAGCGGCTTCCGCCCCGACAAGATCGCGACCCTCGGGGCCTGACACCCCTCGCCGCCCGCGTCCCACCCCGACGCGGCGGCCCCACCACTCCGCCGGTCCGGGTGGGCAGGTTCTGCCCCGGGCCGGCGGAGGATCCGAGTCGCGAGGCTCGGGTCCTCACCGGAACGACCGCCAACGACGCCCGGCAGGGCACCCGGAGGAGGAGCACGCGATGAGTGAGCTCGTCTACTTCTCCAGCAGCTCGGGCAACACGCACCGGTTCATCGAGAAGCTCGGTCGTCCCGCGCAGCGCATCCCGCTGCACTCGCACCGCGACGGGGCGAAGGCCGACACGCTCCACGTCGACGAGCCCTACGTGCTCGTCCTGCCGACCTACGGCGGCGGGATCGACGGGGGAGCGGTGCCCAAGCAGGTCATCCGGTTCCTCAACCAGCCCCGCAACCGCTCCCTGCTCCGCGGCGTCATCGGCGCCGGCAACACGAACTTCGGCGAGGCCTACTGCCTCGCCGGCGACATCATCGCGAGGAAGTGCGCCGTGCCGCACCTCTACCGCTTCGAAGTATTCGGAACCCCCGACGACGTCCGCGCCGTCGATGAAGGATTGGACACGTTTTGGACGCAGCAGTGATCGACGCTCCCCGGGACGCCGCGCAGATGGACTACCACTCGCTCAACGCGATGCTGAACCTGTACGGCCCGAACGGAGAGATCCAGTTCGACAAGGACCGCGAGGCCGCTCGCGAGTACTTCCTGCAGCACGTCAACCAGAACACCGTGTTCTTCCACTCCCTCAAGGAGCGCCTGGACTACCTGGTCGAGAAGGAGTACTACGAGCAGGCCGTGCTCGATCAGTACTCGTTCGAGTTCATCCAGCAGCTGAACGACCTCGCGTACTCGAAGAAGTTCCGCTTCGCGACCTTCCTCGGAGCCTTCAAGTACTACACGTCGTACACGCTCAAGACGTTCGACGGGAAGCGCTACCTCGAGCGCTTCGAGGACCGCGTCGTGATGACCGCGCTCGGCCTCGCCCAGGGCGACGAGAAGCTCGCCGTCGCCCTCGTCGAGGAGATCGTCGCCGGCCGCTTCCAGCCCGCGACCCCCACGTTCCTCAACACGGGCAAGGCCCAGCGCGGCGAGCTCGTCTCGTGCTTCCTGCTGCGCATCGAGGACAACATGGAGTCGATCGCCCGCGGCATCAACTCCGCGCTGCAGCTCTCCAAGCGCGGCGGCGGAGTGGCGCTGTCGCTCTCCAACATCCGCGAGGCCGGCGCCCCGATCAAGCAGATCGAGAACCAGTCCTCGGGCATCATCCCCGTGATGAAGCTCCTGGAAGACAGCTTCAGCTACGCCAACCAGCTCGGCGCCCGCCAGGGTGCGGGAGCCGTGTACCTCTCGGCGCACCACCCCGACATCCTGCGCTTCCTCGACACCAAGCGCGAGAACGCCGACGAGAAGATCCGCATCAAGACGCTGTCCCTCGGCGTGGTCGTGCCCGACATCACGTTCGAGCTCGCGAAGAACAACGAGGACATGTACCTCTTCTCCCCGTACGACGTCGAGCGCGTCTACGGCCTGCCCTTCGGCGACATCTCGATCTCCGAGAAGTACCGCGAGATGGTCGACGACCCGCGCATCAAGAAGACCAAGATCTCGGCGCGCGAGTTCTTCCAGACCATCGCCGAGATCCAGTTCGAGTCGGGCTACCCCTACATCGTGTTCGAGGACACGGTGAACAAGGCGAACCCGATCAAGGGCCGCATCAACATGTCGAACCTGTGCTCCGAGATCCTCCAGGTCAACACCCCGACGACCTACAACGAGGACCTCTCCTACGCCACCATCGGCAAGGACATCTCCTGCAACCTCGGCTCGATGAACATCGCGCTGACCATGGACTCGCCCGACTTCGGCCGCACCATCGAGACCGCGATCCGCGGCCTCACCTCGGTGTCCGACCAGTCGCACATCACCTCCGTCCGCTCGATCGAGGACGGCAACGACAAGTCGCACGCCATCGGCCTGGGCCAGATGAACCTGCACGGCTACCTCGCCCGCGAGCGCATCCACTACGGATCCGAGGAGGGCATCGACTTCACCAACATCTACTTCTACTCGGTGCTGTTCCACGCCCTGCGCGCCTCCAACAACATCTCGATCGAGCGCGGCACCACCTTCGAGGGCTTCGCCGACTCGAAGTACGCCTCGGGCGAGTTCTTCGACACCTACACCGAGAAGGAGTGGGCTCCCGCCACCGAGCGCGTCGCCCGCCTCTTCGCCGACGCCGGCATCGCCGTCCCCACCCAGGACGACTGGCGCTCGCTCAAGGCCTCGGTCATGGAGCACGGCATCTACAACCAGAACCTGCAGGCGGTCCCGCCCACCGGCTCGATCTCGTACATCAACAACTCGACGTCCTCGATCCACCCGATCGCGTCGAAGATCGAGATCCGCAAGGAGGGCAAGCTCGGCCGCGTCTACTACCCGGCGCCGTTCATGACGAACGACAACCTGGAGTACTACCAGGACGCGTACGAGATCGGCTACGAGAAGATCATCGACACCTACGCCGCGGCGACGCAGCACGTCGACCAGGGCCTCTCGCTGACGCTCTTCTTCAAGGACACCGCGACCACCCGCGACATCAACCGCGCGCAGATCTACGCCTGGCGCAAGGGCATCAAGACCATCTACTACATCCGTCTCCGCCAGCTCGCGCTGGAGGGCACGGAGGTCGACGGCTGCGTCAGCTGCATGCTGTAGCGTCCGCCGCTGCCCCACCCCCGCACGACACTGCACGACCTATCCGCACGAAGAAGAGATCATGACTCCCCCTGAGAAGCTCAAGCTGGTCAGCCACGTCAACGCCATCAACTGGAACCGCATCCAGGACGACAAGGACGTGGAGGTCTGGAACCGCCTCACGAGCAACTTCTGGCTGCCCGAGAAGGTCCCGCTGTCCAACGACATCCAGTCGTGGAACACGCTGACCCACGAGGAGCAGCAGCTCACGATGCGCGTGTTCACGGGCCTGACCCTGCTCGACACGATCCAGGGCACGGTCGGCGCGGTGTCGCTCATCCCGGATGCGATCACTCCGCACGAGGAGGCCGTCTACACGAACATCGCGTTCATGGAGTCGGTGCACGCGAAGAGCTACTCGTCGGTCTTCTCGACGCTGTCCAACACCCAGGACATCGACGAGGCGTTCCGCTGGTCCGTGGAGAACCCGAACCTTCAGAAGAAGGCCGAGATCGTCATGGACTACTACCGCGGCGACGACCCGCTGAAGCGCAAGGTCGCCTCGACGCTGCTCGAGTCGTTCCTCTTCTACTCGGGCTTCTACCTGCCGATGTACTGGTCCTCGCGGGCCAAGCTCACCAACACGGCCGACCTCGTGCGCCTCATCATCCGCGACGAGGCCGTGCACGGCTACTACATCGGCTACAAGTTCCAGAAGGGCCTCGAGCGCGTCGACCAGGCCAAGCGGGACGAGATCAAGGACTACACGTTCTCGCTGCTCTACGAGCTCTACGACAACGAGGCGCAGTACACGCAGGACCTCTACGACCAGCTCGGCCTGACCGAGGACGTCAAGAAGTTCCTGCACTACAACGCCAACAAGGCCCTGATGAACCTCGGCTACGAGCCAATGTTCCCCAAGCAGGTCACCGATGTGAACCCCGCGATCCTGTCGGCCCTCTCGCCCAACGCGGACGAGAACCACGACTTCTTCTCGGGCTCCGGCTCCTCCTACGTGATCGGCAAGGCCGTGAACACCGAGGACGAGGACTGGGACTTCTAGCGTCGACACCACGTCCGGTCCTCCACGGCGAACGGCCCCTCCCCGACACGGGTGAGGGGCCGTTCCTCGTTCGCGGGGACGGCGCGCTGGTCAGCCGTCGAGGAGCGCGGCCCGGATCGTGCGGAGCAGAGCGGGCGCGTGCACGGTCACGGTCGCCCACAACCGCCCGTTGTCGAGGGCGGAGTAGTTGTGCGCGGCGATGTTCCGCGTCGCTCGCAGCCCTTCGACGGCGTCGCCGGGCAGCTGAGCGACGACAGCGGCCGGCAGGTCGCGGTGCACGAACTCGGCGAGAGTGATCAGAGCGAGCGCGCCGATGTCCCTGCTGTCCGACACGGGGCGGACGAACTCGTCCTCCCCGTCCCGGGCGGCACGATCGAGGCGGGAGAGGAGTCGATCCGCCTCGAGGATCAGCCGGGAGCGCTTGTCGGCGTCGTCCGCGGAGCGGCGGGGGCGGGCAGTGAAGCGGCCGGGCGTCGTCGCTCCGTCCTCCGGCCCGGTCACAGCGGCACCGCCTCGCGGCGGATCGCGGCCACGACGTCGTCGTCCGGGCTGTCGATCACGACGTCCACCGGGAATCCGAGGAGCTCTTCGGCGCGACCCCGGAAGGCGGCCAGGCGGAGGAAGTCGACGGACGGATCCGCCGCGACGAGCAGATCGATGTCGCTCCGCTCGTCGTCCGAGCCGCGGGCGGCGGAGCCGAACACCCGGACGTCGCTCAGACCGTGCTCCGCGGCGAGCTGCCGGACGTCATCGGCGAGGTACTCCAGAACGATCGACGGGCGGAGCCGGGCGGCCCGGAGAAGGCGCTCGAGCAGTTCCGGGCTCGGACGGCGCGCTCCGGCTTCGATCGCGGCGATGTTCGGCTGACGCAGGCCGGTGGCGGCCGCGAGAGCCGTCTGCGACATCGCGACGTCCTCGCGGGCACGCCGCAGAACGGCGCCGAGGGGCAGGTGGTCGAGCATCACGACCGCATCATATCGTCGTGGTATGTCAGAGCGGCAGGCGCATCAGCACGCGCGGAAAGCCGTACAGCACGGAGGTCGTGTCGGCCGCCCACGAGAAGCCGGCGCGCTCGAAGAGGGCGCGGGTGCCGACGTAGGCCATCGTCTGCTCGACCTTCGCGCCGCGGTTGTCGACCGGGTAGCCCTCGATCGCCGGAGCGCCGTGCGACCGTGCGAAGTCGACGGCTCCGGCGAGCAGGGAGTGCGAGATGCCGCGCTTGCGGAAGCCGGGGCGGACCCGGATGCACCAGACCGTCCACACATCGAGGTCGTCGACGTGCGGGATCCTGCGGTTCTTCGCGTAGCTCGTGTCGGCGCGGCGGTGCACGGCGGCCCAGCCCGCCACCTGGTCGCCGTCGTAGGCGAGCACGCCCGGCGGGGGATCCTGCGCCACGAGTTCGCGCATCCGCTCGCCCCGTGCAGGACCGCGGAGGGAGGTGTTCTCGGTGGAGGAGAGCAGCCGGTAGCTCAGGCACCAGCAGACGCTCGCATCCGCTCGCTTCGGCCCGTTCATCGTCGCGACGTCCTCGAAGACGGACGCCGGGCGCACCTCGATCGTCATGACGGCACCCTCTCACCGGGCAGTCTCCTGGGCAAGACGCTCACGACTCAGGCTGAGACCGCTGAAACCGCCGCGGATTCGACAGAAGAGGCTGCCAGCCTTACTTCTGTGGGCTCTGGGGTGCGGCACTGGGAATCGCGGGGTGGACGAGACTCCGGATTGACCACTCCGTCGCATGAATCGCACCAGCACCCGCTGTTGGACGCCACTCAGCCGGCCCCCCTACCGTGGGTGAGTACCCGACGAAGGAGTCCCTCTTGAAGCACGTCCCCCTCGGCGCCTCCGGCATCGAATCCCCGAACGTCGTCCTCGGCCTCATGCGCATCCCCGACATGACCGACGACGCGATCCGCGACCTCGTGCGCACCGCGCGCGACTCCGGCATCGACTTCTTCGACCACGCCGACGTCTACGGCAACGCCGTGCACCACTGCGAGGAGCGCTTCGCCGAGGCGATGCAGCTCACTCCGTCCCAGCGCGACGAGATGGTGCTGCAGACCAAGTGCGGCATCGTCGGCGACGGCCCCTACTTCGACTTCTCCTACGAGCACATCATCGAGTCGGTGGAGGGCTCGCTGAAGGCTCTGCAGACCGACCGCATCGACGTGCTGCTCCTGCACCGCCCCGACGCGCTGGTCGAGCCCGACGAGGTCGCCCGCGCCTTCGACGAGCTGCACGCGGCCGGCAAGGTGACGCACTTCGGCGTCTCGAACCACACGCCGTACCAGATCGAGCTGCTGAAGAAGTCGCTGAACCAGCCGATCGTGGCGAACCAGCTGCAGCTGTCGGTGACGCACGCGCCGCTGATCGCGCAGGGAGTCGCGTCGAACATGGCGGCGCTGGATCAGTCGATCATGCGCGACGGCGGCATCGTCGACTACTGCCGCCTCAACGACATCACCGTGCAGGCGTGGTCGCCGTTCCAGGCGGGTTTCTTCACCGGCGTCTTCCTCGACAACCCGGCATACACCGAGCTCAACGCCGTGATCGACCGCCTCGCCGGGCAGTACGACGTGCCCGCGATCGCGATCGCCACCGCGTGGATCACGCGCCACCCCGCGAACATGCAGGTCGTGCTCGGCACCACCAACGAGCAGCGCGTGCACGACGCCGCACTCGGCTCCGACATCCCCCTGACCCGGGCCGAGTGGTACGAGATGTTCCGCGCCGCCGGCTACACGGTCCCCTAGAGCTCCCACCCCGGAGGAAATGCGCGTCGGCGCACATAGAGAGGGCACGGCTCAGGCCGTGCCCTCTCGCACGTCCGGCGTCGTCAGAGGCGCAGGCGCACCGTGACGGCTGAGTCGACCTCGACGCCCTCCGCCCGCCGCACCGCGGTCTTGAGCGGCACGAGGTAGCCGCCGTCCTTCGGCCAGAGCGACGTGCTCCAGGTGCTCCCGCCGAGCACGACCGTCGCGGGGATCATGCCCCAGCCGTACGACACGTGGGCCGCGGCGTCGGCGATCGCCGGGATGTGCTCCTCCGGCACCCGCACGAAATGCCAGGGCGCCGGCCCGCGCCAGAAGACGACGACGGCGTCGAACTCGATCTCCACGTGCCGAGGGTACGACTCGGCGACGACCCGGGAATAGGATCCGCCCCTCCGCGTTGAACTTGAGTGCAAGTGACTCAACTCTTCAGGAGGACTGGTGCCCGACAACTTCAACGAGGCCGGAGCGAGCTCGTTCGACGACTTCCTCGCCCGCTACCTCGACGGTGAGCGCGCCCGCGCGGCGCGGTCCATCGACCTCAGCCGATTCCTCACCGCCCGTACCCAGAGCATCCTGCAGTCCGCAGGACGCTTCGCCCTCGAGCGCGGCCAGACCGAGCTCGACGCCCTGCACGTCCTGCGCGTCCTCGTCGACGACGAGGCCGTCGCGCAGGCCGTCCGGCGCATCGGCGTCGACCCCGGCGCGATCGCGACCGCCACGGAGGCGCGCCTGCCGCAGGCCGCCGAAGGGCAGGCGTCGCCGAACGCCGCCACCATCACGCCCAGCGCCCAGCGGGCGCTGTTCCACAGCTACCAGGTCGCCCGCTCGAGCGGATCGACCTACATCGACCCCGAGCACCTCTTCTTCGCGCTCGTGCTCGGTCAGGACGCGCCCGCCGGGCAGGTCCTGGCGCGCGCCGGAGTGACCGCCGAGGCGCTCACCCAGGGGCTGCGCGAGACCGTGACCACCGGACCGGAGCAGCAGCAGGAGGCCGGCGCCCCCGCCTCCGAGACCCCGATGCTCGACACGTACGGCACCGACCTCACGCAGCTCGCCCGCGATGGGAAGCTCGACCCGGTGATCGGCCGCGCCGACGAGATCGAGCAGACCATCGAGATCCTCAGCCGGCGCACGAAGAACAACCCGGTGCTCGTCGGCGAGGCCGGCGTGGGCAAGACCGCGATCGTGGAGGGCCTGGCCCGCGCGATCGTCGCGGGCGAGGTCCCGGAGCAGCTGCGCGACAAGCGCGTCGTCTCGCTCGACCTCCCCGGCATGCTCGCCGGCACCCGCTACCGCGGCGACTTCGAGGAGCGCCTGACGAAGACGATGGACGAGATCGCGGCCCGCTCCAGCGAGCTGATCGTGTTCATCGATGAGGTGCACACCGTCGTCGGCGCCGGTGGCGCGGGCGAGGGCGGCATGGACGCGGGGAACATCCTCAAGCCGCGGCTGGCCCGCGGCGAGCTGCACCTGGTGGGTGCGACCACGCTCAAGGAGTACCGCACGATCGAGAAGGACCCGGCGCTCGAGCGCCGCTTCCAGCCCGTCCGCGTGGGCGAGCCGTCCGTCGAGGACGCCGTCGCGATCCTGCACGGACTGCGTCAGGCCTACGAGGAGCACCACCGCGTGAGCTTCACCGACGACGCCCTGCGCGCCGCCGTGGAGCTGTCGGACCGCTACCTCCCGGACCGCGTGCTGCCCGACAAGGCGATCGACCTGATCGACCAGGCCGGTGCGCGCCTCCGCCTCTCGCTGGGCGCCGGAGTCGACACCGCGGCCCTGCTCGAGCGCCTCGCGGTGCTCGAGGGCGACAAGAACGCGGCCGTCTCGGCGGAGCACTACGAGGAGGCGTCGCGACTGCGCGACGAGATCTCGTCGGTGCAGGCTCAGCTCGACGCCGCCACGTCGACCGGACGCGCGACGACCGGGGCCGTGGTGGGCGAGACCGAGATCGCCGCCGTCGTGGCCCGCGCCACGGGCATCCCCGTGTCGCGCCTGACGGAGGGGGAGCGCGAGCGTCTCGCGCACCTCGAGGACGAGCTGCACCGGCGCGTCATCGGACAGGACGACGCGGTGACCGCGGTCGCCCGCGCCGTCCGCCGCAGCCGGACCGGGCTCGGCGACGCCTCGCGTCCCGTGGGCTCGTTCCTGTTCCTCGGCCCCACAGGCGTCGGCAAGACCGAGCTGGCGCGCACGCTGGCGGGGTCGCTCTTCGCCGACGAGCAGTCGGTGATCCGCTTCGACATGAGCGAGTTCGGCGAGCGGCACACCGTCTCGCGACTGGTCGGCGCCCCTCCCGGGTACGTCGGCTACGACGAGGCCGGCCAGCTCACCGAGCGCGTGCGGCGGAACCCCTACTCCGTCGTGCTGTTCGACGAGATCGAGAAGGCGCACCCCGACGTGTTCAACCTGCTCCTGCAGGTGCTCGACGACGGACGCCTGACCGACGGCCAGGGCCGCACGGTCGACTTCCGCAACACGGTGATCATCATGACCTCGAACCTCGGGTCCGAGTTCCTGGCCTCCCGCTCCGGCGCGCTCGGCTTCGTCGCGCAGAGCGACGCGTCGGCCGAGGCTTCGCCTCGGAGAAGGACCTGCGCGACCGCGTCATGGGCCGGCTCCGCGAGGCGATGCGGCCCGAGTTCCTCAACCGCATCGACGAGATCGTGCTGTTCCGCAAGCTCGGCCGCGAGCAGCTCCGCGAGATCGTGGGCATCGTGCTCGACGCGACCCGGGCCCGGCTCGCGCCGCGCGAGGTGTCGCTCGAGGTCACGGAGTCGGCGATCGACTGGCTCGCCGAGCACGGCTACGAGCCGCAGTACGGCGCCCGTCCGCTCCGCCGCCTCGTGCAGCGCTCGGTCGACGACCGCATCGCGGACCTGTTCGTGAGCGGTGACGTGACCGACGGAGGCGCGGTGCGCGTCGACGCGGTCGGCGGCGAGCTCGTCGTGACGTCCTCCTCGCGGATGCCGTTGGCGGCCTAGTCCGCCGCGATCCGGCGCCCCGGCTCCCGCACCTCGGGAGCCGGGGCGTCGTCGTGTGTGGAATCGGGCGCTCGTGCGACCGCTTGCGCAGGGGAGCGGGGCCGGATAGACACGGGAGAGCACGAGAACCGGAGGCCCGATGTCGAACCCGCGCTACTACGATCCGGTCGGCCGCGCGATCCGCGCCCTGCTCTGGATCTCGCTCGTCTGCTTCGGGCTGGCCGTCGGCTTCTTCGCGCTCGACGTCGTCACTCCGGGATCGATGACCGATGCCGCGCGGCCCTACGCCGAGGCGAGCGGAGCGCTGGCGTGCTTCGGCATCGCGGCGCTCATCGTGCACTTCGCGGTGGTCGCGATCGTCGGCGCGATCCGGGGGCGCGGGCAGTAGCGCTGCGCTCCGATCGACAGAACACGTCCGGCTCGCAGGGATCCGTGGATCCCGCGAGCCGGACGTGGTCTCAGTGCCTGGGCGTCGTCCGGGTCAGGGGCACTTCTTCGCGGTGATCGAGACCTTCAGTGCGGCGTCCGGGGCGACGGAGGAGCCGCCCGCCGGCTCCTGACCGGTCACCTTCCCGGTGTCGGGCGCATCGCCCGCCTCGGTGCAGGACAGCGTGATCTGCGTGAATCCGGCGGCCCCGAACGCGGCCTTCGCCGCCTCCAGGTCCTGACCCGTCACATCCGGCACCGTCTTCTGGTTGCCGCTGCTGGTGAACACCGTGATGCCGGTGCCCGCCTGAGCCGAGCCCGACGGGTCCTGGCGCGTCACGGTGCCGACCGGAGCGTCGGACGCCTCGGTGCCGCCCTCGATGAGGGGGAAGCCCGCCGCGGACAGCTTGGCCTTCGCGTCGGCGAGGGCGAGCCCCGTCACATCGGGGATCTCGATCCGCGGCACGACCTGGAGCGAGCCGTTCGCCTTCGGGAACGCCGCTCCGCCGTACTCGGCGTTCGCCGCGGCCATCACGGCCGGCCAGATGCGGTGGCGGGCCGTCGCCGCAGGCCCCGAGTTGAAGTTGTACTGGCGGAGCCGCAGGTTGGCGTCGCCCTTCACGTTGAAGACGCCGACGACGGTCGCGACCCGGGTGCTCGCGCCGCTCATCCAGGTGGCGGCCGCGCTGTCGGTCGTGCCGGTCTTGCCGATCAGCGGGATGCTGTCGCGGGTGCGCGACGCGGTCGCCGTGCCGCCCGCGGTGAAGGTCGACTGCAGCGCGACCGCGGCGGTGGCCGCGACGTTCGCGTCGAGGGACTGGCGGCAGTTGGCCGGCGGCACCGGCTGCTCGGCCCCCGCCGCGTCGGTGATGCGGTCGATCGCGATCGGGTCGCAGGTGATGCCGCCGGAGGCGATGGTCGCGTACGCGCCCGCCATCGAGAGCGGCGAGACGTAGTTGGTGCCGAGCACCGAGGACGGGTTGTGCTCGAGCTCGGCGCCGCTGCCCTGCTTCACGCCCATGTCGAGCGCGGTGTCGCGGATGCCGCAGAGGTCGAGCTTGCGGGCCATGCCGACGAAGCCGGTGTTCAGCGACGTCTTGGTGAAGGAGACGGGCGTGCCCACCTCTCCGGTGCCGCCCTCGTCGTTCTTGGCGCTCGTCTCGTTGCTCGTGTCGGTCCCGCCGGGCACGCACGAGTCGGTGAAGGTGCCCCAGGTCGACTTGCGCGTCCCGTCGACGCGCTCGTTGATGCTGTGCCCCTCCTTCAGCCACTCGACGAGGGTGAAGAGCTTGTAAGTCGATCCGGGCTGGATGCCCGAGGAGCCGCCGTAGGCCTTGTCGGTGCTGAAGTTGATCGCGCTGTAGGAGGCGTCGGCGTTCAGGACGTCGGGGTCCTGCGAGTACTTCTTGTTCTGCGTCATCGCGAGCACGCGGCCGGTGCCCACCTCGACGCTGACGGAGACGGCTCCGACGTCGAAGTTCCACGTCTCGGGCACCTGCGCGCTCACGGCGTTCACCGCGGTGTCCTGGAGGGAGACGTCGAGCGTCGTGTAGACGTCGAGGCCGCCGCGGCGGAAGTTCGTCCAGCGCGCGTCCTCGTTGTCGCCGAACGTGTCGGAGTTCTTGAGGACGTTCGTGACGTAGTCGCAGAAGAAGCCCGCGTTGCCGGCGGTCGAGCAGCCGGTGCTGGGCTCGGTGATCGTGGGCTGGACCGGAGTGGCGAGCGCCGCGTCGTGGTCGGCCTGCGTGATCTTCCCCTCCTCCAGCATCTTTCCGATGATGTAGTCGCGGCGGTCCTTGTTGCGGGCGTACCCGTTCGCGGCGCCGTTGTCGGGGTTGTCGGGCTGGTCCAAACGGAGGTTCGCCGGGTTGTTCACGATCGCGAGGAGGCTCGCGGCCTGGGCGATCGTGAGGTTCGCCGCGGTGGTGTTGTAGTAGTAGTTCGCGGCCGTCTCGAGGCCGTAGGTGGTGCCGCCGAAGAACGCGATGTTCAGGTAGCCCTGGAGGATCTGGTCCTTCGTGTACTCCTTCTCGAGTCCGATCGCGAGCTTCATCTCGCGGAGCTTGCGCTCGGGAGTGGTCTTCGTCGCGCTCTCGATCGCCGCGGCGCGCTCGGCCTCGTCGGTGATGTTGCGGACGGCCTTCTCGATGAGCACGTTCTTCACGTACTGCTGGGTGATGGAGGAGCCGCCCTGCACGTCGTTGCCGAGCACGTAGGTCTGGGCGACGGCGCGGAGGGTGCCGGGGAGGTCGACTCCGCCGTGCTCGTAGAAGCGGGGGTCCTCGCCCGAGACCGCGGCGTCCTTGGCGAACTGCGAGATCTGATCGAGCGGGACCTCGACGCGGTTCTCGACGTAGAAGGAGGCGAGCAGCTGGGTCGAGCCGTCGGCGCGCGTGGCGAAGATGTTGCTCTTCTCGGAGAGCTTGTCGACCTCGAGGTACTCGGGCAGACCGTCGAAGACGCCGATGGACTGGTTCGCGGCGACGCCGGCGATCGCCACGGCGGGCGTCACCGTGGCGGTCACGAGGACTCCGGCCACGACGCTCATGCCCAGGAAGCCGACGATCGCCTTGATCACGCCGCCGGTGGTCCTTCTGTCCGTGGCCAATCCGTCTCCTTCGGGTACCCCCGGTCTCGCGACGGCCGCCACCGACGCCCTGACGCACTCTGCGACAGGTCAACCTCGACAGACTAACCCCAGAGTCTCCGAAGACGAAGGCCCGGTCCGGGGCCTGAACGGCGGCTGGGACGCGGCTCCGGAGCGGGCGACGGGGCCGGTGCGGAGCAGGACGCGCCGGTGGACGGTGAGCGGGAGGCCGGTGTCGCTGAGCGCGACCTGCGAGAAATCACAGGTCGCACGGTTGACGACAGTCGCCCCGATTCCGGCAGAGAGCGCTGTCCGCCCGCCGTTCCGGGGCGGTCTGCGGGTCCTTCGCGCGGTGCCGGCGCGAGCGGGACGGCTCCTCCACAGGGAGGTCCGGTTGCACCATACGGAGGTGCGCCCTACTGTCCGAGGAAACCTCACCACTCACGAAGGAGACCTCATGACCATCCTCCGGCGCGCGGCGCTCTCGCTCTGACCGCAGTCGCCGTCGCGACGCTCACCGCACCGCCCGCCGCGGCAGCGGAGAGCCAGTGCCCCACCGGCTTCAGCTGCGTCTGGACAGACAAGGACTACTCGAGCAGCTACTCCGGTCGCGGCAACGCGAACTACCACGAGTACTACGCGGTCGGCGGCCGCATCTTCAACGACTCCATCTCGAGCATCAAGAACCGGTACCCCGGTCAGAAGACCTGGTTCGAGCACATCGACCGCGGAGGCCAGTACCTGAAGGTGAGGGCGTACGAGAAGATCTCGAACCTCCAGGATCGCTCGCCCGGGGTCTGGTACCACTCCGACTGGAACGACTTCATCTCGAGCGTCGACTGATGGCGGGGGTCCGCCTGCTCCCACCGCTCGTCCTCGTCCCGGTGCTCGCGCTCTGCGCCTGCACCGGGCCGGGGCCCGACACGACGGGACCCACGATGCCGGAGCGAGTCGACATCAGCGAGTACGCCGAGGTCAGGGCCGGTCTGGACGCGGCGAACGAGACGATCACGTTCCCGATCGACGCGTTCTTCCTGTCGCCCGCCGCCCTCGGCCGGATCGGCCAGGCGAACGCGGTGCTCTGGGACGCGTGCATGAGGGAGGGCGGGCGGGCCTACCCGCCTGCCGCCTTCGACCTCACCACCTCCGGCATGCTGCCCGACACCGTGTACGGGATCTGGAGCCCGCAGAACGCGCGGCAGTGGGGGTACGGAGTCGATCCCGCGGGCGACGCGGTGATGGAGGCGGCGAACGAGGCCCTGATGGCGGCCGCGGCGGCGGACCCCGGATGGGATCCCGCGTTCGACGTCTGCCTCGAGACGACGCCGAGGATCCCGGAGCCCGGGCGCGGGTTCAGCGGCGACGAGGAGCTGGCGATCTCCGGTCCGGCCAAGCAGGTCGCCGACGACGCGAAAGTCCTCGCGATGACGGACCCGCGATGGGACGAGGCCCGGGGCAGGTGGAGCGACTGCCTCGTGGCGAAGGGACTCCGCCTGCGCGAGGGCGAGATGTCGCCCTGGGCCCCCGAGGTGCCCGAGGATCCCGAGGCGGCGATCAGGACGGCCGTCCTCGACGTGGAGTGCAAGGCCGAGACGGAGCTGGTGGAGACGCTGAGCTCGCTCGAGGCGCAGTACCAGGCGGCGCTCATCGATCGGGAGAGAGCGGCTCTGGACGAGGTCGCCGAGAAGGAGCGGGAGATCGTCGAGCGGGCCGAACGGATCCTCGCGGGGAGCGGCCGGTGAGCGACGGACGGCCGTCCCGCGTCCGCCTGCCCGCCGTCGTGCGTCCGCGCGTGCTGGCGGTGTTCGCGGTCGCGGTGCTGCTCGTCGGCACTGCCGGCGTCGCGCTCGGCGCCTCGATGCGGTCGACGTCGGACGTCGACGACGCGGCGCTCCGGGCTCCTCCGACGGTCGAGGCGGCGGTCGAGAAGCGCTCCATCGATCCGCCCCGGATGCTCCAGGGCGCCGTCGACGCGGGGGACACGACGGCGGTGGCCTTCGGCGGCGCGGGCGACGAGGACGTGCTGCCGTACGTGACCGAGGTCGGCACCGCTGCGGGTGCCGCGCTCGTGAACGGCGGGCTGCTGCTCGCCGTCGCCGACCGGCCCCGGATCGCGCTCCACGTCGCCTCGCCCCTCTACCGCGACCTCCGCGTCGGCGACGAGGGGAAGGACGTGCAGGCGTTCGAGACCGCGTTGAAGGCCGTGGCCCCCGGGGACTTCGACGTCGACGAGGACTTCACCGCCCGCACCCTCGCGGCGGCGGAGCAGCTCTGGCAGCGCCTCGGGTACGACCTGCCGACGCGGGCGGGCGAGGCCGTCGCGCCGGTCCCGTCCTCGCCGGCTCCGGCGGCGGTGGCGACCGGTGCTCCCGTCGCGGCGGCGTCCGGTGCTCCGTCCGCGGCCGCGGCCGCGGCTCCGGTCGCGACCGCGGCTCCGGAGGCGTACGTCGACGTGGCGCAGATCGTGCAGCTGCACTCCGACGCGGTCGGCGTGCTGACCGTGCTCGGCGTGGGCGCGATCGCCGAGGCCGGCACGCCGCTCGCGACGCTGCAGACGAGCCCGCGCCGGGTGGTCGCCCGGGCGAGCGTCCTCGATGCGGACGAGTTCGCCGTCGGGACCGCGGTGACCCTCCAGGCGAGCGGCCGGCCCGAGCAGAGCGGCACCGTCGCGGGAGTAGGCGGGTTCGTCGTCGCCGACGGGACCGCGCAGAGCGTCTCGGGACGCGACGTGCGCGTGGACCTCCCGGCCGAGTGGGCCGATCTCGCCGAGAAGTCGACGGTCGTGCTCACGACCGTCGAGGCGGGCGAGCCGGTGCTCGCGGTGCCGCTCACCGCGGTCCACGACGCGTCCACCGCGCCCTACGTCGTCGCCTCCGCCACCGCCGCCTTCGAGCCGGGAGAGCAGGTGCCGGTCCACCTGCTCGGCTCCGGCGACGGATGGGTGCGCATCGACGAGGAGTCCGGGCTCATCGAGGGCGATCGGGTCGAGGTGGGGCCGTGACGGCGCCGCTCCTGTCCCTCCGCGGAGTCTCCCGGCGCTACGCGGGCCCGACCGGCTCTCCCGCGCTCGAGGGGATCGACCTCGACGTCCACGAGGGCGAGTTCGTCGCCGTCGTCGGCCGCTCCGGCGCGGGCAAGTCGACGCTCCTCAACGTGCTCGGGCTGCTCGACTCGTCCGACGCGGGGGAGTACCGGATCGCCGGGCTCGACGTCGCGGAGCTCGCGGAGCGCGACCGGGACGCCCTGCGCGCGCGCACCTTCGGCTTCGTGTTCCAGGACTCGTTCGTCCTGCCGGGGGAGAGCGTCGCCCGCAACGCGGCCCTGCCCCTGCGGATGCGGAGGGAGTCCCACGATGCGCAGACCACCGCCGTCGCCGCGGTGCTCGACCGCTTCGGCCTGCTGCGGCTGGCGGAGCAGGCGGCGGGCACGCTGTCGGGCGGGGAGCGCCAGCGGGTCGCGCTGGCCCGCGCCGTGGTCGGCCGGCCCGCGGTCGTCCTCGCCGACGAGCCCACCGGGAACCTCGACTCGGCGACGACCGCGGTGGTGATGGATCTGCTCGTCGAGCTGCACCGCAGCGGAGTCACGATCGTCCTCATCACGCACTCGGCCGAGGTCGCCGCGGCCGCGGGACGGCGGATCCTGCTCGAGGACGGGGCGATCACCGCCGACAGCGGGGGAGGGCCCGGCGAGCGGAACGGGCAGGAGTCCGAGGGCCCGCCCGGCGGCGCGGACCTCGGGGCACCGCCCGAGCGGCGACACCGCGGTCCGGCCTGGGCGCTCGCCGACGCGGTGTCCGCGCTGCTGCTCTCGCCCGCCCGCACCCTGGGCGTCCTGGCCGCCTTCGTCCTCGCGATCGCCGGACTCGTCTCCTCGGTGGGGATGACCGCCACGGCGGCGCAGCAGGTGTCCGAGCGACTCGACGCCGCGGCGCTCGACCAGGTCACCGTCCGGATGCCCGAGTCCTCCTCGGACGAGGACCTGCGGCGCGCGGCCACGGCGATCGCCGACCTCGGCGGAGTCGCCGCCGCCGGCCCGAGAGTCCGGCTGACGGGAGCGGAGGGACGGCCCGGGCGCCTCCTCGGGCCCGACGGGCTCTCGACGGAGGCGACGGTCCTGGCGGTCGACGAGTCGTTCCTCGCCGTCGAGCTGGTCGTCGTCGCCCCGGCGACGGCGTCGGCCTGGCTCGACGTCGCCGACGGCGCGCCCGTCGCGCTGCTCGGCGCCGGGGCCGCGGCGGACCTCGGGATCCCGGTCGGGCGCACGGGGGACACGATCCGCATCGCGGGGCAGTCCGTCGTCGTCGCGGGGTTCCTCACGTCCTCGGAACGGGACCCGGCCCTCACGGAGTCGATCCTCGTCTCGCTCACCGACCTGACCCTCCCTCCGCGGTCCGAGCGCCAGGTCGTCGCCCGCACGAGTCCGGGGCGTCCGGCGGCCGTGGCCGGATCGATCCCGCTCGCCGTCGACCCGGGGCACCCTGAGAGGGTCGTCGTCGAGACCGTCGCCGACCTGCGGCTGCTCGCACGCGGGGTGAGCAGTGATCTCGCGGCGAACCTGCTCGTGGTGTCGGCGGTGCTGCTCCTGCTCGTCTGCTTCAGCAGCGCCACGTCGATGTTCCTCACCGTGTCGGCGCGCACCCGCGAGATCGCCCTCCGTCGGGCGGTCGGAGCGACCCGGCGCGACATCCGCCTGCTCTTCCTCATCGAGGGTGCGGCGATCGGACTCGCGGGAGGCGTCTCGGGTCTCGCTCTCGGCGTCCTCGCGACCTCGGTGCTCAGCGGCCTGCAGGGCTGGTCGCCCGTGCTCGATCCGGCCAGCGCCGTCGTCGGCCTCGTCGCGGGAGTGGGCGCGGGAGCACTGTCGGCGGTGGGACCGGCGCTCCGTGCCGCCCGGATCGAGCCGGCGCTCGCGCTGAGGGCGGGATGAGCGCGACCGGCCGCGGGGTGGCGGGAGGAGTCCGCTCCGAGGAGCCCCGTCTTCTAGGGTGCTGGGATGCCGAGCACCCCTCCCGACCCCCGTCCGGAACACCCGTCGCTCCCGCAGCCCGCTCCGCCCACCGGAGCGATGCCCTACGCCCTCGGATTCCTCGCGCTGACCGGGATCCCGTTCGTCTCGCTGATCGTCGCGGGCGTCGTGATGGCGGCGGTCCTCCCGTCGGCGCGGCAGCGCGGGGGAGTGGCCGCCGAGAACGGCCGACGCGCCGCGAACTGGGGCCTGACGACCGTCCTCGTCACCGTCCTCTGCCTCGTCGGCCACTTCGTGCTGCTCTTCGCGCTGACCGCCGACGCGCCGTCGACGAGCTTCTACCCGATCGGCATCCCGATCACGGTCTTCGCGGTGCTGGCCGTGGCCCACCTCGTGGTGATCGTCTGCGGCCTCGTCTCGGCGAACCGCGGGAACGTGTTCCGCAACCCGCTCGCGATCCCGTTCCTCCGCCGCCGCACCGCGTCCTGAGCGCTCAGGATGTCGCGACGGGCCAGACGTAGTCGAGGTCGTCGGGAGTGCCGGGGAAGCGCGGCGCGTAGAACTCGGGCGCCTTCGCGAGCAGCTTCGAGCGGTGCGAGCGGTGCAGGTCCTCCCGGCCCAGCCACGGCGGCACCGGGAAGCCGCCGAGCAGGTACGCCTCGGCGTCCTCCGGCACCGTCTCGAGCACGGCCATCGTCTTGACGAGGCAGGTGTCGGCGAACCCCCGCTCCGTCCAGACGGCGCAGGTCTCGCGCTGGTACTCCATCAGCGCGGGGCGGTAGCCCCGCCACATCGCCGTGACCGGGTGGTGCTGCCAGCCGTAGCCCGCCACGGTGAGCGCCTTCATCACCTGCAGCGTCTCGACGCGCTGCTTGCCCAGGCGCCGGTCGTCGAGGGAGCGGGCACTCGCGTGGAAGTCGGGGAACGGGAGGAACGTCTGCATCCGCTCCAGTCAACACGAGGGAGCGGGGCCGCGACGAGCCCCCGCGGCGACAGCCCCGACGGCAGCAGGTGAGCACGACCGCACGTCTCCTCCCCGCCACCCGGACGACACGTCGAGGACGCCTGCGCCCCGTACCGTGCGGTCCATGACCGGACTCCCCCTCCTCGCCACCGACGACGTCCAGTTGCGCTGGGCGCGCCCCGAGGTGCTCGACTCCTCGCGGCACCGGATGCTCCGCCTCCTCACCCTCGCCGAGCGCCTGCGCTTCGAGGCCACCGGTCGCCGCGAGGCGCGCGACAGCTTCCTCCTGGGCCGGGTGCTCGTGCGCGAGCTCGCCGCCGAGACGCTCGGCATCGATCCGCTCGAGATCGCGGTGGAGGCCCGGTGCGCGCGCTGCGGCGGACCGCACGGCCGCCCCGTCCTCGCCGGGGAGCACCCCGCCCTCGGGCGGATGCGCATCAGCATCGCCCACTGCGAGGGGGCCGTCGTGGCGGCGCTCGCCACGGGTCGCGACGTCGGCATCGACGCCGCCCGCACCCGCGTCGTGCGCGAGCGCATCGCCTCCGGGCAGGAGAGCGCCGAGCAGGTGCTCGAGGGTCTCCGCGCACAGGCCGTCGCCAAGGCCGACGGTCGCGGCACGGACATCGACGAGGCGGTGCGCTTCCGCACCCGCGAAGGCGCGACCGAGGCCTGGATCGACGCTCCGAGCGCTACTTCGCGGTCTCGGAGCCGACGGTCCACTCGGCGCTCGTCGTCACGCTGGCGCTCGCCGAGGCCTGAGCGGCGCGCCGGCGGCGCGTCAGAGGTGCGGGGCCACGTGCTCCGCGAAGCCCGCCGCGACCTTCGCCGCGACGTCCGCGTACGCCGTGTCCCAGACCTCCTGGTGGAAGATCTCGACCTCGATGTCGCCCGTGTAGCCGGCCTCGACCACCGTCCGCGTGAGCAGGCCGAAGTCGATGACCCCCTCGCCCACGTAGTGGCGCGAGAGCAGCACGTCGGCGGCGAGCGGAGTCGCCCAGTCGCACACCTGGTAGGAGGCGATGCGCCCCTCCGCGCCGGCGCGCAGGATCTGCGGCACCACCTGCGGGTCCCACCAGACGTGGAACGTGTCGACCACGACGCCGACCGCGGCCGCCTCGAAGGGGGCGGCGAGGTCGAGCGCCTGCCCGAGCGTCGAGACCACGGCGCGGTCGGACGCGTACATCGGGTGCAGCGGCTCGATCGCCAGCTGCACTCCGGAGCCGCGCGCGTAGTCGGCCAGTTCGGCCAGCGCCTCCGAGACCCGGGCGCGCGCGCCGACGAGGTCGCGAGAGCCGGCAGGCAGGCCGCCCGCGACGAGGACCAGCGCCGGTGCCCCCAGCGCGGACGCCTCGTCGACGGCCCGGCGGTTCTCGTCGAGGGCGGCGCGTCGGTCCGGTCCCTCCGGCACGGTGAAGAAGCCGCCCCGGCACAGGCTCGAGACCCGCAGGCCGCTCTCGGCGACCAGGCGCATCGCCTCCGCGACCCCCGCCTCGGCCACGGGCTCGCGCCAGAGGCCGATCGAGGAGTAGCCGGCCCGCGCGGTCACGTCGAGCGCCTCGCGCAGGTCCGCGTACTTGATGGTCGCCTGGTTCAGCGAGAGCCGCGGATGAACGGTGGTCGCGTCGGCGCGCAGCACCGGGTCGAGCGCGGTCATGCGAGCACCGTCCGGAGCGCGTCGACGCCGTTCACGGCGAGCAGGCCCGTCCAGCGGGCGGCGGCGAGCTCCGGGCGCTCGAGCGCTCCGGCCTCGTCGGCCAGCCGCACGATCTCGGAGAGGTGCGGCAGCGACCGCGCCGAGTGCAGTCCGCCGACCATCGCGAACGCGGTCTGGTGGCCGTTCAGCCACGAGAGGAACGCCACTCCGGTCTTGTAGTACTGCGTGGGCGCCGCGAAGACCTGGCGCGCGAGCGCCTCGGTGGGCTGGAGGATGCGGCGGTAGGCCTCGACGTCGTCGGCGTCGAGCGCCTGGATCGCGGCGGAGGCGTTGGGTGCGAAGGCGGCGAACGCGCCGAGGAGGGCGTCGGAGTGGCGCACCTCGCCGTCGGCGTCCTGCCCGCCCTCGATCAGGCCGACGTAGTTGAAGTCGTCGCCCGTGAAGAGCGTCGCGCCGAACGGGAGGCGCGCGCGCACGGCGATCTCGGCGTCCGCGTCGAGCAGCGACATCTTGATGCCGCGCACCTTCGCGAGGTTGTCCTCGATGATGCGGACGACCGTGTCGGACGCGGTCGCGACGTCCTCGCTGCCGAAGTAGCCGGTGAGAACGGAGTCGAACGCCGGTCCGAGCCAGTGCAGCACGACCGGGCGCGACGCCCGCTCGAGCACTGCGCGGTAGACGCGCTCGTAGTCCTCGCCCGACTGCGCGGCGCGGGCGAGGTGGCGGCTGGCCATCAGCACCACGCCGACCCCGGCGTCCTCCGCGACCTCGAGCTGCTCGAGGTACGCGTCGATGACGCGCTCGAGCGGCACGACGTCGTCGGTCAGCTGGTCGGTGTTCACGCCGACCACGACGTCGCCGCCGACCGAGGCCGCCTCGGCGCCGCTGCGGCGGATGAGCTCGGTGGTCGCGGCCCAGTCCATGCCCATGTTGCGCTGGGCGGTGTCCATCGCGTCGGCGACTCCGAGGCCCCACGACCAGACGTGGTGCCGGAACGCGAGCGTCGCGTCCCAGTCGACGCGCGCGGGGCTCCCGGGAGTGTTCTCGGCCCAGGTGACCGGGACGACGTGCGCGGCCGCGTAGGCCACCCGCGCGCCCAGCGGACGGCGGGGGCGCACGAGGTCCGGCGCGGGTGAGACGGTGTGCGTGCGGAGCGATCCGTCCGCGGCGAGCAGGGTGACGTCGGTCACGGAGCGACCTCGGCGGACGTGGCGGCGAGGGCCTGCTCGTCGGCCTCGGCGTCGAGCGCGGCGACGTCGATGCGGCGGCCCTCGCGAGCCGACTCGAGGCCGAGCTCGGCGAGGCGGACGCCGCGGGCGCCGGCGAAGAAGTCGTAGGGGTGCGGGCCGTTCTCGACCACGTGGCGGATGAACTCCTCCCACTGCGTCTTGAAGCCGTTCTCGAAGACGTCGTTGACGGGCAGCTCCTGCCAGTCCCCGGCGTAGTCGTGCTGCTCGGGCAGGTCGGGGTTCCAGGTCGGCTTGGGCGTCGCGACTCGCGGCTGCACCTTGGCGCCGAAGAGTCCGACGACCGCGCTGCCGAGGGTGCCGTCGACCTGGAACTCCACGAGCTCCGGCCGGTTCACGCGCACGGCCCAGGAGGAGTTCAGCTGCACGGTCGCGCCGCCCGCGACGTCGAAGATCGCGTAGGCCGCGTCGTCGGCGGTGGCGGTGTACTCGTCGCCGTTCTCGTCCACGCGCACCGGGATGTGGGTCGCGGCCTTGGCGTAGACGCCCTCGACGGCGCCGAACAGGTTCTCGAGCACGTAGTTCCAGTGCGGGAACATGTCGACGATGATGCCGCCGCCGTCCTCCTTGCGGTAGTTCCAGCTGGGGCGCTGGGCGTCCTGCCAGTCGCCCTCGAAGACCCAGTAGCCGAACTCGCCGCGGACCGAGAGGATGCGGCCGAAGAAGCCGGAGTCGATCAGGCGCTTGAGCTTCTGCAGACCGGGCAGGTAGAGCTTGTCGTGCACGACGCCGTTCTTGATGCCGGCCTCCTTGGCCAGCTCGGCGATCTCGAGCGCCTCGGCGTAGCTCTCGGCGGTGGGCTTCTCGGTGTAGATGTCCTTGCCGGCGGCGATGGCCTTCTTCAGCGCGGGGACGCGGGCCTTGGTGACCAGGAAGTCGGCGTAGATCTGCCACTTCGGGTCGGCCAGCGCGGCATCGAGGTCGGTCGTCCAGTGCTGCAGGCCGTGCTTCGCGGCGAGCTCGGCGAGCTTGGCCTCGCTGCGGCCGACGAGCAGCGGCTCGAGCTGCACGCGGGTGCCGTCCGAGAGCAGCACGCCGCCCTGCTCGCGGATCGCGAGGATCGAGCGGACGAGGTGCTGGCGGTATCCCATGCGGCCCGAGACGCCGTTCATGATGATGCCGAGGGTCCGCGGTTCGGCGGAGGTGGTGGCGGGGGTGGTCGACTCTGACACGGGAGGCCCTTCTGCTGTGCGGTGCCCCGATCGGCCGACGGGCCGGGCGGAAAGCGTTTACCAGAGTGTAGGACCGCGGGTCGACCGGGGGCAAGCGCATTCCCGACCGGTGACGCCGAACGTCCGTCCCGACCCGGGCGGCCGTCCCGAGCGCTCAGGCCACCGACGCCGTGACGAGCAGCGAGCCCTCGAAGACCTCCGGACCGCTGGAGGGCACGGTCAGCGTGAGCCGGGTCAGCCGCTCCCCCCAGCTCGCCTCCAGCAGCGGGTCCTCGAGCAGCCACTCCTCGGTCTCCGCCTCTGCAGGGGTCCACTCCAGCCTCAGCCGCCGCGTCCCCTCGAGCGGAGTCACGACCGCGGCGCCGTCCCGCAGGTCCACCCGGCCCGCGATCAGCAGGTGCACGGCGACACCGTCGACCTCGGCGGTCGCGGGGCGCGGCAGGCGCCACTCGTCCTCCACGAGCACCTGCGCCCCGTCGCGCCGGGCTCGGCGTCTCAGGCTCGATCCGGCCGGCAGAGGGTAGGCGGTGGCGAGCTCGAGCAGCAGCCCGGCCGGCCCCGACGAGACGTCGGACGCGCCGTAGCCGCGGCCGACCCCCTGCTCGAGTCCCCACGGTGCGGGAGCGGAGTGCCACCGGCTCTGCATCGCGCGGATCCCGTAGCGCTCGGGGCCGAAGGTCTGCGACGTGTACGTCGGCTGGCCCGCGTCGACGAGCACGGGCACGCCGTCCAGCGCCACGATCACGCTGCCGACGTCGAGGTGGTTGTGGTGCTCGCCGTTGTGCCCGCCCTTGACGACGAGGCCGAGCCCCTCGACGCCGCCGGGGTGCTCGCGCGTCAGGAGGACCTGCACCGACGGCAGCCAGGTGGGGGAGACGAGCGGCGCGGGCCCCGGCTCCGCCGCGATCCACTGCCGGTCTAAGAGGGCGCGGACGAGGCGCCCGAGTCCGGCCGCCGGATCGGCCAGCGGCTCGGCCGGCCGGCGCTGCGCGGCCGCGTGCGCGATCACGTCCCGGTCGCCGATCCGCCGACCCCAGCGGTGCAGCACGTGCCAGGGCAGGGTGTCGGAGGCGCGCGCCGGCCCGTCGGCGACGTTCGCGTACCACGCACCGCCGAGGTGCATCCGGTGGGGGAACCGCACGGCCTGCCGCACGACGGGCAGCTCGGAGGCGTCGAGGACGCCGTCGGTCGCCTCGGCGAGCAGCTCCAGGGTCTCGAGGGCGCGACCGGCGCCGTTCCACCAGTAGGCGAACCCCTCGTCGATCGCGCCGTCCGCCGGCAGCGAGTCGAGGAACCGGTCGAGCCCCTCGAGCACCAGCGCGACGACGTCGGCCCGCTCCTCCGGGTCGTCGACGAGCGCGACGGCGGCGAGCAGCACGTTGCCGTGGATCCAGGGGTTCCAGTTGTGCACGTCGCCGTCGAGCCCGAGCCAGTGCCAGTCCCGCCGGTCGAGGAACGGCCGGATCACGCGCGCGCGTGTCTCGGCGCGCATCCGCTCGCGCAGGCCCGGGGCCCGTCGGGCGAGCGCCTCGCCGAGCAGGGCGTCGATCCACGCCAGCTGCCCGACCACCTCGCCCGCCCCGAGGTCCAGGTAGGGGCGGTCGATCGGAGGGACGACCCGGCCGAGCAGGGGCAGCGCGTCGTCGTGCGCCGCCCAGCTCCAGCTGCTCTGCTCGCACAGCAGCTGCACGCCGTCGGCCGTCTCGTCGAGCCAGTCCTGCTCGCCGGTGGCCGCCGCGAGCACCGCGGCGCGGGTGAGGCGGCGCTGGCGCTCGCCGACGCGGCCCTCGTAGTCGGTCCGGTTGCCGTCGCGGGCGTAGCGCGCGGAGTGCGAGAGCAGCGGCTGCGGCCAGGGCGTGCCGAGGTCCTCCTCAGCACGGTGCCGCAGCGCCTCGAGGGTCGGCCCGTGCTCGAGCGACCCCAGGGGGAGTCGGGCGGCGGCCAGGAGGGGGACCAGTGCCTGCGCTTCGAGGGCGGCGCCGAAGCGGCGGCGGAGGGGGCCGGTGAAGGGCTGGGCGGTCGTCGTCGACATGTCTCGTCCCGAGTGCTCGAGTGTGATCGAAGCGGATCGATCGTGACCGATCCGCCTGCAGCGGTCGGATCAGCCTACGACTCGATCACGGGCGGCGGCGAGCCGCGCTCACTCGAAGAGCGAGAGGGTGACGACGGAGGCGTAGCCGCCCGGGCGGACGGACGCCGCGGTGCGCAGCACCAGCTCGGCGTCCGCGGTCCACCGTCCGGGCCGCGCGGAGGCGCCGTCGGCCAGCGCGAGCAGCGGGGCCGAGACGAGGCCCGCGCGGGAGCCCTCCGGACCGCCGTCGAGCGCGGTCCGGGTGGCCGGCCCGGCGACGACGGGTCCCTCGCCCTCGAGCAGGCGGGGCGCCCAGCCCAGGTGCTCGACCCCGAGCGCCGGCTGCCCGTCCTCGCCCGCGAGATCGGCGGCGGTGCCGAGCACGGACCAGTCCGCTCCCTCCGGGACCGCGGCGGGATCGCGGGTGTCGCGCACCGTGACGGTCGGCAGCGTTCCGAGGAAGCGGCGCACGCTGGCGGTCGAGCCGGACTCGACCAGCGCGGCCGCGTCGCCCGCGACGGTCATGGTCAGTGCGCCGCCGTCGACCGGGGGATCGATCGCGACGCCGACGTCCACTCCGCCCGACGACTGCTCCTCGGGTTCCGGCGCAGCGGAGGAGGGGAGGGGGGCCGGCGCGTCGGAGGGCAGCGGCGCGGATCCCTGCGGCGCGGACCCCTGCGGACCCGGGCCCTCCTCGGGGCCGGCGACCTCGAGGCGCTCCGCCGAGACGCCGCCGACGGCGTCGGCCGAGCCCGAGCGCTTGCTCCGGGTCGGCTCGATCGCGCCCGGCGTCGCCGTCGGGGCGGCGGTCGGGGTCGGGACGGCTCGGCCACGGCCGTCTCGGGGGTCTGCGGCGCGGCCTCCGGAGCGGCCGCGGCAGTGGCGAAGAGGAGCGCCAGCACCAGGCCGGCGGTCGGGGCGGCGGCGGCGAGGGCGGCCGTGCGGGCGGAGCGGATCACGCGTGGTTCCTGGTTCTGCCGAGCGGCACTGCGAGCGGCGAGTCCTTCGTACCAGCGCGGAGGTCGTCTCCGAGACCCCTCGTCCGGTGCACGCCGATCGCACCGGAACGCACGGGAGCCCCGGTCGGGGGACGACGTCCACCCGACCGGGGCTCCCTGTGCACGTGCCCGGCTCAGCAGCTCCGCGCCGGGTAGGCGACGGTCTGCTCGAGCGTCTGACCGCCGCCGACCGCGGTCACGACCACCTGACCGGCCGGTGCGGTGGCTTGGCGCGTCGAGAACGCGTGGGTCGCGTTCGCTCCGACGGCGACCTGGGTGAACGCCTTCTCGCCGTAGGCGGAGCGGACGGTCACGTCGATCGGCATCGCCGAGCCGTTCGCCGTGGTGACCGTCAGGACCGCCTTCTTCGCGACGCAGCGGCTGGTGACGCTGACAGGGGCGACGACCGCCGGCGCGGCGGCCTCCGGCACCACGATCTCGGTGATCTTCACGAACGAGTCCGGAGTCGCGAAGGTGATCCGCAGCCCCGTCGCCGCGACCGCGCCGAACGTCAGCGTGGTGGCCGCCCCGTTCGCCGCGACCGGAGCGGTCTGCGCGGTGGTCGGGCGCCACACGCCGTCCGTCCCGCGGTACGCCACGCTCGCCGAGGCGATCGTGCCCTCGATGTTGGTGAACGTCACCCGGTCGACGCGGTGGGACGCCGCGGTGGTCAGCGTGAAGTCGGCGCTGCTCCGCAGCGGTGCACTCGACCACGTCGACCAGGCGGTCGCCGCGTTCCCGTCGCAGGCGTTCGCCGCGGGCAGGGTCGCCCACTCCGTCTGGCTGAACGACGCGCTCACGCTCGAGCCCGGCATCCGGCACAGGTTGACCGGGGGCGCGTCGCCCCAGATCTCGACCTCCGAGATGGACTGCCAGGTGTTCGCCGCACTGGTGAGGTGCAGGCGCACGGCCGCGGTGTCGGGGAGGGACGAGAGATCCAGCGCCACGGTCGGAGCCGCGTCGGTCGCGACCTGGGTCAGGGTCGCCGCGACGGTCGACGTGCGCCAGGCGCCGTCGACCTGGTACTCGACCTCGATCCGCGAGGGCCAGCTCGCCGCGCCGTCCTTGTAGGTGTGCACGGTGAGCGAGTCGAGGTCCTGCGGCGAGCCCCAGGTGAAGGTCAGGCGGCTGTCGCGCGGGTACCCGGTGGAGGTCCAGTCGTCCCAGCCCTTGCCCTTCAGGTCGCCGTCGACGAGCTTCGGAGCGAGGTCCGACCGGCTCGTCGTCGTCACGGTCGCCAGGCGCGCGAGGTTCGCGATCCCGGGCTCGGCCACCTCGATGGTGCGGGTGAAGCGGCGCCCGTCCGAGTACTCGGCGTCGCCGGCCAGCACTCCCGTGACGCGGAGGGTGCCCAGGACGTTGGGCCCCGTCGGCTCCCACTCGACGGCCACGTCGCGCGTGCCGCCGGGGGAGCGGACCGAGACCGTCGCAGGCAGCTTCGCGCCGATGTCGGCCGCGCGGGTGACGGTGTCGGGGAGGCGGTCGTCGACGACCGACCAGAGGCCGGCTCCGACGCCCTTGTCGTCCCAGTAGGACGCGTCCCAGCCGTCGGCCCAGCGCGCCGGGTCCTCGACGGCGGGATTGCGCATCTCGAGGCGCCCGTTCTCGCCGATGGTCATCGGCAGCCAGACGTAGTTCGAGTCGGCGGCGCCGTCGTTCCACCGGTCGCCCATGTACACGTGCTTCCCGGCGCCGAGGGTCAGGACGTCCGTCGACTGCGAGCCGAAGGTGGTCTTGCGGCCGTCGCCGACCGAGAGGAGGCCGTCGCCGCCCTCGGGGATCTGGTTGTACGGCACGTTCTCGTAGGGGTCGCCGGCCTGGACGCCGCGGATCCACGGCCCGAGCACGCTGTCGGCCGTGTAGTAGGTCTGCGGGTTCGGCGCCCATCCGGTCGCGCCCGAGGCGAGCGTGTAGTACTTCCCGCCCTCGGCGAAGATCGCGGGCGCCTCGAGCACGCCGCACTCCTTCACGATCTGGAAGTCGGTCCCGCGCACCGGAGCGCCGGGGGTCCCGTCGGCGAAGACGTACGGGTACCGCCCGTCGGCCGAGTACTGGTTCGCGTCCAGGGTGTCCGTGGTCGTCGTGCGCTCGACGTTCGTGTAGTCGGCGTCGAGCTTGGCGATGTACAGGCTCCGGTTCTCCTCGGAGGAGTAGGAGATGTACGCGGTGCCGTCCTCGTCCTGGAAGACGGTCATGTCGCGGGCCTGACCCGGCACGGCAGCCGAGATGCACGCCTTGTAGTCGGTGCGGTTGTAGAGGCGGTAGGCGCCGGTCATCGTGAACGGACCGGTCGGGCTGTCCGACACCGCGACCGCGGCCATCGAGCGCGCGTAGGTGCTGCCGCCCGGCGTGATGCGGCCGTCGGAGTGCCACCACATCACCCACTGGTCGTTCGCCTCGTTGTAGAGCACCTTCGGGCGCTCGAAGATCGCGGTGTTGGGCGAGGTCTGGTTCGTGTCGAGGTGGTAGTCGATCTCGGCGATGCGGTCGGCGCGCGGCACTCCCTGGTCGTCGACGGTGTCGTAGAGGGCGTCGAAGTAGGGCTGCTCGAGCTCCTCGGGTGCCTGGACGCTGCGCAGCGCCGTGCCGCGGTTCTCCCAGTTCATCCCGTCGGTCGAGCGGTACACGGCGACTCCGGGGGAGTTGTAGTAGCCCTTCGTGCGGTCCTCGCCGTACCAGTAGTGCACGTCGGCGCCGTCCTCCTGCACCGTGACGATCTGCCCGCCGTGCGCCTGGATGTGGCGTCCGTCGGTGTCGTACCAGCTCGGCTGGAAGTAGCCGGCCGCGCTCCGGCCCGGATCCTGGATCGCGGGGAAGGAGTCGTACACGGGCGGCGGATCCGCGCGCGGCACTCCGTCGGCGGGATCGGTCACCACCGCGCTCGCGAGCGGCGCCGCGACGGCGGGCGCTCCTGCTCCCAGGAGACCGGTGACGACGAGTGCCGTCACCGCCCATCCGAACGGTCTGATTCGAGACGTCATGCTGTGCTCCTTTGCACGGGGACTTCACGGGTGTTCACGCAAACATTCCTGCGTTCCACCGTACATGGCGACGTCAACACGCACGAGGGGGGGGAGTCGGTCCCTCTCGACCTCAGCGCGGCGCGCGGAGCTCGCGCAGGGGACCGCCGTGCAGCGGCTCCGTCGCCCAGCGCGCGGTGAACGTCGCGGCGTCGGCGTCGAGCACGAGGTGCAGCCGGTGCGGCGTCTCGAGGAACAGCACGTCGACGAGCAGCCCGCCGTCGCTGCCGCGGCCGGCGCTCGCCGCGAGGACGTCCGTCGTCGTCCACTCCCCGGATCCCGGTGCGACGAGCAGCCGGTCCTCGCCCTCGATCAGCGCGAGCGTCCAGCCCGCGCCTCGACCGAGAGCTCGAGGCCGGTCAGCGAGAGGACGTCCGAGTGCGACGGCCGGTAGCGGCCGGGCGCGACGTCGACGGCGGCAGGGGCGAGCGGAGGGAGGCCGAGAGCGCCGAGGCGCGTCGCGAGCGCCTCCTCCGCCCCGGTCGGGGCGACGGCGCCCTCCGGCAGGAGCGCCGGCAGCAGGTGCTCCCACACCCGCGCGAGCAGGCCCTCGGTGCCGGTCGTCTGCCCGGTGATCGCGAGCACCGCGTCGTGCTCGGGCAGCACGAGGCCGAACTGCCCGTAGGCGCCGTCGGCCCGGTAGCCGTGCGTCGAGCGCCAGAACTGGAACCCGTAGCCCCCGCTCCAGTCGGCGCTCTCCTCCTGCGAGGTCGGGACCTGCGCGGTCGAGGCCTCCGCCACCCACTCGGGCTGCAGCAGCTGCTCCGAGTCCCAGCGCCCCTCCTGCAGGTAGAGCAGTCCGAGCGCCGCAGCGGCCTCGGTCGTGGCGTGCAGCCCGCTGTAGCCGATCTCGCGACCGGAGGCGTCGCGCAGCCAGGCGACCTCGCCGATCCCCAGCGGATCCAGCAGCCGCGGCCGGAGGAAGTCGACCAGCGACTCGCCGCTCACCCGCTGCACGATCGCGGCCGCCGCGAAGGTGCACGGCTGGTTGTAGGCGAAGAGCCCGCCCGGCTCCTCGTCGGGCGGCACCAGGAGGAAGCCCCGGACCATGTCGACCGGATCGATCGCCCGCGCGCGGTCGATCGTCTCCTCGCGGTGCCCGCTGGCCATCGCGAGCACGTGGCGCACGCGGATCGCGCGCGAGCGCGGATCCGTCACCTGGGCGTCGAGCTCGGGGAAGTACGAGAGCACGGTGGCGTCGAGGTCGACGAGCCCCTCGGCGACGGCCAGGCCGACCGCCGTCGCCGTGAAGCTCTTCGAGTAGGAGTAGAGCAGGTGCAGCCGCTCGGCCGAGTAGGGCGCCCACCAGCCCTCGGCGACGACGCTGCCGCCGCGCACCAGCACGAGCCCGTGCAGCTCGATGCCGGGCGCCTCCTCGAGGGAGTCGATGAGCGCGAGGACGCCGGCGGCGTCCACTCCGCGGGCGGACGGTGAGCTTCTCGGCAGCGAGCGGTTCATGCCCCGATGCTACGGGCGCGGTCCGACGTCCTGGTCTCCGGGCCGGAGGTCGGCCGTGTGCGGGCTCGGAGCGGTCGGTGCACGATGTGCAGGGGATCCGGGCCGGCAAACGGATTCCTCCGCCTGCTGCCGTCGCGCCGAGCGCACATCCCCTGCAGACCGCACATTCCCCTGCAGACCGTGCGGAGGCCCGCAGACCGTGCAATCCCTTCGGGCCTGCCGGAATGAGCCGCGAGACGGGAGGGACGGTGCACGATCTGCAGGGGATCCGGGCCGGCAAGCGGATTCCTCCGCTTGAGACCGCCGCGCGGGGCGCAGATCTCCTGCAGATCGGACACTGCCCTGCAGATCGGACAACCCCTCCCTCCGGGCCCGCTGGAGCAAGGCGCGAGACCGGAGAGGAAGGGTGCACGATTCGCAGGGGATCCGGGCCGGCAAGCGGATTCCTCCGCTTGACGCCCTAGCGCCGGGCGCACATCCCCTGCAGATCGAACACTGCCCTGCGAATCGCACAGTCCCCTGCAGATCGTGCGCGGGCCTGCAGATCGTGCGGAGGCCTGCAGATCGTACGGGGGAGTTCGCGGCGAGGGGCGGACGGCTCCGCCCTACGCGTCGGCAGGCGGTGCGTCCGGGAACGGACCGAGCCCGAGGAGGAAGCGCAGCAGCACCTCGGCCGGCGCGCGGACGGCCGGGCCGAGGCCCAGCTCCCAGCCCGCGTCGGTCGCGACGAGCGAGCGGCCGCGGATCGCGGCGCGGATCGGGAGCGGCGCGCGCTGCATCCGCTCCATCGCGATCGCGCCCGAGACGCGGGGCGGCAGGTCGACACCGGTGACGAGGCTCAGCTCGACCCGGACGACGTCGACCAGGTCGGCCACGCCGCGGGAGCCGGAGCCGGAGCGCCGCGCCGACGCGAGCGCCGCGAGAGCACGGGGGATCTCCTCGGCCGGGGGAGGGGTGCTCGCCTCCCGAGCGCCGACGCGGGTGGCGAGGCGCTGGCCGGTGCTGCTCGAGAGCCGCACGACGAGCTCGCCGAGCACGGCGGCGGCGGAGGGAGGAGAGGCGGACGGGGCGGAGACGGCACCGGCCGCCTCCTCCTCCAGGAAGGAGGGGGAGGCGGCCAGTACCGCGAGGCGATCGAGCCGATCGGCGACGAGGGGGCGCCAGTCGTTGCTGACCCCCGACTCGTCGACGTCGGGCCGAGCGCTCAGCGGGAGGAACCGCGACCAGTCGGGCACGGGACTCCGATCAGCGTCCGCCTGCGCGGCGCTTGTTGTAGACGTCGAAGGCGACCGCGAGCAGGAGCACGAGGCCCTTGACCGCCTGCTGCCACTCGATGCCGATGCCCATGATCGACATGCCGTTGTTCAGGACGCCGATGATCAGACCACCGAGGATCGCGCCGCCGATGGTGCCGACGCCGCCCTGGACCGCCGCGCCGCCGATGAAGGCGGCCGAGATGGCCTCGAGCTCGAAGCCGTCTCCGGCCTTGGGGCCGGCGAGGTTCAGGCGGGCGGTGAAGACGAGTCCGGCGAGCGCAGCGAGGACGCCCATGTTGACGAACAGCCAGAAGGTCACGTTGCGGGTCTTGATGCCCGACAGCTCCGCGGCGTGCAGGTTGCCGCCGATCGCGTAGACGTGGCGGCCGAAGACCGAGCGGTTCATCACGACGCCGTAGACCAGCACGAGCACGGCCAGCACGATCAGGGTCACCGGGATGCCCTTGAAGGTGGAGAGCGCGAAGGCGAAGGCGCCGATGACGAGCGCGACGAGGACGAGCTTGGTGACGAACCAGACGCCCGGCTCGACGCTCTGGTTGTACTTCTGGCGGCCGCGGCGGGTGCGCAGCGACTGCACGGTGAACGCGATGATCGCCAGCGCGCCGACGCCGAGCGACAGCGGGTCGAGCGCGGTCTCGCCGAACAGGTCGGTGAGGAAGCCGTTGCCCAGCGCGCGGTACTCGATCGGGAACGAGCCGATGTTCGCGTTGCCGAGGACGACGAGCGCGAGGCCGCGGAAGATCAGCATGCCCGCCAAGGTCACGATGAACGCGGGTATGCCCACGTACGCGATCCAGAAGCCCTGCCAGGCGCCGACGAGGGCGCCGATGCCGAGCGACAGGATGATCGACAGCCACCACGGGAGGCCCATGGTGACGGCGAAGACGCCCGAGACGGCTCCGACGAACGCGGCGACCGAGCCGACCGACAGGTCGATGTGCCCGGCCACGATGACCATCACCATGCCGATGGCGAGGATCAGGATGTAGCCGTTCTGGACGATCAGGTTGGAGATGTTCTGCGGGCGCAGAAGGATCCCCTCGGTCATGATCTGGAACAGCAGCACCACCACGATGAGGGCGATGAAGATGCCGTTCTTGCCGAGGTCGCCCAGCACGTGGCTGAGGCGCTTCGTGAACGCGTTCTCGGTGGGGTTCACCTGCGCACCCGCCGCCGTGGGCGGGGTGTTCTGCAGATCGGTCATCGTTGCTTCTCCTGGGTCATGAGGGTGAGGACCGCCTCGGGGGTCGCCTCGGCGATGGGCAGCTCGCCCGTGATGCGGCCCTCCGACAGCGCGTAGACGCGGTCGCAGATGCCGAGCAGCTCGGGGAGCTCGGAGGAGATGACGATGATCCCCTTACCCGCCGCCGCCAGCTTGTTGATGATGGTGTAGATCTCGTACTTCGCTCCCACGTCGATGCCGCGGGTGGGCTCGTCGAGGATCAGGACGTCGGGGTCGGAGTAGATCCACTTCGACAGGACGACCTTCTGCTGGTTGCCGCCCGAGAGCTTGCCGGTCTTGGCGAGCACGGTCGGCGACTTGATGTTCATGCTGCCGCGGTACTCGTTCGCGACCTCGAACTCGCGGTTGTCGTCGACGAGTCCGCCCTTCGACACCTTCTCGAGCGAGGCGAGCGAGATGTTCCGCTTGATGTCGTCGATGAGGTTGAGGCCGTAGTGCTTGCGGTCCTCCGTGGCGTAGGCGAGCCCGTGGGCGATCGCCTCCGACACGTTGCGCATCCTGATCTCCTTGCCGGCCTTGAAGACCTGGCCCGAGATGCGGCTGCCGTAGGAGCGGCCGAAGAGGCTCATCGCGAACTCGGTGCGACCCGCGCCCATGAGGCCGGCGATGCCGACGATCTCGCCGCGGTGCACCGTGAGGTTCACCTTGTCGACCATGACGCGAGTCGGGTCCTGCGGGTGGTGAGCGGTCCAGTCCACGACGCGGAGGATCTCCTCGCCGATGTGCGGGGTGTGGTCCGGGTAGCGGTGGTCGAGGTCGCGGCCGACCATGTCCTTGATGATCCGGTCCTCGGTCACGTCGTCGTGAGCGATCGTCTCGATCGTCTTGCCGTCGCGGATGACCGTCACGGTGTCCGCGATCTTCTTGATCTCGTTCAGCTTGTGGCTGATGATCAGCGACGTGATGCCCTGCTCCTTGAGGTGCAGGATCAGGTCGAGCAGGTGGTCCGAGTCCTCGTCGTTGAGCGCCGCGGTGGGCTCGTCGAGGATGAGCAGCTTGACCCGCTTGGAGAGCGCCTTGGCGATCTCGACGAGCTGCTGCTTGCCGACTCCGATCTCCTGGATCTTCGTCGTGGGGTTCTCCTTCAGACCCACCCGGGCGAGCAGCGCGGCCGCCTCCTGGTTGGTCTTGTTCCAGTCGATCAGCCCCGCGAATCCGCGGACCTCGTTGCCGAGGAAGATGTTCTCGGCGATCGAGAGGTAGGGGCTGAGGGCCAGCTCCTGGTGGATGATGACGATGCCCTTGGCCTCCGAGTCGCGGATGCTGCCGAACTGCATCACGTCGCCCTCGAAGACGATGTCGCCCTCGTAGGTGCCGTGCGGGTAGACCCCGGACAGGACCTTCATCAGCGTCGACTTGCCGGCGCCGTTCTCGCCGCAGATCGCGTGCACCTCGCCGCGCGCGGCGTTCAGGGTCACGTCCTGCAGCGCTTTGACACCCGGGAACGTCTTGGTGATCCCGCGCATCTCGAGAATGTTGGTGCTCACTACGCCTCACTCCTTCAGGGAGCCGGGCCCCCTCTCGGGGACCCGGCTCGGATCGTTCAGTACCGACTCGCGACCCGCACCCTCTCGGGCACCGATCCGGTCACGGCCCCTCGGGGGAGGCCTCGCTCGCTTCCACGCCTCCTATAAGAGGAGTGACGCGTCCGTTCCTCCCGCAGAGAGGAAGTCCCCGTCGGCTCTTCCTCAGAAGGCCTGACGGTGATCTCTCTCCGTGAGGGCGTCCGCGGCTGCTCCTCCTCCGGGAGGGCTGTCGCGGAGCTCCTCCTCCGGGAGGGCGGTCGCGGTTCTCGGTGGGGTGAGCTGCAAGGCGGAGGAGGGCGCGATACCGGAGGTATCGCAACCGACGACAACGCCGCAGATCACCCCACCGAGGTTCGCGATCTAGCCGTTGATTTCGGCGTCGGTGTAGTAGCCGCCGTCGACCAGGACCGACTCGATGTCGTCCTTGGTCACGATGACGGGCTCGAGCAGGTACGACGGGACGACCTTCTCGCCGTTGTCGTAGGTCTCGGTGTCGTTGACCTCGGGCTCGGTGCCCTCGAGGACGGCCTGCGCCATGGTGACGGCCTCGGCCGCGAGCTCGCGGGTGTCCTTGTAGATGGTCGCGTACTGCTCACCCGAGATGATCGCCTTGACCGAGTCGAGCTCGGCGTCCTGGCCGGTGATGATCGGGAAGTCGGTTCCGACGGTGTAGCCGGCGTCGGTCAGGGCCGAGATGATGCCGCGGCTGAGGCCGTCGTAGGGCGAGAGGACGCCCTGGACCTGGGATCCGTCGGAGTACGACTTGGTCAGGATGTCCTCCATGCGGCTCTGGGCGACCTCGGGGTCCCAGCGCAGCGTGGCGACGGTGGTGAACTCGGTCTCGTCGCTCTTGACGACGAGGGTGCCGTCGTCCATGAAGGGCTTGAGGGTGTCCATCGCGCCGTTGAAGAAGAACGTGGCGTTGTTGTCGTCGGGGCTTCCGGCGAACAGCTCGATGTTGAACGGGCCGGCCGGCGCGTCGGCGGCGGGGGCTCCGGTCAGGTCGGTCAGGCCCAGGCCCGCGAGGAGCGAGGTGGCCTGCTGCACGCCGACCTTGTAGTTGTCGAAGGTCGCGTAGTAGTCGACGTTGGCCGAGTCGCGGATGAGGCGGTCGTAGGCGATGACCGGGATGTCGTTCGCGGCCGCCTCCTCGAGCACGCTCGTGAGGGTGGTGCCGTCGATCGAGGCGATGATCAGGGCCTTGGCGCCCTTGGTGATCATGTTCTCGAGCTGCGAGACCTGGGTGGGGATGTCGTCCTCGGCGTACTGCAGGTCGACCTCGTAGCCGGCCTCCTCGAGCTGCGACTTGACGTTGTCGCCGTCGGCGATCCAGCGCTCGGAGGACTTCGTCGGCATCGCGACGCCGACCAGTCCGCCTTCGCCGCCGCCGTCGCCGCTGCCCGAGTCGCCGCCGCTGGAGCAGGCTGCGAGGGAGAGGATCATCGCTCCGCCGGCGAGGCCGGCGAGGAGGGAGCGCTTCATAGTGGTCACTGTGATTCCTTCGTCATTGAATGCAGTGGGAGGGGCCGCTCCCGGATGCGGGGCGGGGATGTGAGCGCTCATGTGAGCGATCACATGGAGTGATGCTAGACCCGCGGATCGCTTTCGTGCCACCGGGAAAGTTGCGACTCGGTAACGGCACGTCCGGAGGGACGCTCTGCGACGCCCACCGGGCGCAGGGTGCGGGGTACCGCGGTGGACCCCCGTACGACCAGCTGCGGCTCGATGGGCGCCGCCGGGTCCGGCCGCTCGCCCTCGATCAGGCTGAGCAGCGTCGCCATGCAGCGGCGGCCCAGCTCGGCGAAGTCCTGGCGCACGCTCGTGAGCGGCGGCCAGTAGAACGCGGCCTCGGGGATGTCGTCGTAGCCGATCACGCTGACGTCCTCGGGCACGCGGACCCCGCGCTCGTGGAACGCGCTCAGCAGGCCCAGCGCCATCTGGTCGTTCGCGGCGAAGACGGCGGTGAAGTCGAGGAAGCGGGAGAGCTCCAGGCCCACGCGGTGGCCCCGCTCCGCGCTCCAGTCGCCCAGGAGCGGCGGCCGCATCGCGATGTCGCGGTCGTCGAGCTCGGCCAGGAAGCCGCGCATCCGCGCCTCCGCCTCGATCCAGTCCTGGGGGCCTGCCAGGTGCACGATCTCGGTGTGCCCGAGGTCGATCAGGTGCGCGGTGGCCAGGCGCGCCCCCGCCATCTGGTCGACGTAGAGCGCGTCGTCGCGGGAGTCGTCCGAGGTCTGCAGGGTCACGTGGGGGATCCGCAGCGCGGCTCCCGAGAGGATGTCGAACACGCGGATCTGGGGCGCGATGACCACGAGACCCTCGACCGCCTGGTTCAGCAGGTGGCGGATCCCCGCCTGGATCGACTCGCCGTCGGTGCCGTCGACGTTGGCGGTGACGACGAGGTAGCCGGCGTCGCGCGCGGCGACCTCGATCGCCTGGATGCTGGACGCCGGGCCGTACTGGAGGCTCTGCGAGGACAGCACGCCGATGGTGCGCGTGCGGCTGGTGACCAGCGCGCGGGCGGCGAGGTTGGGCCGGTAGTCGAGCTCCGACATCACGGCGAGGACGCGGCGCTTGGTCTCGGCGCGCAGGCTCGGGTGGTCGTTCAGGACGCGCGAGACGGTCTGGTGCGAGACCCCGGCGGCGCGCGCGACGTCGTAGATGCTGGGAGCCCGGGGCGCGGGCTTGTCTTCCGGCATCGGGGCACCGTGGCTCTCTGTGATCGGCGGCGCCCTGTCGCAGGGACCGTCCGAGCCCGCGTCAGCGCGGGACCCGCCCGTCCGCGGGCGCGTGTGAGCACACCTTACGTCGCTCGGGGCCCCGGAGTGCTCGCTCGCAGGACCACCGAGGTCGCGACGGGCTCGGCGGGAGCGTCGTCGTCGCCGAGCGCGACGGCGAGGGAGCGCTCGCCCAGCTCGCGCAGCGGCACGGCCACGGTGGTGAGCGCGGGGTGCACGTCGCGCACCGTGGGGATGTCGTCGAAGCCCGCGACGCCGAGGTCGGCGCCCGGCTCGATCCCGGCCGCGCGCAGGGCGGAGGAGACGCCCATCGCCATCACGTCGCTCACCGCGAAGACGAGGTCGATCTCGTCGCGGTGCTCCGCGATCAACCGGGTGGCGCCGTCGAATCCGCCGTCGCGCGAGAACGGCGCCTCGACGACGAGGGCGTCGTCGAGGGCGATGCCGTGCGCCTCGAGCCCCTCGCGGAACCCCTGCACGCGGTCGTGCGACGTGAGGATCGCGGGGCTGCCGGAGACGACTCCGAAGCGCCGGTAGCCCTGCTCGACGAGGGCCTCGGCGAGCGCTCGCGCACCCGCGCGGTTGTCCAGCACGACGGTCGGGAACGGCAGGCCGCCCTGGCTGATCAGCACGACCCGACCGCCGGCGTCCTCGAACGACGTGAGCTCGGCGATGAGCGCGTCGCGCTCGTCCTCGCCGGCGAAGCGGCTGCCCGCCAGGATCATCACCCGCGGCCGCGCGCCGCGCAGGGCGCGCACGATGGCGAGCTCCCGAGCGGAGTCGCGGCCGGTGACGGCCATCGTGACGACGAGGCCGAGCTGCTCCGCCGCTCCGGCGACGCCCGCGGCGATGGTCGAGAAGTAGGGGTCGGCGATGTCGCTCACGATCAGGGCGACCGTGCTGGTCGAGCCCTTGGCGACGGCCTGGGCCGAGAGGTTGGGGGAGTAGCCCAGGCGCTGCGCTGCCGCGAGCACGCGGACGCGGTACTCCTCGGCGACCTTGCGCTGACTGCCGTTCAGCGACCGGGAGGCGGTGGCGAGCGAGACTCCGGCTTCGCGCGCGACGTCGTGGAGGGTCACTCCGGAGCTGCGTCCTGATCGTGTCGGCACAGGCGCGTCCCTTCGGTCCCGGTCATTCTGGCACAGGGGGTGCGCGCGGGCCGGGAGCCGTGGCCCTGCGCCGAGGGAACCCTCGATCGTCGAGACCGCCCGGTGCGGCGGGCTCCCTCGACGGTCCAGGATTCCCCGGATGCGCGGCGGGTAGCGTGGACGGATGCGCCTGATCCTCATCCGCCACGGCCAGACGCCCTCGAACGTCGCCGGGCTCCTCGACACCCGCATCCCCGGACCCGGGCTGACCGAGCTCGGACGCACGCAGGCGGAGCTGCTGCCCGAGACGCTCGCCGGCGAGGGCATCGGCGCGCTCTACGTCTCGACGATGCGGCGCACGCACGAGACGGCGGCACCGCTCGCCGCGGCCCTGGGGCTCGAGCCGATCGAGCGCGACGGGATCTGCGAGATCGCGGCCGCCGGTCTCGAGATGCGCGGCGACGAGGCCGCGGTCGAGGAGTACATGGGCACCGTGTTCCGCTGGGCCGGCGGCGAGACGGGCCTGCAGCTGGCCGGCGGCGAGACGGGTGAGGGGTTCGCGGCGCGGTACGACTCCGTCGTCGCGGAGGCGGAGTCGTCGGGGCACGGCACGGTCGCGCTGGTCAGCCACGGAGCGGCGATCCGCTGCTGGGCGGGGCTGCGCTCGAAGGATCTCGATGCGCGCTTCATCGCCGATCACCTGCTCGACAACACGGGCGTCGTCGTGCTCGTCGGCGGCGGTTCGGAGTGGGTCCTCGAGTCGTGGCAGGGCGAGCCGGTGAGCGGGGTGGGCGCGGCCGCTCCCTCCGGTCCCTCGGGGGACACGACAGCCTGATCCGGAGCGGCGGTCGGTTTTCCGCGGCTCCTCCGATAACGATCGCGCAACGAAGAGAAATCGCTGCTGACCGGCAGTTCTGCTGCGCGGATGCCGACGGGGCCGTGCGGTTCCGCCGCTCTTCCAATCGTCGGACATTTGCCGGATCGGGGGTCCGCGGCTACCGTGGACGGCGGTCTTCGAGACCCCGATGAACCGGTCCGCGCCCGCGCCCCGTCCTCCGTGACGGCGAGCCGCGAGCGTACGGTCAGCGGGAGCGGAGGCGGCCCCGAGGCCGCCTCGGACACACCCCGGACGCCTCCATCCCCCGCTCGCGACGCGCGGCGGGCAGCACGCGGAGGCTCGTGCCGGGGAGTCCCACGCGCCCCGACCCGGCACCACGAGATGAGAGAGCGCGGGATCCGTCCCGCGCCCCGACGGAGCGTACGTGCAGCAGAACCAGAACGACATCAGCGAGCCCGCGGGCGGAGTGGTCCTCGAGGACCTCGCCGTCCCCGCCCTCGAAGCGAGAGGGCTGTTCAAGGTCTTCGGACGCCGTCCGGACGAGGTGGTGAGGCGTCTGCGGGCGGGAGCCGACCGGGGCGACCTCAGCGCCTCCGGGACCGCGGCGGTGATCGACGCCTCGTTCGCCGTGCGCCGCGGCGAGATCTTCGTGGTGATGGGGCTCTCGGGCTCCGGCAAGTCGACGTTGATCCGCATGCTTAACGGCCTGCAGGAGCCGACGGCGGGCGAGGTCCTGATCGACGGGTCCAGCATCACGGGAGTGCCGGAGGCGGAGCTGCGGCGCGTGCGCCGCACCTCCGTCTCGATGGTGTTCCAGCACTTCGCGCTGCTGCCGCACCGCACGGTGCTCGACAACGTCGCCTACCCGCTCGAGATCCAGGGAGTGCCGGTCCAGGAGCGGCGCGAGCGCGCACTGCTCGCCGTCGAGCGCGCCGGACTCGCCGGCTGGCACGACAAGACGCCCGACGAGCTCTCGGGAGGCATGCGCCAGCGCGTCGGCCTCGCCCGCGCGCTCGCGGCCGACACCGGCATCGTCCTGATGGACGAGGCGTTCTCGGCGCTCGACCCGCTCATCCGCCGCGAGATGCAGGAGCAGCTGATCGAGCTGCAGCAGGAGCTCGGGAAGACGATCGTCTTCATCACCCACGACCTCAACGAGGCGATGCTCCTCGGCGACCGCATCGCGGTCATGCGCGACGGCCGCATCGTGCAGATCGGGACCCCGGAGGAGATCCTCACCGACCCGGCGAACGACTACGTCGCCCAGTTCGTCCAGGACGTCGACCGCGCGCGCGTGCTCACCGCCGCCGCGGTGATGGAGCCGCCGCGCTCCGTCGTCACCCTCGCCGCAGGACCGCGCGCCGCGCTGCGCGGGATGCGCGACCTGCAGACGTCCGCGGCGTTCGTGGTCGGCGCCGGACGCCGCCTGCTGGGCACCGTCCGCGACCGCGATGTGATGGGGCAGGTGCGCCGGAGCGAGGTCGACCTCGCGGCCGTCGTCACCTCGGCCGTCGTCACGGTCGGCCCGGACACCGCGCTGAGCGAGATCATCGAGCCCGCCGTCGAGTCGGAGCTGCCCGTCGCCGTCGTCGACGCGAGCGGACGGCTGCTCGGAGCGATCCCGCGGGTCACCCTGCTGGCCGCGCTCGGCAACATCGGCGCGCACACCGGGGAGCAGCCGGTGATCGAGCCGCCGGCGACGATCCCGACCGATCTCGTCACCGCGACCCTGCACGCGACGGGCGGTCCCGTCGACGACGCCGTCCTCGCGAGAGAGGGGGGAGTGCGATGATCCGCCTGCCCCTGGGCGACGCCGTCGAGAACGGCATCGACGCCCTGACGAGCACCTTCCAGCCCGTCTTCGACCTGATCAGGACCGTCTTCGGCGCGCTCTACGACGGCGTGGACGTCGTGCTCGCCACCCCGCCCTTCTGGGTGATCATCGCGTTCCTCGCGGTGCTCGCCTACGCCGCGCGCGGCTGGATCCTCGCGATCGGCACCGCGGTCGGACTGCTGGTCGTCGTGAGCGTGGACCAGTGGGAGAACGCGATGGACTCGCTCGCGCTGGTGCTCGTCGCCTCCGTGATCGCCATCGCGCTGAGCGTGCCGCTGGGCGTGCTCGCCGCGCGCAACCGGACGGCGTCGACGATCATCCGCCCGGTGCTCGATCTGATGCAGACGATGCCGGCGTTCGTGTACCTGATCCCGGCGCTGATCTTCTTCCGCGTCGGAGTCGTGCCGGGCATCGTCGCGACCATCGTGTTCGCGATGGCGCCGGGAGTGCGCCTGACCGAGCTGGGCATCCGCGGAGTCGACCCCGAGCTCGTCGAGGCGGGCGAGGCGTTCGGCTCCTCGAAGTGGCGGATCCTGCGCCAGATCCAGCTGCCGCTCGCGCTGCCGTCGATCCTGGCCGGTCTGAACCAGGTGATCATGCTGTCGCTCTCGATGGTGGTCATCGCGGGCATCGTCGGGGCCGGGGGACTGGGCGGCGACGTGGTCGCGAGCCTGAACCGGATCGACGTCGCGCTCGGGTTCGAGGCGGGGATCTCGGTCGTGATCCTCGCGATCGTGCTCGACCGGATGACGGGGGCGCTGGGGAAGCCCTGGCCCGCCCGCGCCGCCCGCGCGGCCAGTCGCCGCGCCGTGGTCCTGACCCGCTCGGCCGTCGCCGCCGTCTCGATCGCCGTCGTGGCCTCCCTCGGCGCCTCGGCCGTCGCGGGGCCGGCGAGCACCGCCTCCGTCGACAACGGCGACCGCACCGACGTGCGCCTGGCGGTGTTCCAGGGCTGGGACGAGGGCATCGCCGTGTCGGCGCTCTGGGGTGCCGTGCTCGAGGAGCAGGGCTACGACGTCGAGCTCTCGGACATCGACGTGGCACCCGCTTCGCGGGGCTCGCGGCCGGGAGCTACGACCTGGCATTGGACACCTGGCTGCCGACCACGCACGGCAGCTACCTCGAGCGGTACGGCGACGACCTCGTCGACCTGGGCGCCTGGAACGACGAGGCGAAGCTGACCATCGCGGTCAACGAGGACGCTCCGATCGACACCCTCGAGGAGCTCGCCGCCAACCCGGACGCGTCGGCAACCGGCTGATCGGCATCGAGCCGGGCTCGGGGCTGAACACCGTCACGACCGAGGAGGTCATCCCCGGGTACGGCCTGGAGGGGATGGAGTACCTGACGTCGTCGACGCCGGCGATGCTGCAGGAGCTCGAGACCGCGACGGCGAACGGCGAGGACATCGCGGTGACGCTCTGGCGCCCGCACTGGGCCTACGACGCGTTCCCGGTGAAGGACCTCGAGGACCCGAAGGGCCTGCTCGGCGAGGCCGAGGACATCCACTCGTTCGGCTCGAGCTCCTTCGAGGGCGATTTCCCGACGCTGAGCAGCTGGATGCGCGACTTCCGGATGGACTCCGAGACGCTCTACTCGCTTGAGAACGCGCTGTTCAACGACGGCGCCGACGACCGCGACGCGGCGCTCGCGGCCTGGATGGACGAGAACCGCGAGTACGTGGATTCGATGACGTCCTGACCTCGGCTGCCCCCGCGAGATGCCACTCCGGTTCGCGACACGCCGTCGAAGGCGTACCGGAGTGGCATCTCGCGGACGGCGTCAGGCGCGGGCCGCCGCGTACTGCGCGCGGATCGCCGGGCGGTGGTCGGCCGCCGGCTCAGCGACCGAGGTGACCTCCCACTCCGGGCGCGAGCCCGTGAGCGCCCACGCGGCCTGCACCGCGGCTCCGTCGGCCACGTACTCGCCGGGAGTCGGCACCACCACGGGCACGTCGAACACCTGCGAGGCGGCGAGCTGCACGGCGCGGTTCTGCGCGGCTCCGCCGATCAGCAGGATGCGGTGCGCCTCCACTCCGAGGCCGCGCACCGCGTCGAGACCGTCGGCCAGTCCGCAGAGCATGCCCTCGATCGCCGCGCGCGCCAGGTTCGGGCGCGTGGTCGAGGCGATGGTCATGCCGTGCAGGCTCGCCGTCGCATCGGGGAGATTCGGGGTGCGCTCGCCCTCGAAGTACGGGACGAGCACGAGGCCGTCGGCGCCCGGCTCGGCCTGCAGCGCCAGGTCGGCGAACTCGTCGAAGCCGGCTCCGAGCAGGGCGGCGGTCGAGGAGAGCACCCGGGCGGCGTTGAGCGTCGCGACGAGCGGCAGGAAGCTCCCGCTCGCGTCCGCGAAGCCGGCGACGGTCCCGGAGGGATCGCGCACCGGGTCCTCGGTCACGGCGAAGACGGTGCCGCTGGTGCCGATGCTGACGACCACGTCGCCGGGCCCTGCGCCGAGACCGAGGGCGGCGCCCGCGTTGTCGCCGGCACCGGGTCCGACCACGAGGCCCTCCGACGTCCGTCCCGCCTCCTCCGACGGCCCGAGCACGCGGGGGAGCGCCGGACGGTGGCCGAGCGCGTGCTCGAGCAGCTCGAGGTCGTAGCCGTCGGCGCCCCAGTACGAGGTGCCGGAGGCGTCCGAGCGGTCGGTCGTCAGAGCGTCCAGGTCGACGCCGCGAGGCGCACCGGGGCCGTAGCCCAGCAGGCGCCAGGTCAGCCAGTCGTGGGGGAGGGCGACCGCCGCGACGCGGGCCGCGTTCTCGGGCTCGGCGTCGCGCAGCCAGCGGAGCTTCGTGGCCGTGAAGGAGGCGACCGGGACCGTGCCCGTGCGGCGCGCCCACTCCTCCGCCCCGAGCTCGGCGACCAGCGCCTGGGCGGCACCCGCGCTGCGCGTGTCGTTCCACAGCAGCGCCGGCCGGATCACCTCGCCGTCGGCGTCGAGCACGACCATGCCGTGCTGCTGCCCGCCGATCGAGATCGCGGCGACGTCGTCGAGTCCGCCGGCGTCCGCGATCGCCTCGGTCAGCGCGTCCCACCAGGCCGAGGGGTGCACCTCGGTGCCGTCGGGGTGGCTCGCGCGGCCGGTGCGGACCACCGCTCCGCTCTCGAGGTCGCGGACGACCACCTTGCAGCTCTGGGTCGACGAGTCGACTCCTGCGACCAGCGTCATCGCCGTGTCCGTTCCTCCCGCAGCGGCGGGATGCGTGTTCGTGGGGGTACGAGGGAACGGACGAGACCCCGTGCCGGAGGGCAGGGGGTCTCGTCCGTCAGGGGAGTGCCGGGCGGGTCAGCGGGCGCCGAGCAGGTGCTCGGTCGCGAGCTGCTGCAGGCGCACGAAGCCGAAGCCCTTGCCGCCGAGGTAGGCGTCGGCGTCGAACGACTCGTACGACGCGGTGTCGGCGAGAAGGTCGTCGTACGACTCGCCCTCGTTCAGCGTCGGGGTCTGCAGCTCGGCGACCTTCGCGGCGGCGAGCGCCTCCTGCACCTCGGGGTCGGCGCGGAAGGCCGCGGCGCGCTCCTTCAGCAGCAGGTAGGTGCGCATGTTCGCGGCGGCCGAGTCCCAGACTCCGGTCTCGTCCTCGGTGCGCGAGGGCTTGTAGTCGAAGTGGCGCGGGCCGTCGTAGGAGGGGACTCCGCCGGGGCCGCCGTTCTCGAGGAGGTCGACGAGCGAGAACGCGTTGTGCAGGTCGCCGTGGCCGAAGACGAGGTCCTGGTCGTACTTGATGCCGCGCTGGCCGTTGAGGTCGATGTGGAAGAGCTTGCCGTGGTACAGCGCCTGGGCGATGCCGGCGGTGAAGTTCAGGCCCGCCATCTGCTCGTGGCCGACCTCGGGGTTCACGCCCACGAGCTCGGGGCGCTCGAGCGAGTCGATGAACGCGATCGCGTGACCGAGGGTCGGCAGGAGGATGTCGCCGCGGGGCTCGTTGGGCTTGGGCTCGATGGCGAAGCGGATGTCGTAGCCCTTGTCGGTGACGTAGTCGCCGAGCAGGTTGACGGCCTCGCGGTAGCGCTCGAGGGCGGCGCGGATGTCCTTGGCGGAGTCGTACTCGGCGCCCTCGCGGCCGCCCCACATGACGAAGGTCTGGGCGCCCAGCTCGGCGGCGAGGTCGATGTTGCGGAGGACCTTGCGCAGCGCGAAGCGGCGGACGTCGCGGTCGTTGGAGGTGAATCCGCCGTCCTTGAAGACCGGGGCGCTGAAGAGGTTGGTGGTGACCATCGGCACGACGAGGCCGGTCGACTCGAGCGCGCCCGTGAGGCGGTCGATCTGGGTCTGGCGCTCGGCGTCGGTCGAGCCGAACGCGAAGAGGTCGTCGTCGTGGAAGGTGAGGCCGTAGGCGCCGAGCTCGTCGAGCTTCTCGACGGCGTGCACCACATCGAGGGGCTCGCGGGTCGGGCCGCCGAAGGGGTCCGTGCCGTTGTAGCCGATGGTCCAGAGGCCGAACGAGAACTTGTCGGCGCGGGTGGGGGTCAGGGACATGGATCCGATCCTTTCCGGCGACGTCGCCGAATTGTTGTTGCGGCCAACATATCGGGAGCGCGGGTCTCGCGCAATGCGGATCGAGGGTGGAGGCCTCGCCGGGCGCCCGATATGTCGGGGGCCGCGACAAACCTGTTGCGGAAGCGCTTCGACTCTGCGTACAGTGCTCAGCACAGCCCCGTCGAAGCGTTTCGAGCGTCGGAGGGGTCCGACGACGAGGTCCGGCAGGAGGAACGATGGCGACCATCCACGACGTCGCTCGCGCTGCCGGAGTGTCGATCAGCACCGTCTCCTACGCACTCTCGGGCAAGCGCTCGATCGCGGCCACCACGCGCCAGCGGGTCGACGACGCGGTGCGCGAGCTCGGCTACCGGCCGCACGCCGGGGCGCGGATGCTCGCCGGAGCGCGGACCCACATCCTCGCCCTGTCGGCGCCGCTGCACGAGGACGGCCACCTCCCGACGCACATGCGCTTCGTGACGGCTGTCGTCGAGACGGCACGCAAGAACGACTACGACGTCCTCCTGCTCGCCACCGACGACGAGGTCAGCGGGATCCGCCGCGTGGCCTCCAGCTCCCTCGTCGACGCGGTCGTGGTGATGGGCGTCAACGAGGTCGACGAGCGCGTCGACCTGGTCGATGCGCTGTCGCTTCCCGCCTCCTTCATTGGCGTGCCCCGCAACGGCGGTGCGATGTCGTGCGTCGACCTCGACTTCGAGCAGGCCGGCTTCACCACCGTCGAGTCGCTCGCCGCGCTGGGGCACCGGTCGATCGGCATCATCGGCCACCCGCACTCCTACCTCGATCGCGAGACCAACTTCATCCGCCGCTTCAACGACGGAGTGGAGGCTGCCTCGGCGGCGCACGGTGTCGAGATCGCCCGCGTCTGGCCCGAGATCGGCCGGATCCCCGCGCAGGACGCGTTCGACGAGCTGCGCGAGACCCTCCCCGGCATGACCGCACTCGTCTTCCACTGCAACGAGCCCGTCGTGGAGGCGGTGCTCGGCCGGATCCGTCAGCTCGAGCTCGACGTCCCGGGCGACCTGTCCGTCTTCGCTGCGTGCGCCAGCTACGCGACCGATCTGCTCGAGGTCCCGCTCAGCTCCATCCCCTTGCCACTCGACGACATGTGCCGCATCGCCGTCGAGAACGTGCTGCGCCTCGTGCGCGGCAGCGACGAACACGGCGTGACGCTCCTTGCGCCTGTGTACGTCGACCGCGGCTCCGTCGCCGCAGTCGGCGCCTGACCCCTCCCCGCCCACCGCACCCTCCGACCCGCTCGCCCCTCTCCACTGTCGAAACGCTTCGACTCTGTGACGTGGGGAACTCCGCACCGCACCGACCGGATCACCGCGATCCCTCACCACAGCACTGTTTTACAGAGAGGTAGAACCATGAGAATCACCCGTGGCCTCAGCGCCATCACCGCATTCGCCGTCTCGGCGGCACTGCTCACCGGCTGCTCTGCCGGCGCATCGTCGGACCCCGACACCCTGAAGCTCTGGCACTTCGAGGGCACCGACAGCGATGTCGGACTCGCCTGGGAGAGGGCGATCGAGATCTTCGAGGAGGAGACCGGAGCCACTGTCGAGTACGAGGACAAGAGCTTCGAGCAGATCCGCTCCACCGCGAGCCAGGTCCTCAACTCCGACGAGGCCCCCGACGTGATGGAGTCGCCGAAGGGCAACGCGACGGCCGGCCTCCTCGCGAGCCAGGGCCTGCTCGCCGACATCACCGACGCCGTCGAGGAGAAGGGCTGGGACGACCTGCTGGCTCCCTCGCTGCAGACCACGGCGCGCTACGACGAGAACGGCATCATGGGCTCCGGGCCCTGGGTCGGCGTCCCCAACTACGGCGAGTACGTGACCGTGTATTACAACACCGAGATGTTCGCCGAGAACGGCGTCGCTGTCCCGACGACCTACGAGGAGTTCGAGGCGGCGATGGACACCTTCGTCTCGAAGGGCATCACCCCGCTCGCCGAGGCCGGTGCCGAATACCCGCTCGGGCAGCTCTTCTACCAGCTCGCCCTCTCCGAGGCCGACCGCCAGTTCGTGAACGACTACCAGCTCTACGAGAACCCGGTCGACTGGACGAGCGGCCCGCTCGCCTACGCGGCGGACAAGCTCAAGGAGTACACGGACAACGGCTGGATCTCGACCAACGCGACCGGTCTCAAGGCCGAGGACATGGGCGTCGCGTTCATGGCCGGCGGCGAGTACCCGATGATGGTGTCCGGCTCGTGGTGGGCCGGACGCGTCCTCAACGAGGCGACGTTCGACTGGGACACCTTCCTGTTCCCGGGCTCCGAGCTGGTTCCCGGCTCGTCCGGCAACATCTGGGTCGTCCCCGAGCGCGCGGCGAACAAGGACCTCGCCTACGAGTTCATCGACATCACGATGCGCCCTGAGATCCAGGCCATGATCGGCAACAACGGCTCGATCCCCGTCGCGGCGAACCCCGACGACATCACCGACGAGAAGTCGAAGAAGCTCATCACCGACTTCAACTCGATCGTCGAGCGCGATGGTCTCGCGTTCTACCCCGACTGGCCCACGCCGAACTTCTACGACCAGCTCGTCGGCGCGACCCAGGAGATCGTGAACGGCACCCTCACGCCCGACGCTGCTCTCGAGCAGCTCGGCACCGAGTACGAGGACGGCGTCGCCGACATCACCGGCTGACGCCGGCCACAGGCTGACACCGCTCTCGCCCGAGCGCCGGTACCGGCCGATGCCGGGATGGGAGGCGGCGACCGATCAGTCCCGCCTCCCGTCCCTCCTCCACGACCCGACCCAGGGGAGGGGCGGCTGCTGCCGCCCCCTGCGAAAGGACTTCCATGGCAACGACGCTTCCCGCGGTGCGACGCACCCGGCGATCTGATGGCCGCAGCGCCATCCCCGGAATCGGATCCGCCGGCTTCTGGTTCTACCTGATCCCCGGGCTGGTCCTGTTCACCGCGATCATCCTCGTTCCGCTGCTGTGGAACGTCTACCTGAGCTTCACCGACTGGCGCGGCATCCGCCCGCCGGAGTTCATCGGGCTCGCGAACTGGATCGAGCTCTCCCAGGACGCCAAGTTCTGGACCTCGTTCCGCAACTCGATCGCCATGATCGTCGCGATGGTCATCGTGCCGACCCTGCTCGGCCTGGTGCTGGCGGCACTGCTCTTCGACGTGATCGGCCGCAAGTTCGGCGGCCGCGTCGCGAGCTTCCTCCGCGCGACCTACTACCTCCCCCAGATCCTCCCGGTCGCCATCGCGGCGATCGTCATCGGCTGGATCCTCCGGCCCGAGAACGGTGCGCTGAACACGGTCCTCCAGGGCATCGGCCTCGGCGACCTGCAGCGGAACTGGCTGGGCAGCCCCGACACCGCCCTGCTCTCGATCATGTTCGTGATGGTCTGGGTGCAGCTCGGCTACCCCGTCGTGATCTTCATGGCCGCGCTGCAGCGGGTCGACCCGGAGATGTACGAGGCGGCGGAGCTCGACGGCGCGAACTGGTACCAGCGCTTCCGCTTCATCACGATCAGCGCGATCCGCCCCGAGATCTTCGTCGTGACGCTGACCTGCACGATCGCCGCCCTCAAGGTCTTCGGCCCCATCTACGCCCTGACCGGCGGCGGTCCGGGGACCTCGACGATCGTTCCCAGCTACTACTCCTACATCCAGTTCTTCCAGAGCCAGCAGGTCGGCTACGGAGCGACGATCGCGACCGCTCTGACGATCGTCGTCGTCATCGTGGCGATGGTGTTCCTCCGCTTCCAGGCCCGCTTCGAAAACGCAGAAAGCGAGCGCTGATGTCCACGATCGCTCCCGCCACTCCGGCCGACGAGGGCACCACCCCCCTCCCGATCACGCCCGCAGGACCGCGACGCCGCGCCTCCGGAGCCCGTCGGACGCCCGGTGACTGGCTCTGGCTCGTCCTGGCCTGCGCGATCGCGGTCCTCATCGCGATCCCGTTCGTCATCATCCTGATCAACTCGTTCAAGTCGCCCGAGGACTACAACAGCTCGGGCCCCCTCGTCCTGCCGCGCGAGCTCTACTTCGACGGCATCGTCAACTTCTGGAACCGGGTGAACTTCCCGGAGAAGCTCGGCAACAGCATTCTGATCTCCGGCTCCGTCGCGATCCTCGCGGTCGTCGTCTCGGTGCTGAACGCCTTCGCCATCGGGATCGGCAACGTGCGCTTCCGCTCGTGGATGCTCCTGCTGTTCCTGCTCGCCGACCTCATCCCGCAGGAGGCGCTCCTCTACCCCCTGTACTACATGTTCAAGGAGATCGGCCTCTACGACTCCAAGCTGGCGATCGTGATCATCTTCACGGTGATCCAGAGCGCCTTCGGCACCTACCTGCTGTCGTCGGTCTTCGCGACCTTCCCGAAGGAGATCCTCGAGGCCGCCGTCATCGACGGAGCGAGCCGCCTGCGCATCCTGCTGCGCGTCGTCCTGCCGATCAGCAAGGGGACTCTGTCGGTCCTCCTGATCTTCTTCTTCATCTGGACGTGGAACGAGTTCCTGATCCCGCTGACCTTCCTGGTCTCGAACGAGAACCAGACCGTGCCGGTCGCGATCACGACCCTGCAGGGCGACCGCCTGATGGACGTCACCACGACGAGCGCCTCGGCGCTGCTCGGTCTCGTCCCGACCCTGCTGTTCTTCCTCTTCTTCCAGCGCACCCTCACCCGCGGCATCACCGCGGGCGCGGTCAAGTGACGACCGCGACGACGAAAGGACCCCTATGAAGTTCACCGACGGCTTCTGGCAGCTGCGGCCCGGTGTCGACGCTCTCTACGCCCGGGAGGCCTACGACATCTGGCCGGAGGGGGAGCACGGGCTGCGCGTCACAGCGCCGACCGCGGTGATCACCCGGCGCGGCGACACCCTCAACCGCCCGGTCATCACGGTGACCCTGACCTCTCCGCTGCCTGATGTGATCGGCGTGCGCGTCGAGCACCACGTCGCAGCGGAGGACCGCGGCTTCCAGCTGGTCGGCGCGGAGGAGGGGCACGGTGTCGTCGTCATCGACGAGACCGGTGGCGCCCTGACGTCCGGTCGGCTGACCGCTCGCATCGCCCCCGGGGCTCCGTTCGAGCTCGTCTTCGAGGCCGACGGGCGCGTCCTCACCACCGCGGGGGAGAAGTCGATCGGGTACGTGCGCGTTCGCCCCGATGCCCAGGTCGACGGCGCACCGGTCGGCAACGCGCGCGCCGGCTCCGGCCGCGCTCTCGCGCCCGCCTACGTCCACCAGCAGCTCTCGCTCGGCGTCGGCGAGCTCGTCTACGGTCTCGGCGAGCGCTTCGGACCGCTCGTCAAGAACGGTCAGACCGTCGACATCTGGAACGCCGACGGCGGCACCTCGTCGGAGCAGGCCTACAAGAACGTGCCCTTCCACCTGACGAATCGCGGCTACGGCGTCCTGGTGAACGACTCCTCGCACGTCTCGTACGAGGTCGGCTCGGAGTCGGTGGAGCGGCTGCAGTTCTCGGTCGCGGGTGAGGCGCTCGAGTACTTCGTCATATACGGCGGCGATCCCGCGGGGACCCTCGAGCGCTACACCGCGCTCACCGGGCGACCCGCGGAGGTGCCCGCCTGGTCGTACGGTCTGTGGCTGTCGACCTCGTTCACCACCGACTACGACGAGGAGACCGTCACCTCCTTCATCGACGGGATGGCCGAGCGCGACCTCCCGGTCAGCGTGTTCCACTTCGACTGCTTCTGGATGCGCGAGTTCAACTGGTGCGACTTCGAGTGGGACCCGCGGGTCTTCCCCGACCCCGAGGGCATGCTCGCCCGCCTCCGCGCCAAGGAGCTGCGGATCAGCCTCTGGATCAACCCTTACATCGGTCAGCGCTCGCCGCTGTTCCGCGAGGCGTCGGAGGCCGGCTACCTGGTTCACAACCGCGACGGCTCCGTGTGGCAGTGGGATCTCTGGCAGGCCGGTATGGGACTCGTCGACTTCACCCACCCGGGAGCGAAGGCCTGGTACCAGGAGAAGCTGCGCGGCCTGATCCGGCAGGGCGTCGACTGCTTCAAGACCGACTTCGGCGAGCGCATCCCGCTCGACGTCGTCTGGGCGGACGGGTCGAGCCCTGAGCGCATGCACAACTACTACGCGCAGCTCTACAACGAGGCGGTGCACGAGGTGCTGGTGCAGGAGCGCGGAGAGGGCGAGGCCGTACTCTTCGCCCGCTCGGCCACCGCGGGTGGTCAGCGGCTCCCGGTGCACTGGGGCGGGGACTCGACGTCGACCTTCGAGTCGATGGCGGAGTCGCTGCGCGGCGGGCTCTCGCTCGCCCTCTCCGGCTTCGGCTTCTGGAGCCACGACATCGGCGGGTTCGAGGGCACGCCCGATGCCGCGGTCTACAAGCGCTGGACCGCGTTCGGGCTGCTGTCGTCGCACTCCCGCTTCCACGGATCGAGCTCGTACCGGGTGCCGTGGGCGTTCGACGAGGAGGCGGTCGAGGTGACACGCGTCTTCACCCGGCTGAAGTTGAAGCTCATGCCCTACCTCCACGGGGTGGGGCTCGAGGCTTCGGCGACGGGCGTGCCCGTCATGCGGCCGATGCTCCTCGAGTTCCCCGAGGACCGCACGGTGGCGCATCTCGACACGCAGTACATGCTCGGTCCCTCGCTCCTCGTGGCCCCCGTCTTCTCGTCCGACGGCTCCGTCGAGTTCTACCTTCCGCGCGTCGGTGGGTCTCGTGGTGGGACGGCAACGTCGTCGACTCGGTCGGCGAGTGGCGCACCGAGACGCACGGCTTCGAGACGCTCCCGCTCTACGTGCGCGAGGGCACCCTCCTGCCGGTCGGAGCGCGGGAGGACCGACCCGACTACGACTACCTCGACGGTCTCGAGGTGCGCTCCTATCCCGACGCGAGCGGCTCGATGCCCGAGGGCGCCTCGGTCACCGTCGTCACCCCCGATGGACGGGTCGGGCGCTTCACGGCCTGATCGCGCCCGGCGGTGGTGCAGAACATCAGCTGAGAAGGGCGGCTCGCGCACCATCGCGCGCGAGCACCCTTCTCAGCTGATGCTCCGCGCGGCCGCGGCCCAGGCCTCCGGACCGCGCGCCGGTAGGCTGGCCCGGCACGCAGAGGAGACCGCCGAATGCCCGACCACGCGACGCGCGGCAACACCCTCGACCGGGTCAGGCGCCACAACCTCGCCGCGATCCTCCGCCTCGTCCACCGCGGCGGGCCCCGCTCCCGCTCGCAGCTCACACGCGCGACCGGGCTCAACCGGTCCACCATCGCCGCCCTCGTGGGCGAGCTGGTCGAGCTCGGCATCGTGCGCGAGCGCGAGCCCGACACGCTGAACCAGGTGGGGCGGCCGAGTCCGATCGTCGAGGCCGATCCGCGGGTCGTCGCCTTCGCCGTGAACCCCGAGATCGACGCCGTGACGGTCGCCGTGGTCGGCTTCGACGCCGAGGTGCGCCGCCGCCTGCGCCGCACGGCGAGCGTGCCGACCGCCGAGGCGGCCGCCGAGCTGGCCGCCGGCGCGATCGCCGAGCTCCGCGCCGAGCTCCCGGCCGATGCCCGCACGGTCGGTATCGGCGTCGCCGTGCCCGGCCTCGTCCGCGACGCCGACGGTCTCGTCCGCACCGGCCCGCACCTGGGCTGGAGCGACGAGCCGTTCTCGCGGATGCTCGCCGACGCGACCGGGCTCCCGGTCCTCTCGGCGAACGACGCCAACCTCGGCGCCCTCGCCGAGAGCGCGCTCGGGGCCGGCCGCGACGTCTCGCACCTGATCTACCTCAACGGCGGCGCGAGCGGCGTCGGCGCCGGCGTGATCGTCGGAGGCGCGCCGCTGCACGGCATCGACGGCTACGCGGGCGAGATCGGCCACACCCTGGTGAACAGCGCGGGCGTCGACTGCCACTGCGGCGCGGTCGGCTGCCTCGAGACCGAGGTGGGCCGCGCCGAGCTTCTGCGCGTGCTGGGCCTGGAGGAGAGCGAGCGGCTGGAGGAGGCGCTCGCCGCCTCCGAGGATCCGGCCGTCCGCGCGGAGGTCGAGCGCCAGCTCGGCCACCTGGCCGTGGCCCTGCGGAACGTCGTCAACATCTTCAACCCGCAGCTGGTCGTGCTCGGCGGGTTCCTCGGCGCCCTGGTGGGCGTGGCCCCCGGGTTCCTCGAGGAGCGCCTCACGCACGGCGGTCCGTTCCGGGTGGCGCTCGACTCGGTCCGCATCGCGCGCACCGAGCTCGGCGGCGACCTGCTGATGATCGGCGCGGCCGAGCTGGCGTTCGAGCACCTGCTCGCCAATCCGCTGGCCGCGCCGCTGCATCCGCTCGCCCCGCCCGCCCCGTGACCGCCGGGGCTTGGGCACGGCGGAGGTAAGCGTTTACCCTGCTGGAGGACCACCGGGATCGGGCACCACCGTCGGCGCCCCGACCCGCACCACCGCTGCGGCGGTCGAAGGAGAGAGCACATGCCCGTTCGCTACGGAGGCGACTACAACCCCGAGCAGTGGCCGAAGGAGGTGTGGCCCGAGGACGTGACCCTGATGAACCGCGCCGGAGTGAACCTCGCGACGGTCGGCGTCTTCTCGTGGGCGCACCTGGAGCCGCGCGACGGCGAGTTCGACTTCGCCTGGCTCGACGAGGTCCTCGACGGCCTGCACGCCGGCGGCGTGCGCGTCGACCTCGCCACCGCCACCGCGTCGCCGCCGCCGTGGCTGAGCCACGAGCACCCCGAGATGCTGCCCGTCACCGCCGACGGCGTGGTCCTCGGAGTCGGCTCGCGCCAGCAGTACGCGCCGTCCTCGCCTGTGTACCGCCGCTACGCCGCGCGCCTGGTGCGCACGCTGGCCGAGCGCTACGCCGGCCACCCCGCGCTCGAGATGTGGCACATCGGCAACGAGTACGGCTGCCACGTCTCGCACGACTACTCCGAGTCGGCCGTCCTCGCGTTCCGCGAGTGGCTCAGCGCCAAGTACGGCAGCATCGAGGCGCTCAACGAGGCCTGGGGCACCGCCTTCTGGTCGCAGCGCTACTCGAGCTTCGAGGAGGTGCGCCCGCCCGCCGCGATGCCGACCCTGCCGAACCCGACCCAGCGCCTCGACTTCGACCGCTTCTCCTCGCGCCAGCTGCTCGAGTGCTACCTGGCCGAGAAGGAGATCCTGCGCGAGTACTCGCCCGAGACCCCGATCACCACGAACTTCATGGGGCTCTTCAAGCCGGTCGACTACTGGGCGTGGGCGCCGCACGTCGACATCGTGTCCGACGACCTCTACCCCGACCCCGCCGATCCGGAGGCGCCCTTCACCGCCGCGGTCGCCCGCGACCTGATGCGCTCGCTCGGCGAGGGCCGACCGTGGCTGCTGATGGAGCAGGCCACCAGCGCCGTCAACTGGCGCCGCAGCAACGCGCCGAAGAAGCCCGGCCAGATGCGCGCCTGGAGCTACCAGGTGCTGGGCCGCGGTGCCGACGGCATCCTCTTCTTCCAGTGGCGGCAGTCGCGCGCGGGCGCCGAGAAGTTCCACTCCGGCCTGGTGCCGCACGGCGGCGCCGAGACGCGCGTGTTCCGCGAGGTCGAGGAGCTGGGCGCGGAGCTCGGCCGCCTCGACGAGATCGTCGGCACCGAGGTCGCCGCGCGCGTCGCGATCGTCTTCGACTGGGACAGCTGGTGGTCGATCGAGCAGGACGCGACTCCCGGGGCGATCGACTACGCGGCGCACGTCACCGCCTGGCACCGCGAGTTCACCCGCCGTCACGTCACGGTCGACTTCGTGCGCGCCTCCGGCCCGTTCGACGGCTACGACCTGGTCGTCGCCCCGGCGCTGTTCACCGTGCGAGCGGAGGATCTGGCCGGCCTCGCCGCGTACGCGGAGGGCGGCGGGCACCTCGTCACCACGTTCCAGAGCGGCATCACCGACGAGGACGCGCACATCACCGAGGGCGGCTACCTCGGCGCGCTGCAGTCGACGCTCGGCGTGCGCGTGGAGGAGTTCGCCCCGCTCGCCTCCGCCGACGCGTTCTCGGACGATCTGCCCGACTCCACCGTGACCGGGTCGCTGGCGGGTGCGATCACCCGCTGGCGCGAGTACCTGCACGCCGACGGCGCGGAGGTGCTCGCGCGCTTCACCGACGACCTCGACGGCTGGCCCGCGATCACCCGGCGCGAGACGGCGAGCGGCGGCTCCGCCTGGTACGTCGCGACCTGGCCGGCGCCGGAGCTGCTCGGCACGGTCGTCGAGCGCGCGCTCGCCGACGCGGGTGTCGAGGGGATCCTCGCCGAGCCGCTCGAGGGAGTGGAGCTCATCCGCCGCGGTGCGATCGTCTTCGCGATCAACCACGGGCGCTCGGACGCCGTCGTGCCGATCGCGGGGGTCGACGTGCTGACCGGCGGGCGCGCCGACTCCGTCACCCTGGCCCCCCAGGGGGTCGCGCTGCTGCGGGTGGAGTGAGAGCGCTCCCGGTGTCGGATCGCGCCGATCACGTCCCCGCATGGACTGATAGTCGAATCAATTCGACCGAGGGGGAGTGCAGGGGCGTCCTCGGCGGTTAGCGTGAGGAGCGGTGCACGGATCCGAGGGTCCGGCGCCGCTCCTCGCGGCCGTTCGAGCCGCTCCCTATCCGCTCCCCGCGCTCCTGCGCAGGAAGGCCTCCGTGACCACCGTCGCCTCGACGCCCACCGGCTCCGTCCCCGTCCACCGCCACCCCGGCGACGCCCTCACCGCGCGCCAGCGGCTCGTCTACATCATCGTTCTGGGAGCGCTCACCGCGCTCGGCCCGTTCACGATCGACCTCTACCTCCCCGCGTTCCCGGTGCTGCAGAGCGAGCTGAACGTGTCCGAGGCGGCCGTGCAGCTGACCCTCACCGGCACGACGCTCGGCTTCGCCCTCGGTCAGCTGATCGTGGGGCCGTGGAGCGACGCCGTCGGGCGGCGCCTGCCCCTGATCCTGGCCACGGCCGTCCACGTGCTCACCTGCATCGGCGCCGCCTTCGCGCCCGACATCCTCTGGCTCGGCGTGTTCCGCGTGCTGATGGGCGCGGGCGCCGCGGCGGGCGGAGTCGTCGCCATGGCGATGGTCCGCGACCTCTTCGGCGGTCGTCCGCTCGTCAAGATGCTCTCCCGCCTCGCCCTGGTCTCGGGCCTCGCACCCGTCCTCGCCCCGGTGATCGGCTCGCAGCTCCTGCTCGTCATGGACTGGCGCGGCGTCTTCGTCTTCCTCGCCGCCTACGGCCTCGTCGTGATGATCGCCGTGGCGCTCCTCATCGTCGAGACCCGCCCGCGCAGCGCGCGCGACGACCGCGACCGCCGCTCCCTCGCGCAGCGCTACGGCTCGGTGCTCGGCGACCGCCAGTTCGTCGGCGTCGCGGTCATCGGAGGCATGACCTTCGCCGGCCTCTTCACCTACCTCTCCAGCTCCTCGTTCCTCTTCCAGGGGCTCTACGGCTTCGACGCGCAGCAGTACGGGCTGCTCTTCGCGGTCAACTCGCTCGGAGTCGTCTTCGGCGTGCAGGCGTCCTCGCGCCTCAGCCGCCGGGTCGGCCCGCAGTGGATCCTCGCGATCACCACCGTGTCGCTGTTCACCACGGCGGGCCTCATCGCGTTGTTCGACGTCCTCGGCTTCGGGCTCTGGGGCACGCTCGTGCCGCTGTGGCTGTTCATCGCCTCCTGCGGCTTCAGCTTCCCGTGCGTGCAGGTGCTGGGCCTCGTGAACCACGGCAGGGAGGCGGGCACCGCCGCATCGCTGCTGGGTGCGGTGAACTTCGGAGTCGCGGGCCTGCTCTCGCCGATCTCCGGCGTCTTCGGCGCCTCCTCGGCCGTGCCGATGGCCCTCGTGATGATGGCGACCGCGTCCGTCTCGATCGTGGCGCTCTGGCTGATCGTCCGTCCGCGCACCGTCGCGGCCCTGCAGGACTGACGCTCGGGCCGCCTCCCTCGGTGCGATCTGCGGGGCCCTGGTGCGATCTGCAGGGCCCCGCACGATCTGCAGGCCCCGCACGATCTGCAGGGCCCCGCACGATCTGCAGGCCCCGCACGATCTGCAGGCCTCGGTGCGATCTGCAGGTGTTCGCGCGATCCGCAGGTGCGATCTGCAGGGGATCCGGGCGATCCCGACGCCGTTGTCCGGAGGGAAGCGCGTTCCGGCGCAGAACCCCTGCAGATCGCACCGACCTGCGCGCCGTAGTCCGATCTGCAGGCCTCCGCACGATCTGCAGGCATCTGCACGATTCGCAGGGGATCCCGCTGTCCGCGAGGAGTCCACGCGGAGGAAAGCGAGTTCCCCTCCGGAACCCCTGCAGATCGCGCAATCCCCTGCAGATCGTGCGGAGGCCTGCGGATCGCACCAGCCCCTGCAGATCGCGCACAGCACCGCCCGGACCCAGCGCCCCTCGCTCCCGCGCAAGCCCCCGCGAGGCGAACAGCGGGCGCGGCATCATGTCCACATGGTGAACCGCGAGAACCGCCCCACGACCGAGCCCGCCACCGCGAGCCCCGATGCGGTGCAGCGCGAACGGATGAACGCGGCCTCGCCGTCCGCGGATCCCGCGGCGACCAAGGTCCTCACGCAGGAGGTCGCCCACCGCGTCTCGCGCCGCTGGCCGCTCATCTCGGCCTCGATCGCCCTGCTGATCACCGTCGTGCTCGCGATCATGATCGCCTACCGCCCGACCACCGCCTTCGGCTTCGATGTCGAGTGGATGGACGAGGTCGTCGAGCACCGCTCGAGCGTCTGGGACATCCCGGCGCTGGTCATGAACACGGTCGGCGCGGGCATCACCGGCACCGCGATCATCCCGCTGGCCATCGTGGCCGTCCTGCTCGTGTTCCGGAGGCGCTGGGCGGCGCTGTACTACGCCGTCGCCGCCCTCGTCAGCGTCGGCCTGACGCAGCTCGTCAAGGAGCTCGTCGGCCGTGCCCGCCCCGAGGACATGCTGGTGACGAGCGACTACGGCTCGTTCCCCTCCGGCCACACCGCCAATGCGGCGACGACCGCGATGGTGCTGGCGTTGATCTTCCCGCTGATCTGGGTCTGGATCGCCGGATTCCTTTACTCGATCGCCATGATGGCGAGCCGCACCTACCTCGGCGCGCACTGGCTCAGCGACACGATCGGCGGCCTGCTCCTGGGCATCGGAGTCGCACTCGTGGTCTGGGCGCCGCTCGCCGGGCGCCTGCGCAGCGAGAGCGAGCTGCCGCATCCGCCGATCTGGGTGAAGCGCTCGGACGTGCGCTAGGAGCCGAACGCGGCGAGCCCGTCGAGCTCGTTGAAGGTGTAGACGTGCAGTCCGTGGAGCCGGTCGCCCGCCGCCGCCTCCAGCCGCCCGACGAAGGCGGTCGGGTCGAACCGGCGGCCGCGCAGCAGCCCGCCCGCGACGGACGAGCTGCGGGTCAGGAACCCGAGCGACGAGCCCACGCCGATCTTCGCGCCCAGGCTCAGCAGCTTCGCGCGCTCGACCGGTCCGGGTATCCCCGCCCACAGCTCGGCGTCGATGCCCTCGGTGCGCAGCGAGTCCGCGTAGCGGGCGACGGCGTCGACGTCGAAGCACATCTGCGTGACGATCGAGCGGATGTAGGGCGCCCGCTCGCGCAGGTGCTTCAGGATGCTCTCGTCCGAGAGGTGCGGGTGACCCTCCGGGTACCCGGCGATGCCGACGGCCAGGTCGGGCATGATCTCGACGGCGTCGCGGAGGAGCTCGAGGCTCGTCGAGTAGGTCCCGCTCGCCTTCTTCGCGTCGCCCGAGACGACGAAGGCCTCAACGATCCCGGAGTCGCCCAGGCGGCCGAGCGCGCGCTCCAGGGCCGGCCGCCCCTCGACGGTGCGGGCGGCGAGGTGCGGCACGACGCCGAAGCCCAGGGCGGCGAGCTCGACGGCCGCGTCGAGGGTGCGCTCCAGGCCGTGCTTCGGGAGGCTCGTGACGGTGAGCACGACGGCCGACGGGTCGGGGAACGCGCGGCGGGCCCGCTCGGCGATGTCGGCGGTGGGGATGATCTCGAAGCGCGCCCTGGTCACCCGTCCAGCCTCCCACGGCCCGGTGTCGGAGGGTCGCCCTAGCCTGGAGGCGCCCGCCGCCCGGCGGCACCGGAGGGAGTCGCATGTACCTGGAGGCCGGCCGCGTGGTCACGAGCCCCACCGACCTCTCGAACTGGGCGGCCTGCGAGTGGGCGGTGCTGCGGCGCTTCGACGCGATGCTCGGCCGGTCCCCGCGGCTCGACCCGGTGGTCGACGCGATGCTCGACCGCACCGCGGTCCTCGGCGACGAGCACGAGCACCGCTTCCTCGACGAGCTGAAGCGTACGCACGACGTCCTCGAGTTCGAGCGTCCGGAGCCCGCGGGGTACGCGGCGGCCGCCGACGCCGCTGTCGAGGCGATGCGCGCCGGAGTCGACGTGCTCTACCAGGCGGTCTTCTTCGATGGCGAGTTCCTCGGCTTCTCCGACTTCCTCCTCCGCACCGACGACGGCGCGTACGAGGTCTACGACACCAAGCTCGCGCGGCACGCCAAGATCCCGGCCCTGCTGCAGCTCGCGGCCTACGCCGAGCAGATGAGCGCCCGCGGCATCCGGGTCGGCGAGCAGGTCCACCTGGTGCTGGGCGACGGCTTCGTCACCAGCCACGAGCTGGCCTCGATCGCGCCGGTGCAGCGCGTGCAGCGGGCGCGGCTGCGGTCCGTGCTCGCCGAGCGACTCGCCGCCGCCGAACCGCTCGCGTGGGGCGACGCGCGCTACCTCTCCTGCGGCCGCTGCCCGGTCTGCGCTCCCGAGGTGGCGGCGCACCGCGATCCGATCCTGGTCGCCGGGATGCGGCTCGACCAGCGGGCGAAGCTGGCCGCCGCCGGAGTGACGACCCTCGACGCCCTCGCCGAGCACGTCGGCCCGGTCCCCGGCCTCGGCGCCGGCACCCTCGAGTCCCTGCGCGCGCAGGCCCGGCTGCAGGTGCTGTCCGAGTCCTCGCCCGTCCCCGCCGTCGAGCTCGTCGACCCCTCCGTCCTCGCCGCCCTGCCCGCCCCCGATCCCGGCGATCTCTTCTTCGACTTCGAGGGTGATCCGCTGCACAGCGAGGATAACCGCGAGTGGGGTCTCGACTACCTCTTCGGCATGGTCGACGACCAGGAGGAGTTCACGGCGTTCTGGGCGCACGACCTCGCGGCCGAGCGCCGCGCGCTGCTCGACTTCCTGGCGCATCTGCGCGAGCGCCGCGCGCGGTACCCGCGGATGCACGTCTACCACTACGCCTCCTACGAGCGCACGCACCTGCTCTCGCTCGCCCTGCGGCACGGCGTCGGCGAGGAGGAGGTCGACCAGCTGCTGCGCGACGGGGTGCTCGTCGACCTCTACCCGGTGGTGCGCCGGGCGCTCCGGGTGGGCTCGCGCAGCTACTCGATCAAGAAGCTCGAGCCGCTCTACATGGGCGCCGACGAGCGCGACGCGTCCGGAGTGACGAACGCGGCCGACAGCATCGACGTCTACGTGAGGGCGCGCGCCGCCTTCGCGGACGACCCGGTGAAGGGTCAGCGCGAGCTCGACCTCGTCGCCGAGTACAACGCCTACGACTGCCGCTCGACGCTCCGGCTGCGCGACTGGCTGCTGTCGCTCGCGCCGCCGCGCGACGAGCCGCTGCCGCTCGTCGAGATCGACCTGCCCGTGCCGCGCGAGCCCGACCCCACGGCCGTCGCCCTGCTCGCGCAGGTCGAGGGCGTCGAGCCCTGGGAGCGCACGGCCGACCAGACGGCGCTCGCGCTGGCCGGCGCGGCGATCGACTACCACCGCCGCGAGGCGAAGACCTTCTGGCAGGAGCACTTCGACCGCCTCCGCGAGCCGCTGGACGAGTGGGCCGACGTCCGCGACGTCGTGATGATCGACCGCGTCGAGGTCGTCCGCGACTGGTCGACGCTCCCCAAGGCGCGCACGCGGTCGCGCGAACTGCGGATCCTCGGCCGGCTCGCCCCCGGCAGCAGGCTCGGCACCGGGTCCTCGCCCTACCTCGTCTACGACGCGCCCCCGCCGCCCGGAGCGCCCTCGCCCGGCCCGGGGCTCCGCGGCGCGTCCGACCGCTCCGAGATCCTCGCGGTCGACGACGACGGCGAGCGCATCGTGCTGCTGCTCAAAGAGGGGCTGAAGGCGGGGGAGGATCCCCACGATGACGCGCCCGTCGCGCTCGCTCCCGCGCCGCCGCCGCGTGCGGCCCCGCAGCCCGAGGCGATCGCCGAGTGGGGCGGCGAGGTCCTCGACGCGCTGCCCGGCACGCTGCCCGACCCCGCGCTCGACGTGCTGCGGCGCAGGCCCCCCGCCGCCGTCGCCGCGGTCGAGGGCGACGACGTCGTCGGCGCCGTGGTCTCGACGCTCGTCGGGCTCGAGCGGGCGACCCTCGCGCTGCAGGGTCCGCCCGGCACCGGCAAGACCTACGTCGGCTCCCACGTCATCGCGCGGCTCGTCCGCGAGCACGGCTGGCGGGTCGGCGTCGTCGGTCAGTCCCACTCCGTCGTCGAGAACGTGCTGACGGCGGTCGTGGGCCGCGGAGTCGACCCGTCGCGGGTCGCGAAGGTGCCCAAGAAGGGCGCCTCGGCCGAGTCCCTCGCCGCAGCCGCGTGGGCTCCCGTCAAGAACGGCGCCGCCCTCGCGGCGGTGCTCCAGGAGGACGGCGGCTGCGTCGTCGGCGGCACCGCGTGGACCTTCGCGAACGCCCAGACCGTGCCCCGCCGCTCCCTCGACCTGCTCGTCGTCGACGAGGCGGGCCAGTTCTCGCTCGCACCGACCATCGCGAGCTCGGTCGCGGCGCAGCGCCTCCTGCTCCTCGGCGATCCGCAGCAGCTCCCGCAGGTCAGCCAGGGCTCGCATCCCGAGCCGGTGGACGAGTCGGCCCTCGGCTGGCTGGCCGACGGCCACGACGTGCTGCCCGCCGAGTACGGCTACTTCCTCGCGCAGACCTACCGGATGCACCCCGCGCTCGCCGCCGCCGTCTCCGAGCTCTCCTACGAGGGCGCCCTCGTGTCCCGGGCCCCCGCCGAGCGCCGCCTCGAGGGGGTGGCGCCCGGGCTGCACTCCGTCCCGGTCGTGCACGCCGGAGACACCACCTCCTCGCCCGACGAGGCGCGCCGCGTGGTCGACATCGCGCGGTCGATGATCGGCCGCACCTGGATCGACGAGCACGGCGAGCGGAGCCTCACCGCCGCCGACGTCATCGTGGTCGCGCCCTACAACGCGCAGGGCGGGCTGCTCCGCGCCGCGCTCGACGAGGCGGGCCTCGACGAGACGGCGGTCGGCACCGTCGACCTGTTCCAGGGGCGGGAGGCGGTCGTCGCGATCGTCTCGCTCGCGGCGTCCTCGGGCGCCGACGTCCCGCGCGGCCTCGAGTTCCTCCTCCTGCCCAACCGGCTGAACGTCGCGATCTCGCGGGCGAAGTGGGCGGCGTACCTCGTGCACTCGCCCGCTCTCGCCGCCTCGCTGCCCACCTCGCTCACCGGGCTCGAACGGCTGTCGCGCTTCCTCCGCCTCCTCGAGCAGGATGTCGGCATCGGGGAGTGACGGAATCAGTGGCCGCTGGGCGAGCCGAGCATCGTTCTCGGCGGTCGCGAACGTGGTGGGCGACGCGATCCGTCGGTACCGTAGGGGTATGAGAATCCTCCTGGTCGGCGCCGGCGGCGTCGGCGACGCCTTCGCCCGGATCGCCGCCCGCCGCACGTTCTTCGAGCAGATCATCGTCTGCGACTACGAGCTCGCCCGCGCCGAGCGCACGGTCGCCTGGATCGGCGAGCACCACGGCGTCGACGACCGCTTCGTCGCCGCCCGCATCGACGCCTCCGACGCCGAGAGCGTCGAGACGGTCGCGCGCGCCCACGGAGCGACGCACGTCATGAACGCCGTCGAGCCCAAGTTCGTCCCCACGATCTTCGCGGGCGCCCTCGCGGCCGGCGCCGACTACGTCGACATGGCGATGAGCCTCTCCCGCCCGCACCCCGACGAGCCGCACGCCAAGACCGGCGTCAAGCTCGGCGACGAGCAGTTCGAGGCGGCGGGGGAGTGGGAGTCGCACGGCCGTCTCGCCCTCGTCGGCATGGGCGTCGAGCCCGGCCTGTCGGACGTCTTCGCCCGTTACGCCTCCGATCACCTCTTCGACCGGATCGAGGAGCTGGGCGTGCGCGACGGCGCGAACCTCGTGGTCCGCGACGAGAGCGGCGCCGAGGTCTTCGCTCCGTCCTTCTCGATCTGGACCACCATCGAGGAGTGCCTGAACCCTCCGGTCGTCTTCGAGAAGGACCGCGGCTGGTTCACCACACCGCCCTTCTCGGAGCCCGAGGTGTTCGAGTTCCCCGAGGGCATCGGCCCGGTCGAGTGCGTGAACGTGGAGCACGAGGAGGTGCTGCTGATGCCGCGCTGGCTCGACGCCGAGCGGGTCACCTTCAAGTACGGGCTCGGCGAGCAGTTCATCGGCGTCCTGCGCACGCTCAACCTCCTGGGTCTCGACCGCACCGAGCCGATCCGCGTGCGCTCGGCCGAGGGCCCCGTGCTCGTCGCCCCGCGCGACGTGGTCGCGGCGGCCCTGCCCGATCCCGCCGGCATCGGCCCGCGCATGACCGGCAAGACCTGCGCCGGCCTCTGGGTCAGCGGCACGAAGGACGGCGCCCACCGCGAGGTGTACCTCTACCACGTGAGCGACAACGAGTGGACGATGGCCGAGTACGGGGCGCAGTGCGTGGTGTGGCAGACCGCGCTGAACCCGGTCGTGGCCCTCGAGATGCTCGCCACGGGCGCCTGGTCGGGTGCGGGAGTGCTCGGCCCGGAGGCGTTCGACGCGGCGCCGTTCCTCGAGCTGATGGCGAGACCCGTCGACGAGGGCGGCTACGGCCAGGCCTGGCACGTCCGGGAGGACACGCGAGCCTAGGCTGGTCGCATGAGCATCGACGACGGGCTCGCCTCGGCGAGGGACGACGCACGCGCGGCCCTGGAGGCCGCCCGAGCACTGCAGGCCGAGGCGGCGCGGGCGCTCGAGCGCGCCGAGGCCGCCGCGGCGGCGCTGGGTGCCGTGTCGGGTCCGGAGGAGGCGAGCGCGGTCGTCGACGACGTGCGGCTGGTCGAGGCGGCGCAGGCGGATCCGGCTCCCGCACCTCCCGCATCCGCCGCTCCCGCCGCTCCCGGCCCGCTCTCCGAGTCCGCCGTCGACGCCGTCCGCGCCGGCTACGCCTTCGCCGGACCGGTCCTCGAGCTCGGCGCCCTCGTCAACGGCGAGGCGCGTCCCGACGTCCCCGTCCGACTCCCGCTCGGTATGCTGAACCGCCACGGCCTCGTCGTCGGCGCGACCGGCACCGGCAAGACCAAGACGCTGCAGGTCCTCGCCGAGCAGCTCTCCGCGGCCGGCGTCCCCGTCTTCGCCGCCGACATCAAGGGCGACCTCTCGGGCCTGGCGACGCCCGGCACCGCCGACGAGAAGCTCCTCGCCCGCACCCGCACGATCGGGCAGGACTGGCGCGCGGAGGCGGCACCCGCCGAGTTCTTCGCGCTCGGCGGCATCGGCACGGGCGTCCCGGTCCGCGCCACGGTCACCGGCTTCGGGCCCCTGCTGCTCTCGAAGGTCCTCGGCCTGAACGCGACCCAGGAGTCGAGCCTCGGCCTCGTCTTCCACTACGCCGAGGGCGAGGGCCTGCCGCTCGTCGACCTCTCCGACCTCCGCGCCGTGCTCACCTACCTCGTCGGCGACGAGGGCAAGGGCGAGCTCGCCGAGCTGGGCGGCCTGTCCAAGGCCACCGCGGGCGTCATCCTCCGCGAGCTCATCGCCTTCGCCGACCAGGGCGCCGACGTCTTCTTCGGCGAGCCCGAGATCGACACCGCCGAGTTCCTCCGCACCACCGCCGACGGCCGCGGGGTCGTGAGCCTCCTCGAGGTCCCCGGAGTGGCGGATCGCCCCGCCCTGTTCTCGACCTTCCTGATGTGGCTCCTGGCCGACCTCTTCAACGACCTCCCCGAGGTCGGCGACCTCGACCGCCCGAAGCTCGTCTTCTTCTTCGACGAGGCGCACCTGCTGTTCCGCGACGCCTCGAAGGACTTCCTCGCGGCGATCACGCAGACCGTGCGCCTCATCCGCTCGAAGGGCGTCGGCATCGTCTTCGTCACCCAGACGCCCAAGGACGTGCCGGGCGACGTCCTCGCCCAGCTCGGCTCGCGGATCCAGCACCAGCTCCGCTCGCACACCCCTGACGACGCGAAGGCTCTGCGGGCGACCGTCTCGACCTACCCGGAGTCGGACTACGACCTCGGCGAGACCCTCCAGGCCCTGCCGATCGGCGAGGCGATCGTGACGGTGATGAACGAGCGCGGCGCTCCGACCCCGGTCGCCTGGACGCGACTGCGCGCCCCGCAGGGCTCCATGTCGCCGACCCCGGAGTCGGAGCGCGAGGCGAGCGTGCAGCGCTCCCCGCTGCTCGCCCGCTACGGCACGCCCCTCGACCGCGACTCCGCCCGCGAGATCCTGACCCGCCGCCTCGACGCCGCGGCCGACGCGGAGGAGGAGCGCCTCGCCGCCGAGGAGCGCGCGGAGGAGGACGCCCGCCTCGCGAAGGAGCAGGCCCGCGCCGCGAAGGAGCGCGCCGCCGCCGACGCCCGCCTGCAGAAGGAGC
>NZ_MUKN01000015.1 GCF_001995175.1 Rathayibacter rhapontici
GAAGGCCCGGAGGCCTTCGATTTGTTTCCTGTGCCGAGACCGGTTAGGCTTATCAGAACCGCAGTTCCGATCGCCCCCGTGGCAACTCGACTAGCTTAGCACATCCGCAGGCCGTGTCAAATCGGCTTCTTCGTGATGTCGGCGGGCGGGTTGCGGCCGTTCAGAGTGCCGTGATCACGAGGAGCACGACGATCATCACGATCGCCTTCCGTTGCCTTCATCCGCTCGTCGCCCCCGTTGCCGGTGGCGGTGTTGCTTCGAAGCCGGGACCGAAGTCCTGCAGAGGCTGTTCATCTTACGCTCACGATCCGAAGCCTTCAAGAGACGAATCTCTAACAGACGGTGGAGTGAGGGGATGGTCCCCGCTTGAGGCCGACGAACTGGTCTCGACGCTCTGCGTCCGACTCTCGCTCGCCGCTCCTTTGGGGTGACGAGGAGTTACATTACGTCGATGTTTCGCAGGGCCGCAAATCGCCTGCAGCCCGGGCGTGTCGCCCTAGGCCCCCTGCGCGACGAACGCGCCGGCGAAGCTCTTCTTGCCTCGGCGCAGCACGGCGATCCCGTCGATCAGCGGGAGGTCGCCGAGCAGAGCCGAGTCCTCCGTCACCACGGTGTTGTTCACCGAGATCCCTCCCTGCGCCACGCCACGGCGGGCCTCGCCGAGGCTCGTCGCGAGCCCCGTCTCGACCACCGCCTGGATCACCGGCATGGAGGCGTCCGCCTCGATCGTCCGGACCGCGGCCAGCGCGCCCCGGAGGATCTCCCCGTCGATCCCGTCGAGGGAGCCGCGGCCGAACAGCGCGGAGGCAGCGGCCTCGACCGCCCTCGTCACGGTCTCCCCGTGCACGAACGACGTGACCTCCCACGCGAGCGCGCGCTGCGCTTCGCGCTTGAAGGGAGCCGCCGCGGTCGCCTCGGCCAGCCGTTCGATCTCCGTCCGCGGAAGGAAGGTGAAGACCTTGAGGCGGTCGATGACATCGCCGTCGTCGACGTTGAGCCAGAACTGGTGGAAGGCGTACGGGCTCGTGAGCTCGGGATCGAGCCAGACGGCGTTGCCCTCGCTCTTGCCGAACTTCGTCCCGTCCGAGTTCATCACCAGCGGCGTGCCGATCGCGTGCACCGAGACCCCCTCCGTGCGGTGGATCAGATCGGTGCCGCTGGTCAGGTTCCCCCACTGGTCGCTGCCGCCCGTCTGCAGAACGCAGCCGTACTGGCGGTGCAGCTCGAGGAAGTCCAGACCCTGCAGGATCTGGTAGCTGAACTCGGTGTAGCTGATGCCGGCGTCCGAGTTGAGGCGCGCGCTGACCGCGTCCTTCTTGAGCATCGTGCCCACCCGGAAGTGCTTCCCGATCTCGCGGAGGAAGTCGATCGCCGACAGCGGCGCCGTCCAGTCCAGGTTGTTCACCAGACGCAGCGCGTTGTCCCCCTCGGTCGAGAGGAACCGCGACACCTGCCGCTGCAGCTTCTCGACCCACTCGGACACGGTCTCCCGGGTGTTGAGCGTCCGCTCCGCCGTCGGCCGCGGGTCTCCGATCAGCCCGGTGGATCCCCCGACGAGACCGAGCGGGCGGTGCCCGGCCAGCTGGAACCGGCGCATCACGATCAGCTGCACGAGGTTGCCCAGGTGCAGGCTGGGCGCGGTGGGGTCGAATCCGCAGTAGTAGGTGATCGGGTCTCCGGAGAGCAGCTCCCGGAGCGCGTCCCGGTCGGTCGACACGTGCACCGAGCCGCGCCAGACGATCTCGTCCCAGACGTTGTCGAAGCTCGGGTCCAGCAGGGGGTGCGCAGCGGAGCCGGTGGATGCCTGATCGATCACCGGACCAGGGTATCGCCCGTCCTCCGCGGAGGTCCGTGCTGATCAAGTGTCGGGGCTTGATATCGGCGCATCAAGCCTGGATACTTGATAACGGAGGGTCCATGTTCGTCATCACCGCCGATCAGCGCGACAGCCGCCACGATGCGGACCGGGTCGACGAGGTGATCTCGCGTCTCCTCGCCGAGAGGGCGGACGACCTGGTGCTCCGTCCGGAGCGCACGGCCGGCGACGAGTTCCAGTGCGTCCTCGACGACCCGCACGCCGTCGTCCCCCTCGTGCTCGAGCTCCATCGCAGCGCCCACTGGAGCATCGGGCTCGGGATCGGCTCGGTCGAGCGCCCGCTCCCCCGCACCATCAGGGCGGCGACGGGACAGGCGTTCTTCGCCGCCCGCCGAGCGGTCGAGAGCGCCAAGGGCCGGCCGGCGCGATTCTCGCTCGATCCCGACGCGGTGCGCGGATCCTTCCCCTCGATCGCCGACGCCAGGGGCTCTTCGATCCGCTGCTGCACCTGCGCGACGCGCGCTCGGATGCGGGCTGGGAGATCATCGACCTCCTCGCCTCGGGGCGCACCCAGAAGGAGGCGGCCGCGCAGCTCTCCGTGACCCCGCAGGCGGTCAGCCTCCGGGTGCGGGCGGCGAGCGCTCGAGTGGACGAGCCCGCCGTGGACGCCCTGGTCAGACTGCTGACGGTGGTCGACCGTACTCTCGACCCCACCGACGGAAGGACAGAGCGATGATCCCGCCCCGCACAGCATGGAGCGACACGGTGGCCGTCACCGTGCAGACCGCCGCTGCCACCGGAGTCGTCCTCGTCCTGATCGCGGCGCTCGTCGGGACGGTCCTCGCCCTTCGGCTGCAGCGGCCGGGGCTCGCCTGGATCCCCGTCGGCGGCGTCGCGGCCGCGTTCCTGCTCACGGGACTGGGCGGTGCGGCCGCACCCGCTCTCGTCGTCGCGACCCTCGCCTTCGCCCTGGCGATCCTCGGCGGCGGACCGGCGGTCCTGCTCACCCTCGATCTCGCGACCGCCGGCACCCGGGCGGGCGTCCACGGCGGCATCATGATCGCCGCCCCGCGGGGTGGGACATCCGTTCCCACCGCCATCGGCCAGCCCATCGAGGTGCTTCGCGGAGGCACCACCATCGGCCTGCTCGAGCGCCTCGCCACCGCCGGCGCGCTGATGAGCGGCATCCCCGAGGCCGTGGCCGTCGTGGTCGCCGTCAAGGGCGTCGGCCGGTTCAGCGAACTCGCCTCGCCGGAGGCGCGCGAGCGCTTCATCATCGGCACTCTCGCGAGCCTCGCCTGGGCGGCCGCGCTGGGCGTGCTCGGGCGGATCTACCTCGCCGGCTGAGGTCCATCGGGTCGCCTGCGCGGCACGGCGGGCCGGTACGGCGACACCGTCGGCTCGTCGGGGATCGAGAACCGCCACGGGAACGCTGCACCACCTCCGGGTCCTGCCACTCCCGTCCTCGGCGACGCCCGCACCGGCACCGCCCGCGATCGCGACCGGAGCTCGAACGACGCCGTGAGCGGATCGCCCGACTCCGACAGCAGCACCCCGAGCGCCTGCGCCAGTCGAGCGGGTCCTCGAGCGAGATCCCGATCGGAGGCCCTCCCCCGTCGCGATCTCGCGAGGTCGACACCCTCGACGACCTCGCCCGCGCGCAGCAGCACGGCGGACGCGGTGCCCTCGGGAGCGCAGACGATGTTCACGCAGGTGTGCATCCCGTAGGTGAAGTACGCGTAGACGGTCCCGGGCGGACCGAACATGGGGGCCGTGCGGTCGGTCCTGCGCCGGTAGGCGTGCGAGCCGGGATCCTCGCCGACGCCGAGGTACGCCTCGACCTCCGTGAGGCGCACGGCGACCGCACCCTCGACGGTGCGGTGCACCAGAGTGCAGCCGAGCAGGTCTGGCGCCACGTCGAGCGCGGACCGGCTCAGGTCGATCGGCGTCCGCACGCGCTAGAAGAAGCTCTGGCCGGTCATCACCGTGACGAGCACCACGCCACGATGATCACCGAGGCCACGACGACGAGTGTGCGCTGCTGCCAGGGGCGCAGCGTCGGACGCTGATCGTCGTCGTCGGCGCGTCGCAGGGTCATCAGCGCTCCCCCCGCAACGAGGAGCGCACCACGCGCACGCGCTCGGTCAGCCGGGCGAGCTGCTCCGCGACCCGGACGGGGGCAGTGCCGCCCACCCCGTCACGACTCGCGACGGACCCCTCGAGCGAGAGCACGGAGCGCACGTCCGGCGTGAGCAGGGGCGACACGGCCGCGAGTGCCGCATCGTCGAGATCCTCGAGACCGAGGCCGCGCTGCTCCGCCGTCTTCACGAGCTCGCCCGTGATCTCGTGCGCGTCCCGGAACGGGACGTGCTTCTTCACGAGCCATTCGGCGACGTCCGTGGCGAGCGAGTAGCCCTGCGGAGCGAGCTCCGCCATCCGCTCGGTGTGGAAGGTCAGGGTGGCGATCATCCCGCTGAAGGCGGGCAGCAGGACCTCGAGGGTCGTCACCGAGTCGAAGACCGGCTCCTTGTCCTCCTGGAGGTCGCGGTTGTACGCGAGCGGCAGCGCCTTGAGCGTCGCGAGGAGGCCGGTCAGGTTGCCCAGCAGACGACCCGCCTTGCCGCGCGCGAGCTCGGCGATGTCGGGGTTCTTCTTCTGCGGCATGATCGAGGACCCGGTCGAGTAGCCGTCGTCGAGGGTGACGAACGCGAACTCGCGGGTGTTCCAGAGGATGATCTCCTCGGCGATCCGCGAGACGTCGACTCCGATCATCGCCGCGACGAAGGCGAACTCGGCGACGAGGTCGCGGCTCGCCGTGCCGTCGATCGAATTGGGCACGCTGCCGGCGAAGCCGAGCTCGCGCGCCACCGCCTCGGCGTCGAGGCCGAGGGTCGATCCCGCGAGGGCCCCGGAGCCGTAGGGCGAGACGTCGGCGCGGACGCCCCAGTCGCGCAGTCGCTCCAGGTCGCGCAGCAGCGCCCAGGCGTGCGCGAGCAGATGGTGCGCGAGCAGCACGGGCTGCGCGTGCTGGAGGTGCGTGCGCCCGGGCATGATCGCGTCGGGGTGAGCGGACGCCTGGGCGGCGATCGCGTCGATCAGCTGGACCACCTGCTCGGCGATCACCGCCGCGTGGTCGCGGAGGTACATCCGCACGAAGGTCGCGATCTGGTCGTTGCGCGACCGGCCCGCGCGCAGCTTGCCTCCGAGCTCGGGGCCGGCCTCGAGCATCAGGCCCCGCTCGAGCGCTCCGTGCACGTCCTCGTCCGAGTCCTCGGCGACGAAGCGCCCGTCGGCGACGGCGGCCGCGAGGCGCTCGAGGGCGTCGAGCATCGCGGAGAGCTCCGCATCGTCCAGGTAGCCCGCGGCCGCGAGGGCGCGCGCGTGCGCCCGGGAGCCGGCGAGGTCGTAGGCGGCGAGCTGCCAGTCGAAGTGCGTCGACTTCGAGAGGGCGGCGAGCTCCGGCGACGGGCCGCCGGCGAACCGGCCGCCCCAGAGAGCGCCGGCCTCGCCCGCGCGGGCGGAGGGTCGTTCCGTCATGGTTCTCCTCGGGGTCGGCTGTCGAGTCTACTGAGCGGCGGCGGGCTCGCCCGCGCGCTCGAGGAGCCAGACGAGGAGCGCCTTCTGAGCGTGCAGGCGGTTCTCCGCCTCGTCCCAGATCACGCTCTGCGGCCCGTCGATCACCTCGGAGGTGACCTCGTACCCGCGGTCGGCCGGCAGGCAGTGCAGGAAGAGGGCGTCGGAGGCGGCGGCGGCCATCGTCCCGGCGTCGACCCGGTAGGCGCCGAACGTCGCGACGCGCTCTGCCTTCTCCTCCTCCTTGCCCATCGACACCCAGGTGTCGGTGATCACGATGTCGGAGCCGGCGGCGCCCTCGGCCGGATCGGTCGTCGTGGACGCCGAGCCGCCCGTGCCCGCAGCGATGCGCTGGGCGTCGGCCAGCACGTCCGGATCGGGAGAGTAGCTCTCCGGCGACACGATCCGCACGTGCATGCCGGCGGTCGCCCCTGCGAGCAGGTACGAGTGGGCCATGTTGCTGGCCCCGTCACCGAAGAAGGTCAGGGTGAGCCCGGCCAGGCGCCCGCGGTGCTCGCGGATGGTCAGCAGATCCGCGAGCAGCTGGCACGGGTGGAACTCGTCGGACAGCGCGTTCACGACGGGGACCCGGGTGCCGCGCGCCATCTCCTCGAGCCCGGACTGCGCGTAGGTGCGCCAGACGATCGCCGCCACCTGCCGCTCGAGGACCCGCGCGGTGTCGGACGCGGTCTCCTTGCCGCCGAGCTGGCTGCTCGCGGTCGAGATGATCAGCGGCGATCCTCCGAGGTCGGCGATGCCGACGGCGAAGGACACCCGCGTGCGCGTCGAGGACTTGTCGAAGATGACCGCGACGGTCTGCGGACCCTGCAGCGGGGTGCGCGACCACCGGTCGCGCTTGAGCTCGAGCGCGAGATCGAGGATCTCGGCCTGCTCGGCGGGGGTGATGTCGTCGTCGCGGAGGAAGTGGCGGGTCACGGGCGCGGGTCGCTTTCGCTGGAGGAGTGGTCGGAGGTGAGCGCCGCGAGAGCGCGGCCGAGGCGGGCGGCGAAGTCGTCGACGTCGTCGGCGGTGATGATGAGGGGAGGCGCGAGACGGATGCTCGATTCGTTCGCCGCGTTGACGATCAGCCCCTCGGCGAGGGCTGCGGCGGCGAGCTCCACCGCAACGGGCTCGGTCAGGGCGATCCCCAGCAGGAGCCCTGCTCCGCGGACGCCGCCGATCAGGGGCGAGCCGAGCGCGTCGACGGCGCGCACGATCTGCGCCCCGCGCTGCCGGGCGTTGTCGAGCAGGTCGGCCCGCTCGATCTCGCCGATCACCGCTCCCGCTACGGCCGTGGCGAGCGGATTGCCGCCGAAGGTGCTGCCGTGGTGCCCCTTCTGGAACAGCTCGGACGCCCGGCCGAAGGTGACCAGCGCGCCCACCGGGAAGCCGCCGCCGAGTCCCTTGGCGAGGGTGATCGCATCGGGCACGATCCCCGCGCGCTGGAAGGCGAACCAGTGGCCGGTCCGCCCCACTCCGGTCTGGATCTCGTCGACGATGAGCAGCGCTCCGTGCTGCAGGGTGAGCTCGCGGGCGCGCTCGAGGAAGCCGTCGGGCAGCGGGACGACTCCCGCCTCCCCCTGGATCGGCTCGACGACGAGCGCGGCGACCGAGCCGTCGAGTGCCTGCTCGAGCGCCTCGATCGTGGCGTCGATGTGCTCGACCCCCGACGGCATCGGCTCGAACGGCGCCCGCATGGACGCCTTGGCCGTCAGCGCCAGTGCGCCCATGGTGCGGCCGTGGAACGCGCCGTGCAGGGCGAGGATCCGCGGGCGGGGGCCGTCCTGGACGTTCAACCGGGCGAGCTTGAACGCTGCCTCGTTCGCCTCGGTGCCGGAGTTGGCGAAGTAGACGCGGCCCGCGTCCCCCGCTCCGCTCAGCTCGCGGAGCTTCTCGGCGAGCGCGATCTGCGGTGCCGTGGCGAAGTAGTTGGAGACGTGCGCGAGGGCGCCCGCCTGGCGGGCCACCGCCTCCACGAACACCGGATGGGCGTGGCCGAGCGAGTTCACCGCGATCCCGCCGAGGAAGTCGAGGTACTCGCGACCGTCGACGTCCCACACACGGCAGCCCTCGCCCCGCTCGAGGACGGCGAGCGGAGCGGCGAAGGTGCGCATCATCGCCGCGGCGTAGCGATCGCGCGCCTCGTCGGTGCGCGAGTCGGTGAGGACGGAGTCGGAGGACATGGAGAGCCTTTCTGAGCGAGCGGACCGGCCTGTGGGGCCGTCGGTGCGCGGATCCGGGAGGATCGGCGCTCGGAGCCGGGGCCGCTGAGGGGTCAGCGGCCCGACGTTCGCTCCCGGTCGTCCGTCGGCGGGGAGGCGACGACCTCGGTGCCGACGCCCTCGCTCGTGAACACCTCGAGGAGCACGGAGTGGGGCAGACGGCCGTCGATGATCGCCGCCTTGGGGACGCCGCCCTGCACCGCGTCCAGGCACGCCGTCATCTTGGGGATCATGCCCGACTCGAGGGAGGGCAGGAGGGCGATGAGCTCGTCGGACGAGATCTGCGAGACCAGGGAGTCGCGGTCCGGCCAGTCCGAGTAGAGGCCGGGGACGTCGGTCAGGATCACGAGCTTCTCGGCGCCCAGAGCCACCGCGAGCGCGGCCGCGGCCGCATCGGCGTTGACGTTGAGCGACTGCGTCGGATCGTCGGAGTCGGGTGCGATCGAGGACACCACGGGGATGCGGCCGGCCTCGAGCTGCGCGAGCACGGCGGCCGGGTCGACGGCGACCACATCGCCCACGAGCCCGAGGTCGTGCTCGACGCCGTCGAGGACGACGCCGCGCCTGCGGCCGACGAACAGCCCGGCGTCCTCGCCGGAGATCCCCGCGGCCAGAGGTCCGTGCTCGTTGATGCGGCGGACGATGTCGCGGCTGATCTGCCCGGTGAGCACCATCCGGACGACCTCCATCGCCTCCGGACTCGTCACGCGGTACCCGCCGCGGAACTCGCTGGCGATGCCGAGCCGGTCCAGCATCCTCGTGATCTGCGGACCTCCGCCGTGCACGACGACGGGCCGGATGCCGGCGTAGCGCAGGTAGACGATGTCCTGGGCGAAGGCGCGCTGCAGCTCCTCCGACACCATGGCGTTGCCGCCGAACTTGATCACCATCGTGCGGCCGTGGAACCGCTTCAGCCAGGGCAGCGCCTCGATGAGGGTGCCGGCCTTCACGCCCGCGTCGGCGCGCAGGGCGATCCCCTCCGCTTCGGTGTGCGTGTCGTGGTCCATGTCCGCCTCAGCTCGAGTAGGCCGAGTTCTCGTGCACGTAGTCGTGCGTGAGATCGTTCGTCCAGATGGTCGCGGTGGCCGGGCCCGCGTGCAGGTCGATGTCGACCGACACGGCCCGCGGCGCGAGATCGACGAGGTCGCGGCTCTCGAAGGGCTCGCCCGCACGGCAGACCTGGACGCCGTTGATCGCCACGTCGATGCCGTAGGGATCGAACTCGGCGTCGGTCGTGCCCACGGCCGCCAGGACCCGGCCCCAGTTCGGATCGTTGCCGAAGATCGCGGCCTTGAAGAGGTTGCTGCGGGACACGGCGCGGGCGACGACCACGGCCTCGTCCTCGCTCGCCGCGTTCACGACGCGGATCGCCACGTCGTGCGCGGCTCCCTCCGCATCGGCCTGGAGCTGGAGCGTCAGGTCGCGGCAGACCTCGGTGAGGGCGGCGGCGAACGCGTCGACCGACGGGCGCACCCCGCTCGCTCCGCTGGCCAGCAGCGCGACGGTGTCGTTGGTCGACATGCAGCCGTCGGAGTCGAGGCGGTCGAACGTCACGCGGGTGGCCGACCGCAGCGCCGCGTCGAGCTCGGGCGACTCGAGGACGGCATCGGTCGTGATCACCACGAGCATCGTCGCGAGGCCCGGCGCGAGCATGCCCGCTCCCTTGGCCATGCCGCCGATGCTCCAGCCGTCGTCCGAGCGCACGGTCGACTGCTTGGGCACGGTGTCGGTGGTCATGATCGCGCGCGCGGCGTCCTCGCCGGCCTCCGCGCCGGTCGCGTCCACGAGGACCGCCGCCGCCTCCGTCACTCCGCCGGTGATCTTCGCGAGGTCGAGCTGATCGCCGATGAGCCCGGTCGAGCAGACCAGCACGTCGCCCGCGGCCACCTCGAGCAGCTCGCCCACGAGCTCGGCCGTGCGGTGCGTCACCTGGAAGCCCTGCGAGCCGGTGTAGCAGTTGGCGCCGCCGGAGTTGAGCACGATGGCGGACACGACGCCGTCGCGCATCACCTGCTCGCTCCAGAGCACGGGGTTCGCCTTGCAGCGGTTGCTCGTGAACACGGCGGCCGCGTTCTGCAGCGGCCCGAGGTTGCGGACGAGCGCGATGTCGCGCGCTCCGGTCGACTTGAGACCGGCGACGACGCCGGCGGCCTCGAAGCCCGCTGCTGCGGTGACGCTCACGGGGCGACTCCGTTCACGCTGAGGCCCAGGGACTCGGGGAGGCCCAGGGCGATGTTGGTGGACTGGATCGCGGCGCCCGCGGTGCCCTTCACCAGGTTGTCGATCGCGGTGACCGCCACCACCCGGCGGGCGCGCTCGTCGACGCCCACGCCGACCAGGGCGGTGTTCGCTCCGACCACGTCGGCCGTCCGCGGGAACACTCCCTCCGGCAGCAGCTGCACGAAGGTCTCGTCGCCGTACGCCGCCTCCCAGGCGGCGCGGACGTCGTGCGCGGACACCCCCGGTGCCAGCCGCGCCGTCGAGGTGGCGAGGATGCCCCTCGACATCGGCACGAGGACCGGGGTGAAGGAGATCGAGACGGGACCGGCGCCCGCGAGCGCGAGGTTCTGCCGGATCTCGGGGTTGTGGCGGTGCGCGCCGGAGAGGCCGTAGGCGTGGGCGGAGCCGAGGAGCTCGCTTGCGAGCAGGTCCGTCCGCAGGGACTTGCCCGCACCGGAGGGACCCACCGCCAGCACCGAGACGAGGTCGCCGGGCTCGATCACACCGGCGTGCAGGCCCGGCGCGAGACCGAGGGTGACGGCGGTCACGTTGCACCCGGGGACCGCGATGCGCCGCACGCCCTGGAGCAGCTCGCGCTGCTTGCGTCCGCCGCCGCCGATCAGAAGCTCGGGGAGTCCGTAGGGCCAGGCTCCGGCGAACGCGCCGCCGTAGTAGTCGGCCCAGTCCTGCTCGTCGCTCAGCCGGTGGTCGGCCCCGCAGTCGACGACGAGCACGTCGTCCGGCAACGTGGCGGTGATCTCTCCCGACCTGCCGTGCGGCAGGGCGAGGAAGACGACGTCGTGACCGGCGAGGTTCTCGGTCGTGGTGTCGACGAGCGTCAGGTGGCGCAGCGATCGCAGGTGCGGCTGGAGGGCGATCAGAGGCTGACCGGCGTTGGCGTGCGCGGTCACCGTGCGCACCTCGAGCTCGGGGTGATCGGCGAGCAGGCGCAGGAGCTCGCCGCCCGCGTAGCCGCTGGCACCGGCCACCGCCACGGAAAAAGTCATGCCCGACAGCCTAGTCCGTGCTGGTGACGCGATCGGTCCGGCCGCCTGCCCCGCGGGGCGGGCGGCCGGACCGCTCAGTCGCGCAGTCGGGCGCCGAAGCGCTCGGCCGCGAGAGCGACTCCGCTCTCCTTCGACGCGGTCGCCTCGGCGGCCGTCAGAGTGCGGTCGGCGGCGCGGAAGCGCAGCGCGAAGGTCAGCGACTTCGTCCCCTGCTCGAGGCCGGCCCCCCGGTAGTCGTCGACGAGGCGCAGCGACTCCAGCAGCATCCCGGCGCCCTCGGCCACGGCCGAGCGCACCTCCCCCGCCGGCACGTCGACCGGGACGACGAGCGACAGGTCCTGCGTCGCCGCGGGCAGCGCTCCGACCGGGCGGGCGACGACGACGCGCCGGCGCGGACGAGGACCGCGTCGAGATCGACCTCGACGACGGCGACCCGGCGCGGCAGATCGAGCTCCTCGGCCAGCGAGGGCAGCAGCTCCCCCGCGTGCCCGACGACGGCGCCTGCGAGCAGGACCTCGGCGGTGCGTCCGGGGTGCAGAGCCGCGTGCGCGCCCTGACGGATCTCGAGCTCGACGCCGGCGGCCGCGCCGATCGCCCGGACGACGTCGAGCGCGTCCCGCCAGTCGACGTCGCGCTGGGCGACGCCCGGCTGGCGCTCCACGGCGGCTCCGGTCAGCAGCGCGGCGACGTGCAGCGGCTGCGGCGGGATCCCCGCGTTCAGCGCACGCTCGATCTCGGCGGAGGGTCTCTCAGCGCCGCGCGGCAGGACCGCGGAGCCGAACGGCGCGTCGGCGTCGGGGAGGAACACCGTCCCCGTCTCGTAGACGGCCAGGTCGGTCAGCCCGCGGGAGCGGTTGCGCGCCGCGACCTGCACGAGGCCGGGGAGCAGCGTGACGCGCAGCTGCGCCGCGGTCGCGTCGAGCGGATTGGCCAGCGTGACCTGCTGAACCGGCTCACCGGTCGGCGAGCCGAGCCGGTCGTTCATCGCCCGAGGGAGGAACGGGTACGACAGCACCTCGACGAGCCCCTGAGCGGCGAGCGTCTGCGCGATCGAGCGGCGCAGGCGCTGACCGGTGGTCAGGCCGCGGCCGGGAGGCGCGACGGGCAGGATCGAGGGGATGCGGTCGTAGCCGGTGATCCGGGCGACCTCCTCCGCCAGCGTCGCCTTGTCGGTCAGGTCGGGACGCCAGCTCGGCGGAGTCACGAGGAGCCCCGAGCCGCCGGTCTCGACGCTCGCGCCGATCTCGACGAGCGAGCCGCGGATCTCCTCCGGCGAGTACTCGACCCCGATGAGGCCGGACACGTAGCCGTCCGGCAGCTCGAGGACGCGCGGCGCGACCGAGCCGGTCAGGGACGAGCCGAGCTCGTCCGCCGTGCCGCCGGCCAGCTCGACGAGCAGCTGCACCGCCCTCGCCGCCGCCACCGGGGCGACCAGCGGATCGACTCCGCGCTCGAAGCGGCGGGAGGCCTCGCTCGGCAGCTTGTGCCGCCGCGCGGTGCGCGCGATGGACACCGGATCGAAGTTCGCCGCCTCGATCAGGACGTCCCGCGTCGCCGCGCCGATCTCGGTGCGGGCGCCGCCCATGACCCCGGCGAGGCCGATCGCGCCGCCGTCGTCGGCGATGACCAGGTCCTCCGGGTGGAGCGTGCGGGTCTGCCCGTCGAGCGTCTCGAGAGACTCGCCCGCCTGCGCACGGCGCACGACGATGCCGCCCTGCAGGGTGGCGAGGTCGTAGCCGTGCAGCGGCTGGCCGAGCTCGAACATGACGTAGTTGGTGATGTCGACGACGAGCGAGATCGAGCGCACTCCGGCGAGCCGGAGGCGCGCGACCATCCAGGGCGGGGTCGGACGGGCGGTGTCGACGCCGCGGACGACGCGGGTCACGAAGACCGAGGCGCCGTCCCGGCCGCGGATCGGAGCCTGGTCCTCGAGGGAGACGGGGAACACCGGGCCGTCCTCGGAGCGCTCGACGCCGGCGACCGCGAGAGCGGGGTCGCGGAACGCGGCACCCGTGGCGTGCGCGTACTCGCGGGCGATCCCGCGGAGGGAGAAGGCGTAGCCGCGGTCGGGAGTCACGTTGACCTCGACGGCGGCGTCGTCGAGACCGAGCAGCGCGATCGCGTCGGTGCCGACCTCGGGGTCGACGCCGAGGGTCGCCAGGCGCAGGATCCCGTCGTGGTCGTCACCGAGGCCGAGCTCGCGACTGGACGCGATCATGCCGTCGGACACGTGCCCGTAGGTCTTCCGCGCCGAGATCGGGAACGGACCGGGCAGGACCGCGCCGGGCAGGGAGACCACGACCTTGTCGCCCACGGCGAAGTTGTGCGCACCGCAGACGATGCCGCGGACGTCCTCGCCGCCGTCGGCCGCCGTCTCCCCCTCGGGGGCGACGCGGACCGAGCACCAGTTGATGGTCTTGCCGTTCTTCTGCGGCTCCGGAGTGGACTCGAGCACCTGCCCGACCACGACGGGTCCGGAGACGTCGAAGCGGTGGACGTCCTCCTCCTCCAGGCCCACGGAGACCAGGGCGGCGTGCACCGACTCGGTGCTCGTCCCCGGCTCCAGGTCGACGTACTCGCCCAGCCAGCTCAGCGGGATGCGCATCAGATCACCATCCCGTACTGCTCGCTGAAGCGGACGTCGCCCTCGACCATGTCGCGCATGTCCTTCACGTCGTTGCGGAACATCAGCGTGCGCTCGATGCCCATGCCGAAGGCGAACCCGGAGTACTCCTCCGGGTCGATGCCGGCCGCGCGCAGCACGTTCGGGTTGATCATGCCGCAGCCTCCCCACTCGATCCACCGGGCGCCGCCGACGAACGTGGGGTGCCAGATGTCGAGCTCCGCGCTGGGCTCGGTGAAGGGGAAGTAGTTGGGGCGGAGTCGGATGCGGGCCTCGTCCCCGAACAGCAGCCGGGCGACGTGCTCCAGAGTGCCTCGCAGATGCGCCATGGTCAGGCCGCGGTCGACCGCCAGCCCCTCGAACTGCGTGAAGACGGGGGTGTGCGTCGCGTCGAGCTCGTCGGTGCGGTACACGCGTCCGGGCGCGATGACGTAGACGGGCAGGTCGCGCTCGAGCATGGAGCGGATCTGCACCGGCGAGGTGTGCGTGCGCAGCACCAGGTGCGAGTCGACCGGATCGACGAAGAACGTGTCCTGCATCGCACGGGCCGGGTGGTCCTCGTCGAAGTTCAGGGCGTCGAAGTTGAACCACTCGTTCTCGAGCTCGGGGCCCTCGGCGATCTCCCAGCCCATGCCGACGAAGACGTCCGCGATGGTCTCCTGCAGGAGCGACAGCGGGTGCCTGGCGCCGACCCGGCGGAAGCTCGCCCCGGCGGTGACGTCGACGCGCTCGGCGTCGAGGGCGGCGGACTCCTCCGCTGCGACGAGCTCGGCCTCGCGGGCGGCGTAGGCGTCGCCGACCTGCTTGCGGGCGGAGCCGACGAGCTTGCCGGAGGCCGCCTTGGCCTCGGGGGGCACGGAGCGCATCTGCGCGTTCAGTCGGGCGAGGGCCGAGCCCTCGCCGAGGTGGGCGGAGCGGGCCGCTCTCAGGGCCGCGGAGTCGCCGGCCGCGCTGATCGCGGTGAGCGCCTCGGCGACCGCTGCGGAGACGGACTCGTCGGTGATCGGGTTGCTGTCGGACACGATCCCCCAGTGTAGGCGAGGCCTCGCGCGGCCCTCCTCGCCCGAGGCAGGTGCCGGTACGCCCGTCGCCGGCGCTCATCGCCGCCCCGGGGCTCGCCCGGGGAGGGATCGCATCGGGAGGAGGTCGGTCTCGATACGCCGCTGCGCGGCCACTCGACCAGCAAGGGGAAGGCCACGACTCAAGAACGTGGGTCTCGATCCGCCGCTGCGCGTCTACTCGACCAGCAGAGCGGCGAGGGTGCCCCCGGTCGAGGCCCTCGCGGACGACCGGCCGCGCCCTCGGAGGCGAACGCGTGAATCGCGTGCCGGCGATTCGCGCCTGCCGAACGCACCCCGCTCCCGTGAACGCACCACGCGGCCAGCCGACCGCGGTCCTTCACGCCGACGGCGTGAAGGACCGAACAACTCAATCCTGCGCCGCGAGCAGGGCCGTGTCGGTGGTGGCGCGGGCGGCGGGGTGGCCCGTGCCGCGGCGTCCGCTGTTCTTGGTGCGGATCTCGACCCACTTCGCCAGGCCCGACAGGGCGAGGCAGATGCCGATGTAGATCGCACCGATGACGATGGCCGCCGGGATGATCGGGCTGTCGAGGCTCGGCTGGTTGCGAGGTACTTCGCGTAGTAGAGCAGCTCGTTGTAGGTGATGATCGAGCCGAGTGCGGTGTCCTTGAGGGCGACCACGAGCTGCGCGATGATCACCGGCAGCATCGAGCGGATCGCCTGGGGGAACAGGATCAGGCGCATGACGCCGGCCTTGCTCAGGCCGACGGCGTAGCCCGCCTCCTTCTGCCCGCGCGGGAGCGCCTCGATGCCGGCGCGGAAGATCTCGGAGAAGACGGAGCCGTTGTAGAGGGTCAGGGCGATCACGACCGCGAGGTACGGGCTGAGCTTGAGTCCGGCGAACGGCAGCCCGTAGTACATCAGCATCATCAGGATGAGGACGGGGATCGCGCGGAACAGCTCGATGAAGAGCGTGACGGGGATGTTGATCCACCGCCGGTCCGAGAGCCGGCCGACGGCGAGGACCAGGCCGAGCACGATGCTGGCGACTCCGGCGGTCGCGAAGGCGGCGAGGGTCTGCCCGAGCGCTGCTCCGATGCTCTGCCAGACCAGCGGGTACTGGAAGGCGCGCCACTTCCCGGCCGAGAACTGCCCCGACTCGGCGAAGCGCCAGAGAACGAAGGCGAGGAAGGCGGCGATGAGGAGGACGACGACCGCCCCGATCAGGCGGTTCCGGGCGATGGCGCGCGGACCCGGGTTGTCGAAGAGGACGGAGCTCATCGGGCGACCCTCCACTTCTTCTCGAGCTGGCGTTGGACGAGCGAGAGCACGGTGACCAGGACGACGAACACGAGGGCGACCCAGAGCACGACGATGAGGCTGTTCTCGCCGCGCTCGTTGAGCTCGCGCACGATCGTGCCGGCCTCGGCGACGGAGAAGCCCGCGGCGACGGTGGTGTTCTTGAGGAGGGCGATCAGCACGCTCATCAGCGGCGGGATCACCGAGCGGAAGGCCTGGGGCAGGACGACCTGCGTCATCGTGAGGCCGAAGTCGAGTCCGATGGCACGGGCGGCCTCGGCCTGCCCGATCGGCACGGTGTTGATGCCCGAGCGCAGCACCTCGGCCACGTAGGTGGCGGTGTAGAGGCTGAGGGCGAAGATCGCGAGAGTCGTGTAGTCGAGATCCGGGAGATCGAGCTTCGGGTAGCCGAAGGCGAAGAAGAACATCAGGAGCGTCAGCGGCGTGTTCCTGATGGTGTTGACGTAGACCGTGCCGACCGCGCGGGCGATCGGGACGGGCGAGACGCGCATCGCGCCGACGACGGTGCCGATGAGGAGGGCGAAGACGAGCGAGACGGCGAAGAGCAACAGGGTGTTGCCGAAGGCCGGGACGAACACGTCGAGGTTGTTCAGCAGAACATCCATGCGGCGGGCCCTTTCATCGGGAGGTGGGTGGGAGAGGCGGGACCCCGGGGCGGCGCGCTCGGCGCCGCCCCGGGAGGCCTGCTAGTACGCGTCGACCGCGGGCTGCTCGACCTCGGTGCCGGACTCGCCGAGGGTCTCGTCGTAGATCGCGGTCCAGGTGTCACCGCCCTCGGTGAACATGTCGTTGATGAAGCCGCGCAGCGCGGTGTCGTCCTTCGCGAGGCCGACTCCGTAGAGCTCGGTGCTGAAGGGCTCGCCGACGACCTTGAGCTCGTCGGGGTTCTGCGCCGCGTAGCCGATCAGGATCGCGCCGTCGGTGGTGACGGCGTCGACCTGTCCGTCGTTGAGGGCGTCGACGCACTGCGAGTACGTGTCGAACTCCTCGGTCGGGACGGCCGGGTAGTTGGTGCGGATGTTCTGGATCGGGGTGGACCCGGTCGCCGAGCACACGGTGGTCTCGGCGGTGAGGTCGTCCGGACCCTCGATCGTGTCGTTGTCCGCGGCGACCAGCAGCTGCTGGCCGGTCTCGAAGTAGGGCCCGGCGAAGCCGACCTGCTCCTTGCGCTTGTCGGTGATCGAGTAGGTGCCGACGTAGTAGTCGATGTCGCCGTTCACGATCGACGCCTCGCGGTTGGCCGACGGGATGGCCGTGTACTCGATCTGGTCGTCGGAGAAGCCGAGGGAGGCGGCGATCCACTTCGCGATCTCGATGTCGAAGCCCGAGCGCTCGCCGGTCGCGGCGTCGAGGTAGCCCAGACCGGGCTGGTCCTCCTTGACTCCGATGGTGACCTGGTCGGCCGAGGTCATCGCATCGAAGGTGGGGCTGCCCTCGAGGGTCACGTCGGTGGCGACCTCGTAGGCCGCTCCGCTCTCCTCGGATCCTGCTCCGGCGTCGCCGGTGCCGGAGTCTCCGCCGGCGCAGCCGGCGAGGGCGAGGGTCGCTGCTGCGATCCCGGCGGTCATGAACATGAGCTTGGTGCGCATGGTCGTCCTTCCTGGGTGTGGCCCGTCTGAGCGGGCGGTGTCCGATCGCTCCCCGGGATGGTGGGGGTCGATCCGTCGGATGGATGCTGTGCGGGGCCCCGCGTCCTGCGTGCTGTGCGGACGCGGTCCCCCGCACCTCCTGGTGCGGGAGGAGTCAGTGGGTGATGAGCTTCGAGAGGAAGTCCTTGGCGCGGTCGGTGCGCGGGGCGGTGAAGAACGACTCGGGGTCGGTGTCCTCGAGGATCTCGCCGTCGGCCATGAAGACGACGCGATCGGCGGCCTTGCGGGCGAAGCCCATCTCGTGGGTGACGACGATCATGGTCATGCCGTCCTTGGCGAGGCCGACCATCACGTCGAGCACCTCGTTGATCATCTCGGGGTCCAGGGCCGAGGTGGGCTCGTCGAAGAGCATCACCTTGGGCTTCATCGCGAGCGCCCGGGCGATGGCCACGCGCTGCTGCTGGCCGCCCGAGAGCTGCGCCGGGGTCTTGCCGGCCTGGTGCCCCACGCCGACCCGGTCGAGGAGCGCCTGCGCCTCGGCCTCGGCGGCCTTCCGGGCGAGCTTGCGGACCTTGATCGGCCCGAGCGTCACGTTCTCGAGGATCGTCTTGTGCGCGAAGAGGTTGAAGGACTGGAACACCATGCCCACGTCCGCACGGAGCGCGGCGAGTCCCTTGCCCTCCTCCGGCAGCTTCTGACCGTCGATCGAGATCGTGCCGCCCGAGATGGTCTCGAGGCGGTTGATCGTGCGGCAGAGGGTCGACTTGCCGGAGCCGGAGGGCCCGAGGACCACGACGACCTCACCGCGGTTGATGGTGAGGTCGATGTCCTTCAGCGCCTGGAACTCCCCGTAGTGCTTCTGCACACCGTCGAGGACGACGAGGGGTTCTCCGACGGGAGCGGACGAGCGATCGCCCTGCACAGGTGCTTCCATTCGGCCAGAGAATCACACGCGAATGGGCCGGTCAAATCATGAGGGTCTTCTTAATCAGAGGTTAATAACCCGCCGGACGCCCGTCGCGGGTCCCCGCCCCTCCTCGCATCCCTCAGGACCGCTGGGCGAAAGCGCTCTCGTACAGGCAGACGGAGGCGGCGGTCGCGAGGTTGAGCGACTCGGCCGCCCCGTAGATCGGCACGGCGACGACTCCGTCGACGAGCTCGAGCGACTCGTCCTCCAGCCCGCGGGCCTCGTTGCCGAACACCCACACGGTCGGCCGGGCGAGATCGCCGCGGGCGCGCACGTCGAGCAGGTCCTCCCCCTTCACGTCGGCGGCGACGGAGCGCAGGCCGATCGCGCGCAGCCGCTGGAGCACGTCCGCGAGCTGGGCGTCGACCGCCACGGGGAGGTGGAACAGGGAGCCCGTCGTGGAGCGCACGACCTTCGGGTTGTAGAGGTCGACCGAGCGTCCCGTGAGGACGACGGCGTCGGCGCCGGCCGCATCGGCCGCCCGCACGATCGTGCCGAGGTTGCCCGGGTCGCGCACCTCCTCGAGCACGGCGACGAGGCGCGGCTCCGAGGCGACGATGTCCTTCAGCGAGGTCGGGAACTGCCGGCAGACCGAGACGAAGCCCTGCGGCGTGACCGTGTCGGCCATCGCGTCGAGGACGTCCTCGGTCACGTACTCGATCTCGACGTCCGCCTCCTCGGCGGCGGCCACGATCTCGGGGTGGCGCTCCAGCGCGGTCGGAGTCGCGAACGACTCGACGAGCAGCTCCGGACGGTAGCGCAGCGCCTCCGAGACGGCCTGCGGCCCCTCGAGGAGGAAGAGCCCCGTCTCCTGCCGGGCCGGGCGCCGGGTGAGCTTGGCCACGGAGCGGACACGGGGGGAACGGGGGTTGTCGAGCATGCGGCGAGCCTATCGGCGGCTCCCACGGCCGCCCCGGCGACACGTCGCCCTCCGGGAAGCCGCCCCCGGGAACGACGGAAGGGGCCACGACCGATGGTCGTGACCCCTTCCGGGTGCTGCGAGGACTACGCGGCGGCCTTGGGCGCCGAGGTGTCGGCGGGCAGCGCGTTCTTCGCGGTGGCCACGAGGGCGGCGAAGGTCGCGGGCTCGGTGATCGCGAGGTCCGCGAGGATGCGGCGGTCGACCTGGACGCCGGCCAGGGCGAGGCCCTGGATGAAGCGGTTGTAGGTCAGGCCGTTCGCGCGGGAGGCGGCGTTGATGCGCTGGATCCAGAGACGGCGGAACTCGCCCTTCTTGGCGCGGCGGTCGCGGTACGAGTAGACGAGGGAGTGGGTGACCTGCTCCTTCGCCTTGCGGTACAGGCGCGAACGCTGGCCGCGGTAGCCCGAGGCGCGCTCGAGGATGACGCGACGCTTCTTGTGGGCGTTGACCGCCCTCTTGACTCTTGCCATTTCTTTTTCTTCCTATCGATCCGGGTCGGTGCAGTAGCGGACCACGCGGCGCAGCGGACTGCGCGGCAGTGGGCTACAGACCGAGAAGCTTCTTGGCGACCTTGGCGTCCTGCGGGGCGAGGACCTGGTCCTGGTTCAGGCGGCGGGTGCGGACGCTGGACTTGGACTCCAGGTTGTGACGCATACCGGCCTGCTGCTTCATGATCTTGCCGGAGCCGGTCACCTTGAAGCGCTTCTTGGCACCCGAGTGGGTCTTCATCTTGGGCATGTTCTCTCCTTGTCACGTCGCACCCGCGTCAGCGGGGCGAAACCGGTGCCCCGCGAGCAGGGCGTCCGCCGGCCCCGAGGCCGGGGCGGCGAAGTATCAGACGGATTCGGCCTCGGCCGATTCCTCAGGGGTGTTGGCCTCGCGGCGAGCCGCGCGGACCGCGTTCGCCTCGGCCTTCGCCTCGGACTTGTTCTTCAGCGGGCCGATGACCATCACCATGTTGCGACCGTCGATGGTCGGGGTGGACTCGACCTGACCGAACTCGGACACGTCCTCCGCGAAGCGCTGCAGGAGTCGGACGCCCATCTCGGGGCGGGACTGCTCGCGACCGCGGAACAGGATCATGGCCTTGACCTTGTCGCCGGCCTTCAGGAAGCCCTCGGCGCGCTTGCGCTTGGTCTCGTAGTCGTGCTTGTCGATCTTCAGGCGGAAACGGACCTCCTTGAGGATCGTGTTCGCCTGATTGCGACGGGCTTCCTTGAGCTTCTGGGCCTGCTCGTACTTGAACTTCCCGTAGTCCATGATCTTGGCGACGGGAGGCTTGGAGTTGGGAGCAACCTCGACCAGATCCAGGTCTGCGTCCTGCGCGAGTCGCAGGGCGACCTCGATTTTCACGACGCCGACCTGTTCTCCGGCGGGACCGACGAGGCGGACCTCGGGGACGCGGATTCGGTCGTTGGTACGGGGATCGCTGATTGCGTTTCTCCTCTGATCTCGGTGAGTTGCTGCTCTGCGGCCGGATTCTGATCCGGCGCATCCCGAGAGAGGAGATTCCTGACGCGCTCGTGCACGTGCTCGCACCCTGCGACCCGGCCTCCGGGGGTGAACCCGGGTGCCGCAGCCCTGCCCTCGTCACCGAGGGCGGAGTGCTTCAGACCCGGTAACCTAATGAAGCGGTCAAGCGCGGGTGGGAGAATCTCCACTTTCGAACCGAGGACATGCCTCGGAGCCCGCATCATCTTAGCAGAATCCCGGCCCGAGCGACAGAGCGGATGCGGGCGCTCTCTCCGCCTCGGCGCGAGGCTCCCCCGGCGGGCCCGATCCACCGAACGAAGGACCCATGGCCCAGTACGACGACGACTACCTGCGGCGCTTCGGCGACGCCGACGCCTCCTCCGACGTGGAGGCCGCCCGCGACATCGCGGAGGTGCCCGCCGTGGAGATCATCACCACGGCGGCGGTCCACCTCATGAGCGCCGCCGCGGTGAAGTGCGGCCTCGCCGACGAGCCGGGCGCCCAGGTCGACCTCGACGAGGCGCGGAAGCTCATCAACGCGCTCGCGGGCCTCGTGACCGCGGGCGCTCCGGACATCAGCGACATGCACGCGCGCAGTCTGCGCGACGGACTGCGCACCCTCCAGCTCGCGTTCCGCGAGGCGTCCCCGATCGCCGACCCCATCGGCAAGGGCCCGGGCGAGAAGTGGACGGGTCCGGTCAACTGACCCCGGGAGCGGACGCCAGCTGGACCGACAGCGAGTCGACCCGCGACGCGACGATCCCGTCGGCGGCCCACCTCTCCCCCAGGCGGGAGACGAGGGACCCGAGAGCTCCGCGGTCGAGGCCCGGAGCGAGTGCGAGCACGACGACGAGCTCGGGTCCCCGGAGCCGCTGATGCGGATCGCCGGCTCGGACGTCGACCGAGACGACCACCGCCTCCTGCTCCGCGGACGCGCGCAGCGCGCGGAGCACCTCGGAGTCGTCCGCGCAGGAGCGCCACGGCGTGCCCTCGGCGATCGCCCACAGCGCCGGCCGGCGCACCGCGAACTCGTGCTCGGACACGGGGTCGAGGACCATCAGCTCCGTGGACTCGGCCACGGCCGCGAGCGCGGCACGGCGCCCGTCGACGGGGACGGGTCGGGCGGCCGCATCCCAGCGGCGCATCGCGTCGACGCTGCTGAAGACCGGCAGCACGTCGCGGCCGTCGGGGCCGGCGACCGTGACGATCGACAGCTCCTGCGTCTTGTCGGTGCGGAGACCGGCGACCTCGTCGCCCTCCTCGCCGAGGTGCGCGACCAGAGGGATCAGCAGACGGGACGTCCGCAGCGCGTCGACGACCGCGTCCGGTCCGCGCGATCCGTCGGCGAAGGCGGCGAGGGCCTGCACGAGCGCCTCCGGCGCGCGACCGTCGTCCTCGGCGGCGGCACTCGGCTCGAAGTGCCGGCCCGCCCATGGCGTCCCGGCGGAGTCGGTCAGATGCGAGGGGAGGGCGCGTCCGTCACTCGGACGCGACATCCAGCGCCTCCGCCAGCGTGAAGGCGCCGGCGTAGAGCGCCTTGCCCACGATCGCGCCCTCGAGGCCCTGCGGGACGAGGTCGCGCAGAGCGGCGATGTCATCGAGGTTCGAGATGCCGCCGGAGGCGATGACCGGACGGCGGGTCCGGGCCATGACCTGCTCGAGCAGCTCGAGGTTCGGCCCCTTGAGGGTGCCGTCCTTGGTCACGTCGGTGACGACGTAGCGGGTGCAGCCGGCCTCCTCGAGGCGGTCGAGGACCTGCCAGAGGTCGCCTCCCTCCTTGGTCCAGCCGCGAGCCGCGAGGGTGGTGCCGCGCACGTCGAGACCGACGGCGATCTGGTCGCCGTACTGCGCGATCACACTGGCGGCCCATTCGGGGTTCTCGAGGGCGGCGGTGCCGAGGTTGATGCGCTTGGCACCGGCGCTCAACGCGGACTCGAGGCTGCGGTCGTCGCGGATCCCGCCGGAGAGCTCGACGTTGACGCCCTTGACCTGCCGGATCACCTTCTTCATGATGCCGTGGTTGTCCCCGCGGCCGAACGCGGCGTCGAGGTCGACGAGGTGGATCCACTCCGCGCCCTGATCGGCCCAGTCGCCGGCGGCGTCGATGGGGTCACCGTAGTTGGTCTCGGTCCCTGCCTCGCCCTGCGTCAGCCGGACGGCCTTGCCGCCCGCCACGTCGATCGCGGGCAGAAGGACAAGGCCCGGGGCCTTGGTGAACTCGCTCATCGTCATCCTCAGTCTCGGGAGCCCTGGTGCGGAGGCGGCGCTCACGGGGAGCGGCGCCGACCACCGGCCGATCCTAGTTCGTGCGGAGCCCGCCCAGCCAATTCGAGAGCAGGCGCAGGCCCGCCGCGCCGGACTTCTCGGGGTGGAACTGGGTCGCCGAGAGCGGCCCGTTCTCGACCGCGGCGATGAACGGGCCGCCGTGGTCGGCCCAGGTGACCGCGGGAGCGGGGAACGGCGGGATGACGTCGAGCGACCACTCCCGCGCACCGTAGGAGTGGACGAAGTAGAAGCGCTCGTCGGCGATGCCCTCGAAGAGCCTCGACCCCTCGGGGGCGCTGACGGTGTTCCATCCCATGTGCGGCACGACCTCGGCGGGAAGGAGGTCGACCGTGCCGGGCCACTCGCCCAGGCCCTCGCTCTCGACGCCGCGCTCGACGCCGCGCTCGAACAGCACCTGCATGCCGACGCAGATGCCGAGCACCGGGCGCCCGCCGGACAGGCGCTTGTCGATGATCTCGCCGCCGCGCGCCTTCGTCAGTGCGTCCATGACCGCGCTGAACGCGCCGACGCCGGGGACGAGCAGTCCGTCGGCCTCGAGCGCCTTCGTGCGGTCCGAGGTCAGCTCGACGTCGGCACCTGCGAGCTCGAGCGCCTTGACGGCGGAGTGGACGTTGCCGGAGCCGTAGTCGTAGACGACGACGGACGGGCGCGCGCTCACAGCGCGCCCTTGGTGGAGGGCACGCCGACGACGAGGGGGTCGAGCGCCTTGGCCTGGCGGAACGCGCGGGCGAACGCCTTGAACTCGGCCTCCGCGATGTGGTGGGGATCGCGTCCGCCCAGCACGGTGATGTGCACGGTGAGCCCGGCGTTGAAGGCGATCGCCTCGAAGACGTGGCGCACCATGGAACCGGTGAAGTGCCCGCCGACGAGGTGCAGGGCGAAGCCCTCCGGCTCGCCGCTGTGGACCAGGTAGGGGCGTCCGGAGATGTCGACGACGGCCTGCACGAGGGCCTCGTCGAGCGGCACCAGAGCGTCGCCGAACCGCGAGATGCCGGACTTGTCGCCGAGGGCCTGCCGGATGGCGGTGCCGAGGGCGATGCCGATGTCCTCCGCCGTGTGGTGGATGTCGATCTCGATGTCGCCCGTCGCCCGGACCCGGAGGTCGGTGAGCGAGTGCTTCGCGAAGGCGGTGAGCAGGTGGTCGAAGAACGGCACGCCGGTCTCGAGGTCCGCGGTGCCGGTGCCGTCGAGGTCGATCGACAGCTCGATGCTGGACTCGCTGGTGGCACGGCTGAGGGAGGCGGTGCGCCCGGGTGCGGCGCTCGGGGAGGTCATGGGACCAGTCTATTCGCCGCTCCCCGGCCACCCGCGGGCCGAGCGCTACTCGTGCGCGAGCGCCGCGGCGGGGTCGGCCTCGAGGGAGGGCAGGGAGGCCAGGGCCTCGAGGAACGCGGTCGTCTCCTCCTGGGTGCCGGCGCTCACCCGCAGGTGGTTCGGGATGCCGACGTCGCGGATGAGGACGCCCCGGGCGAGGAGCGCCTCGAAGGTCGCGCCCGGATCGGCGACTCCGCCGAAGAGGACGAAGTTGCTGCCGCTCGCGTGCGGCGTGTAGCCGAGCTCGCGGAGGCCGACCACCATGCGGTCGCGCTGCTCGATGATGTCGCCGACCATCGCCAGCATCTCGTCGGCGTGCGCCAGAGCGGCCGCCGCGGCCGCCTGCGTGAGGGCCGAGAGGTGGTAGGGCAGGCGGACGAGCCGCAGGGCGTCGACGACGGCCGGATCGGCGGCGAGGTAGCCCAGGCGCACCCCGGCGAAGGCGAACGCCTTGCTCATGGTGCGGGAGACCAGGAGCCGGGGTCGTCCGGGGAGCAGGCTCAGAGCGGTCGGGGCGTCGCGGCCCCCGAACTCGGCGTAGGCCTCGTCGACGACGACGATGCCGTCGGTGGCGTCGTAGACCGCCTCGACGGTCTCGAGGGAGAGGGGCGTGCCCGTGGGGTTGTTGGGCGCGCAGAGGAAGACCAGGTCGGGCTGCGCGCGACGGACCTGATCGGCCGCGTACCGGGCTCCGACCTCGAAGTCGTCCTCTCGCGGAACGCCGATCCACTCGGTTCCGCTGCCGGAGGCGAGGATTGAGTACATCGAGTAGGTGGGCGCGAAGCCGAGCACCGAGCGTCCCGGGCCGCCGAACGCCTGCAGGATGTGCTGCAGGACCTCGTTGGAGCCGTTCGCCGCCCAGACCCCGTCCGCGGTCAAGCCGTGCCCGAGGTAGCCGGCGAGGGAGTCGCGCAGCTCGCGGAACTCGCGGTCGGGGTAGCGGTTGACCGTCCGCAGGGCGACCGAGACCCGCTCGACGATGTCGGAGATGACGCCGTCGGGGACCGGGTGGGTGTTCTCGTTGACGTTGAGCGCCACGGGGACGATCTTCTGCGGGGCGCCGTACGGCAGCTTCCCGCGGAGGTCGTCGCGGAGGGGGAGGTCGTCGAGAGTCGTCACCAGGGAATGGTAGCGGCGACCGGTGAGCCGGACCCGCTGAGGCGCTCCCACCCGGGTGTCACCGGCGAGCGGAGCGGCAGCGGACGGATCAGCGGGTCAGCTCGTACTCGGACGGGACGGCGAGCTGCTGCCCGGGCTCGAGGCCGGCGCTGGCCAGCTGGTTGAGCGAGAGGAGATCCGAGACCACGTCGCGCGGGTCGGAGTCGGGGGCGATGTCCTCGGCGAGCGACCAGAGGGACTCGCCCGCGCGGACCGTCACGTACTGGAAGCGCACGTCGGAGGACTCGCCCGAGGCGACCGCTCCCCCGCCGTTGAGGCCGAAGACGAACGCTCCCGCGACGATCGGGAGAGCGCCCAGGACTGCCAGGACACCGCGACCGCGGCGGGTGATCCGCAGACGCACGCGCGCGACAGCGGGAGCAGCGACGGCGGATGCCTGCGCCTGGGGACCGGAGGTGGTGCGGTGCTGGTCGATGTGCTGATCGATCATGGGGATCGCTCCTTTCAGCAGGGACTCGGGGCGGACCTCGGCCGGGAGGGCCGCCCCGAATCTCTGTTCCGAATATATCTTCGAATAAAGCGGGAGGCAAGAGCCTGCCGCTTCGCATCCGTCGACGGATCGCGCGACACACTCGAACGAATGTTCCGAACGGGAACCCTCGGCGGATACAGTTTCGAGAGCCCGCTGGTAGTACAGCAGCGACCACCGACATCGGTGATCGACGAGGAGCCGGGCGGCGCGCACGCGGGGTGCGCGCCGAGAGAGGACGACGTGAGCGACGCGCAGACCGCCAAGGCGAAGCAGGGCACCGGACGGCGCCGGAAGAACCTGAGCGCGAAGCAGCTCGCGATCCTCGACGTGATCCAGCGCTCCGTCTCGAGCCGGGGCTACCCGCCGAGCATGCGCGAGATCGGCGACGCCGTCGGCCTCGCCTCGCTCTCCAGCGTCACGCACCAGCTCAACCAGCTCGAGCTCAGCGGCTACCTCCGACGCGACCCGAACCGCCCCCGCGCGCTCGAGATCCTCATCGACGTCCCGAGCTCCACCGAGGACGACGGCTCGTTCGAGTCGAGCGTCACGGTCGGCGACGCCGCCATGGTGCCGCTCGTCGGCAGGATCGCGGCCGGTGTCCCCATCACGGCGGACCAGCAGATCGACGAGGTGTTCCCCCTCCCCCGCCAGCTCGTCGGCAAGGGCGAGCTCTTCATGCTCAAGGTCGTCGGCGAGTCGATGATCGACGCCGCGATCTGCGACGGCGACTGGGTCGTCGTCCGTTCGCAGCGCACGGCCGAGAACGGCGAGATCGTCGCCGCCATGCTCGACGGGGAGGCCACGGTGAAGGTCCTGCGCCAGCGCGACGGGCACACCTGGCTGCTCCCCCGCAACTCGAACTTCGAGCCGATCCTCGGCGACGAGGCCGAGGTCCTCGGCAAGATCGTGGCGGTCCTCCGCTCGGTCTGAGCCGTCGTCGCCGTGCCGGGCACGGTCGCGCAGAGAGGGAGAAGGGGCGGACGGCCGAGAGCCGTCCGCCCCTTCTCCGCTCCCTCCCTAGACCACGGCCTCCACGAGGGCTCGCCGGGCTTCCACCGCCGTCTCGACCATCGTGCGCAGCGACGCCACGGTCTCGTCGTAGCCGCGCGTTTTCAGCCCGCAGTCCGGGTTGATCCAGAGCTGGCGCGCCGGGATGGAGGCCAGCGCCGTGCCGACCAGTTCCGACAGCTCGCCCGCGCCGGGGATCCGCGGCGAGTGGATGTCGTACACCCCGGGTCCGATGCCCCGCGCGAAGCCCGAGCGCTCGATGTCGGTGACGACCTCCATGCGCGACCGTGCGGCCTCGATGCTCGTCACGTCCGCGTCGAGGCGGTCGATCGCGTCGATCACCACGCCGAACTCGGAGTAGCAGAGGTGGGTGTGGATCTGGGTCGCGGTGAGCGCCCCCGCGGTCGCCAGCCGGAACGCGCCCACCGACCACTCGAGGTACGCGGGCTGATTCGCCTTCTCGAGCGGCAGGAGCTCCCGCAGCGCGGGCTCGTCCACCTGCACGATGCGGATGCCCGCCCCCTCCAGGTCGGCGATCTCGTCGCGCAGGCTCAGCGCGACCTGCTCGGCCGTCTCCTTCAGCGGCTGGTCGTCGCGCACGAACGACCAGGCGAGGATGGTGACCGGGCCGGTCAGCATGCCCTTGACCGGCCTCGTCGTCAGGGACTGCGTGTAGCCCGACCACTCGACGGTGATCGGAGCCGGCCGGGAGACGTCGCCCCACAGCAGCGACGGACGGGTGCAGCGGCTGCCGTAGGACTGCACCCAGCCGTTGCGCGTCACCGCGAAGCCGTCGAGGTTCTCGGCGAAGTACTGCACCATGTCGTTGCGCTCGGGCTCGCCGTGCACGAGGACGTCGAGGCCGATCTCCTCCTGGAGGCGCACCACCCGCTCGATCTCGGCGCGCATGCGCTCCACGTACTGCTGCTCGGACAGATCGCCGCGGACCACCGCGGCTCGGGCCGTGCGGATCTCGCGGGTCTGCGGGAACGAGCCGATCGTGGTGGTCGGCAGCACCGGCAGCGCCAGCGACTCCTCCTGCGCGGCGAGCCTCTGGGAGTACGGTGCGCGACGGTAGTCGGCGTCCGTGAGCGCTGCGGCGCGCTGCCGGACGGCTCCGTCGCGCACCCCGGGAGCGGAGCGCCGGTCCTCGAGCGCCTCGCTCGCCGCGCGCAGCTCGCCGTCGATCGAGGAGGCGCCGTCGACCAGCCCACGGGCGAGGACCGCGATCTGCCGCGTCTTCTGGTCGGCGAAGGCGAGCCACGAGGCGAGCCGGGGGTCGAGCTCGGGCTCGTCCTCCACGTCGTGCGGGACGTGGAAGAGGGAGGTCGAGCTGGACACGGCGAGTCCGCCCCCGAGCGAGCGCAGGCTCTCGGCCTTGTCGAGTGCCTCGGCGAGATCTCCGCGCCACACGTTGTGCCCATCGATCACTCCGGCGACCAGCACCGTGCGCTCGAGTCCTGCGGACGCGCTCGGCGTCGCGCCCTTCACGAGGTCGATGCCGACCGCCTCGACCGGTGAAGCGGCGAGCACGGGCAGCGCGTCCCCCAGGTCGCCGTAGGGGCCGGCGACGAAGAGCGCGGGCCGGTCCTCGGTCGCGCCGAGGACGCGGTACGCCTCAGCCGTCGCGGCGAGGACGTCAGCCCGCGGGACCTCGATCGACTCCGAGACGAGGGCGGGCTCGTCGAGCTGCACCCACTCCGCTCCCGCGCGGCCGAGGAGCGACAGGAGCTCCGCGTACACGGGGAGGAGGTCGCCGAGCCGCGACAGCGGCGAGAAGCCCGACGGAGCGGAGTCGGTCGGCTTCGCGAGGAGGAGGTAGGTGACCGGGCCGACCAGGACGGGGCGGGTCGTGAAGCCGGCGCCGCGCGCCTCCTCGACCTCGCGCACGCGTCGCGCGTCGGCGAGCGAGAAGACGGTCTCGGGGCCGATCTCGGGCACGAGGTAGTGGTAGTTGGAGTCGAACCACTTGGTCATCTCGAGCGGAGCCCTGTCGCCGTCGCCCCGCGCGAGGGTGAAGTAGCCCGCGAGGTCGACGGAGCCGTCGACGACGAGGTCGGCGAAGCGCTCCGGGACCGCACCGACCGCGACGGTCGTGTCGAGCACCTGATCGTAGAAGGAGTGGGCCTCCGGGATGGAGGAGTCCGTGCGGCCCAGGCCCAGCGCCACGAGACGCTCCCGGGTCGCCGCACGGAGCCGCTGCGCCTCGAGCTCGAGCTCGTGGACGGAGGACGCGCCGCTCCAGAAGGCCTCGACGGCCTTCTTCAGCTCGCGGCGGCGGCCGATGCGCGGGTATCCCAGGACGGTGCCGGTCGGGAAGTCGGGTGCGGTCGTGCTCATGATGCTCTCTCCGTGGTGGGTGTCGGGGCGGCCGCGGTCAGGAGACCGCTCTCGGCGAGGACGGCGAGGACCGCCTCGTGTCGGTTGAAGGCGTAGAGGTGGACGGCGGGGACGCCCGCGTCGACGAGAGTGCGGACGAGTCCCGCCGCGTGCTCGACGCCGATGCGGATCCGCGCGTCCTCGTCGAATTCGACATCGAGCGCGATGGCGAGCTCGGCGGGCAGGTCCTCGCCGCTGAGCTCGAGCATTCGGCGCAGGCGCCCGGGGCTGGTGACCGGCATCACTCCGGGGATGATCGGCATGCGGAGGCCGGCGGCGCGGGCGCGGTCGACGAAGCTCAGATAGTCGGACGCATGGAAGAACAGCTGCGTGATCGCGAAGGACGCACCGGCCGCCTCCTTCGCGAGGAGCGCGTCGATGTCCTGCGAGCGCGAGCGCGACCGGGGATGGCCGTTGGGGAACGCGGCGACGGCGACCTGGGCGCGGGGACGGGCGGCCGGGTCCACGCGCAGGGCGGTCGAACCCGGTACCGCCGTCGCCCCGTACGGCTGCCGCTCCGCCTGGACCCGGTGGATGAGCTGCACGAGCTCGGCGGCGCTGCCGAGCTCGCCCAGGAACCGCTCGCCCTCCGCGGTGCCGGTGGGGGGATCGCCGCGCAGGGCCAGGAAGCGGGTCACTCCGGCCTCGAGGAACTCGTGCACGAGGCGCCCCGCCTCGAGCGCCGTGGACCCGACACACGTGAGATGCGCGAGCGCCTCGACGGAGGTGTGGTCGCGCAGGTACCGGAGGATCTCGAGTGAGGCGCTGCGGGACGAGCCGCCGGCGCCGTACGTGACCGAGATGAAGGAGGGCTCCGCCTCCGCCAGCCTGTCGACGGTGGCGGTCAGCGCGGACGCCGCCGCGGCGCTGCGCGGCGGGTAGATCTCGAAGGAGAACGGGACGCGGTCCGGACAGTGAGGGTCCGGAGGGGTCTCCGATCGGTTCGTCGGCACAGCAGGGCCCTCCGTTCCACAGCGCGTGATCGGTGGGGCGGGTGCCGGGCTCGGCTGTCGCTCCAGGCGCCGGGGGGCGCTCCGGGGTCCACAGTAGGAAGGGCCGGGCGGCGCCGTCGAGGCGCGTGACGCGGTGTGTCCGAGCGTGACGGAGTGTGTCGCCGGAGGCGGAGCCGGCGCCCGGTGCTCCCGGAACGACGGAGCGCCCGCCTCCCCTCAGCGGGGAGCGCGGGCGCTCACTCGTGCGATCAGGCTTCGACGGCCGCCGCGGGGGCGGCGAACTCGGCCAGCGAGCCCGCCAGATCCTGGTGGACGAGAGCCTGCACGCGGGTGCCGCCGTCGACGTACTCCGTGGCCAGGATGCGGCCGCTGCGGTGCAGGTGCGACACCACGTCACCGCGGTCGTAGGGGACGAGCAGGTCGATCTCGACGTCCGGCTCGGGCAGGATCTCGGCGATCCTGGACTGCAGCTCGTCGATGCCCTCTCCGGTGCGCGCGGAGACGAAGACCGCGTCCGGAGCGAGCCCGCGGAGGACGAGGCGCGTGCCCTCGTCGACCAGGTCGGACTTGTTGAAGGCGATGATCTCGGGGATCCCGCGTGCTCCGACCTCGCCGATCACATCGCGCACCGTCGCGATCTGCCCGGCGGGGTCGGGGTGCGAGCCGTCGACGACGTGGACGATGATGTCCGAGTCGGCGACCTCCTCCAGCGTCGAGCGGAACGCCTCGACCAGCTGGTGCGGCAGTGCTCGCACGAAGCCGACGGTGTCGGCGAACGTGTACAGCCGGCCGTCGGCCGTCTGCGCCTTGCGCACGGTCGCGTCCAGCGTCGCGAACAGCGAGTTCTCGACGAGGACCCCCGCGTGCGTCATCCGGTTCAGAAGGCTCGACTTGCCGGCGTTGGTGTAGCCGGCGATGGCGACGGAGGGGACGGCGTTCCGCTTGCGGTTCGCGCGCTTCGCCTCGCGCGCCGGCTTCATCGCGGTGATCTGCTTGCGCAGTCGCGCCATGCGGGTGTGGATCCGGCGGCGGTCGAGCTCGATCTTCGTCTCACCCGGTCCGCGCGAGCCCATGCCGGCTCCGGCGCCCACCTGGCCACCGGCCTGGCGGGACATCGACTCACCCCATCCGCGCAGTCGCGGGAGGAGGTACTCGAGCTGTGCGAGCTCGACCTGCGCCTTGCCCTCGCGGCTCTTGGCGTGCTGGCTGAAGATGTCGAGGATCACCGCGGTGCGGTCGATCACCTTCACCTTCACGACGTCCTCGAGCGCGCGACGCTGGCTCGGTGCGAGCTCGGTGTCGGCGACGACCGTGTCGGCTCCGAGCGCCGCGACGACTCCCGCGAGCTCCTGGGCCTTGCCCTTGCCGAGGTACGTGCTCGGGTCGGGGTGCGGACGCCTCTGCAGGAGTCCGTCGAGCACGGTGGCGCCGGCGGTCTCGGCGAGAGCGGCCAGCTCGTGCAGCGAGTTCTCGGCGTCCTCGAGCGAGCCCTGCGAGTACACGCCGATCAGCACCACGTTCTCGAGGCGCAGCTGGCGGTACTCGACCTCGGTGACGTCCTCGAGCTCGGTCGACAGGCCTGCGACGCGGCGCAGCGCCTGGCGGTCGGCGCGGTCGAACTGCTCGCCGTCCGAATCCTCGCCCTCGTGGCCCGAGGTCTGCAGCGCCTGTGCGCCGCCCGCGACGAAGCGCGAGTATCCCGCCGACCGCGACTGCGCGTTCGCCAGGACCCTCGAGACGACGTCCACGGCCTCGGTCGTGTCGGTCTCGTTCAGGTCTTCCGTCATCCGGATAACACTAACTCCTCAGCTGTTGATAAGTTCACTTCCCATGGCCGCCGAGCACTACTTCACGAGCACCCCCGACGGCGACATCCGGCCCCGCAGGATCACGGCCCGTCTCGCGGGCCGCGACCTCGAGCTCACCACCGCCGGAGGCGTGTTCAGCCCCGGCCACGTGGATCTGGGAACGCGCGTCCTGCTGGACTCCGTTCCCGAGCCTCCCGCCGGCGGGGACCTGCTGGACCTCGGCTGCGGCTGGGGTCCGATCGCCCTCGCGCTCGCCCTCGACGCACCGGACGCCCGGGTGTGGGCGGTCGACGTCAATCAGCGGGCGCTCGAGCTGGTCCGTCGCAACTGCGAGGAACTCGGCGTCACCAATGTCAACGCCGTGCTGCCCGAGGATGTTCCCGACGACGTCCGCTTCCGCACGATCTGGTCCAACCCGCCGATCCGGATCGGCAAGGTCGAGCTGCACGCGCTGCTCGAGCGCTGGCTCCCCCGGCTCGAGACCGGAGCGGACGCCTGGCTCGTGGTGCAGCGCAATCTCGGGTCCGACTCGCTGCAGACCTGGCTCACGGAGACGTTCGACGATCGCCTGGAGGTCGAGCGCGCCGGCGTCTCCAAGGGATTCCGCGTGCTGCGGACGACCAGGATCTGAGCGACCCGCCTCAGTCGATGCGGATCGTGCCGGTGTAGACGAGGTCGGCCGGGCCCGAGAGGCCCACGTGCTCGCCCTCCTCGGTGGCGAACATCGACACACCGAGCGTGCCGCCGGGCACCTCCACGCGCCAGGACTGCGGAGCACGCTCCCCCGCCCAGTACCGGACCGCCAGTGCCGCTGCCGCGGCGCCGGTGCCGCAGCTGAGGGTCTCACCGCTGCCGCGCTCGTGCACGCGCATCCGGATGCGGCCGATGCCGTCGTGGATGAGCGGCTCCCCCGGCACGACGAACTCGACGTTGGCCCCGTCGACGGGCTCGGGATCGAGCTGCGGGATGTAGGTGAGGTCGGCGGAGTCGAGCTCCTCGTCGTTGCTGAGCGCGACGACGACGTGCGGGTTGCCGAGATCGATGCCGATGCCCGGACGGGCGACCTTGAGCTCCTTGGCACGGACCAGGGGCTCGCCGCCCGCCAGCTGCCAGCGCCCGAGATCGACCTGGAACCCGGCTCCGCTGCGGGTGACGTCGCGCACGCCGGCGCGGGTGCCGATCGGCAGAGTGTCACCGGGCTCCAACCCGGCCAGCCCGCCCGCCAGGAGGAAGGCGGCGTAGACGCGGATGCCGTTGCCGCACATCTCGGCGATCGATCCGTCGGCGTTGCGGTAGTCCATGAACCACTCGGCCTCCGGCTCCTCGGCGAGCGACGCGGCACCCTCGGCGATCGCCTTCGAGCGCACGGCGCGGATGAGGCCGTCCGCCCCGACTCCGAAGTGCCGGTCGCAGATCATCGCGATCTGCGCGGGCGTGAGCTCCACCTCGCCGTCCGGGTCGCTGAAGAGCACGAAGTCGTTGCCCGTGCCCTGGCCCTTGGTGAAGTGCAGCTCGATGGTCATGGCGGACAGCCTAGCGAGAGGCAGAGCCGTCCAGCTGGGCGGCGGGGATCGCGCGCTCGAGCAGATCCGGGGCTCCCGACGGGAGCCGATGGGCGTCGCGGTAGCGGCGGAACCAGCTGTTCTGGCGTCGCGCGTACCTCCGCGTGAGGGCCTGGGTCGAGGCGATCGCCTCCTCCTGCGTGGCCTCGCCCGCGCGCTGCGCGAGCGCCTGCGCGTAGCCGATGGCGCGGCTGGCGGTCACTCCGCGCTCGATCCCCAGCGGGATCAGCGCGTCGATCTCCTCGAGCATCCCGGCCGCCCACATCCGCTCCACTCGGGCGTCGAGGCGCGGCACGAGCACCTCGCGCGGCGCCTCGAGGAACAGGAGCGCGGCCGGGCGCCACAGCTGCGGTTCATCCGACATCAGCGCGCTGTGCGGCGAGCCGGTCAGCTCGGCGATCTCGAGGGCACGGACGATCCGGCGCAGGTTGTGCGGGCCGATCCGCCCGGCGACGTCCGCGTCGATGGCGCGCAACCGCTCGAAGAGCACGGACGCTCCCTCGCGCTCTGCCGTCTCCTCCAGCGCCCGGCGGACCTCGGGGTCCGTGCCTGCGAAGGAGAACTCGAACACCACGCTCGACACGTAGAGTCCGGACCCGCCGACCAGGATCGGGACTGCTCCGCGGGACAGCACCTCGTCGATGACGCGACGGGCCTCGGCCTGGTAGCGGGCGACCGACGCCTCCTCCGTCACCTCGAGCACGTCGAGCAGGTGGTGCGGGACGCCACACCGCTCCTCGGGGGCGAGCTTCGCCGTGCCGATGTCCATTCCGCGGTAGAGCTGCATGGCGTCGGCGTTCACGATCTCGGCCGTGCGGCCGGAGTCGGCCACCGCCGCCGCGAGATCGAGTGCGAGCTCGGACTTGCCCGTGCCGGTCGCTCCGACGACGGCGATCACCTGCGGCGCGGGAGGCTCAGCGCTCGCCATCGAGGGCGTCGTAGATCGGAGTGGTGAGGGCCGCGGGGCGGACCCGGAGCGACGGCAGCCCGAGGGACACCCGCGGCGCGGCTCCCTCCGACGTGGCGGGCACCCCGCAGGACTCGGTCTGCGAGCGGTCCCAGGCGTCGCCCGCCCGCGTGCGGCGGATCCGCAGCGGCGCTCCGTCCGCGGAGTCCGCGATCAGGTAGAAGGGAGCCGCCCTGGTGATGCGCACCGAGACGACGTCGCCCGGACGCGGCTGCTCCGAGCCCGCCGGAACGTCGAAGTGCACGAGGCGGCTGTCCTCCGCGCGACCGCTGAGCCGGTGCGTCTCGGCATCGCGACGCCCCTCGCCCGTGGCGACCAGCACGTGCACCTCACGCCCCACGACGGCCCGGTTCTCCTGCTCGCTGATCGCGTCCTGGAGCGCCGCCAGTCGCTCGTAGCGCTCCTGGACGACCTCCTTCGGCAGCTGGTCGGGCATCGTCGCGGCCGGTGTGCCCGGGCGGATCGAGTACTGGAAGGTGAAGGCGGACGCGAAGCGCGCCTCCTCGACGACCCGCAGCGTCTCGGCGAAATCGGCCTCGGTCTCGCCGGGGAAGCCGACGATGATGTCGGTGCTGATCGCCGCGTGCGGGATGCGCGCGCGGACGCGCTCGAGGATCCCCAGGAAGCGCTCGGACCTGTAGGAGCGGCGCATCGCCTTGAGCACCCGGTCGGACCCCGACTGCAGGGGCATGTGCAGCTGAGGCATGACGGCCGGAGTCTCGGCCATCGCGTCGATGACGTCGTCGGTGAAGGCCGCAGGGTGCGGGCTCGTGAAGCGGATCCGCTCGAGCCCGTCGATCGTGCCCGCGGCGCGCAGGAGCTTCGAGAACGCCTGGCGGTCACCGAACTCGACGCCGTAGGAGTTCACGTTCTGCCCGAGCAGGGTCACCTCGATCGCGCCGTCGTCGACGAGCGCCTGGATCTCGGCGAGGACGTCACCCGGTCGGCGGTCCTTCTCCTTGCCGCGCAGGGAGGGGACGATGCAGAACGTGCAGGTGTTGTTGCAGCCGACCGAGATCGAGACCCAGCCGCTGTAGGTCGAGTCCCGCTTGGTGGGGAGGGTCGACGGGAAGACGTCGAGCGACTCGAGGATCTCGAGCTGGGCCTCGTCGTTGTGCCGGGCGCGCTCGAGCAGGCTCGGGAGCGCGCCCATGTTGTGCGTGCCGAAGACGACGTCGACCCACGGCGCCTTGTCGAGGATGACGTTCTTGTCCTTCTGGGCGAGGCAGCCGCCCACGGCGATCTGCATGCCCTCGTGCCGCCGCTTCACGGAGGCGAGGTGCCCCAGGTTGCCGTAGAGCTTGTTGTCCGCGTTCTCGCGGACCGCGCAGGTGTTGATGACCACGACGTCGGCCTCGGCGCCGTCGGCCGGCACGTAGCCGGCGGCCTCGAGGGATCCACTCAACCGCTCGGAGTCGTGGACGTTCATCTGGCAGCCGAAGGTCCGGACCTCGTAGGTCCGCGGTCGGCTGCCGGCGGCGGGGACCGGAGCGGGGCTGAGCGTGGTCATGGTCTCGGATTCTACGCGCCGCTCGGAGAGCCTCCGAGCGGCGCGGCGAGCCGCCCGCGAGGGCGGATCAGCGGAAGCGGACGCTCGAGCCGGGCTTGCGCACGGTCTCGCGCACCACGCGCTGCACGAGGGCACCGGAGTAGCCCCGACGGGCGAGGAAGCCCGTCAGCCGCCGCTCGGCCACCTCGTCCGACAGCGACCGCAGACTCGGGAGGCGCTTGCGCGCGAGCTCCACGGCGGTGCGGTACTCGTCGTCCCCGTCGAGCTCGTCGAGAGCCGTCGCGATGGCATCGGCATCGAGCTTGCGGGCGCGGAGCTCCTGCATGATCGAGGAGCGCCCGAGCTTCTTCCGCTCGCGCAGCTGCGTGACGAGCTGCTCGGCCATGCGGTGGTCGTCGAGGTAGCCGAAGCGGGCGAACCGGTCGAGGATCTCGAGGGCGTCCTTCTCGGCGACCCCCTCGGTGTAGAGGCGCGCCTCCACCTCCGCGACCGACAGGCTCTTCCTCGCGAGCCCCCGCACGATGCGGTCGGCGATCTGCTCGGGATCGGGCTCCTCCGGGAGCTCCGAGACGTCCTCGTCGGCGTCCCGGAACTCCGGAGCCTCCTCGGAGACCTCGGCGGGTGCGGCGGACCGGCGGGCGACGTGCGCGGACAGCTCGGCGATCCGATCCGTCCGCTCGTCGCCCGCCTCCGCGGCGACCGGAGTCGGGACCACGGCCTCCGGCTCGCCCTCGCCCTCGGACACCCACGGCAGGAAGGCGACGGGGCGACCCGCTCCCGTCGATCCCTCCGACCCGCTCACCGGACTCAAGCGCCCTTGCGGACGGGCTGCTTGGCGACGGGCTGCTTCGTGTCGATCGCGACCGGAGCGGCGTCCTTCACCGCGTTCGGATCGGCGACCACGCCCAGCTTGATCAGGATGCGCTTCTCGATCTCGGCCGCGATGTCGGGGTTGTCGATGAGGAACTGACGCGCCTTCTCCTTGCCCTGGCCGAGCTGGTCACCGTCGTAGGTGTACCAGGCGCCGGACTTGCGGACGATCTCGTGCTCGACGCCGAAGTCGATGAGGCTGCCCTCGCGCGAGATGCCGATGCCGTAGAGGATGTCGAACTCGGCCTGCTTGAAGGGCGGGGCCATCTTGTTCTTGACGACCTTGACGCGGGTGCGGTTTCCGACGGCGTCGGTGCCGTCCTTCAGCGTCTCGATGCGGCGGATGTCGAGTCGGACGGAGGCGTAGAACTTGAGCGCCTTGCCGCCCGCGGTGGTCTCGGGGCTTCCGAAGAAGACGCCGATCTTCTCGCGCAGCTGGTTGATGAAGATCATCGTGGTGTTGGTCGTGTTCAGACCACCCGTGAGCTTGCGGAGCGCCTGCGACATGAGGCGTGCCTGGAGGCCGACGTGCGAGTCGCCCATCTCGCCCTCGATCTCGGCACGCGGCACGAGCGCCGCGACGGAGTCGATGACGATCAGGTCGATGGAGCCGGAGCGCACGAGCATGTCGGCGATCTCGAGGGCCTGCTCACCCGTGTCGGGCTGCGAGACGAGGAGGGAGTCGATGTCGACGCCGAGCTTCTTCGCGTACTCGGGGTCGAGCGCGTGCTCGGCGTCGATGAAGGCCGCGATGCCGCCGTTGCGCTGGGCGTTGGCGATCGCGTGCAGGGTGAGGGTCGTCTTTCCGGAGGACTCGGGGCCGTAGATCTCGACGATGCGGCCGCGCGGGAGCCCGCCGATGCCGAGCGCGACGTCGAGCGCGATGGAGCCCGTCTGGATCACCTCGACGGGGGCGCGCTCATCGCTGCCGAGGCGCATGACGGCGCCCTTGCCGAACTGGCGGTCGATCTGCGCGAGTGCGGTCTCGAGGGACTTCTCGCGGTCTGAGGAACTGGGCATGGCCGTCTCGCTCTCGTGTCGGGGTGGTATCGCCTACAGGCTGTCGCGTCGTGCCGGTGGTGCGCCGTAGGAGTACGGCGCGGCCGGGTGCGACAAGGCGGTGAAGCAGGTCCGTTGACTTGTCTCGACGGTATGCCCGACCACCGACATCGGTGGAGGACACGAGCGCCACCGTGGAGACGGCGGCGTTCCTGCTTCTGTGGAGGAGCCTATCCCCGTTCGAACAGGACTTCGATCATCGAGTCCCGGCGTGTCGAACACGACTTCGGTCAGCCCCGACGTCCACCACTCAGCGGCGGCGCTTCGCCGGATCGATCCCGTGCCACCGGGACTCCGGCACGTCGTTCGCCCGGCACAGCGCGAGCCACACCGCGCGGGGCTCCGCACCGTCCCTCAGCGCCCGATCCGCGGTGCGGCCGTCGAGCTCGGTGAGGACCAGGTCCGAGACCAGCACGCGCGCGTAGGCGGCCCCGAACTCGTCGTCGACCAGCTGCCGGAAGTCGCTCAACCTCATGCCTCCACGCTAACCGCAGCCGAGTCCGGCCGGGAACGCCGAAGGGCGCCCGGGCCGGAGCCCGAGCGCCCTTCGCGTGGAATGAGGGTGATGGATGATGAGGACGGAGCCGTCTACCGCGTGACGAGATCCGCGTCGAATCCGGCGACCATGTCGGCCGGGATGGTGTCGGGGATGGTGTCGATCCCCTCGATCACGGCGAGACGGTCTCCGACCTCGCGCATGATGACCGAGATCGGGGTGTCGAGCGCATCGGCGACCGACGCGAGGATCTCGGAGGACGCCTCCTTCTGACCGCGCTCGACTTCGCTCAGGTACCCCAGAGCGACACTCGCCTTGCTCGCCACCTGGCGGAGCGTGCGACCTTTCTGCAGGCGAAAGTCCCTGAGGACATCGCCGATCTCCTGACGAACTAGAACCACTGGACCCTCCTTCTCCACGTCAACCGCTTCTTCGTCCACGGTCTCGTCGAAGGATGCCGGAGCAGGAATCGAAGGGGGTGTGTACGAAGGAACCGGATAGCTGTTCACTACCCGGTTCGTGTGAGTCGACTCTAATACCGGATGACTGGACTTTGCGTGTGAGCGACGTCAGATGTAACCCGGGCGAAACGCACTGCATTCCTTGTTCCGGAGCGGATTCCTGAACAGTCAGGAAAGGGCTCCGGGGCGTCCTCCGACGGTCTCCTCGGCGAGGGAGAGAGCGGCTTCGACGGCCGCCGCTCGGACGGCGGCGCGGTCGCCGGGGAACAGGTGCTCGCGCACCGTCTCGACGCCGTCGACCACCACGGCGACGAACACCGTGCCCACAGCGCGGCCGCCCTGGGGATCGGGGCCCGCGACCCCGGTCGTCGCGATGCCGACGGTGCGCCCGCCGACCGGGCCCAGGCGCTCCGCGACTCCGCGCGCCATCTGCAGGGCGACCTCGGGGTGCACCGGGCCCTCGGCGTCGAGCAGGGCCGCGTCGACCCCGAGCAGGAGGTGCTTGAGCTCCGTGGCATAGCTCACGACTGCCCCGCGGTGCACCGCCGAGGCGCCGGGCACCTCCACGACGGCGGAGCTCAGTGCTCCGCCGGTCAGCGACTCCGCGACGGCGAGGAGCAGGCCCCGGGACTCGAGGGTCCGGACCAGGCGCTCGGCGATCACGACCGGCGCGCGGCGCGGCTCTGGCGGGCCGCATCCGCCAGGTAGTCGATGCCGGTCGCGACGGTCAGCAGGACCGCGGCGGTCATCGTGAGCCCGTTCAGCCAGTGCACCCACTCGCCCAGCAGGTTCCACAGCGGCAGGAGGGCCAGCGAGAGCGCCACCGACTGCACGATCGTCTTGAGCTTGCCGCCGCGCGACGCGGGGATCACCCGGTCCGAGAGCACGGCCATCCGGAACACCGTGATGCCGATCTCGCGCACGAGCACGACGATCGTGACCCACCACGGCAGCTCGAGGAGGATCGAGAGCCCGACGAGAGCGGCTCCGGTGAGCACCTTGTCGGCGATGGGGTCGAGCAGCTTGCCCAGGTCGGTGACCAGTCCGCGGCTGCGGGCGATGTGCCCGTCGATCCCGTCGGTCGCGATGGCGAGGATGAAGAGCAGCGCCGCCGCGATGCGCAGACCGCCGTCCTCCCCCGCGTCGGCGAGCAGCATCCAGAAGAACAGCGGAGCCAGCAGGATCCGCACCACGGTGATGGCGTTGGGGAGGTTCCAGTTGCTGACCGGAGCCGCCGGGCCGGAGGCGGGACTGCTCATCGTTCTCCTGCGTTCGTCGTGATCGTCCGGGGGCCGCGCATCGCTCAGCGGCCGGTGAGCTGCCAGGCGTCGTCGTCCGAGCCCTCGTCGTCGTCGTGGTAGTCGGTCGCCACGGGGCCGGTCAGCTCGGCGAGGGGGTCGGCGTAGGCGTCGGGCGCCACTGCGGAGGGAGCGGCCGGCGCGTCGCCGGGCTGGTCCCCGCGCATCCGCGCCAGCACGCCGGGCAGCTGCTCCGCCGTGACCAGCACGTCGCGCGCCTTCGATCCCTCGGAGGGGCCGACGACCTCGCGGGACTCCAGGAGGTCCATCAGGCGGCCCGCCTTCGCGAAGCCGACGCGGAGCTTGCGCTGCAGCATCGAGGTGGAGCCGAACTGCGTGCTGACGACCAGCTCGGCGGCCGCGACCAGCAGCTCGAGGTCGTCGCCGATGTCGGAGTCGACCTCCTTGCGCTGCGCCTGCACCGTGATGTCCTGGCGGTACTCGGGCTGCGCCTGACGAGTGACGTGCTCGACGACCTTGGCGATCTCGTCCTCGCGGACCCACGCACCCTGGACGCGCATCGGCTTGTTCGTGCCCATCGGCAGGAAGAGCCCGTCGCCCTGCCCGATCAGCTTGTCGGCGCCGGGCTGGTCGAGGATGACCCGCGAGTCCGTGACGCTGGTCACGGCGAAGGCCAGGCGGCTCGGCACGTTGGCCTTGATCAGACCGGTCACGACATCGACGCTCGGACGCTGGGTGGCCAGCACGAGGTGGATGCCGGACGCGCGGGCCAGCTGCGTGATGCGGACGATCGAGTCCTCCACATCGCGCGGCGCGACCATCATGAGGTCGGCGAGCTCGTCGACGACGACGAGCAGGTAGGGGTAGGGCTTGAGGACCCGGTTGCTGCCGGGCGGCAGGACGATCTCGCCGCCGCGCACGGCCGCGTTGAAGTCGTCGATGTGGCGGTAGCCGAACGACGCGAGGTCGTCGTACCGCATGTCCATCTCCTTCACGACCCACTGCAGCGCCTCGGCCGCCTTCTTGGGGTTCGTGATGATGGGCGTGATCAGGTGCGGGACGCCCCCGTAGATGGTCAGCTCGACCCGCTTGGGGTCGATCAGCACCATGCGGACGTCCTGCGGACGGGCTCGCATGAGCAGGCTCGTGATCATGGAGTTCACGAAGCTGGACTTGCCGGAGCCGGTGGAGCCGGCGACCAGGAGGTGCGGCATCTTGGCGAGGTTCGCCACCACGTAGCCGCCCTCGACGTCCTTGCCGACACCGATCGTCATCGGGTGGGTCGAGGTGGTCGACGCGGACGAGCGGAGCACGTCGCCCAGCGAGACGATCTCGCGGTCGGTGTTCGGGATCTCGACGCCGATGGCGCTCTTGCCGGGGATCGGCGAGAGGATGCGGACCTCGTTGCTGGCGACCGCGTAGGACAGGTTCTTGCTCAGCGCGGTGACGCGCTCGACCTTCACTCCCGGGCCGAGCTCGATCTCGTACCGGGTGACGGTCGGGCCGCGCGAGAATCCGGTGACCGTCGCGTCGACGTTGAACTGCTGCAGCACCTCGGTGATCGCACGGACCATCTCGTCGTTCGCGGCCGAGCGCGCCTTCGACGGGGTGCCGGTGGACAGCGCCGCCGCGGACGCAGCCGGTAGGGGGCGTCCTCCTCGAACGAGGAGTCGAAGCCGGCCGTCGGGTCCTCGGACGGCAGGGGCGCGATGGGCCCCGTCCCGATCGCGGGCGGGACCGGCACGGCCGGCGCCACGTCGAGGTCGTCGAGGTGGATGACACCGGTCGCGTCGTCGTCGACGACTCCGACGGGAGTCGTCGCGGCACCGGATCGCTCGAAGCGGGCGAGCGCCGCCTCGGCGTCCTCGACGTCGGAGAGCACCTGCGTCTCGTAGGCCCGGGTCGGCGGATCGGCCGGCTCGTCGTGCTCCTCGATGGCGGTGTCGAACCCCTTGGCCCGGGAGCGTCCGCGGCGGGCCTTCGGCTCGTCGATGACCTCGGTGAGGGAGTCGATGGGGAGCTCCGTCTGCACGGTGGGCTCGTCCTCGCGACCGGACTCCGTGCGGCGCCACCAGGGCAGCTCGCCGCCCTCCTCCTGCTCGTCGGAGGAGTCGGCCTCGGCCTTGGCCGCCTTGGCCGCAGCCTTCTCCGCCTTCAGGCGCGCGCGCTCCTCGTCGTCCAGGACGGGAGCGCCGAACAGGTAGGAGTAGAGGTCGCGGAACCGCGCGCCGATGCGGTTCGGCGGCGTCTTGGTGATGATGAAGAGCGAGAGCAGGATGACCGCGGAGAGGATCACCGTCGCTCCCGGGACCGTGGCGATCGCGACGAGCGGTGCTCCGACGAGCCAGCCGAGCACTCCGCCGGCGGCCGCCATCGGGAGGATGCCGTCGCCGGGGTACGGCGTGCCGAGATGCGCGTGGCAGATGCCCGCCGAGGCGATGAGCAGGAACGACAGGCCCACGCCGATCCGGCCGTTGTCATCGACGGAGCTCGGGTGCCGGAAGAGCCACAGCGCGAACAGCACGAGCACCACCGGGAGGACGTAGGCGACCCGTCCGAAGAGGGCGCCGAAGCTCCAGGCGTCGAGGATCGCGGCGACGGGGTCGCCCGCGAGGAACCACTCGACCACCGCGCCGACCACGCCCAGCACCACCAGGAGGAAGGGGACGCCGTCGCGGCGCTCCTCCTTCGCGAGCCGCTCGGGCCCCAGCGCGCGCGCGGCTCCGCCGACGACGTGCGCCAGCGTCATCCAGAGGCGGACCAGGACGTTCGTGCGCGGAGGGGAGTCGAAGGCGACCGTGGCCTTCGTCTCGGCCGCTCCCCGCCCCGAGCCCCGTCCGGATCGCGGAGCGCCGGAGCGCGCGGAGCCGCTCCCCCGCCCGCGGGAGGTCGTCTTGGTGCTGGTCGCCATGAGGCCACCGTACCCGCCGCCCCCGTCATCCCCGGGGACCCGCGCCGGGACCCGGGGCGTCAGCGGAGGGTCACGACCATCGTCTCCGCATCGCCGCGGTCGTCCACCGCTGAGAAGCCCTCGCTCCGGTAGAGCCGCCGGGCGAAATTGTCGGTGGCGACGTTCAAGGACACCCGCGCGTAGCCGGCCGCGCGCGCCTGGCCGAGCGCGGCCTTCAGCAGGGCCCGGCCGACGCCCTGGGCGCGCCAGACGGGACGCACGCCGAGCGTCAGCTCCGGAACGCCCGGCGCGACGAAGCCGCGACCCGGCACCGCCGAGGAGAACAGCCGGGTCCAGCAGGCGCCGATCCGCTCGCCCTCGGAGGTCTCGGCGATGGAGCCGAGGTCTCCCGGTCGCGGCCAGCCCGCGACGTACCGGCGGGTGGACTCCTCCTCGAGGACGTCGATCCGCGTGCGCGCGGTCGTCCAGTTCCAGTTGGCGGCCTCGACGAGCATGTCCGCGAGGAAGGGCGCGTCCTCGCTCCGGGCGGTGCGGATGCTGTGGTCCACGTGCGGCCTCCTGGCTGCTCGAACGGCGGTCCCCCGCGGACGGTGCGCACTCCCCCGGGTGCTGGGAGCCGGACGGAGGCGGCGGGACCGCCTCCGTCCGACCGGGTCAGGCCTCGATGACGAGCGGGACGATCATCGGGCGGCGGCGGTAGCTCGTGTTGACCCAGCGTCCGACGACGCGGCGGATGGTCTGGGAGAGCGCGTGCTGGTCGTTGACTCCGCTCTGCACCGCCTCCTCGAGCGCCTTCGCGATGCGCGGCTTGACCTCGTCGAAGACGCGGTCGTCCTCGGCGAAGCCCTTCGCGTGGATCTCGGGTCCGACCACGATCCGCCCCGTGCCGGCCTCCACCACGACGATGATCGAGATGAAGCCCTCCTCGCTGAGGATGCGGCGGTCCTTCAGATCGGCGTCGGTGATCTCGCCGACGGTCGAGCCGTCGACGTAGACGAAGCCGAGGTCGAGCTGCCCGACCACCGAGACCTTCCCGTCGAGCAGGTCGATCACCGTGCCGTCCTCGGCGATGATCGTGTTCTCCTCCGGGATGCCCGTGTCGCGTGCCAGCTTCGCGTTCGCGACCAGGTGGCGGTACTCGCCGTGGACCGGCATCACGTTCAGCGGCTTGAGGATGTTGTAGCAGTAGATCAGCTCGCCGGCGGCGGCGTGCCCCGAGACGTGCACCTTGGCGTTGCCCTTGTGCACGACGGTCGCCCCGAGCTTCGTCAGCCCGTTGATCACGCGGTAGACGGCGTTCTCGTTGCCCGGGATCAGGCTCGACGCGAGGATGACGGTGTCGCCCTCGCCCGGCTGGATCTGGTGGTCGAGGTTGGCCATGCGGCTGAGCACCGCCATCGGCTCGCCCTGCGAACCGGTGGACATGTAGACGATGCGGTCCTCGGGGACGTCGCTGGCCTTTTTGACGTCGATGAGGACGCCCTGCGGGACCTTCAGGTAGCCCAGGTCGGCCGCGATGCCCATGTTGCGGACCATGGAGCGGCCGAGAAGCGCCACTCGGCGGCCGGTGGCGTGGGCGGCGTCGAGCACCTGCTGCACGCGGTGCACGTGGCTCGAGAAGCTCGCCACGATGACCCGCCGCGTCGCCTTCGCCATCACGCTCTCGATGACGGGGCCGATGTCGCGCTCGTTCGGCGTGAATCCGGGCACGTCGGCGTTCGTCGAGTCGACCAGGAACAGGTCGATGCCCTCCTCGCCCAGGCGGGCGAACGCGCGCAGGTCGGTGATGCGGCCGTCCAGCGGCAGCTGGTCCATCTTGAAGTCGCCGGTGTGCAGCACCGAGCCGGCGTCCGTGATGATCGCGACGGCGAGCGCATCCGGGATCGAGTGGTTCACCGCCACGAACTCGAGCTCGAACGGCCCGAGGTTCTCGATGTCCCCCTCCTTCACCGCCAGCGTGTAGGGCTTGATCCGGTGCTCCTTCAGCTTCGCCTCGACGAGGGCGAGCGTGAGGGTGGAGCCGATCAGGGGAAGGTCGCGCTTGAGCTTGAGCAGGTAGGGGACGGCGCCGATGTGGTCCTCGTGGCCGTGCGTGAGCACGACGCCCACGACGTCGTCGAGGCGGTCCTTGATCGGGCCGAAGTCGGGGAGGATCAGATCGACGCCCGGCTGGTTCTCCTCCGGGAAGAGCACGCCGCAGTCGACGATCAGGATCTTGCCGTCGATCTCGAAGATCGTCATGTTGCGGCCGATCTCGCCGAGACCGCCCAGGGGGACGATGCGCAGGGTCCCGGCCGCGAGCGCCGGCGGGATGATCACGGGACTGGGCATGCGTGCTCCTCTTCGTTCGTCTCTCGCCGGGCGCTGCCGCTCGCGCGGCGTCAGCGGGTGGTGCCGGCGACCTTCGGCAGTGCGCCGCCCGCGGCCGCGTTGCGGTCGGGACGGAAGTTGCGGAAGTCGACGCCCGGGATGTCGCGGACGAGACCGAGCTCGTCCTCGATGAGCGCGGCCTCCGACTCCTCCGGGCCGACGAGCGGCAGGCGCACGCGCGGCGAGGAGATGCGCCCGAGGCCGTGCAGGATGTACTTCACCGCGACGGTGCCGGGCACGTGCGTCATGAGGGCGCGCACGAGGGGCTCGAGCTGCTGGTGCGCGAGGGTCGCGGCGCGCAGATCGCCCGCGTTCACGGCGTCGACGATGGTGCGGTAGGGCGCGGAGGCGACGTTGGCGGTCACTCCGATGAGCCCGGTCGCGCCGATCGCGAGCTCGGGGAGCACGTTGGCGTCGTCGCCGCAGAAGTACATGAGATCGGTCTGGTTGAGGACCCGGCTCACCTCGGACAGATCGCCCTTGGCGTCCTTCACGGCGAGGATGTTGGGGTGCTTGGCCGCGCGCAGGATCGTCTCGTAGCGGATGGGGACGCCGGTGCGGCCCGGGATGTCGTAGAGGATGACGGGCAGATCGGTGGCGTCCGCGATCATCCGGAAGTGCGTGAGGATGCCCGCCTGCGTGGGCTTGTTGTAGTACGGCGTGACGATCATGTTGCCGTCGGCGCCGGCCTTCTCGCTCTGACGCGCGAGCTGCATCGCGTGCGCGGTCTCGTTCGAGCCTCCGCCGGTGATGATCTTGGCGCGGCCCGCCGCGACGGACTTGCCGACCTCGACGAGGCGGATCTTCTCGGGGTCGGTGAGCGTGCTCGTCTCCCCCGTCGTGCCGGTGACGACGATGCCGTCGGCGCCCGCTGCGATGCAGTCGTCGATGTGCTTCTCGACACCGGGCCAGTCGACCTCGCCGTCGGCGGTGAACGGGGTGACCAGGGCGACCAGGACCTGGCCGAAAGGATTCTCCGGAGTTGACACGAGGCCAGGGTAGCGGGTCGGCGACGGCGCGCCGGAGGACGGATCCGTCGGATCGGAGGGTCGCGCGACGCGGGAGTGGACCGGTGCGATCTGCAGGGGGTCGTGCGATCTGCAGGCGATTTGCGGAGGAAGACGCATTCCTCCGCTCGGCCCCGCCGTGACGGCGAGGATCCCCTGCAGACCGTTCACACGTTCTCCGGAGGGGAGGAACACCCGGCAGCTCTCAGCTCCGCCAGTGGTCGCCGCGCGAGAGCGCCGCGACGATGTCCGCCTCCGCGAGGTCCCAGCCGTCGTCGATCAGGGTCGTGCGGAGGTGGTGGATCCGGTATCCGAGGGAGCCGAGAGCCGCATCCCTGCGGTTGTCGCTGTCCGCATCGTGGAAGGCCGCACCGTCCGCTTCGAGCACGAGGACCTCGCCGATCACGAAGTCGACACGGCGTCCGCCGATGCGGACCTGCTGGCGGAACGCGATGCCCAGGCGGCGGAGGCGGAAGGCCACCTGCGACTCGAGTCCGCTCTCGGAGAGAGCGCCGGCCCACTCGAGGAGAGCCCGCATCGGAAGCGGCAGGCGTGCGAGGATCCGGGCCTTGCCCGCCGGGCCGAGCCGTCGGTGGTGGAGTGCGGACTCGAGCAGCACGAACGCCGCCTCCGCGCCGAGACACGACGCGGCGGTGACGATGCAGTCCTCGAGGGACTGGACGAGCGCGCGCGGAGGCGGTGCCGACAGGGACCAGTGCACGTGGACGTCCGGATCCGCGAGCAGCCGTCGCGCGTACTGCTCGCGATCACGCAGGCGGGAGGCGTGCTCGGGGACGGCGACGTGGAGACCGCGGAAGCGAGGTACCCAGAGTCCGTGGGAGACCGCGGCATCGGCGCAGGCGAGCACTCCGCCCACCCGGAAAGCCTGCTCCACTCGCCCGTCGAGGCCCGGGAGGCTGTACCAGCCCTTCCGGATGCGGACGAGCGAGCCCGCGACGACCGCATCACGCAGCCGGCGCGGTGTCGTTCCCTCCCGGAGGAACTCCTCGGTCTTCACCACCCCGCCGGAGCGGAGCACTGTCGTCGAGGAGGGGTGCACGGGGACAGTCTCGGGACCTCGACACGACACGAGGAGGAGACGGCGGCCTTCTGGGGAAGGGCGTGCGCGATGCCGACGTGGGGAGGGAGAACGGCGACGTCTCGAGCGCACGATCTGCAGGGGATCCGCGGCCATCGGGACCGGGTAGAGCGGTGGGAAGCGCATTCGTCCGCGGAGTACCTGCAGAGCGTGCGAGTACCTGCAGAGCGTGCGGTGGGACGGAGTGGGGCGCGGACCGGCGGCCGGAGGGGCTAGGGGGCGACGCGGCCGTTGGCGTTGAAGGCGGCGTAGGTGAGGGGCATGAGCTCCTCGAAGCGCTGCTCCATCTGCTCGGCGGCCATCTCGATCTCGCGCTGCGGGAAGGAGGGGAAGGTCGAGTCCTCGCGCTTGGTGCGCAGCGACAGGAAGTTCATCAGCGAGCGGGCGTTCAGCGTCACGTACATCGACGAGTAGATGTTCAACGGCAGGACGATGCGGGCGACCTCGCGGGCGACGCCCTCGCCGAGCATCCGCTGGTAGGCCTCGAAGGCCTGGGTGCTGGCGCGGCGGGTCTCGGCGACGACGAGCTCGGTCTGCTCCGGCGTGCCGGGCTCGAAGGAGTAGGCGCCGGGCTTGCCGACCTGGATGAGGTTGCGCTGGGGGCCGGGCACGTAGAAGACGGGACGCAGCTCGCGGTAGCGGCCCGACTCCTCGTTGTAGGAGGCGATGCGGTGCCGCATGAACTCGCGGAAGACGAAGATCGGCGCCTGAACGTAGAAGGTCATCGAGTTGTGCTCGAAGGGCGAGCCGTGGCGGTCGCGCATCAGGTAGTTGATGAGGCCGCGATCGCGTTTGCGCTGCAGCTCGGCATCGGCCTCGTCGGCGTCGTCGAGCGCTCCGGCGAGCGTCTGCTCGCCCTGGGTCGAGACCCGGGCGGCGAAGAGCACGTCGGAGTCGTGGGCGCTGGAGCGGACGAGCTCCACGACGACGTCGGATCGGAACTCGATCGAAGGTCCGGTCTCGGAGGGATTCGGATCGTTCTTCTGCTCGGTCACCGGATCACGATAGAGCACGCCCGCTCCGGCCGCCCGGGCTGCGCGGCTCGACTTCCCGCGCAATGAACGGACGTGCACGCGCCGTCCGCGCCTAGCCTTCCTCCGTGGACCCCCTTCCGATCGCCGCTCTGCTGGCCGGACTCGTCGCCGTCGCGACGGGCCTCGGCCTCGCCTACCGGCGCTCGCTCGGGCGCGTGCGCGCACGGCCCGCGCTCCGGGGCGAGCGGATCGATCCCGCCGACCTCGTCCCCGGGGCGGCTCTGGGCGCCACGGCGACGATCCTGCAGTTCTCGACCGAGTACTGCACGCGCTGCCCGGCGGTCCACCGCATACTCGACGGCCTGGCCCGTGAGCGCGACGGAGTGGCGCACCTCGACGTCGACCTCACGCACCGCGCCGACCTCGCCGACCGGTTCCGCGTGCTGCAGACGCCCACCCTCCTCGTCCTCGACCGCGACGGGATCCCCCGCAGCCGCATCGCGGGCGCCCCGGCGCGCAGCGTCGTGCTGGACGAGCTCGACCGACTCCTGGAGACCCCGTGACCACTCCCGCCCCCGCCGACCGCGTCGACCCGCGCGGACCGCGCTTCGCCGCCTCCGTCACCGCCCTCCTCCTGCTCGTCGCGGTGGGGCTCTCGCTCGCGGCTCCGGCCCGCGCCGACCTGCCCGCCCGCCTGGTGCAGCCGGGATTCCTCGCGCTCGCGCTGATCGCCGCGCTCTTCGCCTGGTCGGCGGCGCGAGGCGTCGGCTCCGGACCCTGGGCCGTCGTCTTCCGCCGTCTGGTGCGCCCGCGCCTGGCTCCGCCGTCGGAGTGGGAGGACGCCCGGCCGCCGCGCTTCGCGCAGCTCGTCGGCCTCGCCGTGACGGCCGTCGGAGTCGTGCTGCACGTCGCGGGCGTGCCCTACGCCGTGCCGGTCGCCGGGTCGCTGGCGTTCCTCGCCGCGTTCCTCAACGCGGTGTTCGGGCTGTGCCTGGGCTGCGAGCTCTACCTGCTGCTGGTCCGGGCCGGGCTGCTCGGGCGCTCGGCGGCCTCACGGGCGTGAGGCTCTAGGCTCGTTCTCACCTCGCGGGCCGCCCGCGACGGGCCTCGGGAGGCACAGATGAGCGACTCATCCGCACGGCACGCCGACACGGACGGCGCCGACGCCCCGTCCCGCCGCTCCGCTCGCGAGAGCGCCGAGCGTCCGTCGGTCCTGCCGCCGGCGCAGGCGCAGCCGGACGTCGCGGCGTCGGAGCCCGTCACGCCTCTGACCGTCCTGATCTCGGGTGCGAGCGGCATGATCGGCACGGAGCTGAGCCGCCAGCTGCGCGCGGACGGCCACGAGATCCTCCGCCTGGTGCGGCACGCGCCGACGCGCGCCGACGAGTTCCACTGGGCGCCGACCTCGCACATGCTCGACTTCAGCGTGCTGGACCGCGTGGACGCGGTCGTCAACCTGTCGGGCGCCTCCATCAGCCGGCTGCCGTGGACCTCCTCCTACAAGCGGGAGATCCTGGACTCGCGCGTGCAGGCGACCCGGACCCTCACCGACGCCATGCGGATGGCGTCCTCTCCCCCGTCGATCCTGCTCAACGCCTCCGCGGTCGGCTTCTACGGCGACCGGCCGGGCGAGGACCTCACCGAGGACTCCGCCCGCGGCGAGGGCTTCCTCGCCGACGTCGTCGCCCGCTGGGAGGACGCGGCGCACCTCGCGCCGGAGTCGACCCGCGTCGCGACCCTCCGCACCGGGCTCGTCCTCGGCGACGGAGGAGCGCTCAAGCCCCTGCTGCCGCTCACGAAGCTCGGACTCAGCGGACCGCTCGGCGGCGGCGGGCAGGCCTGGCCCTGGATCAGCCTCTACGACGAGGCGGCGGCGATCCGCCACCTCCTCACGTCGACGCTGTCCGGACCCGTCAACCTCGCCGGGCCCACCCCGCGACCGCGAACGAGATCATGAAGACGCTCGCCGAGCGGCTGCACCGTCCGTTCAAGCTCCCGGTGCCCGGCAGGATCATCGAGCTCGCCCTGCAGGACGCCGGCCACGAGCTGCTGCTCTCGAGCCAGCGGATGCTGCCGGAGCGGCTGCTCGAGGACGGCTTCGTGTTCCGGCACCGCACGGTCGCCGAAGCGCTGGAGTGGGTCCTCGCCTGACGCCCGACGGGCGTCCCCGCCGGATCAGGCGGGGGCGTCCCTCTCGAGGGCGATCGACGTCCTGATCGCTCCCCGGGCCCGCTTGCGGTCGCCGCTCGCGTCGTAGGCGAGTCCGAGGCGGTACCACGCCCGCCAGCTCTGCGGATCGGCGTCCACCTCGGCCGCGTAGCTCGGGAACAGGGCGTCGGCCTCCTCGCGCAGCGGGCGGCCGCTGGCGCGGGAATCGAGGACCTCCTCCGGCAGCGCGTCCTCGGACTCGAGTCTCCGGCCCAGGCGCTCGGCGCGGAGACCGAACAGGAGCTCGCGGACGAGACCCCAGACACCCACCGCGCCGAGGATGAGCAGTCCCAGGCCCATCACGATGCCGGGGACCGTGCCCGCGGCGAACGCGACCACGGAGTACTGCAGGCAGACGAAGAGGTAGAGGGCGAGCAGGACCGCCATCAGTCCGACGCCGATGCGGGTCCTCACGGCGCGCTCGTCGCTGCTGCGGCCTGGCCGGAGGGCGCGTCGTCGACCGGCGCCGGCTCGCTCGGAGCCCGCTCGGCCAGCGGCGCCGCATCGAACGCCGCGCGCAGGTCGAGGAGGGCGTCGAGCCCGACCACGACCCCCGAGGTCGAGCGCACCGCGTGGAGCGCCCTCAGGATCCCGGCCTCGTAGGAGGCGGGCGAGGAGGTGTCGTGGCGCAGCGTCACGGTCTCGCCGGTCCCGCCGAACACGACCTCCTGCCGGGCCTCCACTCCGGGCAGGCGCAGACTGTGCACCGGGATGCTCGCCACCTGCTGTCCGCGGGCGCGCTGGTCGGTGTGCGGCGCCTGCACGGGGCCCAGCTCCGCCCTGGCCTGCAGGATCAGCTCCGCGGTGCGGACGGCGGTGCCGGAGGGCGAGTCGACCTTGCGGGCCCCGTGCGTCTCGACGATCTCGACGGCGTCGAAGAAGCGGGCGGCCACGGTCGCGAGCGCGGTGGCGAGGACGGAGCCGAGCGAGAAGTTCGGGATGATGACGACTCCCGCGTCGGGCTGCGCCTCGACCGTGCGGCGCAGCGCCGCGATGCGGTCGCCCGTCCAGCCGGAGGTGCCGACGAGCACCTTGCGGCCGTGGGCGACCGCGAAGTCGACGACGCCCTGGCTGACCGCCGGGACCGTCATGTCGACGACCACGTCGGCCGCGAGCATCTCCTCCGGATCGCTCCGGGAGCCCAGCCGCGCGACGAGCTCGAACTCGTCGGAGGCGTCGATCAGCGAGCAGGTGAGGGAGCCGAGTCGGCCGGACGCGCCGACGACGGCGACGGAAGTAGTCACTCCGTCAGCGTAACAACGCGGGTGCTCCCGGGGGCGGGCGCCGCACCCGGGCGGTCGGCTCAGTAGGGCTGGGCCTCGGGCAGGCCGGTCCGCAGCTCCACCGGGAGATGGGCGAGGTCGTTGTGGACGACGAGGACCGGGGGCTTGCGCGAGCGGACCCGGATGATCGTCAGTCCGCAGTTGGCCTGGTTGAGCCCGAGCCAGCGCCAGTCCGGGGCGTCGAAGACGTGCCGCACGAACCAGCCGATGACGAAGTTGTGGGTGATGAGGAGGTCGTGCCGGTCCTCGCGGGAGGGCGCCAGGAACTCCGACACCGCGTCCTGCATCTGCGCGTGGCCCGCCTCGATCTCGGCCGGCGTGACGCTGCCGAAGAACGGCTCGAAGGCGCGCGGCATGTCGGGCGTGGGCCCGGAGGGGATGCAGTCGAACAGCAGCGAGGACGGCTCGATCGCGAGCCCGGGCAGGACCGCGCGGAACCGGGCGGCCGTCTCCTCGGCCCGGCGCAGCGGCGAGTGCCAGGCACCCGTGAACGGCACGCCGCCGAGCCGCTCGGCGATCAGTCGGGCCTGGCGCTCCCCGCGGGCCGACAGCGGCCCGTCGGGCATGCCGTGCTCGGCGTCCTGCTGCTCGCCGTGACGGACGAGGTAGATGTAATGGGACACGTGGGGCTCCCCCGGGTGCGGCGCGACGGTGCGCGGTCAACGGTCGTTCGCGAGAACGGATCAGACGGTGGGAGCGCTCTCGATCTCGGCGATCGCGGCGAACGTCGACGCGTCGACCGCACCGACGGCCGAGATCGACGAGGGCCCCCTCGCCAAGTCTGCCGCGAGAGCCTGGACATCCTCCGCGCCGACGCGCGCAAGACGGCGCAGGCTCTCGTCCAGGTCGACGAACTCGCCGAACGTCAGCTCGGCGCGGCCGAGCCGCGACATCCGCGTGTCCGAGTCCTCGAGGGCGAGGGCGGCGGCGCCGGACAGCTGGCCGCGGGCGCGCCCGATCTCGTCCTCGGAGACGCCGTCCTCGGCGAGGCGGTGGAACTCCGAGACGAGGAGCTCGGCGACCGTGCCGGCCTTGGCCGGCGTGCTGGCCGCGTACAGGCCGAAGATGCCGGCGTCGGAGTAGGACGGGGCGAACGAGTAGACCGAGTAGGCGAGGCCGCGCTTCTCGCGGATCTCCTGGAAGAGGCGCGAGGACATCCCGCCGCCGAGGATCGAGTTGAGCACGCCCATCGTCATCCGTCGGTCGTCCGCCGCGGCGAGGCCCGGGAACCCGATCAGGATGTTGGCCTGCTCGGTCGGGCGGTGCACGATCGAGAGCGCGCTGCCCCGCTCGTAGCGGGCCTCGAGACCGGTTCGGCGCGCCACGGGAGCCGCCGGGACCGAGAGGTCCCAGCCGTCGGAGGAGAGCACGCGCTCGAGCAGCGCGACGAGGGACTCGTGCTCGACGGCGCCGGCGACCGAGACGACGAGGTCGCGCGGGCTGTAGGCGGCCCGGTAGTGCGCCCAGACGGCGTCGCGCGTGGCCTCGCCGATGGTCTGCGGGCTGCCGCCGATGGGGCGCCCGAGCGGGTGATCGCCGAAGACGGACTCGAACAGGCGCTCGCTCGCCACATCGGCGGGATCGTCGTCGGCCATGGCGAGCTCCTCGAGGATCACGCCGCGCTCGGTCTCGAACTCGTCGGGGTCCAGGAGGCTGGAGGTCACCATGTCGCCGATGACCTCGACGGCCATCGGCAGGTCGCGGTCCTGCACCTTGGCGTAGTAGCAGGTGTACTCCTTCGCCGTGAGCGCGTTGTGCTCGCCGCCGACGGAGTCGAAGGACACCGCGATGTCGAGCGCGGAGCGCGACCGGGTGCCCTTGAAGAGCAGGTGCTCGAGGAAGTGGGTGGAGCCGAAGTTCGACGGGGCGCCCGGGCGGCCTCCCTCGGCGGGACGCGCGGGCTGCTCGTCGCGCGAGCCCGCGGCGACCCAGAAGCCGACGGTGGCGCTGCGGGCGCGGGGACGGCCTCGCTCAGGATGCGGACACCGCTGGAGAGGACGGAGCGGCGGACGAGCGAGCCACCGGCGGCCCGGATCGTCGTCTCCGGCTGGTCGAGAGGGAGTGCGACGCCGTGGTTCATCCGACCCACACTAGGTCACGCGCACGCCCCGTCCCGGCCGGCGGTCATCCGTGCAGGACCGGCGTCAGCGCCGGGCGCGCTCGAGGGCGTCGAGGTGCCCCGCGTCGAGCTCGAGCGAGACGGCGCGGACCAGGGTGTCGATCTCGGCGCAGGAGGCGGGCTCGACGGCCGCCGCGGCGACGCCCGGCCGGGCCAGCAGCCAGGCGAGGGCGACGGCGGCCGTCGTCGCGGACAGCTCGGCGCCGATCGCGTCGAGAGCGGCGAGCACCCGCCGTCCGCGCCGGCCCAGATGCACCGACGCGAGAGCCCCGTCGGGGAGGGCCCTCAGTTCGCGCCGCGAACGCGCCGCTCCGTGCAGGAACCCGTGCGCGAGGGGTGCGGTGGCGACGACGGAGAGCCCCTGGCCCCGGGCGACGAGCCCGAGATCGCCCTCGGCGTCCGATCCCTCGAGCAGGCTGTACCGCAGCTCGACGCCGGCGAAGCGCGGCAGACCGTGCCCGGCGAGCACGCGCGCCTCGAAGAGCTCCTCGGCCGCGAATCCCGAGGCGACGACCGCCCGCACCTTCCCGCGCGCGAGCAGGACCTCGACGGCGCTGAGCAGCTCGTCGAGCCTCCCGGCGCTGTCGGGCCGCACCGCGAGGACGTCGAGATGGTCGGTGCGCAGGCGCCGGAGCGACTCGTCGACGCGGGCGACGAGGGCGCGGGGGGACGGCGGGGCGTCGGCGGCCGAGCCGAGCCGGCCGAGGAGGAGGAAGCGGTCGCGGTCGCGGTGGCCGGCGAGCCACCGGCCCACGGTCTCCTCGCCGGCGGCGGAGGCGGCGGTGTCCGTGGCGACGATCCCGTTGCCTCCCCAGGCGGCGTACCGCTCGAGGAGCTCGGGACCGGCGTCGTGACCGCGGCGGCCGAGGGCGGCGGCATCGAGCAGGAGCGGGAAGAGCGCCTGAGCGGAGTCGCCGAGCGATCGGCGCTGCGTGTGGGCGACGACCGGTCCGGTGTCTCCCGGGGAGCCCGGCGAAACGGCTCCCGGGAGGCCTCGGAGGGATCCGTGACGCGTCGCCTTCACGGTCGCGCGGGCCTTCAGCCTCGGCACGCCACCACTCTCCCTGCGGCGGCTCGGGTCCCGCCACAAGCGAGAGTAGTCGAGCGCTGAGCGCCGCTCCGGAGGCGGTGCGGAACGGTTCATCAGATCGTTACACGGACGTCTCCTCCCCCGCCGCGAACCTCCTCCGCTCTCCCCCGATCGCGGTGCGGCGGCCCGTCGGGAGCGAGGCGTCGGGGCTAGATTCGGCCGCATGGAGCCCCTCACCCCGCCCCCGTCGACGCCTGGTGGACCAGTGCCGTCGTCTACCAGATCTACCCCCGCTCGTTCGCGGACTCGAACGGCGACGGCATCGGCGACCTCGGCGGGATCCGCTCCCGGCTGGACCACCTGGCCGACCTCGGAGTGGACGTCGTCTGGCTGTCGCCGATCTACCCCTCGCCGCAGCACGACAACGGCTACGACATCTCGGACTACGAGGACGTCGATCCGCTCTTCGGCGACCTGGCGGAGTTCGACCTGCTGCTGGCGGAGGCGCACGAGCGCGGCATCCGCATCGTTATGGACCTGGTGGTGAACCACACGAGCGACGAGCACGCGTGGTTCGTCGAGTCCCGCTCCTCGCTCGAGAGCCCGAAGCGCGACTGGTACTGGTGGCGGAAGGGCCGCACCGCCGCCGGCGCCTCACCCGAGCTCGAGGCCGCCGGCGAGGCGGGGCTGGACGTCGCCGAGCCCAACGGCTGGCGCTCGTACTTCTCCGGGCCGGCGTGGACCCGCGACTCCGAGACGGACGAGTACTTCCTCCACCTGTTCGCGGTGCAGCAGCCGGACCTGAACTGGGAGAACCCGGAGGTGCGGCGCGCGGTGCACGCGATGATGAACCGCTGGCTCGACCGCGGCGTCGACGGGTTCCGGATGGACGTCATCAACCTCGTGTCGAAGAACCTCGACGAGGTCGACGGCGAGGGCGGCGGCACGGGCATCGTCGGCGGAGTGGGTCCGCGACTGCACGAGTACCTCCGCGAGATGAACGAGGCCGTGTTCGCGGGGCGCGAGGGCGCCTACCTCACCGTCGGCGAGATGCCGGGAGTGACCCTGGAGGAGGCCGCGCTGGTCACCGATCCCCAGCGCCGGGAGCTCGACATGGTGTTCCAGTTCGAGCACGTGGGGATCGACCACGGGGTCGACAAGTTCCACCCGGTGCCGCTGGACCTCGTCGCGCTCAAGGCGAACCTCGCCCGCTGGCAGGACGGCCTCGCCGAGCGCGGCTGGAACTCGCTCTACCTCAACAACCACGACCAGCCGCGGCTGGTCTCGCGCTTCGGCGACGACGGCCGCTACCGCTACGAGTCGGCGACGCTGTGGGCGACGCTCCTGCACCTGCAGCGCGGCACGCCGTACATCTACCAGGGCGAGGAGATCGGGATGACGAACGTGCCCTTCTCGGGCATCGAGGACTTCCGGGACGTCGAGTCGCTGAACTACTATGCCGAGGCCGTCGGCGACCGCGGGGAGGATCCCGAGGAGGTGCTCGCCGGGCTGCGGGCGCAGAGCCGCGACAACGCCCGCACGCCCGTGCAGTGGGACGGCGGCGAGCACGCCGGGTTCACCACCGGAGAGCCGTGGATCCCGGTGAATCCCAACTCGACCGAGCTGAACGCAGCGGCCGATCGGGCGTCCGAGCGCTCGGTCTTCGAGTACTACCGGGCCCTGATCGCGCTGCGGCACGCCGACGAGACCGTGCAGCTGGGCCGGTTCCGGCTCCTCGAGCCCGAGCACCCGACCCTCTTCGCGTTCACCCGCACCGGGGCGAGCGAGCTGCTCGCCGTGGGCAACGTGTCGGGCGAGCCGCTCGAGGTGCCGCTGCTGGCCGAGTGGGCGGGCGCGGAGACGGTGCTGGGCAACGTGCCGGGCTCGACCGGGACGACGCTCGGGCCGTGGGAGGCGCGGGTCCTGCGCCGCTGACCGGGTGCGGGGCCCGGTCGGCGGGCTCCGCACCGCGCACCCGACGACGCTCGGATGCGGCGACGGCTGCTGCTGGCGCTCGGACCCGTCAGGCGGAGGCGCGATCGAGCTGCGCGAGGTCGCTCCGGGTGAGCGGGAGGGCGGCCGCCCCGAAGAGCGACTCGAGCTCCTCGGCGCCGCGGGCGCGGACGACGGCGGCGGACACCTCCTGGTGCGAGAGCACCCACGCGAGGGCGACCGTGCCCGGGTTCGTGCCGTGCGACTCGGCGATCTCGTCGAGCGCGGCCAGCACTTTGTTGCCGTGGCGGCCGACGTAGTCGAGCGCGGCCTCGAACATCACCGACTGCGGCTCGTCCGAGCGGTGGCGCATCGCTCCCGTGAGGTAGCCGCTCGCGAGCGGGAGCCGCGCCAGCGTGCCGAGCTCCTGGCGGATCACCTCGGGAGCGACGTCGGACTCGTAGTCCTTGCGCTCCATCAGGTTGTACTCGGCCACCACGACGGAGAAGGCGGGCAGCCCGTTCAGGGTCGCGACCTCCGCGGCGTGGGCGAGCGCCTCGCCGCCGAAGTGAGCGGCGCCGAGCGCTCCGACGGAGCCGTCCGCGAGGAACGGGGCGACGGCGGCGAGGCTCTCCTCGATCGGCACCTCCGGATCCTCGCTGTCGAACGACAGGAGGTCGATCCGGGTGCCCAGGCGTTCGAGACTGCCCTCGACGGCGGCCCGGACATCGCCCGGCGCGAGGCCGGGGGCATCGGGGTGGCGGCCGACCTTGGTGGCGACGAGCATCCGCTCGCGCGCGCCGCTCGCCTCGAGCCAGCGGCCGATCATGTACTCGCTGCGGCCGGTCGCGTAGTGGTCGGCGGTCGAGATCAGGGTGCCGCCGAGCGCCGCGAACGCGTCGAGCGCCTCGGTGGTGTCGTCGATCCCGGCGGCCCAGCCGAAGACGGAGCCGTCGAGGGCGAGCGGATGCACGGGGAGGCCGGTGCGACCGAGGGTGCGCTGGGGAGCGGCGGGCGTCTCCGGCTCGGTGGCCAGGGGCGTCGGGTCGATCACGGTGTTCCTCCGGTCGGGGCGGTGCGACGGCGCGGTGCGGCCACGCTACCCCATCGGCCGCAGAACGACGGACGCCCGCCCCACCGGAGTGGGACGGGCGTCACGACGTGCGGGAGGGATCAGCTCTCGACGGGAGCCTCGACCGGCGCCTCGGCTCCGGCCTCCTCGGCCACGACGGGCGCGAGGGACAGCTTGCCGCGGTCGTCGATCTTGGTGATCGAGACGAGCAGCTTCTGGCCGACTCCGAGGACGTCCTCGACGTTCTCGACGCGCTTGCCACCGGCGAGCTTGCGGACCTCGCTGATGTGCAGCAGTCCGTCCTTGCCCGGGAGCAGCGAGACGAACGCGCCGAACGTCGCGAGCTTGACGACGGTTCCGAGGAACTGCTCGCCGACCTCGGGGTTCGTCGGGTTCGCGATCGCGTTGACCTGGGCGCGGGCGGCCTCGGCCGACGGGCCGTCGACGGCGCCGATGTAGACGGTGCCGTCCTCCTCGATGGAGATGTCGGCGCCGGTCTCGTCCTGGATCGCGTTGATCGTCTTGCCCTTGGGGCCGATCAGCTCGCCGATCTTGTCGACGGGGATCTGCACCGAGATCACGCGGGGCGCGGTCGGGGCCATCTCGTCGGGCTGGTCGATCGCGGCCGTGAGCACGGCGAGGATCGTGCTGCGCGCGTCCTTGGCCTGCTTGAGCGCGGCGTCGAGGACCGACGACGGGATGCCGTCGAGCTTCGTGTCGAGCTGGATCGCGGTGACGAACTCGGAGGTGCCGGCGACCTTGAAGTCCATGTCGCCGAGCGCGTCCTCGGCGCCCAGGATGTCGGTCAGCGCCGCGTAGCGGGTCTGACCGTCGACGACGTCGGACACGAGGCCCATGGCGATGCCCGCGACCGGGGCGCGCAGCGGCACACCGGCGTTGAGCAGCGACAGGGTCGAGGCGCAGACGGAGCCCATCGAGGTCGAGCCGTTGGAGCTCAGCGCCTCGGAGACCTGACGGATCGCGTAGGGGAACTCCTCGCGGGAGGGCAGCACCGGCACGAGGGCGCGCTCGGCGAGGAAGCCGTGCCCGATCTCGCGACGCTTCGGCGACCCGACGCGACCGGTCTCACCGGTCGAGTAGGGCGGGAAGTTGTAGTGGTGCAGGTAGCGCTTCTTGGTGACGGGCGACAGCGAGTCGATCTGCTGCTCCATCTTGAGCATGTTCAGCGTGGTGACGCCCAGGATCTGGGTCTCGCCGCGCTGGAAGATCGCCGAGCCGTGGACGCGCGGGATGACCTGCACCTCGGCGTCGAGCGGACGGATGTCGGCGAGGCCGCGACCGTCGATGCGCACGCCGTCGCGGAGGATGCGTCCGCGGACGACCACCTTCGTGACCGACTTGTACGCCGCTCCGACCTGGCCGTAGGCCTCGGCCGAGAGCTGGCCGGACGCGATGCGCTCGGCGATCTGCTCCTTGACCTTGGCCTTGAGGGCGTCGTCGGCGTCCTGGCGCTCGACCTTGTCGGCGATCGAGTAGATGCGGACGAGCTCGTCGTAGCTGAGCTCGGCGACGTTGTCGTAGGTCTCCTGCGCGTAGGGCAGGAACACCGGGTAGTCCTTGACGGGCTTCGCGGTGTTCGCGGCCATCTTCGCCTGCGCCTCGACGAGCGCGCGGATGAAGGGCTTGGAGGCCTCGAGGCCCTGGGCCACGACGGTCTCGTCGGGCTTGGTGGCGCCGGCCTTGATGAGGTTCCAGGAACCCTCGGTCGCCTCGGCCTCGACCATCATGATGGCGACGTCGGAGGAGCCGTCCTCGTTGGTGACGACGCGGCCCGCGACGGTGAGGTCGAAGACGGCGTTCTCGAGCTGCGAGGCCTTGGGGAACGCGATCCACTGGTCGTTGCCCGAGCCGTCGGACATGAGCGCGAGGCGCACACCGGCGATGGGGCCCGAGAAGGGCAGACCGGAGATCTGGGTCGAGGCGCTCGCGGCGTTGATCGCGAGGGCGTCGTAGAACTCGTCCGGAGCGATGCTCAGGACCGTGATGACGATCTGGACCTCGTTGCGCAGGCCCTCGACGAACGAGGGGCGCAGCGGCCGGTCGATCAGACGGCAGACCAGGATCGCCTCGGTGGAGGGGCGGCCCTCGCGGCGGAAGAACGAGCCGGGGATCTTGCCGGCGGCGTAGGAGCGCTCCTCGACGTCGACGGTCAGCGGGAAGAAGTCGAAGTTGTCCTTCGGGTTCTTCGACGCCGAGGTGGCCGAGAGGATCATCGTGTCCTCGTCGAGGTACGCGGCGACCGCTCCCTGAGCCTGCTGCGCGAGGCGGCCGGTCTCGAAGCGGACGGTGCGGGTGCCGTACGAGCCGTTGTCGAGAACGGCTTCGGCGAATGTGATTTCAGGACCTTCCAAGAGGTTCTGTCTCCTTCAACGTATGCAGCGGCGCCCGTTCTGGGCGCCGGCGTTCGTCGGAGCAGCGTTCCGGTCAGGAATCGAGACGATTCCACGGCAGGGCGTCGCGCCGTGCCGTCGTGTGGAGGGCGTTCGTGCTGGCCACCAGTAGAAAAGCTCCGGGTCGCCTCCTGTGCGACGACGCCGCACCTGTGAACCGGGACTCCACCACCGAGGACCAGCCTCCTGCCGGCCTGCTCCGTGATTCGAACCCGGTGACGGCCGGCGGCCGCTGCGGATTCGGAACCGGTTCATGCTATCAGCACGGGTGCCCGACGGCCAGGAATCCGCGGGCGGGCGCTCCGATGCGGCTGCTCGACCGGCGTCGGGCGGAGAGCTCAGCCCCGGGTCTCGTGCATCAGGAGCTGCACCCGGAGCGCGCCCTTCACCGTGACGATGCGCGCCGGCACGCGGGGCTGCTTGCCCGCCTCCGAGAGTCGCGAGAGCGCCGCGTCGACCACGTTCTCGAGACCGCGGGGCACGTATCCGACGAGGTCGGACGGGCGGTGGTTGGCGAAGAGGCGGACCGGCATCGGGGCGTCCACGCGCTCCTCCTCGAGGGTCCGGCGCGGGATCACCGCGGTGATCTCGTCCTCGCCGAGCGCCAGGACCCTGGCGAGCTCGTCCTGGTGCGAGGCGCTGTCGGCGATGCCCAGCAGCGTCTCCCCGCGCCGCGACTTGGGCAGCAGGTCGTAGTCGTAGTCGTCGAGCTTCCCCGATCCGCGGTCGTTCGCGGGGAGGGGGTTCTGGTCGTCGCGTCCGCGTCCGAAGGAGAAGAGCTTCATGCCCCCATTGTGACGCGCGCGGCGACGGGACGGCTCGCGCGAGCGCAGGCGCGGTGCCGGTGCTCGATCAGGCGCGCGAGGAGCGGAGCATCCGCGCGATCGCCGCGAGGACCAGCAGCAGCACGACGGCGACGAAGCCCAGGAGGACGGGCACGGCGGGCAGGAGCGCGAGGGCCGCTCCGATCGCGAGGACGGGGACCGCGAGGCCGAGGTACGCGGCCAGGAACATGCCGGCCAGCACCTCGCCGCGGGCCGCGTCGGAGGCGAGCGAGCCGGCGACCGCGAGGGACAGGCGGAACAGCAGCCCCACTCCGGCGCCCGCCAGCACTCCCCCCGGCGACGAACGGCCAGAGGACGGCCGTCACGGCGCCGACGGCGACCAGCACGAGGCCGACGGCGAGGGCCGAGGCGGACAGCAGGAGCGCGGGGCGGGCGGCGAGGCGGGCGGAGACGAGCTGCGCGACGGCGCCGGCGGCGAAGACTCCGAACGACACGGCGCCGGCGACCAGGTGGGAGGTCTCGCCGAATCGCCCGGCCAGGAAGGTCGGAGCGAGCGAGGTGAAGAGGCCGAAGACGGCGAAGCCGGCGAACGCGCCGACCGCGGCCGAGAGGAAGGCGCCGCGCGACTCGGCGGGCACGGCGAGTCGCTGCGGGCGGTAGGCGGGCAGGACCTCGCGCCGCTCGACGGTCTCGGGCACGAGGGCGACTCCGACGCCGAGGACCACGAGCAGCACGAGGAAGACCTCGTAGGGGACGACGAGCGGGCGGTCGACGGTGACGGCCAGGACGCCTCCGACGAGCGGGCCCAGCGCGAGGCCGCCCATGTTGACGAGCGTCGACACGGCGCGGGAGGTGCCGGGCCCCTCCTCGGGGCGGGCGACGGCGCGCAGCTCGGAGAGGTGCGCGGTCGCGGTGGCCGTCAGTGCGCCGACGCCGAGCCCCGTCAGCAGACGGGCGACCAGCAGGCCGGGGACCTCGGGCCAGAGCAGGAAGACGATCGCGGCGAGCACTTCGACGAGGATCGATGCGAGCAGGATGCGCCGGCGGCCGAGCCAGTCGCTGACGTGGCCGGCGAGGAAGAGGCTCGCCACCACTCCGACCGCGTAGGCGGCGAACACGACGGTGACGACGAACGCCGGGAAGCCGTCGCGGGCCTGGTAGATCGCGTAGAGCGGGGTCGGCACGGTGGAGAACGCCATGACCGCGAGGAACGCTGCGGCGATGACCCAGGAGCCGGGGCCGTGCGGCAGCTCGGGGCGGCGGGAGGAGGGGCCCGCGGGGGCGGGTCGGGAGAGGCGGTCGTCGAGGTCCGGAGTGGTCACGGGATCAGGGTCCTCCCACCGACTCAGTGTGTCCAACGGAGGATCTCGGTCCTATTCATCGATTCAGGTGGATGATGAGGGGATGGACGATCGACAGCTCGCGGCGTTCGTCGCGGTCGCGGAGGAGCTGCACTTCACCCGGGCGGCCGCGCGTCTGTTCGTGGTGCAGTCCACGCTGTCCGCCAGCATCCGCGCCCTCGAGCACGAGCTCGGAGCGGCGCTGTTCGAGCGCTCGACGCGTCGGGTGGCCCTCACCGCGGTGGGCGAGGCGCTGCTGCCGGAGGCGCGCCGGGCGATCGACGGGCTCGACCGGATGCGCACGCTCGCCGCCGAGGACGCCGCGGGACTGCGCGGACGGGTGCGGGTGGGCACGTTCTCCGGGATGGACCTGATCGACCTGCCCGGGGCGCTCGGCGCGTACCGGCGCCGGCATCCGCTCGTGGACCTGCTGCTGCGCACGTCGGCGACCGGATCGACGGGTCTCGCCGAGGACCTGCGCCGCGGACGGCTGGACGTCGCGCTGCTCGCACTCCCCGCGGACGGGATGCCGGATCTCTCCGTCACGCCGCTCGTGGGCAGCGACTACGTCCTCCTGGTGCCGGACGACCATCCGCTCGTCGACGCCGGAGCACCCGCGCCTCAGGACCTCGCCGGAGAGACGTTCGTGGACACGCCGGCCGGCTTCGGTAACCGGGTCGGCGTGGACCGGGCGTTCGTCGCGGAGGGGATCCGCCGACGCGTGGCGACCGAGGTCGCGGATCTTCCGGGATCCCGAGGTTCGTGCAGGCGGGTCTCGGCGTGGCGGTCGTGCCGCGCGCGGGCGTGACGGCGCTCGAGGGGGTGCGCGCGATCACGCTGGACTGGCCGGGTCTGGAGTGGGAGCTCTCGGTCGCGACGTCCTTGCGGCCCTCCGCCGCGGTGGAGGCGCTGACCGCGCTCCTGAGGGAGCGGCGGCGCGACTGACCGTCCGGCGTCAGCCCTCGAGCAGGGGGCCGCGGACGATCGAGTCGCCGGAGTGCGCCGGGTCGCCGTCGAGCGGCTCCTCCGACACGTCGACCAGCGGGTACTCGGAGAGGTCGAGGCCGGCCGGGACGGCGAAACGGCCCTCGGTCCCGTCGAGCGCTCCGAGCGGCACGAGACCGGACGCGTCCTCGGCGATCAGCCAGACCTCGCGGTAGGCGTCGTCGGCGCCCTGCGCGTCGAGCCGCACGATCAGCTCGCGCCCGCCGTCGACGTCCTCGAGCTCGGCGGAGCCGGTCGCGCCCTGCCAGTCGGGGAACGCCTGGAGGTCGGCGCGCGCGACGACGACCACGTCCTCGGTCTGCGACGCCTGCCACCACGCGCCGCCCGCCACTCCGACCACGAGGGCGGAGAAGGCGGCGAGCGAGGTGAGCACCACGCGGCCGGTGCGCCGACGGCGGCGCTCGGGACGGTGCCGGCCGGTGGAGCCGGACTGCGCGACCGGGACGGGAGCGGTGTCCGGTCGCTCCGGGACGGGGGCGAGCACGGGCGCGGCGGTATGCTCCTCGAGACCGAGCTCGTCGCGGATGCGGTCCCAGACCACGGCGGACGGCGTCTCGAGGACGACCGCGCGGCTGTCGCGGCCCACCTCGGCGACGTGGCCGAGCTCGACGAGCTGCTGCGCGCACTCCGGGCACTCGGCCAGGTGCGCATCGGCCTCGCCGCTCGACTCCTCGCCGAGGGCGAGCAGCGCGATCTCATCGGGATCCAGGTGGGTCATGTGCTGCTCACCTCCAATCGGGAGCGGAGTCTGTCGAGGCTGCGGCGGATGTGGCTCTTGACGGTACCGAGCGGGAGCCCGGTCCGCTCCGCTATCTCGGTGTGGGTGAGGTCGTCGTAGAAGGCCAGGCTCATCACCCGGCGGGGCACGGGGTCGAGGCGGGCCAGCTCGTCGGCGACCAGGACCTTCGCCTCCAGATCGACCGGGGTCTCGCCCTCCTCGATCGGAGCGACGGCGACCAGCGCCTGGGTGAGCCGGCGCTCGCGCGAGCGGTTCTCGTGCGCGTCCGCGATGCGGTTGCGCGAGATGCCGACCAGCCAGGCTCCCAGCGCCGCGCGGTCGGGATCGAAGTTCTGCCGACCGGTCCACGCCGAGACGAAGACGCGCTGGACCACGTCCTCGGCGTCGCCCCGGTCGCCGAGCGAGCGCAGAGCCAGAGTGAACAGCAGCGGGGACCACCGCGCGTACGCCTGGGCGAGCGAGGACTCGTCGCCCGCTGCGAAGCGGAGCCCGAGGCGGTGCACGACGGCGCGCTCGTCCTCGGCCCCGTCGAGGGGCGCGCTGGGAAGGGCGTCGGACAGTGGGATGCTCCTGAGGTGGGGACGGCGCTGGACCCTGGCGTCGGGCTGCGCTGCGGCGGTCGCTGCGCTCATCGTACGCGCGGCGATCGGGCGGTCGGAGTCACGGGGACGGCACCGCCGTGACGACCACGTTGCTGAGGTAGTGGCGCGTGTCGTAGTCGAAGTCGCCGCCGCAGGTGATGAGCACGAGCCGCGGCGCTCCGTCGCGCGTGAAGACGGCCGGGAGGTCCACGGAGGTCTTCTCGGTGGTCTCGACCGTCGTCACGGTGAAGGAGCGCTCGGCGCCGTCGTCCCCGGTGAGGCGGACGATCTGGCCGGGCTGCGCCGACTTCAGCTCCGCGAAGGGGCCGAGGCCGTAGGCGAGCGAGTCGACGTGCGCGGCGACGACGATGGTGCCGTCGGGCTCGTCGAGCCCCGCTCCGAACCGGTACCAGCCGGCCGTCGCGGTGTCGGGGACGAGCTCCATGGTGCCGTCCTCCGCCACTCCGACGGGCTCGAGCGGCATGTCGACCGGCAGCCCGTCGACGACGATCCGCGTGGGGGTGGTCGCGGTGCGCGCCGGTGCCGCCCCGAGCCGCGCATCCGCGAGGGGCACGGCCGGCGGAGCGGTGGAGGGGACCGCGGACGGTGCGGGCGGGGGCTGCTGCACCGAGAGGCTCGCATCCGGCGAGGGCACGACCCCTGCCGCCTGAGCGGAGCATCCGGCGACGCCCGCGCCGACCGCGATCGACCCGATCACGACGAGGACGCGCAGAGGGAAGGGCTTCCGGCTCATGGCGTCCTCCTGTGTCGTGATCGGGTGACCGGCCCGGGCGCGCTCCAGCACGCCCGAGCCGGTGGTGTCTCCGCGGGTCAGCGGCCCGCGGCGGCCTTGCGACGGCCGAACAGGGTGGCTCCGCCGAGACCGAGAGCGGCGAGGGCGGCAGCGCCCCACCAGCCCGCGGCGGCGTCGGTGCGGTTGTCGGCGGCGAGTCCGGCCTCACCGGCGGGGACGCCGGACGGGGTCGAGTGCAGACCGTCGATGGTCTGCGTCGCGAGGGCGAGGTTGCCCTTCTCGAGACTGCCCCAGGCGTAGACGATCGTGTTGACGCCCTCCTGGACCTGCACGTCGGCGGGGCCGATGACCGGGGTCGTGGTGCCGGTCGCCGCGACGACCGTCGAGACGGTGGCCGGGGCGAGGTTCAGCACGCCCTCGTTCGGGTTGGTGACGTTCGTCAGGACGGGCGAGCCGCCGGCGAGGATGTCGACCGCGGGCGCGGCGGCCACGTGGCGGACGGTGAGCCGTCCCTCCCCCGCGGCGGTGGTGGAGATGTCGTTCGTGAAGAGCGTCGCCGTGGGGGTGTTGTCGGCCTTCAGATGCGCGGCGGCGGTGTAGCTCTTGCCCGCCTCGAGCGCGAGGTCGATCGGGCCGATGACGGGAGCGCTCGCGTCGGCCGCGTCGGCAGCGGTGATCGCGACGGAGTAGGTGCCGGTGGGGAGGTCCAGCGGCCCGGCGAGGGTGCCGGGGGTGAAGTCGTCGAGCGTCAGTGCTCCGTTGACGTACACGTCCACGGTGGTGTCCGGGACGGCGTGCAGGACGTACAGGTCGGCCGAGTCGGCGTCGGCGGCGCTGGCCGGAGCGGCGGAGAGGCCGACGACGGCGAGGGTGCCGACGCAGGCACCGGTCAGGAGACGGCGGGAGAAGCTGGAGGTGGTCACGGTGTTCCTCTTTCACGATGGGACCCGGAGCGGGTCGGTGGGTACTCGAGAAGGGCCTTCACGCACTACTTCCGTCCGAACCCCCTCGGCGGATGCACCTCGTGGCGATCATTTCCGAGGAATGCCCTGAACCACGCTCGCGGGCGCGGGAACACCCTGTTCAGCGCGCGTTTCCGGCGTTACGCTCGCGCCGAGAGGGAGTGGCGGATGGTGCAGCGCAGCACACCCGGACCCGCGTCGGGCTCGCGGCGCGCTGCTCCGCGGCCCCGGGGCCGCCGCCTGCTCGGATCGACGGCGGCGACCGCGGCGGCCTCGGCCGTGCTCGCCCTCGCGCTGGCGGCGATCGCTCCGCTCGCCTCGCT
>NZ_MUKN01000016.1 GCF_001995175.1 Rathayibacter rhapontici
GCACGGGCACTCCGCGCACGGAGTGGAGCCGGGCGAGCGCGACTCCGGCGGCCGCCGCCGCGTCCTCGGAGGGGCGCTCGGCGAGGTCGCCGTCGCCCCACCACGCGGTGGCGGAGGCTCCGTCGCCGATCACCGCCGGCACGAGGACCGGCACGCCGTGCCCGGCCAGGGCGGCCTGCACGCGGGCGACGTCCTCGACGCGGGACGCGGCTCCCGGAGCCACGATCTTGACGACGCGGGAGCCGTCGGCGAGCACCAGTCGGCGGTGCGGGTTGTGCCGGAGGATCCGGGCCCCGTCGAGCAGGGCCGGCTCGCGGCGGGCGAGCCGGCGGAGGGTGGGCGAGAGCTCGCGGTCGGCGCGCACAGGACCGCTGACCGCGCCGAACTCGGGGTGCTCCCGCAGGACCACTCCGACGCGGGCGGCGCGCTCGCGGGTCTTCTCGAGCTTGGCCGGATCGGCGTAAGCGGCGATCCAGGACGGGCCGTCGGGCGCGTCGAAGGCGACGACCACGTCCGCTCCCCGCTTCCAGCGGCGGCGGGTGACGAGGGCGGGGTGGCCGAGCGCCTCGGCGAGCCGGCCGGGGTCGAGCAGGGGTGCGAGGGCGGGGAGGGACGGATCGCGGCGGGCGAGATCGGCGACGGCGGCGGCGGTGGCGGGGGTCATGCGCGCACCTCCGCCCCGGTCGCGGCGGCCTCGGGGGCGGCGGCCCGGCGGAACCAGGCGGCGACGCGGGAGTCGCTGCCCAGCAGCTCCTCCGGGCTGCCGTCCTCGACGATGCGGCCGTCCTCGAGCCAGAGCAGGCGGTCGGCGCCCGCGATCGCGGCCGGGTCGTGCGTGATCGAGATCGTGGTGCGCCCGCGGGTGAGCTCGGCGAGCGACTGCGCGACCTGCGCGCGCGCCTCCGGATCGAGCCCCGTCGTCGCCTCGTCGAGCACGACGACCGGGGCGTTGCGCAGGAGCGCGCGGGCGATGGCGATGCGCTGGCGCTGGCCGCCCGAGAGGGTGCCGCCGCGCTCGCCGAGCACGGTCTCGAAGCCGTCGGGCAGCGCGACGACGAACTCGAGCGCGTTCGCGCGGCGCGCCGCCTCCTCGACCTCGGCGTCGGTGGCGTCGAGGCGGCCGTAGCGGATGTTCTCGCGCACCGTCGTGGCGAAGAGCACCGAGTCCTGCAGCAGCAGCGAGATGCTCGAGCGCAGGCTCGACAGGGTGGCGTCGCGCAGATCGGTGCCGTCGATCGCGATGCGGCCGCTGCGAGGGTCGGAGGCGCGCACGAGCAGGCTCACGAGCGTCGACTTGCCCGCGCCGGACGCGCCCAGGAGGCAGACGCTCTCGCCGCCGCGGACCTCCAGCGAGAGACCCGAGAAGAGCGGGCGGCCGTAGCCGTCGTCGACACCGATCGACTGGAACGAGACGGCGCCGGTGGTCGTGACCAGGTCGCGGGCGCCCGGGCGGTCCTGCACCTCGATCCGCTCGTCGAGCAGATCGGCGACGCGTTCGCCCGAGGCGGCCGCGCGCGCGATCCGGCCGGTGTACTTCGCGAGGTCCTTCAGCGGCCGCATGGCGATCTTCAGGTACATCGTGAAGACGACGAGGTCGCCCGGAGTCATCACCCCCTCGAGCACGCGCCAGCCGCCGCCGACGAGGACCAGCGCGGTCGCGGCTCCGACGATGACGTCGGTGCGGCGCTCGAGGGCGGCCGCGAGGCGCCGGGCCTTCACGCCCTGGTGCAGGGCGGTCGCGTTGCCGCGGTCGAACGCGCCGCCGACCTCCTTCTCGAGTCCGTACGCCTGCACGACGCGGATCGCGCCGAGGGTCTGCTGGGCGGTGTCGGCCAGGGCGCCCTCGCCCTTGCGGGTGGAGCGCGAGGCGCTCGTGATGGAGGTCGAGCTGCGCCGGGAGGAGACGAGGTAGACGACCGCGGCGGCGACCACGACGAGAGTGAGCAGCGGATCGAGCCAGAGCATCACGACGGTCAGCACGACCAGGGTGATGATGTTGCCGACCAGCGGCAGGCCCGCCGTGACCGCGACCTCCTGCAGGCGGCCGATGTCGCCGACCAGGCGCTGCACCGTGTCGCCCGCCGAGGACACCGTGTGATACCGGAGCGAGAGGGCCTGCACATGGGCGAAGACCCGGGCCCGGAGCGAGGTCGCGACCCGCGAGCCGACCAGGGCGAAGGCGATCGTGGAGAGGTAGGCGGTGATCGCGCGCAGCCCCACGAGGCCCAGCAGGATCGCTCCGCACGCCACGAGCAGGCTGATGGTCGCCGGCGGCGTGCCGGCGTTCGCTCCCGCGGTCGCCCCCAGGCTCGCGCTGACGCTGTCGATCACGATCTTCAGCGGCCACGGCTCGAGGACCCGGAGGATCACCTCGGCCAGCAGGGCGACGAGGCCGCCGAGCATCAGCAGCCGGTGCTCGCGCAGGTGCGGGCGGACGATGTGGAGGCTGCGGCGCAGGGCGCCGGGGTCGGGGGTGGTGCGGCTGGTGCGGCTCACGCGGCGGCCTCCTCGGGGCGGGGCAGGGCCGAGAGGATCCGCTCGAGCACCTGCGTCCAGTCGTGCTCGGCCACGGCGGCGGACCGGGCGGCCTCCCCCATCGCGCGTCGGCGGAGGGGGTCCGCGGCGAGGGACGCGATCGCCGCGGCGAGCGCCTCCGGCCGACCCGGTTCGACGACGAGGCCGGTGACGCCGGGGCGGAGGATCGACGGGATCTGCCCGACGCCGGTCGCGACGACCGGGAGCCCCGCGGCCAGGTACTCGTACACCTTCAGCGGCGAGAAGTAGTCCTCGGCGGCGCGCGCCGGGTAGGGGGCGACTCCGATGTCGAGGCGGGCGAGCTGCGCGGGCATGTCCTCGGGCGGCACGGCACCGGTGAACTCCACATCGAGGCCGAGGCGCCGGGCCTGCTCGCGGAGGGCGGGGCCCTCCGGTCCGTCGCCGACGACGAGGAGCCGGACGAGGGCGGGATCGAGGCGGGCGACCGCGTCGAGCAGGGCGCCGACCCCGTGCCAGGGCTTCAGGGTGCCGACGAAGCCGACGGTGAGCGGGCCGTCGCCGCGCTCGGGCCCCGGCACGATCCTCCGCGTGTTGACGCCGTTGGGCACCACGAGCGGAGCGACGGCGCCGTGCACCGCCGCCCAGCGCGCGACGGGAGCGGAGACGCACGCGACGACCGCGGCCGAGGACAGGACCGCGCGGGTCGCCTCGAGCGCGCCCTGCTCGTCGATCAGCACGCGGTGCTCGCGCTGCTCCTGGACGAGCGGGGAGTTCACCTCGAGGACCGCGGGCACGCCGAGGGCGCGCGAGACGAGAGCGGAGGCGCGGCTGAAGAGCGAGTAGCGCTCGTAGACGAGATCGCAGCCGTCGAGCACCACGGCCTCGGCGAGGTGCACGGCGGCCTCGGCGATCACGCGCTCGCGCTCGGCCGGGTCCTGCACGCGCGTGCGGTGCTCGAGCACCGGGACGTCGGCGAGATCGGCCGGGACGCTGTCTCCGGCACGGGCGCAGTAGACGCGCACCTCGTCGCCGCGCACGCGGAGGGCCCGGAGGATCTCCTGGGCGTGGACGGAGGAGCCCTTGCTCCCGAACACGGGCACGCCGGGGTCGGCGCAGACGAAGGCGACGCGCATCACGCCACCGCCGTCGGAGCGGCCTCGCGGGTGAGCGCGGCGAGGGTGCGGGCCTGTACGCGGGAGTCGAACTCGCGCTCGACGAGGGCGCGGGCACGGGCGGTGACCCCGGCGGTGTCGAAGCCCGGCTCCGCCACGCGCTGGAGCGCCCGGGCGAGGTCGTCGACGCGGCCCGGCCGGCAGAGGATCCCGGTGTCGCCGTCGCGGACCACCTCCGGGATCCCGGTGACGGCCGTCGAGATGCACGGCACCCCGGTGGCCATGGCCTCCAGCAGCACGGTCGGCAGCCCGTCCGCGTTGCCGTCGGCACCGACGACGCAGGGCGCGACGAAGACGTCGGAGCGGCGCAGCAGGGCGGCCACCTCGTTCTGCGGCACCGGCCCGAGCAGCCGGACGCGCGACTCGAGGCCTGCGCAGCGGATCCGCTCGGCGAGCGAGCCGTGCAGCTCGCCGCCGCCCGCGATCTCGACCTCGACGTCCTGCCCGCCCGCGGCGAGCATCGCCACCGCGTCGACGAGCAGCGCGAAGCCCTTCTTCTCGACGAGGCGGCCGACGGCCGCGACGCGCAGCGCACCGGAGCGCTCGGGGCGCGGCGAGAAGGCGAACCGCTCGAGCTCGAGCCCGTTGTAGACGCGGCGGACCCGGTCGGAGGACCCTGGGAAGCGCGACGCCAGGTGCAGCACGTTGTAGTCGCTGACGGTCGCGGCGAAGCTCGCGTCGGCGAGCTTGCGCGCCAGATCGGCGGAGTCGACCGACTCGTGGAAGAGGTCCTTCGCGTGAGCGGTGAAGGAGTAGGGCACCCCGGTCAGCAGCGATGCGAGCCGGGCGACGGTCGTGGCGCTGGACGCGAAGTGCGCGTGCAGGTGCGTCACCCCCTCGCGGTGGACGGCGGCGGCCAGCTGCACGGCCTGCGCGGCGTCCTCGGGGCTCGCGCGCAGCAGCTCGGGCAGCAGGCGGCCGACCGCGGCCAGGAGCTCCGGCGACTGCTCGGCACTCCGCAGCCCCTGCCAGAGGGCGGACGCCTTCAGCGGCTTGTCGAGGTAGCGCACGGGCGCGCTCACCCGGGCGAGCTCGGGGTGGAAGCGGGGGTCGTCGGGCGCTCGGAGCGAGACGATCACGAGGTCCTCGCCCGCGGCCTCGCGGGCCAGGATCTCGGAGACGACGAAGGTCTCGGAGAAGCGGGGGTAGACCTTCAGGACGTAGGCGGTGCGGGGCATCGGTGTTCCTCCGGTGGGCGGGACGGGGGTCTCGGTCGGCGACGGCGCGATCCGGTTCTCAGACGGCACGGTCGGCCTCCTCCTGAGCGGTGCCGCGGGCCGCGGTGACGAGGCGGGCGGCGAGCGGGCCGACGGCGGCGAGGCCGTCGAGGTCGATCCCCGTGCGGTGCACCTCGGTGCCGACACTCGCGGCGAACCAGGCGCCGAGCCGCTCGGCGGTGACGTCGGCCGGGTCGAGGACCTCGACGGCGCCCCGGGCGGCGAGCGCGTCGGCGCGCAGCCGCTGCTCCTGGCGGCGGTGGGTGCGGGGCACGACGAGCGAGGGGACGGTGGTGCTCATCACCTCGCAGACCGTGTTGTAGCCGCCCATGCTGACCACGGCGGAGGCGCGGCGCAGCAGCGCGAGCGCATCCGGCACCGAGCGGACGACGGTGGTCGCGGGGCCGGCGGCGGCGCGGATCGCCCGCCGGTGCTCCGCCGGCATCTGCGGGCCGGTCACGACGACGTGGCGGTAGCCGGCCGGCACCTCGGCCGCGACGGCCGCCTCGGCGATCGCGCGCCCGTCCGATCCTCCGCCGACCGTGGTGAGCACGAAGGGCTCGTCGACGACGGAGTGGCCGGTGCCCAGGCGCCCGTTCGCGAGGAAGCCGGTGTGGGCGACGAGGTCGTGCAGCCCGGCCGGGATCTCCCCCGTGGCCGCCGGGTCGTGGACGGTCGGATCGCCGTAGACCCAGACCGCGTCGTAGAGCTCGCGGACGGCGGCCGCTCCCCCGACGGCCTTCCACTCGGCCGCGGTCGCCGACCGTCGGTCGAGCACGTCGCGCAGCCCCAGCACCACGACGGCGGCGGAGTTCGCCGCGCGGACCGCGCGCAGCGCCGGCTCGAGCTCGCCGTGCACGCCGAACGCGTGCCGGTCGACGATCACCATGTCGGGGGCGAAGGCCGCGAGCCCGGCCCGGACGACTCCTCCGCGCAGGCTCGTCAGGGTGCGCAGCTCCACGTCGAGGTGCCGCGCGCGGTAGCCCTGCTCGCCGGTGGTGACGCCGGGCAGCGCGAGCCAGTCCCAGCCGTCCGGGGCCGCGAACGCGGTGGCGGAGGACTGGCCCGTCACGAGCAGGCCGGTCACCTCCTCGCCGAGCAGCTCGGGCAGCGCGGTGTTCAGGGCGTGCGCCAGGGCGACGTTGCGCCGGACGTGGCCCAGCCCCACGGAGTCGTGCGAGTACAGGGCGATGCGGATGACCATGGCGTTCCCCTCAGCGGCGGTCGCGGCCGGAGCCGCGGCGGATCCTCGACCCGTGCTCACAGCCTCGAGACGCGGCGTAAGGCGGGTGTGAGACGAGGATGAGAGGCGTCTCATCTGCGCGCTCCCGGGCGGGAACAGTTCGGGCGGCCCGGGCGTTGCACGCTGCATGCCTTCGACGAGCAGCAGCACCACCGCCCCCTCCCGCGCCTCGATCGACACCACGGAGTCGGCGCGAGCCGGCTGGGAGTCGTGGCTCGCACGCCGCGCCGAGCGCGTCACCGGCCCCCGCGGCGACCTCGCCCTGGTCGAGACCCGCTGGCTCGAGCCCGGCGAGAGCGTCGACGACGAAACGGCGCTCGCCGGGTACGGCCCCACCGCGACCCTCTCGCGGATGCGCCGCCCGAACCTCGACACCGGCGAGGAGGAGTACGGCTACCGCGTCTGGGACGCCGCCTCGGAGGGCGTCCGCACGTTCGACGCCATCGAGACCTTCCCCTTCGACGCCGCCTGGGTGCTCGAGGCCTGGTTCGAGCCGGTCGACGGGGAGCGGACGATCCCGTTCGAGCACCTGCGCGACAACGGGGCCACGCGCGAGCTCGTCGTGCCCGGCGACATCACCTTCTCGCTGGTCGACGACGGCCGCGCCCACGAGTACACCGTCGCCGCGTTCGACGACGGGGGCACGCTGCTGGTGCCGTTCGGCGACCCGACGAACCGCTCGGACGACCCCGACCTGCAGAGCTACCCCGTGGGCCGCTTCCTCGTGGTGCAGCGCCTGGGAGGTGCGGCCGACGCCGGCACGCCCGGCCCGGTCCTCCTCGACTTCAACCGCGCCTACATCCCGCCCTGCGGCTTCTCGCCGCACTACAACTGCCCGCTGCCGCCGGCGCAGAACCGCCTCGGCGTGCCGGTGACCGCCGGCGAGCGCCGGGTGCTGCGCGCGGACGCCGCGTGAGCCTCCGGAGGCACCGCCCGCACCGATGAGCCGCTTCGGGCGGCGCGGCAGCTTCTGGGTGTCCACGCTGGTGCTGGCGCTCTGCCTGTGGTCCAGCGGCGCGCCCTCGGTGCTCTACCCGACGTACGCCGAGGAGTGGGGCCTCTCGCCCGTCGTCGTCACCTCGGTCTTCGCGGCCTACCCCGCGGCGCTGCTCCTGAGCCTCCTGGTCGTCGGCGACCTGTCGGACGTCATCGGCCGCCGGCGCACGATGCTGCTGGGCATCGCGCTGATCGCGGTCTCGGCGATCGTCTTCTCGCTGGCGGGCGGAGTCGCGCTGCTCTACGCCGGGCGGGCGCTGCAGGGCGTCGGCACAGCCCTCGCGCTCAGTGCGGCGAGCGCCTCCCTCGTCGACAACAACGTCTCGGCCAACCCGCGGCTGCCGTCCTCGCTGACCACCGTCTCGACCTCCACGGGCCTCACCCTCTCGCTCCTGGTGTCGGGTGCGCTGGCGCAGTACGCGCCGATGCCCCTGCAGCTGAGCTACTGGGTGCTCGCCCTGGTCGGACTGCTCACGATCGTGATGCTCGCCCTCAGCCGCGACGACCGCCCCGCGGGAGCGTCCCGCTGGCGCCCGCGGCTCCCGCACGTCGCTCCGGGACTGGGCACGGTCTACGTCGGTGCGACGCTCGCCGTCTCGGTCGCCTACGCCACCGGCGCTCTCGTGCTCTCGCTGGGCGCGCAGATGGCCCGTGAGCTGACCGGCGCGACCGACCTGCTCGTGATCGGCTCCGCCCTCGCCCTGTCCTCGGTCGTGATCGGAGTGACGGCCCTCGCGATCCAGCGCGTCCCGGCGCACACGCTGATCATCGCCGGCGCCGGCGCGGCGATCGCCGGACTCGCGCTGATGGAGTGGGCCGCGTCCAGCGGGTCCTTCGCCCTCTTCCTCGCCTTCAGCGTCGTCAGCGGAGTCGGCTACTCCCTGAGCTTCTCGGGCGGGCTCTCGCTCGTCGGCCGGGCGGCGCCCGCCGAGCACCGCGGCTCGATGATCTCGGCCGTGTACCTCGTCAGCTACCTCGGCCAGGCGCTCACGGCCGTCGTCGCGGGAGCGCTGGCGACGTCGCTCGGGCTCGAGCTCGCTCTCGACCTCGTCGCGCCGGTGGTCGCCCTGCTGTGCGTGGCGGCCGGAGTGGTCGCCCTGCTCGATCTCCGGCGGCGCCGGATCGCGGTGCGGCCCGCGAGCGCCTAGCGCCCGGTCAGCGCCGTCCGGCGCGCGACGACCTCCTCGAGCAGCACGCGCTCGTCGACCGCGCCGGTGCGGCCGCCGCGTCCCGCCAGCTGCTGCTGGCGCAGGTGGGCCAGGCGGGTGGCCGACCGGAGGAACGCGCTCATCGCCCGCGGTCGGTCGCCGCCCGCGGTCCGCGCCCAGCGCATCGCCGTCCGGCGCCCCTCCGCCGTGCCGATCATGCGCACCTCGGCGGGCGAGAGCCAGCCGGCCGCGGAGTAGTCGCCGAGCCGCTCCAGGGTGACCCGGCGCTCCTGCCGCCGCAGCAGCACGACGACCACGACCGCGACGACGAACAGCGGTACCTGCACCACTCCGTAGAAGCCGAACCAGTCCGCGACCAGGAACGACGAGCCGTTCCACAGCGCGTGCAGGAGCACCGCCGCGGCGAGGCCGAGCAGCACGATCGGCACGGCCGCCCCCGCGCGCCGCGACACGGCGAAGCCCAGCGCCGCTCCGGTGCACGAGGTGAAGAGCACGTGGGCGAACGGCGAGAGCACCCCGCGGAGGAAGAACGTGACGGCGAGCGAGCCGAGCCCGCCCTCCACGAGAGCGCTGCCGAAGTAGAGGATGTTCTCGACGAAGGCGAAGCCCGAGGCCACGACCGCCGCGTAGACGATGCCGTCGACGGGTCCGTCGAAGGTGCGACGCCAGATCAGCAGGATCAGGAGCACGCCGAGGCCCTTGGCGCTCTCCTCGACCAGCGGCGCCTGGATCACCGCGCCGACGAAGTCGGATCCGCTCGGCTGCTCCCCCGAGGCGTAGACCGCGATCTGCACGCCCAGGTCGACCAGCAGCGAGATCGCGACCGAGCCCGCCGCACCCCACAGGAACGCGAACCACAGGCCCAGCGGCGCCTCCGGCTCCCAGCGGTCGACCCAGCGCACTCCGGAGAGCACGACGAGCAGCGGCACCAGCGCGACGACCGCGCAGACCGCCGCGGCGCTCACTCCGAGCCCCAGCACCACGTAGGCGAGCACGAGCAGCAGCAGGACCCCCAGCAGCGCGACTCCGAGGGCGCCGAGCACGGTCGGGACGATCGAGGGGCGGGCGGGAGCCGGCGGCGGATAGGCGCTCATGGGGACCGACAGTAGGGCACGGGCGGCGAGCGCCTCCGGCGGTTGACAGGACGGCGCGGGCCTGCCGTGTCCGAATCCCGCGACCGCGGCGACCGTCCACGTGACAGGCTCGAGGGGTGCCCGCCACCGATCCGCTCTTCGAGGAGCGCTACCGCGCCGTCGCCTCCCGCGACGCCCGCTTCGACGGCCGCTTCATCACCGGCGTGCACTCGACCGGCATCTACTGCCGCCGAGCTGCCCCGCCACGACGCCCCGCGCCGCGAACGTGCGCTTCTACCCCACCGCGGCCGCCGCGCACGAGGCCGGGCTCCGCGCCTGCAAGCGCTGCCTGCCCGACGCCGTGCCGGGCTCGCCGGAGTGGAACCTGCGCGACGACACCGCCGCCCGCGCCATGCGCCTCATCGCCGACGGCGTCGTCGACCGGGAGGGCGTCGAGGGCCTGGCCTCGCGGCTGGGCTACGGAGCACGCCATCTCGGCCGGATCCTGCGCGAGGAGCTCGGCGCGCCTCCGCTCGCCCTCGCCCGAGCCCAGCGCGCGCAGACCGCGCGCCTGCTGCTCACCGGGACGGAGCTGCCCGTGTCGGAGGTCGCGTTCGCGGCCGGCTTCGCGAGCATCCGCCAGTTCAACGCGACGATCGCCGAGGTGTACGAGCGGACCCCGAGCGAGCTGCGCGCCTCGGCCCGCGGCGGTCGCACCGGGGTCGGAGTGCAGGCGGGCGCGACGACCCTCGAGCTGCGGCTCCCCGTGCGGGCGCCGTTCGACTCCGGCGTCCTCGACGACCTCGCGGCGTCGGCGATCCCGGGGCTGGAGGAGGGGGGCCGCGGACGTCACACGCGCTCGCTCGTACTGCCGGGCGGACCGGCCGTCGTCCGGCTCGAGGTCGACGGCGCCGCGGTGCGCTGCACGGCGGCGCTCGCCTCCGTCGCCGACATCGCGCCGCTGGTCTCGCGAGTGCGCCGCCTGCTCGACCTCGACGCCGACGCGCGCGCGATCGACGAGGCGCTCGGCACCGATCCGGTGCTCGCCCCGCTCGTCGCGGCCGCCCCCGGGATCCGGCTGCCCGGCTCCGTCGACCCCGCCGAGACCCTGGTGCGCGCCCTGCTCGCGGAGCGCCCCGCCGTCCTGGCCCGGCTGGTCGCGCTGCTCGGCGATCCGCTGCCGCCGGCGCTCGCCACGGCGGACGTGTCGCTCGCCTTCCCCTCCCCCGGCAGGATCGCCTCCGACGGCGCCCGGGTGCTCGGCGGAGCGGCCGAGGCCGTCCGCCGGGTCTGCGGACTGCTCGCCGACGCTCGCTGAGGCTGGACGCCGGAGCGAGCCGGGAGGAGCTCTCGGAGCGCCTGCTCGCCGTCCCCGGCATCGGACCGCGCACCGCCGAGGCCGTCGCGATGCGCATCACCGCGGATCCCGACGTCCTGCTGACCGGGGACCGCGGGCTCCGACGCGGTGCGGCCGCGCTCGGCCTCGCCAGCGCTCCCCTCGCCCTCGCCGCGTCCGGTCGCCGCTGGGCTCCCTGGCGCAGCTACGCCGGCGAGCACCTGCGACGCGCGGCTGCTACTGGTCTGCGGCGGGCGGGATGATCGGCAGCGCCGCCGTCATGGCCTCGATGCCGGAGAGGCGTGCGGGCGAGATCAGCCGCAGCACCTCCTCCCGCGACATCAGCCCCGCCTCGACGACGAGGTCGGCGACGTTGCGGCCGGTCGCGAGGGCCGCCTTGGCGATCGCCGCCGACGCCGTGTAGCCGATGCTCGGCGTGAGCGCGGTCACGACGCCGACGCTGGACGCCACCATGGCCTCCAGCCGCGCCGTGTTCGCGGTGATGCCGTCGATGCAGTTGACGCGGAGGGTCAGGCAGGCCTGCGTCATCCAGGTGATGCTCTGCAGGAGCGAGTGCGCGATGACCGGCTCGAACGCGTTCAGCTGCAGCTGCCCCGCCTCGGCCGCCATGGTGACCGTGACGTCGGCCCCCGCGACCGAGTACGCGACCTGGTTCACCACCTCGGGGATCACCGGGTTGACCTTGCCGGGCATGATGCTCGAGCCGGCCTGCCGCGGCGGGAGGTTGATCTCGCCGAAGCCGGCCTGGGGCCCGGAGGAGAGCAGCCGCAGGTCGTTGCAGATCTTCGACAGCTTGATCGCCGAGCGCTTCAGCGCGCTCGAGAACGACATGAAGACGCCGGTGTCGCTCGTCGCCTCGACGAGGTCCTGCGCCATCTCGAGGTCGAGATCGGTGATGTCGTTGAGGTGGCGCACCGCCGCGGCGCCGTAGCGGGGATCGGCGGTGATGCCGGTGCCGATGGCGGTCGCTCCGATGTTCACCTCGGCGAGCAGCCAGATCGTCTCGGACAGGCGTGCGTGATCCTCGCCGAGGGTCGTGGCGAAGCCGTGGAACTCCTGGCCGAGCGTCATCGGCACCGCGTCCTGCAGCTGCGTCCGGCCGACCTTCAGCACACCGCCGAACTCGACCGCCTTCTGCGAGAACGACCCGCGCAGCAGCGCCAGCTCGTCCAGCAGTCGGCGCAGCGACCAGGTCATGGCCATCTTGATCGCCGTCGGGTAGACGTCGTTGGTCGACTGGCTCCGGTTGACGTCGTCGAGCGGATGGAGGGTCCCGTAGTCGCCCTTGGGGCGCCCGGCGATCTCGAGCGCCACGTTGGCGACGACCTCGTTCGCGTTCATGTTGGTGGACGTGCCCGCGCCGCCCTGGATCACTCCGACCACGAACTGGTCGTGGAACTCGCCGTCGATGATCCGGCGGCACGCGGCCTCGATCAGCTCGGCCTTGTGCGGGGGGAGGGTGCCGAGCTCGGTGTTCGCGCGCGCGGCGGCGAGCTTGACGGTCGCCAGCGCCCTGACCAGATCCGGGTAGATCGAGATCGGGCGCTTCGAGATGGGGAAGTTCTCGAGGGCCCGGGCGGTGTGGATGCCCCAGTAGGCGTCGTCCGGGATCTCGAGCGAGCCGAGCGAGTCGCTCTCGGTGCGGGTCACGGCGGGTCCTTCCTGGTCGCTCTCGGGGAGGGTGCTCGGGGAGAGGGTCACGTCAGCTCCGTTGCTGTCGTCGTGCGGCCCCGGGGGTGCAGGGGGTCCGCGGTCTGCGCCGCCAGCCTACGCCGCGGCCGGGTCGCGGCTGCAGGAGCGGAGCGGCCGCGCGGACGGTCTGCAGGCACCTGCGCGGTCTGCAGGAGCCTGTGTGGTTCGTAGGAGCCTGTGCCGTTCGCAGGAACCTGTGCCGTTCGCAGGAACCTGTGCCGTTCGCAGGAACCTGTGCCGTTCGCAGGGGATCCGGGTTCCACGGACAGGGATCACGGGGAGGGAGGCGCTTTCCCTCCCGGATCCCCTGCAGATCGTGCGCTCATCCGCCCGGATCCCTGCAGATCGTGCGGGAACCGACCGGCGGTCACTCCCGCGCCGTGGTTTCATCGTCGCCAGGGCTCCCGCGCGGGCCGCGATGGGACACGGGACCGGAGGATCACATGCAGCAGGCGACCGCGCCCGGTCCGATGGTCGGCCTGACCACCTACCGCGAGCGCATCGTGTCGGACGTCTGGGACCTCGAGGCCCCGTACCTCCCCGCCAGCTACCTCGACTCCGTGACCCGGGCCGGCGGAGTCGCGTTGCTCCTGCCGCCGCAGCCTGCTTCACCCGAGGTCGCCCGTGCCGTCATTGACCGGATCGACGCGCTGGTGATCACGGGCGGCCTCGACATCGATCCGGCCCTCTACGGCCAGGCGCCGCATCCCGAGACCGACCTCCCCCGCCCGGACCGCGACGCGTGGGAGGACGCGCTGCTGACGGCCGCCCTCGAGGCCGACCTGCCGCTGCTGGGGGTCTGCCGCGGAGCACAGCTGCTCAACGTCGCCCTCGGCGGCACGTTGCATCAGCACCTGCCCGAGGTCGTCGGCGACACCCGCTAGCAGGCGGCCGGCGGCGTCTTCTCGCACGCCGACGTCGCGATCGCTCCCGGGTCGCGCCTGGAGGACCTGCTCGGCGTCCGGTCGCTCGTCGCGAAGGTGCACCACCACCAGGCGGTGGACCGCGTGGCGGAGGGGCTCGTCGTCACCGCGCGGACGGCCGATGGCACGATCGAGGCGGTCGAGCTGCCGGGTCGGCGCTTCGCCCTCGGCGTGCAGTGGCACCCGGAGGAGGACTCCGCCGACGACCGCCTCTTCAGCGGACTGGTCGCCGCGGCCCGCGAGCACCGCGCCCACGCGGGCGAGAGCTGAGCCGACGGGCTCCGGATGGGTACGCTCCCCTCATGACCGGCCGGACCGCGCGACTCGTCGCTCCCGCACTCGTCCTGGCGATGGCCCTCGCGGGCTGCACGCCCGGGACGTCGTCCTCCAGCTCGCCCGCCGGTCCGACCGCGGGATCGACCGCGGGATCCCCCGCCGGTCCGACCGCGGGCCCCACCGTCGGTTCCACCGCGGGCGACACCACCGGCGCGAGCACCGGACCGTCCACGCCGACCGAGCCGTCGACGCCGCGCGCCTCCGCCGAGGCGGACGGATCGACGCCTGTCTCTCCCGCCGTCCCGGCCTGCTCCCCCATCGAGCTGTACGAGCCCTGGTCGCCCGCAACTCCGATCGTGGCGACGCTCGGCGCAGTCGGATGCGGATCCCGGTCGATCGGGGTCCGGTCGAGCACGCGAGCGGGGACGCGGTCCTCGACGACGCCGGCCGACCGGTCGCGTACCTCGTCGCTCCGGACGACGTGTGGACCGTCGTCGCCGAGCGGTTCTGCCTCCACGTCGACTACATCAACGCCCTCAACCAGGTCCGGCGCAATCGCGCGTCGACCCTCTTCGCCGGGGACACCCTGAACCTCGATCCCTACGCCGTGACCAGCGTGGGATCGGAGAACGGGGTCGTCTTCGAGAACGACCCGCCCGTTCCGATGCCGCCCCAGGCGTAGCCCGAGGGGCGTCGCGAGTCGGCGCGGAACGGGCCCTGGACGCACGCCGGAGCCCGGTCCGCGGCCACTCGGCGCGGACCCGCGCGATGAGGGGACGCGGACCGGGCTGTGCGACCGGTCCGGGACCCGTCACGCGACGAGTCGGCGGCTCCCGGTCAGCGGTAGTCGCCGGTCGCGACCGCGACCAGCGGCAGCAGCAGCCCGGCGAACACCAGGAACGCGACGAACAGCCCGACGAGCCCGATCATCACCGCGTTGAGGACGATGCCCCAGATGGCCAGAGTGCGTCCGGTCGGCTCGCGGCGGAGCCCGAGGAGGCCGAAGACGAGGCCGGCGACCGGGGCGATCACCGTGAGGCCGAAGAAGACCGAGGTGACGCCGAGGATCAGGCTGGTGAGCGAGAACGGCGTCGAGGGAGCGGCGGCGACGGTGTGCGGCGGGACGCTCGGGGTCCCGTACGGCGCGGGGACGGATGCACGAGCGTCCGCGGGGCGCACCTGCCCGTCCCGCTGCGACGACGCCTCGGAGCGCAGCGACTCGCGCTCCTCGACCGCCGGGTCCGGGAGCACGGCGGTGGCGCGCATCCCGAGGTCCTCGGTCGGCTGCTCGGAGGCGGCGCTGCTGCGGGGGGTGGTCTCGTCGCTGGACATGGCTGATGCTCCTGGCTGTCGGGGTGGGCCGGTGTCTCCGGCGATGCCTCCACGCTACGGACGCGCTGCGCGCCGCCCCATCCGGTGAACCCCCCGCCGATGGGGGGAAGCCCCCGCACACGGAAGGGGGCGGGTGCGAGACTGGGACGACCGGTGCTCCGCCGGTCGCGCGAGGAGGCGGTGACCATGACCGACGACGAGATCCGGCACCGGACCCGCGACAGCCGCGGCGCCCGTGCGGTGTGGTTCGCCGGGCTGAGCGCGATCGCCGGCTTCGTGCTCCTCTCCCCGCTGATCTCGCTCACCGCGACGGTGATGACCTGGGGCGCGAAGCGGCGGATCGGCGTCCTCAGCGATCGGAACGGCGTCGTCGCCGTGAACTGGCAGCTCACCTACCTCGCCCTGCAGCTCATGCTGGTGCCCCTCCACCTGGCGCTCGTCTCGGTGCGCGACACCCTCAGCGCCGACTGGCCGGTCGCCACCATCACCGCGATCCTCGCCCTCGCGGTGCTGAACCTCGTGGTGTGCACGGTGCTCGGCATCCGCTCCGGGCGCGGGAGGACCGTGCGCCTGCCGATCGCGGTGCCGTTCGTCCGCTCCTCCCGCCCGATGCGCTGAGCGCGTCGACGGATGCGGCAGGGTGGAGCGGTGACTCCGATCGCCTTCCCCTCCCCCGTCTTCGTCGTCGCGGACGACGGCACCCGACTGGCCACCTACTCCGTCGGCGACGAGGGCGCGCCGACCGTGCTCGCGGTGCACGGCTTCGCGTCGAACGCCGTCCTCAACTGGGAGACGGCGGGCTGGCTCCGCACCCTCGTCCGCGCCGGATACCGGGTCGTCGCGCTGGACCAGCGCGGGCACGGCGCGAGCGAGAAGCCGCACCGCACCGGCGCTACGGGGTCGACGTCATGGTCGAGGACCTCGTGCGGGTGATCGAGTCGTACGACCTGGTCGCACCGCACGTGCTCGGCTACTCGCTGGGCTCGCGGATGAGCTGGGTCCTGGGCCTCCGGCACCCCGGGCTCGTCGCGACGCTCAGTCTCGGCGGGCTCACCGTCGGCGAGCCGCTCACCCGGTTCGACGCCGAGGCGGCCCGAGCGCGCGTGGCGAGCGGAGGGGAGATCGACGACCGCTTCACCCGCGCGTTCATCGGGATGGCCGAGGGCGTCGCCGGCAACGACCTCGCGGCGCTGGTCGCCGTGGCCGACGGCGTGCGCGGCGGAGCGCATCCGGAGGCGGGCGAGCACCCGGCGGCCCCGATGCTCCTGGTGACGGGCGGAGCCGATCCGATCGCCCCCGACGCGCCCGGCTCGCCGCCGCGGCCGGCGCCCGCTTCGTCGAGGTCCCCGGCCGCGATCACACGAGCACGGTGCCCGCGCGCGGGTTCAAGGAGGCGGTGCTCGCGTTCCTCGCGGAGCACGCCTGACCGCTTGCGGAGTGCAGGCGTAGCATCGCGGCATGCATGCCCTCCGCGTCGACGCACCAGGAACCGACTCCCGTCTCGTGCTCGAGGAGGTGCCGACTCCGACTCCCCGCGAGGGCGAGGTGCTGCTGCACGTGGCGGCCGCCGGGGTGAACCGCGCCGACCTCGGCCAGCGGGCCGGCGTCTACCCGCCGCCGCCCGGTGCCTCCGAGATCCTCGGCATGGAGGTGTCGGGCTCGGTCGTCGAGCTGGGGCCCGGCGTCTCGGGTGCCGCGGTGGGCGACGAGGTCTGCGCGCTGCTGTCCGGCGGCGGCTACGCCGAGTACGTCGCGGTCGACGCGGGACTGCTGCTGCCGGTGCCCGCCTCGGTCGGGCTCGTCTCGGCCGCGGCGCTGCCCGAGGCGACCGCGACGGTCTGGTCGAACCTCGTGATGACGGCGGGCCTGCGCGCGGGCGAGACCGTCCTCATCCACGGCGGAGGGAGCGGCATCGGCACCGCCGCGATCCAGATCGCGCACGCGGTCGGTGCGCGGGTCGCCGTGACGGCCGGGAGCCCGCGCAAGCTCGACGCGTGCCGGGCGCTCGGCGCGGACGCCTGATCGACTACCGCGAGGAGGACTTCGTCGCCCGGATCGGCGAGGAGACCGGCGGCCGCGGGGTCGACGTGATCCTGGATCCGATCGGCGGCGACTACCTCGCGCGCGATGTGGAGGCGCTGGCGACGGGCGGGCGCATCGTGTTCATCGGCAACCAGTCCGGGGCGGAGGGGGCGCTCGACGTGGGCCTGCTGATGCGCAAGCGCGGCACGGTGCACGCGACGACGCTGCGGGCGCGGCCGCTCGAGGAGCGGCGCGCGATCATCGCGCAGGTGCGCGAGAAGCTCTGGCCGCTGGTCGCCGACGGCAGCATCCGCCCGGTGATCGACGAGGTCGTGCCGCTGGCCGAGGCCGAGCGCGCGCACGAGCGGATGCGGGCGTCGGGCCACATCGGCAAGCTGCTGCTCACGCCGTGACGGGTGGGCGCCGCCGCTGGCGCGCAGGACCTCGGCCGGGAGCACCCGTCAGCGGTCATCGCGGCTGACGAGCGCTCCCGGCCGAGGCGGGGGGTCGCGGGCTCAGACTCCCGAGCGGAGCAGCCCGAGCGAGCGGTTGATGCCGTCGACGTCGACCGCGGCCGGGTCGAAGGAGGCGCCCTCCGCGAGGCCGAGCGCCTCGAGCGCCTCGGCGTGGTCGGCCGACGACGCGTCGGTGGCCGCACGGACCGTGTCGGCCCACGCCGCCGGACCGCCGGGCGCGTCGATCGGAGCCGCGCCGCGCGCTCCGGTGCACCGCGGCAGCGCCGCGCCGAGCGGAGAGACGGCCTCGAGCCGGATGACGTGGCGCCACTCGTCCTCGAGGTCGTAGACGTAGAACAGCTCGTCCTGGACGTTCTCGAGCACCTCGGCCAGCGCGACGGAGGCCTCGTCGACCAGATCGGCCCCGAGCTCCTCGGCGTCGGCGGGCGAGCCGATGCGGGCGGCCTCCTCGTCGGGCACGCCGACGCTGAAGTAGTGCGGCTGCGCGTCGGTCCAGCCCAGCGAGAGCTGGAGTGCGAGGTGCAGATCGCGCAGGCTCGACTCCGAGGACAGCTCGAGGCGGCGCCAGACGACGGGCTTGGTGCCCAGCAGCGAGACGCGGAGCGCGTAGGCCGACGCGGTGTCCTGCGTCGCCTCGTCGAGGATCTCGAGTCGCGACGCGTCGCGCTCGCCGAGCAGCACGATGCTCGCGCGGACGACGGAGGCGAGCACCGGCTGCAGGCCCTCGGGCACCACGTAGCCGAACTCGGGAGAGTGCAGGAGCAGGCCGAGCTCGGCGGCGTCGTCGAGCATCCGCTCGGCGGCGCCCACCATGCGCTCGCGCTCGTCGAGCGCCTCCTCGAGGGCCACGTCGGCGTCGGCCGCCAGCTCGTCGACCAGCTCGCCGACGACGAGCCCGGGGTGGATCTGCGACTGGCAGGCGACGGCGATGCGCAGGAGCACGGCGTCGGTGGTGGTCACGGCGCGCTCGCGCGGCGAGAAGGCGCCGTTCTCGGTGTCGGAGGAGGCGAGCGCGGCCTGCGCGCTCACGATCCACTGCTCGAGGAAGCGGGCGACGTAGGCGACGCGCTCGGCGGCGGCCTCGGCCGCGTCGGAGCTGCGCCAGAGCGGAGCCGCCTCGCCGAGGACCGCGACGGACCCCTCCGTCTCGAGCACGGAGGACGCGACGAGCGCGTCCCACCAGGCCGACACGGGGATCCGCACGGCGTCGTCGCTCGGGGTCGACCCGGCGGAGGGGATGCCCGCCTCGACCGCGATCTCGCGCGCCGCGCGCTCGGAGAGGGACGCGTCGTCGGCGCCGGCGAGGTGCTCGACCACCACGTCGGCGGCGTGCACGAGGGCGGTGGCCCGGACGGCCGAGAGCTGCTCGGGAGCGGGGACGTCCTCGACGGCGGTGAGGTCCTCGAGGACGGCCTCGACGAAGGAGCCGGCGAGGTCGAGGACCTCGTCCAGGACCGCCTGGCAGTCGTCGAGCTCCTCGTCGGTGCCCGTCCAGAGGTCCTCGTCGGTCAGGAAGTCGAGGAAGTGCTCGATGACCTCGGCGACGGTGAAGAGCGTGTCGTCGAGATCGGCCTCGCTCTCCTCCCCCGACAGGTCGGACTCGATCTGGTCGAAGACCGCCTCGAGGAGCTCGGCGTCGGGCTGGGCGAAGGAGCCGCGGGGGCGCAGGTCGCGCGTCATGGCGAAGAGGTCGGTCAGGACCTCGACGGCCTCGTCGACATCGAGGTGCTCGTGCAGGACGCCGACGTCGGCGAGGTGCGCGCGGTACCAGCTGCGGAACCGCACCATCATCGCCGTCTCGGCGGTGCGCCCGCCTCCGGAACCGCCCTGACCACCCGATCGGCCGCCGCCGGATCGTCCCTGATTGCGCTTCTTGCCCATCGTTCCTCCGCGACCGCTCCACTCTCGACTGCGAAGCGCTCCAGCCTACCGGAGCACGCCGGTGAGGAGCAGTGCGGTGTCAGCCGATCGACGAGGTGACGGTGTCGAGCACGAGGCGCGCCGCGATCGGCCCCGCGTTGAGGAAGAACGGCTCCATCGGGACCTCGACGGCCGTGCCCGCCCCGACGGTGGACAGGGTGGGCCAGAGCGCCGCGTCCTCGATCAGCGCGAGCCCGTCGCCGAGCCCGGCGTAGAACACGTGATCGGCGTCGGCGAGCTCGAGCTGCTCCGCGCTGATCTCCTGGGCGGTGTCGTCGAAGCGCTGGGACTCGGGCCGGTCGAGCCCGAGGTCCTCGGCGAGACCGCCGACGAAGGACGGGACGCCCTGGATGCGGGTGCGGTCGCCGGTGGACTGCAGGAACGAGACCGTCGGGGCCGGCTCGGGCAGCGTCGCGGCGAACGCGCCGGCGTCCTCGTGCAGAGCGTCGAGCATCTCCTGCGCGTCGCCCTCGCGGCCCAGTGCGTCGGCGAGCAGGAGGAGGTCGCTCTTCCAGTTCACGCCGTTGCCGAGCGTCACCACGGTGGGGGCGATCGCGCTGAGCTGGTCGTAGAGCTCGGCTCCGCGCACCGAGTTGATGAGGATGAGATCGGGATCCGCCTGGGCGATCGCCTCGACGTCGGGCTCGGTCCGCTCGCCGATGTCCGCGATCGCGTCGGCGGATGCGACGCGGTCGGCCAGGTACTCGGGGACGAGGCCGCTGTTCTCGGCGCGGGTGGCGGCGGCGGGGACGACGTCGAGCGCGAGCAGGGCGTCGAGCTGGCCCGTCGAGACGACGGCGACCCGCTCCGGAGCCGCGGCGAGCTCGGTCGACCCGGCGTGGTGCGCCACCGTGCGCGGGAACACGCCGTCCTCCTCCGGGGCGCCCATGCCCTCGCCCATCGTGCGCGAGACGGTCCAGTCGCCGGTGGACGCCGCCTCGGCGTCGGGCAGCTCGGCGGTCGAGGCCGGGCCCGAGCAGCCGGTCAGGACGAGCAGTGCGGCTCCGGCGAGCGCCGGGACGGCGAGGAGGCGGGACGGGCGGACGGGGACGGTGCGGGTCGAGGAGGTCACGCCGGTAAGGATAGCCTTGCCTGAATGATCGACCGCGCCCTCGCGCCTTCCGCGCCTCCGAAGCCCGCCACGGGCCCCGCCGCCCCTCGGCGACCGCTCGGCCGATCGGTCGTCGCAGGACTCCTGCTCGCCGCGCTGCTCGTCCTCGCCTGCACGGCGAGCCTCGCGGTGGGCTCCCGGCCCGTCCCGGTCGGGGCCGCGCTGGACGCGCTGCTGCACGGCGGCGCCACGGCCGACGCGCTGATCGTGCGGGAGCTGCGGATCCCCCGCACCGCCGCCGGGCTGCTCGTCGGCGCCGCACTCGGAGCCGCCGGCCTGCTGATGCAGGCGGTGACGCGCAACCGCCTGGCCGACCCGGGGCTGCTCGGGGTGAACGCGGGCGCCTCCGCGGCGGTCGTCGTCGCCATCGGGTTCCTCGGCGTCTCGAGCGCGGGCGAGTACGTCTGGTTCGCCTTCGGCGGTGCGGCCGTCGCCGCGGTGCTCGTCCACGTCGTCGGGGCCGGCGACGGCCGCGACCCGATCGGCACGGTGCTCGCCGGAGTGGCGCTCGCGGCGTGCCTCGGCGCGCTGATCGGCATCGTCACGCTGCTGGACACCGAGACGTTCGAGTCGTACCGGTTCTGGGTGGTGGGCTCCCTGGAGCGGCGCGAGCTCGGCACCGCGGCGCAGCTCGCTCCGTTCGTCGCGATCGGGCTCGCAGTCGCCGCGCTCGTGGCGCCGGGGCTGAACCTGCTGGCGCTCGGGCACGACATCGCTCGATCCCTCGGGGTGCGCCCCGGCGCGGTGATCCTCGGCGCGGGCGCCGCGATCACCCTGCTCTGCGGAGCCGCGACCGCCGCCGCCGGGCCGCTCGCCTTCGTCGGGCTCCTCGTGGCGCACCTCGTGCTGCGCCTGGCCGGGCCGGATCTGCGCTCGGGACTCCCGCTGGCCGCCCTCGGCGGGGCCGTGCTGGTCGTCGTCTCCGACGTGCTCGGCCGGCTGATCGCCGCTCCGGGAGAGGTGGAGGTCGGCATCGTGACGGCGCTGCTCGGAGCACCCCTCCTGTTCCACCTCGCGACGCGGAGCACGGCGCGATGACGCTCGCGCAGCGCCGGTCGGCGCGCCGCACCCGCATGCTCGCCGTCACCGCGGTGCTGGCGCTCGCGGCGGCCGTCGCGGGGATCGTCGGAGGCTCCTACGAGACGACGCTCGCCGACGTGCGCGACGCGGTGCTGGGCACGGCGTCGGCCCGGACCAGCGTGATCGTCGTCGACATGCGCCTCCCCCGCGTCCTCGCCGGGCTCCTCGTCGGCGCGGCGCTCGGAGTCGCGGGCGCCGTCTTCCAGACCCTCTCGCGGAATCCGCTCGGCAGCCCCGACATCGTGGGCTTCAGCGCGGGGTCGGCGTCCGGAGCGCTGGTCTGCCTGGTGCTCCTGACCCCGCCCGCCGACCCGGCCCTCGGCGCGTGGGCGGGCGGCGTCGGCGCAGTGCTCGTCGTCGTCCTCCTCACCCGCGGAGCGGGCCTGGCGAGCGAGCGGACGATCCTGGCGGGGATCGCCCTCGCGGCCCTGCTCTCGGCGGTGAACGAGTTCCTCCTGACCCGCGCTCCGACCGAGGTGGCGCGCTCGGCGACGCTCTGGCTCTTCGGATCGCTCTCGGCGACCGACTGGGGAGACACCGCGCCGCTCGCGGTCGCCGGCGGGGTCCTCGGACTGCTGCTCGCGACGCAGCGCGAGCGGCTGCGCCTGCTGGAGCTGGGCGACGAGCTGGCGACGGGGCTCGGCGTCCCGGTGCGGCGGACCCGGCTGGTGCTGCTCCTGCTCGCCGCGGGGCTGACCGGGACGGCGACCGCGGTCAGCGGTCCGATCGGCTTCGTCGCGCTCGCGGCGCCGCAGCTCGCCCGACGCGCGACGGGCTCGGCGGGGATCCCGCTGACCGCGTCGGCGGCGATCGGGGCGACCCTCCTGCTGGCGTCGGACGTGCTGGCGCAGCGGGTGCTCGCTCCGCTCCAGCTGCCGGTCGGGCTGGTGACGGGAGCGGTCGGCGGGGCGTACCTGTTCTGGCTCGTCGCGCGAGGGCGGCGGCGCCCCGAGAGCGGCGCCGAGCGGTCGCCCGCCGGCCGCGTCAAGCGCGGTCGTGGAGCGTGATCAGGTAGCCGTCCGGGTCCTCGAACGTGAACGTGAGGCCGAACGGGCCCTGGACCGGATCGGAGGCGATCGGCACGCCCGCGTCGACGAGTGCGGCGTGGATCCGCTCGGCCTCGGGAGCGTGCAGCCACAGCCCGACGCCCCGACCCAGCGGGGCCGCGTCGAGATCGACTCCGTGGGCCGCCGAGCGGACCGCGAACGCCGCCGGCGAGGTGGCGAAGACGACCGCGTGCGGCGGGCCGGCCTGCCGCGCGAAGCCGAGGTGCTGCTCGTAGAAGGCGGCGGAGGAGTCGAGATCGCGCACCTGCAGCGAGACGAAACCGGGTCCGGAGACGGTCATGGGGAAGCCCTTCGTTGATGTCAGTCTTCTGACACGGATGATCCTATGTCAGACTCCTGACATGAGTGGCATCGATCTGACGGCTTCCCCCGGATACCTGCTGAAGGTGGCGTCGACAGCACTGCGCGCCGCCATGGAGGAGGTGCTGCATCCGCTGGGCATGACGATCACGCACTACTCGTGCCTCGAGCTGCTCGCCCAGCGCCCGGGGCTGTCCAACTCGGAGCTCGCGCGGGGCACTTTCGTCACGCGGCAGTCGATGAACGTGCTGCTGCAGTCGCTCGAGCAGCAGGGCCTCGTCGCCCGGGCCGAGCGGCCCGCGTCCGGACGCATCCTCCCGACCGAGCTGACCGGGGCCGGTCGGCGGCAGCTGCGGGCGGCGAGCGCCGCGGTCCGCGCGGTCGAGGACCGCATGGTCGCCGGGCTCGCGGACGGCGACCGCGAGCGGCTGATGCGCCTGCTCGCGAGCTGTGCGGCGGCGCTGCGGGCGGACTAGGCCAGCTCGGACACCGTGCGGCGGACGACGCGCAGGTCGCTGCCGTCCGAGAAGAGCTCGGGCGAGCTGCGCCGGATCCGCTCGACGTCGTCGAACACCGCCCGCAGGTGGGAGCGCAGCGCTGCGACGGCGCCGTCTCCGTCGCCGCGCCCGATGGCGTCGACGACCGCCGCATGCTGATCGATCAGAGCGTGGATCGGCCGGGCGTCGACGAGACTCAGGCGGCGGGCGCGATCGAGGTGCGCCTTCGCGGAGTTGACGGCGTTCCATGCGCTGCCGTGGCCCGAGAGGTCGAGCAGGGCCCGGTGGAAGTCCTCGTCGAGCCGGAAGAAGCGCTCGACGTCCTCCTCCGCGTCGGCCTCGCGCTGATCGTCGAGGATGTCGTGCAGGGCCGCGAGTCCGGCCGGGTCGACCTCGGACTCAGCGGCGACCTGCGCCAGCGAGGCGCACTCGATCGCCTCGCGGATGAACTGCGCCTGAGCGACACGCTCCGGATCGACGCGCGAGACGAAGCTGCCCCGCTGCGGGAAGATCTGCACGAGACCCTCCTCCTTCAGCAGCAGGAGACTCTCGCGCACCGGGGTCCTCGAGATGCCGAGCTCGGCCGACAGCTCGTTCTCGGACAGCGGGGAACCGGGCTGGAGATCGAGCGAGATGATGCGGCGGCGCAGGGCGTCGACGGTGCGGTCGCGCGCCGACGCGGCTCTCGCCGCGGGCTCGCTCCGTGATGCCATGACGCCAGTCTAAACGGCGTTGACACACTGCCATGGCAGTGCTTGTATGGCAGTCATCGGTCCTCGCGCACCCTCGCGGCCGACCCGAACCCGCATGCAAAGGAGCACCGGATGTCCCAGAGATCCCGCGCGTCGTCCTCGACGCAGACCCCCGATCAGAAGGGGGTCCGCTCGACGAAGGACCTCGCGAAGGTCGCCGTCTCGGGCTGGCTCGGCACCGCGATGGAGTTCATGGACTTCCAGCTCTACTCGCTGGCCGCCGCCATCGTCTTCAACCGCATCTTCTTCCCCGAGTTCGACCCGGCGGTGGGCCTCATCGCCGCGATGGCGACCTACGGCGTCGGCTACGTCGCCCGCCTCCTCGGCGCGATCTACTTCGGCCGGATGGGCGACCGCATCGGCCGCAAGAAGGTGCTGTTCCTCACGATCGCGCTGATGGGCGTCTCGACCACGCTGATCGGCGTGCTGCCGACCTACCAGCAGGTGGGCCTCCTCGCCCCGATCCTGCTGGTGTTCCTCCGCCTGCTGCAGGGCTTCGGCGCCGGTGCCGAGATCGCGGGAGCGACGGTGATGCTCGCCGAGTACGCCCCGGTGAAGAAGCGCGGACTGATCTCGTCGCTCGTCTCCCTGGGCACCAACTCCGGCACTCTGGGCGCCTCGGCGCTCTGGGCGATCCTGGTCGCGACCCTCTCGGACGAGGACCTGATCACCTGGGGCTGGCGCGTGCCGTTCCTGGCGAGCTTCGTGCTCCTCATCCTCGCGGTGTGGATCCGCACCTCGCTGAAGGAGAGCCCGGTCTTCGAGCAGCGCGACGACCTCGTCGACGGCGTGGCGCTCACCAAGAAGCAGCTCGCCGAGCAGGCCCTCATCGCGGGCACCGGCAGCATCGAGACCGCCCTGAAGCAGAAGAAGGGCAAGGCGTTCCTGATCGCCCTCGGCCTGCGCTTCGGCCAGGCGGGCAACTCCGGTCTCATCCAGACCTTCCTGATCGGCTACATCGCGACGGTCATGCTCAGCGACAAGTCGATCGGCACGAGCGCGATCGTGATCGGCTCCCTCTGCGGCTTCGTCACGGTGCCCCTGCTCGGGATCCTGGGCGACCGCTTCGGTCGGCGCCCGCTGTACATCGTCTTCACCTCCCTCACGATCCTGTTCGCGATCCCGATGATGATGATGGTCACCAGCGGCGACCCCGTGCTCATGACGATCGGCATCGTGGTGGGCCTGAACATCGGCGTCCTCGCGCTGTTCTCGCTCGAGTCCGTCACCATGGCCGAGCTCTTCGGAGCCCGCACGCGCTTCACCCAGCTCGCGCTCGCGAAGGAGATCGGCGGCATCCTCACCACCGCGATCGGCCCCGTGCTGGCCGCGACCCTCACCGCCGTGACAGGGTCCTGGTGGCCCCTCGCCGCGATGGTGATCGGCTACTCCCTCGTGACGCTCGTCTCGGCAGTGCTCAGCCCCGAGGTCCGTGGACGCGACATGGTGCGACTGGAGGACGCGGTATGAGAGCCGTCGTGGTGCACGGGGCGGGCGATCTGCGGATCGACGAGCGTCCCGATCCGATCGCAGGTCCCGGCCAGGTCGTCCTGGCGGTCGAGTGGGGAGGGATCTGCGGATCCGATCTCAGCTACTGGAAGCACGGCGCCTCCGGGACCGCGCGACTCGTGGATCCGCTCGTCCTCGGTCACGAGTTCGCCGGACGCATCGCCCGGCTGGGCGAAGGCGTCGAGGGCTGGGAGATCGGGCAGGCGGTCACCGTCCACCCGTCCGAGCTCATCGGTGACCCGGCCCTCCCCGAGCGGATCGCCGGCCGCACGAATCTGCACCCCGCCATCCGCTACTACGGCTCGGCGGCCCTCCACCCGCACGCCGACGGCGGGTTCAGCGAAGCCAAGACGGTGCTCGCGCACCAGCTGCGCGCCCTGCCCGACGGAGTGGACACGCGCCACGGCGCCCTCGCCGAGCCGTTGGCGGTGGCGATGCACGCGGTGCGCCGCGCGGGCGACGTGCGGGGCAGGGACGTGGTCGTGAACGGAGCCGGCCCCATCGGGTCCCTCCTCATCGCGGCCCTGCGCCACGCAGGCGCCGGCCGCATCACGGCCGCCGACCTGAGCGCCGCATCGCTGGCGATCGCCCGCCGGATGGGCGCGGACGAGACGCGCGACGTCTCCGCGGGCGAGGCGCTCCCCGCGGACTCGGAGCTCGTCTTCGAGGCGTCGGGCGCGCCCGCCGCACTCGGAGCGGTCCTGCACGCGACGGCCCGGGGCGGCACCGTCGTCCAGGTCGGCAACCTGCCCGGCGCCCCCGCGCCGGCCGCGCTGGGCGACCTCGTGACCCGCGAGATCACCTGGATCGGCAGCTTCCGCTTCGTCGACGAGATCACCGACGCGGTCGCTGCGATGCGCGACGGCCTCGATCTCTCCCCGCTGATGACCCACGAGTTCGACCTGGCCGACGCCGAGGAGGCGCTGCGCACCGCGGCGGACCCGGCGTCGGGCAGCAGCAAGGTGATGCTCCGCCTCGGCGGACGTCGCACCGAGGAGGACGGCCCCGTGCAGACGGCCGCCCCCGTGCAGAAGGAGACCCCCGTGAAGAAGGAGGCACTGTGAAGATCACCGCGCCCGAGTGGTCGTGTCCTCCCCCGGGCGGAACTACGTGACCCTCGTCATCGAGACCGAGGACGGGGTGATCGGCGTCGGCGACGCCACGCTGAACGGCCGCGAGCTCTCGGTCGCCTCGTACCTCGAGGACCACCTCTGCCCCCTCCTGATCGGACGCGACGCGCGCCGGATCGAGGACACCTGGCAGTACTTCTACAAGGGCGCCTACTGGCGCCGCGGCCCAGTGACGATGACGGCGATCGCTGCGATCGACGTGGCGCTCTGGGACATCAAGGGGAAGGCCGCGGGGATGCCCGTCTACCAGCTCCTGGGCGGCGCCGCCCGCGACGGGGTCATGGTCTACGGCCACGCGAGCGGGACGACGCTCGACGACCTCGACGTCGACTTCCAGCGCCATCTCGACCTCGGCTACAAGGCGATCCGCGCGCAGGCCGCCGTGCCCGGGCTCGACAAGACGTACGGCATCCCGCCGGCGGGCGGAGCGGTCTACGAGCCCGCCAGCGGCGCCTCGCCGCAGGAGGACTCGTGGGAGACCACGGCGTACCTCGACTTCGCACCGGAGATGCTCGGGCACGTCCGCGAGCAGTTCGGCTACGGCGTGCACCTGCTGCACGACGTCCACCACCGCCTCTCCCCCATCGAGGCGGGCCGGCTGGGCGCGGCGGTCGAATCGCTCCGGCCGTTCTGGCTCGAGGACCCGACGCCCGCCGAGGACCAGTCCTCGTTCCGGCTCATCCGCCAGCACACGACGACGCCGATCGCGGTCGGCGAGATCTTCAACTCCATCTGGGACTGCCAGCAGCTGATCACCGAGCGGCTGATCGACTACATCCGGACCTCGGTCTCGCACGCGGGCGGCATCACGCACCTGCGCCGGATCTTCGCGCTCGCCGACCTCTACGGCGTGCGGTCGGGCTCGCACGGCGCCGGCGACCTCTCGCCGATCACGATGGCGGCGGCACTGCACGTGGACCTCTCGATCCCGAACTTCGGGATCCAGGAGCAAATGGGCCACCGGGACCCGGCGGGCGAGGTGTTCCGCTGGGACTACACCTTCACCGACGGCTACATGCACCCCGGCGACGCGCCGGGCCTGGGCGTCGTCTTCGACGAGGAGGCCGCCGCGCGCTTCCCCTACGACCCGAAGTACCTGCCGGTGAACCGCCGGCTCGACGGATCGGTGCACGACTGGTGAGCGGGGCAGCGTACGACGTCGTCGCGCTCGGCGAGGTGCTCGTCGAGGTCGCGACCGACGACGCGTTCGGCCACGGCGTGCCGGCACTGCTGGGAGTCTCGGGGGACGCCCTCAACGTCGCGGCCGCCGCCGCCGCGGCCGGGGCGCGCGTCGCCCTCGCGGCCGTCCTGACCGACGACGATCTCGGCCGGGCGATCGCCGCCCGTGTCGAGGCGCTCGGCGTCTCGACCGAGCTGCTGCGCTTCCGGCGCGGCCAGCAGGGCGTCTACCTCGTGCACAGCGACCCGGACGGAGAACGGGAGTTCTCCTACGCCCGCTCGGGCAGCGTCGGCTCGACGCTGGGGGCCGACGACGTCGACGACGCCGTGCTGGCCGCGGCGGGCGCCGTGGTCGCCGGAGGGATCGCCTGCGCGGTCTCGGAGACCACGCGCGCTCTCGTGCTGCACGCCGCCCGCACCGCGCAGCGCTTCGTCTACGACCCCAACCACCGTCCCCGCCTGAACACCGCGGAGCGCGCCTCCGCCGATCTGCGCCTCCTCGCCGCCTCGGCCGCGCTGGTGACCCCGTCCTTCCCCGGCGAGACCACGGCCCTGCTCGGAGCCGACTCCGCCGCCGACGCCGCCGACGAGCTGCTGGCCCTCGGCGCCGCCGCCGTCGCGGTCACCTGCGGCTCGCGCGGCGTGCACCTGGCGACCGGCGAGGGCGAGCACCTCTGGATCGACGCCGTGCCCGCCCCCTCCGTCGTCGACCAGACCGCGCCGGCGACGCCTTCGTCGGCACGCTGGCCGCCCGGATCGTGCTCGGGGATCCGCTCGCCGACGCCGCTCGACTCGCCGCGGCCGCCGCATCCCTCGTCGTCGGGGGCCGCGGCGGGACCGGCCTCGTCCCGACCCTCGCCCAGACGCGGGCCCATGCGGGGGTGACCTCGTGACGCGACTGTCGCTCGCGGCGGGAGCGCGTCCGTCGGTGCCCCGGGACAGGCTGGGCGACGGAGTGGTGCACCTCGGACTCGGCGCGTTCGCGCGGGCGCACACGGCCGTCCTCACCGAGGACGCCATGCTCGCCACCGGCGACACCCGCTGGGGGATCACCGGGGTCACCCAGACCTCGGACACCGTGGTGCGGCAGCTGGGGCCTCAGGACGGCCTCTTCACCCTCGTCGAGCGGGGCGAGGGGGCCCGTGCGCCGCGCCTCGTCTCCTCTGTCTCCCGCGTGCTCGCGGGGCGGACCGACTCGGATGCCGTGGTGTCCCGGATCGCCTCGCCGCGCACCTCCGTCGTGACCCTCACCGTCACCGAGAAGGGCTACCGGGCGCGCTCGGGCCGCCTCGACACCGACGACGCCTGGTGCGCGCCGATCTGGCGGGGACCCCTCCCGTCACGGCCGTGGGCCAGATCGCGCGCGGCCTCCAGCGCCGGGCCTCGGAGGGCGGCGGTCCGATCTCGGTCGTGCCGTGCGACAACCTGCCCTCGAACGGCGCGCTCACCCGCACGCTCGTCCTCGACTTCCTCGCCGCGCTGCCGTCGTCGGAGGCCGCCGATCTGCCCGAGTGGATCGCCGAGCACGTGCGCTTCCCGAGCACGATGGTCGACCGGATGGTCCCGGCGACGACCCCGGCCGACCTCGACGCGATCGAGCGCGAGACCGGCTTCCGCGACGAGGGCGGCGTCGTCGCGGAGCCGTTCGCGCAGTGGGTGATCGAGGACTCCTTCGCCGCGGAACGCCCGGCCTGGGAGGCCGCGGGCGCCCTGCTCACCGCGGACGTGGAGCCGTGGGAGTCGGCGAAGCTGCGCCTGCTCAACGCCAGCCACTCGCTCCTGGCGTACCTGGGACTCGCCGCCGGGCTCGACACGATCGCCGAGACGGTCCGGGACCCCGCCTTCCGCCTGGCGGCCGAGCGGATGATGTCCGAGGACGCCCTGCCGACCATCGTCCTGCCCGACCGGCTCGACGGAGCGGACTACTCCGCCTCGGTCCTGCGGCGCTTCGGCAACCCGGCACTCGGGCACACGACCGCCAAGGTCGGCGCCGACGGGTCGCAGAAGATCCCGCTCCGCCTGCTCAGCACGGTGCGCGCCTGCCGCGCGAGCGGACGGGAGCCGCGCTGGGCCGCCCTCGGCGTCGCCGCGTGGATGCACCGCGTCGCCACCGCCGCGGTGCTCGACGATCCGCTCGCCGACGAGCTGCGCGCCCTCCTCCCCCGCGATCGCTCCGCCGGAGCGGTCGTCCCGGCGCTGCTGCGCTCCCCCGCGGTCTTCGGACCCGACCTGGCCGACGACCCGGCCGTCACCGCCCTCCTCGTCGACTGGTACGGGATCCTCGACCGTCGAGGCGCGCAGGGTATCAGAGAAGAGATCGACGCATGACCACTGCACTGGACGTGATGCGGGTCTCCCCCGTCATCCCCGTCGTCACCCTCCTCGATCCCGAGGACGCCGTCCCCGTCGCGCGGGCGCTGCTCGCGGGGGGCATCGGGCTGATCGAGCTCACCCTGCGCACGCCGACCGCCCTGGAGTCGCTGTCCCTGATCGCCGCGGACGTGCCGGAGATGCTGCTGGGCGCCGGCACCGTGCTCTCGGCCGAGCAGGCCGACGCGGCGGTCGCGGCAGGTGCGGGGTTCCTGGTCAGCCCCGGGCTGACCCGCTCGCTGCACCGCTACTTCCGCTCGCTCGAGGTGCCGGTGCTGCCGGGGGTCTCGACCGTCGGCGAGGTGATGACCGCGCTCGAGGAGGGTGCCACGGAGCTCAAGTTCTTCCCCGCCGGTCCCGCGGGCGGGCCGCCCTACCTCGCCGCCGTCGGCGCGCCGATCCCGCAGGCGACCTTCTGCCCGACGGGCGGGATCTCGGTCGCCACGGCCGCGGACTACCTCGCGCTGCCGAACGTGGCGTGCGTCGGCGGCAGCTGGCTCACCCCGCAGGCGGCGATCGACGCGCAGGACTGGGAGCGCATCACCGCGATCAGCACGGCGGCCTCGACGCTGGGAGCGACGGGGCGCAGCGCGAAGCAGCCCGCGCGTTGACACGGCTTCGCGGCGGTGCCTGACTGGGTCCGACGCGAGGAGGCGCTGATGGCGGGGATCACAGGTTTCGACCACATCGGAGTGACGGTCGTCGATCTCGAGGCGGCGACGGCGTTCTTCGTCGGGCTCGGCCTCGAGATCGAGGGGAGGACACCCGTCGAGGGCGAGTTCCTCGACACGGTCGTCGGCCTGACCGGTGCGCGGACCGAGATCGTGATGCTGCGGCCTCCGGGAGGTGGGACGGCCGTCGAGCTCTCGCGCTTCGTCCGGCCGCCGTCGCCTCCCGTGCCGCCGCCGGTCGGGGCGACCGAGCCCGGGCTCCGGAGCCTCGCGTTCGTCGTCGAGGACCTGTCCGCGGTACTGGAGCGCCTCGCCGACAACGGCCACCGGCTCGTCGGCGGCGTCGGGGAGCACGAGGGCGTCTGGCGGATGGCCTACGTCCGCGGTCCGGAGGGGATCATCGTCGCCCTGGCCGAGCGGATCGACGGCGACTGACGAACGGCCGCGGCCGCCGTCGTGGTGGCGCTCGGATCGCGCTCCTGACTCAGTCGCAGTCGGCGGGCTCGCCGTCGCCGATCTCGTCGGCGAGCTGGTCGGCGCTCAGCCGGTCGCCGGGCACCGGCGTCCGGAACGGCCCGGCGGGCGGGAGATCGACCTCGGGCTCGGCGGTGCCGGGAGCGGCCTCGACGTCGAGATCGCGCTCGGCCTGCTCGGCGTCGCGGGCGGGTCGGGAGGACGGGAGGAACGGCTCTGCCATCGACATGCCCTCGAGGGTCGCCCGCGCAGGTGACGGCGAGGTGAACGCGTCCGTCACGGGAACGTGACTCCGGTGCGCTCCTCCGACAGCCGCCACAGGCGCTGCGCGTCCTCGGGGTCGACGAGGCGCGGGAACGGGCGCTGCTCCGTCGGCGCTCCCCCGAGCCCGCCGGGGCCGCCCGGTCCGACGAATCGGCCGCCCGCGCCCTCGAGGACGGAGGCGAGCAGCGCCGGCAGCGGAGCGGTCTCGACGGTGCCGACCAGGAGTCCTCGGCGCGACAGCGCCCGGATCAGCCGCACGTCTACTCCGTCGCGGGCGCGACCCGTCTCGGGACGGGCGGCGAGGAGGCTGGTGGGCGCCACTCCGGGGTGCGACAGGTTGCTCGTGACGCCCCAGCCGTGCGCTGCGCTGCGGCGCTCGAGCTCGAGGCCGAACAGCCCGACCGCGATCTTCGACGAGCTGTAGGCGCGGAACGCGTGGTAGCCGCGCTCCCAGTCCGGGTCCTCCCAGTGCACCGCGTTCCGGTTCGCGGCGACGCTCACCTGCGACACGACGCGCGCCCGTCCTTCGCGCAGGAGCGGCATGAGCCGGCCGATCAGGGCGAAGTGCCCGAGGTGGTTCGTGCCGAACTGCAGCTCGAAGCCGTCCGCCGTGCTCAGGCGCGTGGGCGGGGTCATCACTCCGGCGTTGGCGACGAGGAGGTGCAGCGGCTGCCCCTCAGCGGCGAGCGTGTCGGCGAGGGAGCGGACCGACGCGAGGGACGAGAGGTCGAGGTCGCGGAGCGAGACCGCGGCTCCCGGGTGCTTCTCCCGGATGCGGGCGAGCGCCGCCTCCCCCTTCGCGCGGTTGCGGACGGGCAGCAGGACCTCCGCTCCCGCCGCGGCGAGGCGCCGGGCGAGGACGAGCCCGAGGCCGTCGCTGGCCCCGGTGACGAGGGCGCGGCGGCCCGAGAGGTCGGGGAGGTCGAGATCGATCGGTCGGCGTGGCATGGCGGGCTCCTGACTCGTGGCTGCCGGGTGCAGCGCTGCCAGCGTGCGGCCCGCGGCGCCCGGGAGGAACGTCCCGCTCAACCGTGGATCGCCGGACCGTGGCTGAGCGCGCCGACCGCCGGTAGAAAGGGAGCGGACGTCAGGAGGACCGATGCGCACGATGGACCGGGAGGGGCTCGCCGAGTTCCTGCGCGCCCGACGCGAGGCCCTGCAGCCCGAGGACGTGGGGATGCCGCGCACGGCGCGCCGCCGCACCGCCGGGCTCCGCCGCGAGGAGGTCGCCGCCCGCTGCAGCATGTCGGCCGACTACTACGCGCGCATCGAGCGCGGCCGCAGCCCCCAGCCGTCCGAGCAGATGCTCGCGTCGATCGCGCAGGGACTGCACCTGACCCTCGCCGAGCGGGACCACCTCTTCCACCTCGCCGGGCACCGGCCGCCCGAGCGCGGAGCGTCGGACGGCCACGTCGGCCCGGGGCTGCTCCGGATCCTCGACCGACTGCAGGACACGCCCGCCGAGATCGTGACGGAGCTCGGCGAGACGCTGCGGCAGACTCCGCTCGGCGTCGCCCTCACCGGCGACCTCACCCGCTTCACCGGTCCCGAGCGCAGCATCGGCTACCGCTGGTTCACGGACCCGGCGAGCCGGGCGATCTACGCCGAGGAGGGTCACGAGCACCTGTCGCGCGTCTGGGCGTCGGGATTGCGCGAGGTGCTCAGCCGCCGCGGACCAGGGTCCCGCGCCGCCCGCTACGTCGAGCTGCTCCTCGAGCGCAGCGACGAGTTCCGCCGGCTCTGGGCACTGCACGAGGTGGGCGTGCGGCCCGGCGAGACCAAGCGCTTCGAGCACCCGGAGCTCGGGCGGCTCGACCTCGCCTGCCAGACCCTGATCGACCCGGTCGACTCGCACGCGCTGCTCGTGTACACGGCGGCACCCGGATCGCCGAGCCACGAGAAGCTCGAGCTGCTGCGGGTGGTGGGGGCGCAGCTGCCGGTGTGACTCCGGGGCGCTCGGATCGAGCCGACTGCCAGGGTCGCGCTTAACGGGGGGGTCCGGTGCGGTCGCGCACTCTGCCACTCTGAACCGCCCCTGCCCCGCACGACCGAGGGTTCCCGCCCCTCCCCCGCTCTCCCTGGAGCCCCGTGACCCCGTCCTCCGACGCGCCCTCCCGCCGCAGCGTCTCCTCCCTCGCCCTCTGGAGCGCGCCCGTCGTCGCCCTCGCCGTCGCCGCCCCGGCCGCGTCCGCCTCCGGACCCGCGGCGCTCGCCGCCGAGCAGCCCGGCTGGAACGCGTCGGCGCGGTCCGGTCGGGGCATCTCCTCCGGAGGCCTCACGGGCTACACCGGGTTCGCGTTCCAGGAGACAGCGGGGCTCGTCCCGGCGCCGGTGGTGTCGTTCGTCGAGACCGTCGTCATCACTGTCACGGCCAACTGGGGCTCACCCGCGTCCGCTCAGGCCGGACGCGACGCCGCGGCGGTGACAGCCCGAGCTGTGATGACAGCCGTCCTGATCCCGCCACGCCAGCAGACCCCCGGCGTCGGAGTCGGAGCCTGGAGTGTCGTCGGTCCGACGGATGTGGGCCTCACCGTGAAACTCCGAGACTCCATCGGCGGTACCGACGACTCCGGCTACCTCCAGCGGATCCGATGGCAGGCCACTCGCACCGTCGACGTCGCGAGCCTCGGGGCGTCGGGCCAGGCGGGCTACAGCGTGGTGGCCGACTGCCAGAAGCCGTACGGCAGCCTTTTCACCTCCCTCGACCTCTTTCTCGCGCCGGTCGCCGGCAGCGGCTCCGTGGCGGACGACGACTCACCCGGCCTCCAGGGCGTCGTGACCGAGGCACCACGACCGACCGGTCCGGTCCTGTTCCCCTCACCCACTCCCTGACGCAGCAGGCGCCGGTGCGGGTGCCGGGACGGTGCGCTCGACGTCCACCGAGTGCCGGCCCCGGTCCGCGGATCCCGTCGGCCTGATCCCCGAAGCACCCTCCGCGTGTTTCGTCCGTGAGAAATCTTTCGACGATCGACCGCCGGGGCTTGCGCGGAGTGCCCCCGGATGGGTGGAGTTACCGGATGACCGATACGACGCGCACGACCGGCGAGAGCTCTCCGGGCACCGGCAAGGGATCTCTCAAGAAGGTCATCACCGGCCCGCTCCTGTTCGCCTTCATCGTGGGCGACACCCTCGGCGCGGGCATCTACACGCTCGTCGGCACCATGGCGAAGGACGTGGGCGGCGTGATCTGGCTGCCCCTGCTGATCGCGCTCGTGATCGCCCTGCTGACCGCCGGCACCTACGCCGAGCTGATCACGAAGTACCCGCACGCCGGCGGCGCCGCCCGCTACGTCGACCGGGCCTTCGGCAAGCCGTACCTCTCGTTCCTGGTCGGCTTCCTGATGATGGCGTCGGGCATCACGACCGCCGCCGCCCTCGCCAACGCGTTCGCGGGCGACTACCTGGGCGCTCTGCTGGACGTGCCTCCCGTGCCCACGGCCCTCGTCTTCATCGCGATCCTCACCCTCGTGAACCTGCGCGGAGTGAAGGAGTCGCTGACCGCGAACCTCGTCGCCTCGGTCATCGAGGTCAGCGGCCTCGTGATCGTGATCGTCTGCGCGGCGATCTTCTTCGGCGCCGGCAACGGCGACTTCGCCCGGGTCCTGGAGTTCAACCCCGAGGTCGCGCCGCTGCAGGGCGCGTTCGCCGCCTCCATCGTCGCCTTCTTCTCCTTCCTCGGCTTCGAGGCCGCGGCGAACATGGCGGAGGAGGTGCGGAACCCCTCGAAGGTCTACCCGCGCGCGCTCTTCGCGGCCCTGTTCACGGCCGCCGTCGTCTACCTCCTGATCGCCCTCGGCGCCGTCATCGTGCTCCCGATCGACGAGCTCGCCGAATCGACCGGTCCCCTGCTCGACGTGGTCGCGGCCAGCGGGGTGGGTGTGCCGCCCTGGCTGTTCGGCCTGATCGCGCTCGTCGCGATCGCCAACGGCGCACTGCTCTTCATGGTCATGGCGAGCCGCGTGGGCTTCGGTTTGGCCACGGCGGGGCTCCTGCCGAGCGCCTTCGGACGCGTCCTGCCGAACCGCCGCACCCCGTGGGTCTCGATCCTCGTCGTCGGCGGCGTGACGATGGTGCTCAGCGTCCTCGGCGACGTCGGCACGCTCTCGGAGACGACCGTGCTGCTGCTGCTCCTGGTCTTCATCTCGGCGAACGTCTCGGTGCTCGTGCTGAAGAAGGACCGCGTCGACCACCCGCACTTCTCGGTGCCGCGCGTCGTGCCGATCCTGGCGACGATCGCCAGCATCGTGCTGCTCACGCAGCAGACCGGAGTGGTGTGGCTCGGCACCGCGGGCTACGTCGTGGTCGGGTCGCTGCTGTTCCTGGCGACGCGCTTCGGCAAGAAGCGTCACGCGGACCAGGTGTCGGCGCGCGAGGACGCGGACCGGTCGTAGCGGCCACCGTTGGACAGTTTCCGCTGCTCCGAGCTGCTCGGAACCGCAGATCGTGTCCAACGGCGACGCGGTGTGATCCGATCCGTCGCGATGAGTCGCCCCTGCTCGGGATGAGCGGCCTGTCGTGACGGATCAGTCGCGCGCTCGTCGGGCGCAGAAGCACTTCGCTCAGCGATCGCTGTCGGTCACACCGACGACGAGTGGACGCGATCGGGGGCACGACGGGACCGTGGGGGCCGTTCCGCGTCCGGTGGGCGACCGAGACCGCGGCGAGTCGACCTGATCCGGGGTCTGCTCACCCTTCGAGGACCGATTCGCGACCATCGGGCCGGCGCCTGCCCGGTGGCAGCAAGCGCACCGCAGGTCGAATAGGTTGGCAGCCATGCCCGGTGACGACGTCCTCGATGCCCTCCGCTCGTTCGTCGAGGAGCGCGACTGGGCTCAGTTCCACACGCCGGAGAACCTCGCGAAGAGCATCAGCATCGAGTCGGGCGAGCTGCTCGAGTGCTTCCAGTGGGGCGAGGGCGACCTGCCCTCGGCGGTCGACGAGCTCGCGGACGTGCTGACGTACTGCCTCCTGCTCGCCGACCGGCTCGGAGTCGATGCGGACGAGATCGTCCTCGCCAAGCTCCGGAAGACCCGCGAGAAGTACCCCGTCGACAAGGCTCGCGGACGGAGCGAGAAGTATGACCGGCTTTAGCCTCGAGCACCTGCCCTTCGACTCCGACCAGGTGCGCGCGTGGGGAGCAGCCGACCCGCGGCACCGCAACTGGCCGGTCGTGTACGTGCTGGACAGTGCGGCCGAGGTCTATGTGGGCGAATCCCTCAACGCGGAAGGACGCCTCCGCCAGCATCTCGACTCCCCCGAGAAGAGCCGGCTCGAGCGCGTGCGGGTCGTCCTGGACGAGACCTTCAACAAGTCCGCGTGCCTCGATCTCGAGTCCTTCCTCCTGCGGATGCTGTCGGGCGAGGGCCGTCTGCAGGTGCTGAACCACAACGCGGGCGTCACCGACGCCGACTACTTCGATCGCGACTCCTACCGCCGGACGTTCGACGAGGTGTTCGAGGTCCTGCGGACCCAGGAGCACCTCTTCCAGCGGACGCTCCCGGAGATCATCAACAGCGACCTCTTCAAGCTGTCGCCGTTCAAGGCGCTCAACCACGATCAGGCGATCGCCGTCGAGGACATCCTCGAGGGCCTCTTCGCCGACCTCGAGTCGGGCGAGCGGAGCACCGTCGTCGTACGGGGGGATCCCGGAACCGGCAAGACCGTCGTCGCGATCTACCTGATGAAATTGCTCCAGGACATCCGCCGGCACGATCCGGAGGAGCCGCTGGACAGCGACTCCGTCTTCAGCGACTTCTTCACGCCGGGGCACAGAGAACTGCTGTCGACGCTCCGCATCGGACTGGTGGTTCCACAGCAGTCGCTGCGGGGGTCGATCGCGCGGGTCTTCACTCTCACGCCGGGGCTGTCGAAGAATCTGGTGCTCACGCCCTTCCAGGTGGGGAAGAGCGCCGAGCCCTTCGACCTCCTCCTCGTCGACGAGGCGCACCGCCTGAGCCAGCGGGCGAACCAGCCCTCCGGCCCCCTGAACAAGACGTTCGCCGACGTCAACCGAACGCTCTTCGGCGAGGACGGGCTCGAGTACACGCAGCTCGACTGGATCCGGGCGCAGAGCAGGCACGTGATCCTGATGCTCGACACCGCCCAGACGGTCCGTCCGATGGACCTCCCGGCCGCGGTGACGCGGGGCCTCCTCGCGGAGGCCTCCGCGGGCAGCCGCATGTACCCGCTCCGCTCGCAAATGCGCATCGCGGCGGACAAGGACTACGTCGGGTACGTGAGGTCGGTCCTGTCGGACGACCCGCCTCCGCTGCGCGAGGAATTCGACGGCTACGACCTGCGCTTCTTCGACGACGTGCACGAGCTGCGCCGGGAGCTGCTGCTCCGAGAACAGGAGCACGGCCTCGCGCGCCTCGTGGCCGGGTACGCATGGAAGTGGATCACCAAGAAGCAGAAGGACGCGTTCGACATCGAGATCGACGGCCTCTCACTGCGGTGGAACCAGACGCAGCGCGACTGGATCAACTCGCCCGGCGCGATCGACGAGGTCGGCTCCATCCACACGGTGCAGGGCTACGACCTGAACTTCGCCGGCGTGATCATCGGACGCGACCTGCGCTTCGATCCGGTCGCGCAGCGGGTCGTCTTCGACCGCTCGAACTACCACGACACGAAGGGCCGCGAGAACAACCCGAAGCTGGGGATCACGTACTCCGACGAGGATCTGCTGGCGTACGTCCGCAACATCTACACGGTGCTGCTGACGCGCGGGATCCGCGGGACGTACGTGTACGTGTGCGATGACGCGCTGAGGGAGCATCTGAAGCGCTACTTTTGAGTCGGGCGCGCGCCGACCGCGACTGCCTCGGCCGGGGTGCCGCGCTGCCGCAGGCATTCAGCGCTCCTCCTAGGGAGCCGGCGTGATCCGATCCGTCACGAAACGCCGTTCCTGTCCAGGCTGAGCTGCTGTTCGGAATCGATCGCGACCGAGCACCGGAGGGTCCGGGGCGACCCCGCCCACGGGCGCGGAGGGCGTCGACGTCGTAGCCCTGCTCGACCTGCGCCGCCCAGTCCGCGATCTGCTGCTCGGTCACGGGTCGGCCATCGATCGACTCTCGGTCGCTCATGGCGAATATCGTGCGACGGAAAGCGCCGGAGGGGTCGGATCGGCGCAGAACGGGGCCGGGAGAACATCGTCCAGATCAGTCGTACCCGCCGCACGGCGGTCTGCGGGTCACAGGGAGAGCGCCCTCGACGCTGGGGTGGCGACACGCTGTCTGGTCGGGTGCCGCTCCTGCGAGTGGACGCATTCCGGGCCCTGAGCGGGCCGGAGGGACCTTTCCACGTCCAGTGGGCGGCCGCGGCCGCACTGACTCGTCGCCATCCGGGGCCTGCGCTTCCCTCGCCGGCCGGTTCGCGACCACTGGCTGAGCGACACGGTCCGGTTTTCGCGTTCCCGCCTCGTCCGAGAGCTTCCGGACTTCTCGCGGCCGCCCGACCCGGCACCACCATCGGGCACCGGGCCGGGCGGCCAGCCATCGGAGGTCAGTTCGTCGAGGGCACCGCCGTCGGGTCGGACTGACCCGCCCCCTGAGTAGCCGCGCCGACTCCGCGGCCGAAGGCCTGGCCCTGGAGGATCGCCCCCAGGTCGACGCCGGTCGCCGACTTGACGCTGTCGAAGGTCGCGGCGAGGCTCGCCGCCTGCTCGCGGGCGATGTGCGTGCCGGCGGTGTCGCCGCCGATCAGCGTGACGGTGCCGACGTTCTGGTAGCCCTTGGCGAACTCGGACATGAGCGAGGGCAGCTGCCCGATGAGCTCGCGTCCCAGGATCGCCTCCTGGTTCTCGCGGAGCGCCTCCGCCTCGGCCGCGATGGCCGCCGCGCTCGCCTCGCCCTTCGCGCGGATCGCCTCTGCCTCGGCGGTCGCGTTCGCGCGCAGGGCCTCGGCCTCGGCACCGGCCTTGGCCCGCAGAGCGTGAGCCTCCGCCTCGGCGCGGGCGCTCACGGCAGCCGCCTCGGCCGCGGCGGACGCCTGACGGGCCTCGGCCTGGCGCTGAACGGCGTACGCCTCGGCGTCGGACACCTGCTGAGCGACCTGGCGGTCGGTCTCGGCCTTCTTGGCGCGCCCGTAGGCGTCGGCGTCGGCCTCGGTCTGGCGGCGGTACTTCTCGGCGTCGGCGACGCGCTTGACGTCGGCGTCGAGCTCGGCCTGGCGGTTCTCGGCGCGCTGCACGAGGACGGCCTGCTCGCGCTCGGCGCGGGCCAGGTTCTCGGCCTGCTCGGCCTCGGCGTTGGCGCGGCCGACCTCGGACTTCGCGGCGGCGGTGTTCTTGTCGTAGGCGGTCTGCTCGATCAGGTTCGCCTCGTCGGTCGCGAGCTGGCGCGCCTTGACCTCGCGCGCCGCGTTGATCCGGGCGACGTCGGCCTCGCGGCGGACGCGCTCGATCTCCTGCGCGCCGAGCGCCTCGATGTAGCCGTTGCGGTCGGTGACCCCCTGGATCGCGAACGAGTCGAGGACGAGTCCCTGCGCGAGCAGGTCGCCCTTGATGCCCTCGGCGATCTCGTCGCCCAGCTTCTGCCGGTCCTGCATGACCTCCTCGACGCTGAGCTTCGCGACGACGCCGCGGAGGGCGCCCTCGAGCTGCTCGGTCGTGAAGACGTCGATCGACTGGTCCTGCGACGCGAAGCGCTCGGCAGCGGCGCGCACCTGATCGGCCGTGGAGCCGATCTTCACGAGAGCGACGCCGGCGAGGTGGATCGTCACGCCGTTCTTGGTCTGCGCGACCGGCTCCATCTTGATCTGCCGCGACCGCAGCGAGATGCGGTCGGAGCGCTGCGTCAGCTTGTTGACGAACGCGCCGCCACCGGTGATGACGGTCATGTTGGATGTGAGCCCGTCATCCCCCTTCTGCTTCTTGCCGACGATCACGATCGCCTCGTCGGCCTGAGGCACCTGATACCAGGCGCGGAAGATGAAGAAGCCGATGAGTGCCAGCAGCAGCAGGGCGCCGGCGACGACCCCCGCGATGACGATCCAGAGCAGGTCGGATTGCATGAACGAGATTCCCCCTTCTCGGGACACGCCGGAGACGTGTCTCTGAGCGATGTACGGCTTCATGGTGGCATGCCCCGGCGCGAGGCGGAGCGGCGAGCGGCGGGGATCGGCGCGGAGCGACCGCGACTCGGCGCCGTCAGCCGGCGGAGGTGTCGCAGACGCCGGTGCCGTCGGCGCGCTGCACGCAGACGCGGGCGCCCTCGGGTGCGAGGCTCCGGGCCGGAGGGAGCAGTCGCTCGAGGTCGCCGTCGTCACCCGAGGCCGTCACCGTCACGGACCGGTCCGAGCGGGCGACCGAGGTGACGCCCGGAGCAGCGAGCAGCGCCGACGCGTCGGTCACTGCAGTGCCGAGGGAGCGGGGAGCGGCACCGATCTCGAGAATCCGAGCATCGCCGACGCTCATCGTGAGGGTCGCGAACTCCGCGGAGCCCGGAGCCGCGGACACCGCCTCCGCGACGATCGCGGCCCGATCGGCCGAGTCGACGGCGAGCCGGAGGCGGTCGTCGTCCGTCCAGACCGAGCGGACGTCGGCGAGGACGTCGGGAGCGAGAGCGGCGAGCACGGAGCGAGCAGCGACTCCGGTGCCGCCATCGCCGAGCGCGACCAGCGGAGTCGAGAACACGACCGCGGGGCCGCCGGTCGACGCGGCCGCCGACTCCGCCGCAGTGAGGTCCGCCTCACTGCCCAGGCTCACCTCAAGCCGCTCCGGAGTCGCCCGGAACCCGGTCACGGGCACCGCCGCCGAGACCGCCGCCCACGTGCCCTCGGCCCCGTCGATCCACGCGCCCGGCTCTCCGCTGAGGAGCGCGGACCGGTTGGCGCTCTGCACACTGACGTGCACCGGCGGCGCGTCCGGAAGCAGTCCGGGCGCATCCCGGGCGAGCGAGAAGAGGTCCCCCGCCGTGGCCGCCTCGCCGAGGATCAGGCTCAGCCCGGTCACGCGGTCGTCGCCGTCGTCCGCGGTCAGCGCGACGGACGACACCCGCACGTCGTCGCGCAGCTCGAGCGCCGCCGCGATCCTCCCGTCCGCGAGATCGGAGTCGCCCGACACAGGGAGGCTGAGCCCCTCGGCGTCGAGCACGACCCGCACGTCGCCCGCCGGGCGCTCGGACGCGAACGCACTGAGTCGGTCGGCGAGCGCCCGCAGGTCGCGTCGGCGAGGTTCTCGCGCGCCACCACCTCGGCGCTCACGCCACCCGTGAACGGCATGTCCTCGACCGTCGAGAGCTCGAGATCCGCGACCGCCTCGTCGCTGCCGAAGGTCCGCGCGAAATCGGCGCGGAAGGAGTCGCCCGAGCAGCCGGTGAGCAGGAGAACGGTGGTCAGAGCGAGGGCGCCGACGCCGCACTTCCGCATCCGCTCAGCCCGCATGGCGCCAGCGTAATCACGCGCCGCAGACGTCGAACGGAGTGGACGGATCGCGATCGGCGTGCTCCACACAGCAGTTCCGTGCCCGGTCGGCAGCGAGTCGTCGCGGATCGGGGCCCGGACGGAGCGTCGAGGCTGTTCCGCGTCCACCGGCGGAGGAGGACCGGGGCGAGTCGGCAGACAGGGTTCTGAAGGTCTGCAGGTCCCCGGTCCGCGTCGAGTGACGCGATCGACGACGGCTCCGGCGGATCGAACGCAAAGCATCGACAGCAGCATGCGGCAGGAGGGACGCGCAAGCCAGCACATGACTCCGGCGAGGATGCTCACGCCGAAGCGGAGCCGAGAAACTGCTGGGGTACCTGGACTCGAACCAAGAACAACTGAACCAGAATCAGCCGTGTTGCCAATTACACCATACCCCAATGGCCATCCGCAGGTGAGGGAGGAGGCCAGGCGGCGATCGGAAGAACTTCCGGCGCCGAGGAAGAACACTACCCTACGGGCGCACGCCGCTCAAATCGACGCCGGCCTCGTGGATCGCGTGGGCCTCGGACTCGGGGGCGGCCTCGCCGAGGCGGGCGCGCACGAGGTCGCGGTTGACGGCCGAGGCGACCTGCGCGCCGGAGCCGGCGGCCACGATCAGCTGCTGCGGGCCCGGAGCGGTGACCTCGCCGGCGGCGTAGAGGCCGGGCACCGAGGTGCGTCCGCCCGCGTCCACGAGGAGGAAGCCGTCGCCGTCGGTCTCGGGGCCGGCGGCGTCGAGGTACTCCAGGACGGGGACCCAGATCGGGCGGACGAAAGCGCCGGTGCGCGGGATGACGTCGCCGTCCTCGAGCAGGACCCCGGTCATGAGCGCGCGCTCGCCCGCGAGGTCGGCGACCGGGCGGCGCTCGACGCGGATGCCGATCGAGCCGAGCAGGGACTCGTCGGCGTCGCTCACGACTCCGATGCCGTTGGTGAAGACGATCAGGTCGGTGCTCCACTGCGACAGCAGCATGGCGCGCTCGGCGAGGTCGGAGGTCTCGCCGATCAGGGCGAGGGGCTCCCCCGCCTTCTCGTAGCCGTCGCACTCCATGCAGCTGTGCACCGCGGTGCCGTAGTAGGCGCGGAGGCTGGGCAGGCGTGGCAGCTTCTCGCTGAGGCCCGCGGCGACGACCACGGCGGTGGCCACGACGGCGCGGTCCGCTGCGCCGCGCACGCCGCGCGCGGAGACGAGGAACTCGCCGCCGGAGCGCTCGACCGAGGTGACCAGGGCGTTGTGCACCTCGGCGGCCTCGTAGCTCTCGACCTCTTCGCGACCCAGACGACGCAGCTCGAGCGGAGAGACTCCGTCGCGCGTCAGGAAGCCGTGCGAGTGCAGTGTCGCGGCGTTCCGCGGACGGTTGCTGTCGAGCAGCAGGACGCTGCGGCGGGCGCGCGCCAGATTGAGCGCGGCCGACAGACCGGCCGGGCCCGCGCCGATCACGACGACGTCGTACTGGCCTCCCACCGCCTCGGCCATGCTCAGGCCGGTCCGGCGGAGGCGGCGGTGCGGCCGGCGAGGCGCGAGAGGCGTGCGAGCGACTCCGCCTTGCCGAGGATCTCCATCGACTCGAACAGCGGGGGCGAGACGCGGCGGCCCGAGATCGCGGTGCGCAGGGGTCCGTAGGCGATGCGGGGCTTGAGCCCGAGGCCCTCGATCAGGGCCGAGGCGAGCGCGGCCTGGATCGAGGCGGTCAGCCACTCCCCCTCCGGCACCGCGGACAGCGCCTCGATCGAGGCGGCGAGCACGGCGCCGGCGTTCGCGGGGAGGCCCTTGAGCGCGTCCTCGTCGTACGTCAGCGCGTCGGCCGTGGTGAAGAGGAAGCCGAGCATGCCGGGAGCCTCGCCGAGCAGGCCGATGCGCTCCTGCACGAGCGGGGCGGCGGCGTCGAGCACGGCGCGCTGTGCCGGAGTCGGCTCGCCCTCGAGCACGCCCGCGGCGATCAGGTACGGCACGGTGCGCACGGTGAAGTCGTCGACCGCGAGCAGGCGGATGTGGTCGCCGTTGATCGACTCGGCCTTCTTGAGGTCGAAGCGCGCGGGGTTGGGGTTCACGTCGGCGACGTCGAACGCGGCGATCATCTCGTCGATCGAGAAGACGTCGCGGTCGTGGGTCAGCGACCAGCCCAGCAGGGCCAGGTAGTTCACCAGGCCCTCGGGGATGAAGCCGCGGTCGCGGTGGTGGAAGAGGTTCGAGGAGGGGTCGCGCTTCGAGAGCTTTTTGTTGCCCTCGCCCATCACGTACGGGAGGTGGCCGAAGCGCGGCACGAAGGTGGTCACTCCGATGTCGATCAGCGCGTGGTACAGCGCGATCTGCCGGGCGGTGGAGGGCAGGATGTCCTCGCCGCGGAGCACGTGCGTGATCTGCATGATCGCGTCGTCGACCGGGTTCACCAGCGTGTAGAGCGGCTGGCCGTTGGGGCGCACGACCACGAAGTCGCTGAAGGAGCCGGCCGGGAAGGTGATCTCGCCCCGCACCAGGTCGTCGAAGGAGAGATCGGCGTCGGGGACCCGCAGACGCAGCGCGGGGCTGCGGCCCTCGGCGCGGAACGCCGCGCGCTGCTCCTCGGTGAGACCGCGGTCGAAGTTGTCGTAGCCGTGCTGCTTGGCGCGGCCGGCGGCCTCGTTGCGGGCGTCGATCTCCTCGGCGGTGGAGTAGCTCTCGTAGAGGTGACCCGAGGCGAGCAGGCGCTGGATCACATCGAGGTAGACGTCGCTGCGCTCCGACTGGCGGTACGGACCGTGCGGGCCGCCGACTCCGACGCCCTCGTCCCAGTCGAGCTTCAGCCAGCGCAGCGCGTCGACGATCTGCTCGTAGCTCTCCTCGCTGTCGCGCGCCGCGTCGGTGTCCTCGATGCGGAAGACGAACGTGCCCCCCGTGTGCCGCGCGTACGCCCAGTTGAACAGGGCGGTGCGGATGAGGCCGACGTGGGGTGTCCCGGTCGGGGACGGGCAGAAGCGGACGCGCACGTCGCTCCCGGTCGCGGTCGTGAACGGGTGCGCCGCTGCGGCGCGATCGGAGGGCGGGGTGAGCTCAGACATACGCCCGCGATTCTAGCCGCGGAGCGCGCAGTGCCGTCGGGCTGGACAAGGGGCGTCCCGGGGGTGCGGACTCCGCGCGGGCGCCGGTTCCGGGTCCCGTCCCGCTGCCGCACGGACGGGATCCTCCGCCGTCCGGTCGGATGACCGCGCTCCCACGCCCTTTATCGCGAAGCAGTGCTCCGCGTCAACGGACTCGTCTTCTCCGAGGAGCAGTGGTGCTCTGTGCAGAGCGCTTCTCCGGGGCCGCTCGATGAGGAGCGCACCGCATCCGCCATGCCCCGGGCCTCGCGCCAGCACGCCCGGAAAGGGGATTCGGATGAGCACGACCGATCTCGATGTCGCCACGTCGCGCGCCACCGCCGCGATGGATCCGGCACGCGAGGAGAAGGACGCGCGCACCCTCTCGCTCTTCCGCGCGGCCGCCGAGGCCACGGGCGCCGAGGGCGACCGCATCCGCGAGCGCATCGTGCTCGACCACCTCGGACTCGCCGAGGCCATGGCCCGCCGCGTCTCGCGCGGAGGCGGCGCCGGCGGCGACTGGGCGGACCTGCGCCAGGTGGCGTACGTGGGCCTGGTCAAGGCGCCCGCCGCTTCGCCCCCGAGCGCGGCGACAGCTTCGCGGCCTTCGCCGTGCCCACGATCACCGGCGAGCTCAAGCGCCACCTGAGGGACCTGGGCTGGATGGTCCGCCCGCCGCGCAGCGTGCAGGAGCTGCACCGTCGCTCCGGAGTCGTCGCCGAGGAGCTGTCGCAGGAGCTCGGCCGGCACCCCTCCGACCACGAGATCGCGCTGCGGCTCGGGGTCGGTGCCGCCGAGGTCGCCGACGCGCGCTCGGCGGGTCACCCGCTCTCGCTCGACGAGACGGTCGGCACGGGTGGCGAGGGTGGAGTGCGGCTCGGCGAGACGCTCGGCGGGGACGACGACAACCTCGCGGCGATCGACCGCCGTCACGGCCTCGCCACGGCCCTCGCGGAGCTCGAGGACGCGCAGCGCGAGCTGCTGCGCATGCGCTTCGTCGAGGAGATGACGCAGCAGCAGATCGCGGAGGCGCTCGGCACGACGCAGATGCAGGTCTCGCGTCTGCAGCGCCGGATCCTCGCGCAGCTCGCCGACCGCCTCGGCGCCCCCTCGCGATCGCATCAGCCGCGCTCCCCCCGCGCCCGCGTCGCCGTGGTCACGCCCGTCCGGCAGGCTCCGCGCCTGCGGTCCGCCTGAGGTGCGCCTCGGCACGCGAGGGCAGCGAGGCGAGGGCGTCCAGGACGTCCTCGGTCTGCACGGCCAGGAGGGCCGGGTCCGGCTCGGAGGAGAAGACGTCGCCCTTGCGGAGCGACGCGTCGGTCAGGACGACGTGCGGTCCGCTCGCGGGCGGGCCCCAGGCCTCGGGCGGCGCCGGTCCGAAGATGACGACCGAGGGGATGCCGTACGCCGACGCCAGGTGCGCGGCTCCGGTGTCGACCGTGACCAGGGTCTCGGCGGCCGCCACGACGGCGGCGAACTCGACCAGGTCGACCTCTCCGGCCAGCACCTCCCCCGTGCCGGCGAGCTCGGCGACGCGACGGGCGCGATCGGCCTCGTTCGCTCCTCCGGTGTAGACGACGCGGTGCCCCTGGTCGGCGAGAGAGCGGGCGACCGCGGCGAAGCGCTCCTCGGGCCACTCGCGCGAGCCGTAGAAGGCGCCGATGTGCACGACGGCGGCGCCGTCGACGCGGGGCGCGACCTCGGGGACCGCGATGGCGACGTCCTCGGGATCGGCGTCGAGTCCGATCGAGTTCACCAGGCGGGCCCAGCGGGCGCGCTCGAGCTCGCCGTCGATCCAGAGCGGGCGCGGGTCGTCGTGGCCCGCGTCGGGATCGAGCGCCGGCACGCGGAACTCGAGCGTGCGCTCGGGCTCGATCTCGGCGAGGCGCAGCCGCGACTCCGGGCCGTTGCCGTGCAGGTTGACGCCGAGCTCGACGCGACCGGCCGCCATCGGCAGCGGGTCGTCGAGACCGTGCAGGGTGGGCACCAGAGCGTCCAGCCCCTCGACCAGGTCGACGATCGGCTCGAGCCAGGGCGTCGTGGCGAGGATCAGCCGATGCTCGGGGAAGCCGCGGCGCAGTGCCTTGAGGGCCGGCACCGCCACCAGGATGTCGCCGAGCTTGAGCGCGCGGAGCGCGAGGACCTCCGGGGTGCCGTCCGGTTCGGTGAGAGCGCGCACGGCGCCTCCTTCCTGTCGGACGTCCCGTACCCCGTCCCCGCAGGCTCAGACGCGCGGACTCCGATCCCGACGCGCCCGAGCGGCACCACTTCTCCTCGGCACCGTTTACGAGGAGGAGAAGCAGGGTACGAGAACGGTGTGACCGACCCGATGCACCCGAGCGAGCAGCGCGGCACCGCCGAGCTCGAGCGGACCCCGCGACTGCGCGGGATCCTCTTCGACCGCGATGCCACGCTCGTCGTCGACGTGCCCTACAACGGCGACCCCGCCCGGGTCGAGCCGATGCCGACCGCCCTCGACGCCGTCGAGCGCGCGCGCGAGGCAGGGCTGTCGATCGGAGTCGTCACGAACCAGTCGGGCATCGCTCGCGGCATCATCGACCGATCGCAGGCCGACGCGGTGAACCGGCGGGTCGACGAGCTCTTCGGCGGCTTCGACGTCTGGATGCTCTGCCCGCACGGCCCCGAGGACGGCTGCGGCTGCCGCAAGCCCGCGCCCGGGATGGTGCTGGGCGCCGCCGAGGCACTCGGGCTGCCCGCCGACTCCCTCGCCGTGATCGGCGACATCGGCGCCGACGTGGGTGCCGCGGCCAACGCGGGTGCGCGGGGCGTGCTCGTCCCCACTCCGATCACCCGGGCCGAGGAGGTGGCGGCCGCGACGCTGCGCGCCGACACGCTCCTCGAGGCGGTCGAGCTGCTCCTGGCGATGCAGCCGGACCCGTCAGAGGAGGGCACGGCATGACCCGCCGCGTCCTCGTCGCCCGCCTCGACAGCGCGGGCGACGTGCTCCTCTGCGGCCCCGCCGTGCGCGCGATCGCCGCCGACGCCGAAGTGCTGCTGCTCGCGGGCCCCCAGGGCGCGCCCGCCGCGGCCTTGCTGCCCGGCCCGACGAGCGTCCGCACCTGGTGGTGCCCGTGGATCGGCGACGCGTCGCGACCGGTCGACGCCGCGCTCGTGGCGGAGCTGCACGCGATCGTCGAGGAGTTCGCCCCGGACGAGGCCGTCATCCTGACCTCCTTCCACCAGTCGCCGCTGCCGCTCGCTCTGCTGCTGCGCCTGGCGGGCGTCGCGAGGATCAGCGGCGCCTCCGTCGACTTCGCCGGTGCCCTGCTCGACGTGCGCCTCGTGCCGGGCGAGACCCTCGAGGAGGACCAGCCCGAGCCGGAGCGCGCGCTCGCCATCGCCGCGGCCGCCGGCTTCGCACTGCCCGAGGGCGACGACGGCCGTCTGCGCGTGCGCCGCGAGGGCGCTCTGCCGGCCGCGCTCGAGGGAGTCGGCCCCTACGTCGTCGTGCACCCCGGAGCGGCGGTGCCGGCCCGCGCCTGGCCCGCGGCGAACGCGGCCCGCGCCGTCGAGCTGCTCGCGGACGAGGGCTTCGCCGTCGCGGTGACCGGCGGCCCCGGCGAGCGCGCTCTCACGGCCGAGGTCGCCGGCACCCGCGGCATCGACCTGGGCGGCGCGACCGACTTCGCCGGTGCAGCCGAGGTGCTCGGCCGCGCCGAGGTCGTCGTCAGCGGCAACACCGGCCCGGCGCACCTCGCCGCCGCCGTCGGCACTCCGGTCGTCAGCCTGTTCTCCCCCGTCGTCCCCGCGATCCGCTGGGCGCCCTACGGCGTTCCGGTGGAGCTGCTGGGCGACCAGGGCGCCGCGTGCGCCGGCTCCCGCGCCCGGGTCTGCCCGCTGCCCGGCCATCCCTGTCTGGCGGGGGTGAGCGCCGAGGAGGCGGTCGCCGCCGTCCTGCGACTCCGCGCCCTCGGGCGCTCCACCACCACGACCACGACGGAGGCGATGGCATGAGGATCCTCCTCTGGCACGTGCACGGCGGCTGGGCGGACGCGTTCGTCCGCGGCGACCACGAGTACCTGCTCCCCACGACGGACGCCCGCGACGGCTGGGGCCTGGGCACCGGCGGGCGCGACTGGCCGAACGCGATCGAGATCGCCCCCGAGGACCTGCGCGACGCCGACATCGACGTCGTGCTCCTGCAGCGACCCGAGGAGCTCGCGGAGGCCGAGCGCCTGCTGGGCCGGCGCCTCGGCCTCGACGTGCCCGCCGTCTACGTCGAGCACAACACCCCGCGCGGGGACGCCCCGACCAGCCGCCACCCGCTCGCCGACCGCGACGACCTCCTCCTGGTGCACGTCACGCACTTCAACGCGCTGATGTGGGACACGGGCTCGACGGCCACCACGGTGATCGAGCACGGGATCCACGACCCGGGGCCCCTCTACACGGGCGAGCTCGCGCACTTCGGTGTGGTGATCAACGAGCCGGTGCGCCGCAACCGCGTCACCGGCACCGATCTGCTGCCCCGCTTCGCCGAGGTCGCCCCGCTGGACGTCTTCGGGATGAAGACCGAGGGCCTGGCCGAGCTGCCCGGCTTCCCGGAGGGCCGGCTCGACGTGCTCGGCGACGTGCGGACGAGCGAGATGCACGCGCAGCTCGCCCGCCGCCGCGTCTACCTCCACCCGTTCCGCTGGACCTCGCTCGGCCTCGCGCTCCTCGAGGCGATGCACCTGGGCATGCCCGTGATCGCGCTCGAGACGACCGAGGCGGGCCGCGCCGTGCCGCCCGGCGCGGGAGCGGTCTCGAACGACCTCGACGAGCTCGTCGCCGCCGCTCGCGAGCTGATCGCGGATCCGGAGCGCGCCGCCGCCGCCGGGGCGATCGCCCGCGAGAGCGTCCTCGAGCGCTACGGACTCGCCCGGTTCCACCGGGACTGGGACGAGGTCCTCTCCGATCGTCCGCGCCGCACCGGCCGGGCCCTCACCGCCGCAGGGACCCGAGGAGGGAGCACCCGATGAAGCACACCACCACCACCACCACCCGACCGCTCGCGATCGCGATGGTCTCGGAGCACGCCAGCCCGCTGGCGACGCTCGGAGGCGTCGACGCGGGCGGGCAGAACGTGCACGTCGCGGCCCTCGCCGACGCGCTCGCGCGCCGCGGCCACCGCGTCACCGTCTACACCCGGCGAGACGACCCCTCCCTCCCCCGGCGCGTCCCCTTCACCTCGGGGGTGGAGGTGGTGCACATCGACGCCGGGCCCGCCGCGAAGGTGTCGAAGGACGAGCTGCTCCCCTACATGGGCGACTTCGCCGTCGACCTCGCGAACGACTGGCTCGACTCCCGCCCCGACCTCGTGCACAGCCACTTCTGGATGTCCGGGGTCGCCGCGCTCGACGCGTCGGAGCGGGTGGAGCGCGCGACCGGCCGCCGCGTGCCCGTGTTCCACACGTTCCACGCGCTCGGAGTGGTCAAGCGCCGCCAGCAGGGCGCACTCGACACGAGCCCGGAGGAGCGCGCCTGGCTCGAGCCGGGCGTCGGCCAGCGCGCCGACGGCGTCGTCGCCACCTGCTCGGACGAGGCGTTCGAGCTCAAGGGCCTCGGCGTGCCGACGGGCAGCATCTCGGTCGTCCCGTGCGGAGTGGACCTCGAGCGCTTCTCCCCCGACGGACCCGTCGCCGAGAAGACCCGCCCGCTCCGCCTCATGAGCATCGGCCGTCTCGTGCCCCGCAAGGGCATGGGCCACGCGATCGAGGCGCTCGCGCGTCTGGTGCAGGACGGCCACGACGCCGAGCTCGTCATCGTCGGCGGCTCCGGCTCCGGCGACGCCCTCGCGGCCGACCCCGAGTACCAGCGCCTGCACGGCGTCGCCGAGGGCCTCGGAGTCGCGGATCGCGTCCACCTCGTGGGCCAGCTCTCGCAGACCGAGATGCCCGCGATGCTCCGCTCGGCCGACATCGTCGTCTGCGCCCCCTGGTACGAGCCGTTCGGCATCGTGCCGCTGGAGGCGATGGCGTGCGGCCGGCCGGTCGTCGCGTCCTCGGTCGGCGGGCTCATCGACACCGTCGTCGAGGACGTCACCGGCGTGCACGTGCCGCCCCGCGACCCGGCGGCCCTGGCCGCCGCCCTCGCCGCTCTGATCGCCGACCCCGAGCGCGCCCGCGCCTACGGAGCCGCGGGTCGCGAGCGCGTCGAGTCGCGCTACTCCTGGGACCGCGTCGCCGCGGACACCGAGCGCGCGTACCTCACCACCCTCGCCGGACTCGGCGACGCAGAGGCCGTCCTGACCGGCGCCTCCCTCTCCTCCCACTCCTCCAAGCCCCGGAAGGCGGCCCCGCGACGATGAGCATCGACACCGTGCTGGACACCCCGACGGACGCCGCCCGGCGGATCGTCGACGACCACATCGCCCGCTCGCTCGACGTCGTCGCGCAGCTGGAGCGCCACTCGGAGCAGATCGTCGCCTGGGGCGTCGAGCTCGCCGACCGCCTGCACTCGGGTGCCCGGCTGCTCGCGGCCGGCAACGGCGGCTCGGCGGCCGAGGCGCAGCACCTGACGGCCGAGCTCGTCGGCCGCTTCGACGGCGACCGCGTGCCGTTCTCGGCGATCTCGCTGCACGCCGAGACGTCCAGCCTCACCGCGATCGGCAACGACTACGGCTTCGACCACGTCTTCGCCCGCCAGGTCACGGCCCACGCGCGCGCCGGCGACGTGGTCGTGCTGCTCTCGACCAGCGGGCGCAGCGCCAACCTGCTGCACGCGGCCGAGGCGGCCCGCGCGGCGGGCGCCCGCACCTGGGCGCTGACCGGCGACGGACCCAACCCGCTGACGACGCGTGCGACGAGGCGATCGCCCTGGAGGGCCACGGCTCGAACGTGCAGGAGGCGCAGCTCGTGCTCGTGCACGCGCTCTGCCGGGCCTTCGAGCACCGCATCCGCGCCCGCACGGGAGCCGCCGCGTGAGCCCGCGCCTGCGGATCGCCGTCGTCGGCGACGTGATGCTCGACGTCGACCTCTCCGGCCCCGCCGAGCGGCTGAGTCCCGACGCGCCGGTGCCCGTCGTCGACGTCTCGACCCGCGGCGTGCGCGCCGGCGGTGCCGGGCTCGTCGCGCGGATGCTCGCCCGCGACGGTCACGACGTCACCCTCGTGACGGCGCTGGCCGACGACTCCGACGCCGACGTGGCGGAGCTGCGCGCGGCGCTGGACGGGATCCGCGTGGTCGCCGGGCCGTCGGGAGCACCGACTCCGGTGAAGACCCGCGTCGCCGCCTCGGGGCAGGCCGTCGTGCGCTTCGACCGCGGCTGCGAGCGCCCGCCGGTCCCCGCCGTCACCGACGGCATGCTGGCGGCGCTGCAGGACGTCGACGCCGTCGTCGTCGCCGACTACGGCCGCCGCCTCACCGAGGACGAGTCGCTCCGCGCTGCTCTCGACGCACTCGCGGTCCCCCTGGTGTGGGATCCGCACCCGCGCGGCACCGCTCCCGTCGCGGGCACGACGCTCGCGACTCCGAACCTCGCCGAGGCGACCGGGTTCTCTGGTGCGAGCGGACGCGGCGTCACCCTCGCCGAGACGGCCGCCACGACCCTGCTCGAGCGCTGGGGCTGCGGCGCCGTCGCGGTGACGATGGGCGGCAGCGGGGCTCTGGTGCGCTCGCGCGGCGCCGGTGTGCCCGTCGTGGTCCCTGCCGCCTCCGTGCCGCCGACCGATCCGTGCGGAGCGGGCGACCGCTTCGCCGCGTCGGCCGCCGTGGCCCTCGCGGGCGGAGCGACCCCCTCCCAGGCCGTGGGCGCCGCCGTCGCGGACGCGGGCGCCTACCTCCTCGCGGGAGGCGTCGCCTCGCTGGCCGCGCCGACCGACACCGCCGTGCTGCACAGCGCCGGAGTCGACGCCCTGCGCGTCGCCGAGGCGTCCGCGGCTCCGGAGGCACGGTCGTCGCGACGGGCGGCTGCTTCGACCTGCTGCACGCGGGCCACGCCCGCACGCTCTCGGCGGCCCGGGCGCTGGGCGACTGCCTGATCGTGTGCCTCAACTCCGACGACTCGGTGCGCCGCCTCAAGGGCGCGTCGCGCCCGATCATCCCCGAGGACGACCGGGTCGATCTGCTGCTCGCGCTCGAGTGCGTCGACGCGGTGCTCGTCTTCGGCGAGGACACCCCCGACGAGGCGCTGCGCCGCATCCGCCCCGACGTCTGGGTGAAGGGCGGCGACTACTCCGCCGAGTCCCTCCCCGAGACCGCGACCGTCGCCGAGTGGGGCGGGCGCGTGCTCACCGTGCCGTACCACCCGGGCCGCTCGACCACCCACCTCGCCGCGGCGCTCGCCCGCGTCGGCTGACCTCACCACTCCCGCCCCGCGGCGGCCCGCCACCCGCGCGCCGTCGCACCGTCACCCAGAAGGACATCATGAGTCTCACCCCCACCCCCATCGGCCGCGTCCTGATCACCGGAGGAGCCTCCGGCCTCGGTGCCGCCGTCGCGGCCGCCGTCACCGCCGCGGGCGGCACCCCGATCGTGCTCGACCGCGACGTCTCGAGCGTGGCGGAGGGCGTCGCCGCCTACCAGGTGGACGTCGCGAAGACCCGCGAGGCCGAGAAGGCCGTCGTCGACATCGCCCGCGAGCACGGCGGACTCGACGCCGTGGTCACCGCCGCCGGGATCGACCGCTGCGGCCGCCTCGTCGACGTCGACCCGGAGGAGTGGGAGCGCGTCATCTCGGTCAACCTCCTCGGCACCGCCGCGGTGGTCCGGGCAGCGCTGCCGTTCCTGACCGAGACGCACGGACGCGTCGTCACCGTCGCCTCCTCGCTCGCGATCAAGGCCGTCTCGGACGCGACCGCCTACTGCGCGTCGAAGTTCGGCGTGCTCGGCTTCACCCGCGCCCTCGCCGCCGAGACCAAGGGCGAGATCGGCGTCACGACGCTCATCCCCTCCGGCATGAAGACGCGCTTCTTCGACGACCGCGACGCGCAGTACAAGCCGGGCCCCGACGCCCTGCTCAACGAGCCCGAGAACGTGGCGAACGCGGTCATGTTCGTCCTCGGCCAGCCGCAGGGCTGCGAGGTGCGCGAGCTCGTCATCACGCACGAGGAGGAGCCGTCCTGGCCGTGAGCCGCCTGATCCCCTAGGGATCGCTTCCCCGAGACGCCACTCCGGTCCGCGACACATCGTCGCAGGCGCACCGGAGTGGCGTCTCGCGTCTCAGCGGGTGGCGGCGAGGACCTCGCGCACGTCCTCCAGGACGGCCTCGATCCGCACGTCCGCCACGAAGGACGGGTCGTGCTCGCAGCGCGGAGCCGTCCAGCCGACCTGCGTCGCGTCGCGACCGCAGACGGGGCACGCCGTCGTCCAGCTCAGCTGCACGCGGTGGCGCTGCCGGCCCAGCGGGGCGGCGTTGATGGCGTTGCCCACCCAGAAGACGCCGACGGTGGGAGCGCCGACCGCGGCCGCGAGGTGGCGGGGTCCGCTGTCGTTGCCGAGCACGAGGTCGGCGAGCGAGAGCAGCGGAGCGAGGTCGCGCAGCTCCACGCGTCCCGCCCACGACTCGGTGCCGGGCGCCCCCGCGACGATCGCGTCGGCCGCGGGCACGTCGGAGTCGTCGCCGACGACGAGCACGCGCGCTCCGTCCTCGAGCAGGGCCCGGGCGACCACGGCGAACGAGTCGGAGGGCCAGCGGCGGCGCGGATCCGTCGCTCCCGGGTGGATCAGCACGAGCGGGCCGTCACCGCCCAGGGTCGCGGCGAGCCGGTCGCGCCGCTCGACGTCGACGTGGAGCTCGGGCTCGAGCCGGACCGCGGGTGCCCCGGCGAGGCCGACGACCTCCAGCGCGCGCAGCATCTCGTGCTGGTAGTAGACGTAGGGGATGGTGCGCTCGAGCTCCTCCGCGTCGGGCGTGCGGCAGCCGACGGTGTGGCGCGCTCCGAGGCGCTGCAGGAACGGGTTGGAGTAGCGACCGCCGCCGTGCAGCTGCACGGCGAGGTCGAACCGGCGTGCGCGCATCCGGGCGGTGAAGTCCTCGACGACCCGCGGGTCCTCGCCCTCGCCGTCGCGGACGCCCTGCGCCACGGGCAGCACCTCCACGTCGGCGACGGGCGACACCCCGCCCTCGAGCAGGACCCGGTGGGCGGGGGTGCCGAGCAGGGTGATCTCGGCGTCGGGGTAGGCGGCGGCCAGCGCGTCCACGGCGGGCAGCGCGAACAGCAGGTCGCCGAGGCCGCCGCCGCGGAGCACGGCGATCCTCTCGACTCCGTCGAAGCGCTCTCGGAGGGGGGCGATGGCGACCACGGGGTGTTCCTCTCGGTGGTGCGGAGCCGGCGGGCCGGATCCGGGGAAGGTGCACTCCTCCCCTTCCCCGGACGGCCCGATCCGAAACGTCCGCGACCGGAGTCGACCCCGCGGGGTCAGCGGCGCGAGCCCGAGCGGCCGGCGAAGCGGGTGTAGACGAGCAGCACGATGATCGCGCCGATGACCGAGCCGATGATGCCGGCCGGCTGGAGGAAGCCGTCGCCGGCGCCTGCCCGAAGATCAGGAAGCCGAGGAACCCGCCGACGAACGAGCCGACGATGCCGAGCACGATGGTCATGAGGATGCTGATGCTCTGACGTCCGGGGACGAGGAGCCGCGCCAGCGCTCCGGCGATGAGACCGACGACGACGATGCTGATGATGAGACCGATCACGATGGTCACCTTCCGTTCTGCGGACCGGGTCCGCGTGGGAGCCCTGCAGTCGCGGGGCCTGAGGCAACAGTTACACCCGCAGGGAGGCTCCGGTACACCCCTGGGGGTGTGGTCTGCGCTCAGGACCGTGCGGTAGCGTCCGACCCATGTCCCGGACCGCGCCCCTCACCGTCGCGCTCGTCGACGACTACGACGTGGTGCTCACCGGCCTCGCCCACATGTTCGACCACTACCGGCACCGCGTCCTCGTCGCCGAGATCGACGCCAACGCGACCCTCTCGGACACGATCGACATCGTGCTCTACGACTCCTTCGCGCAGCCGGAGTCGGACCACGACGAGATCGCGGGCCTCGTGCGGAACCCGCGCGCCCGCCACGTCGTCGTCTACACCTGGAACTTCGCGCCGACCCTCGTCGCCGACGCGCTCGAGCAGGGAGTGCACGGCTACCTCTCCAAGACGCTGCCCGCCCGCGACCTCGTCGCCGCCCTCGAGCGGGTCGCCGCGGGCGAGGTCGTCGTCAGTGATCCGCCGCAGCGGGCCGGAGCCGCGCCCGGGCTCGACTGGCCGGGCCGGCACGAGGGCATCACCGACCGCGAGTCCGAGATCCTCGCGCTCATCACGCAGGGCAAGAGCAACGCCGACGTCGCCGCGCTCACCTACCTCAGCCCCAACACGGTCAAGTCCTACATCCGGAGCGTCTACGGCAAGATCGGCGCGACCAGCCGCACCCAGGCCGTGCTCTGGGGCGTCGACCACGGCTTCACGCCGGACCACCACCGCATCGACCACTGGCTCGGCGGGCCCTGACCCGCCTCAGCGCCCGGTGCGCAGCGTCTCGAGCGGGTACTCCCCGAACCGCTGCACGTACGCCCCGGCGAAGCGGCCCGCATTGACGAACCCCCAGCGCGCCGAGACCGCGGCGACCGTCGTCGTGTCCGGATCCGCGTGCAGCAGCTCGTCGCGCGCCCGGTCGAGCCGGACGTCGCGCAGGTAGCCGAGCGGGGTGCGGCCGAAGTGGCGCCGGAACGCGAGCTGCAACGCGCGCGGGGTGAGCGCCGCCGACGACGCGATGTCGTCGAGCGAGACGGGAGACGAGGCGAAGGCGTGCACGAACTCGGCCGCCCGCCGGAGATGGGCGTTGCGCGGTCGGAGCACCTCGGCCGGCACGACGACGGGGCGGTGCGGGAAGGCCGCGAGCAGGCGCAGCGCGACTGCGCGGTCCGCCTCGGCGAGCTGCAGGGCCGTCGCGCGCGAGGCGAGCAGCCCGGAGAGGCCGCTCACCGCGTCCCACCAGGCGCCGACGTCGGCGGAGCGGGGCACCGCGCGGTGATCGAAGACCAGCGGGGCCGGGTCCGCCCCCGTCGACTCCGCCGCGATGTCCTCGAGGAACGGTCCGTCCACGTGCACGAGGCGCTGGTCGTACTCGCCGAAGTCGAACTCGAACGGACGGCCGGTGGGGAACACGGCCGGACGCGCGCGCAGCAGCGGCGTCTCGTCGCGGCCGACGTCCATCACTCCGCGGCCCGCCTGGAGCCACGAGACGACGTACTCCCCCTCCGGGGCGATCTCGCCGCGGATGGAGCCGCGGAACGTCGAGGTGCGGATGCTGACCCGCTCGTCGCCGAGCGCGGTGTACCGGAAGTAGAAGGAGTCGGGCAGCGGCTCCGCCCGGAACCTCGTGCCGTGGTACCCGTCCGAGTAGAAGGCGACCGCCTCGTCGACCCGGCGGCTCGCACGCTCGAAGCCGGACACCGCCGGCAGTGCCGCACTCATCCCCCGAGTCTGCCACCGGGCGTCTGCACGCTCGACAGCAGAACCCCGTGATCCCTGGCCGCCGGACGATTTCCTTCGTATACTAACCTTTATGGCACGAAGGAAGAACGACGGCTCCCCGGAGCGCACGCCGAACCCGATGAACCCCTTCGACGGCAAGCCGGGCCTCTACAACCGGATCAACCGCGCGATCTACTCCTTCACCGGGCCCGCTCACGTCGGCATCGGCCGCCCGGAGGAGCCGTACGTCGCCCCCGTGGACCCCGCCTGCCCGCTCTGCGGCCGGCCGATGGCGCTGCACGAGATCGACCGCTCCGGCGAGCGCACGCAGCTGCACTGCCCGCGGGACTGACGGCCCGCCCACTCCTCCTCCTTCTCCCCGCGTCGCGGTGAGCGCGCGCCGCTCCCGCGACTTCTGCGGAAGCAGCACGGACGCCGCCCGGCCTGCACCTCAGCAACTCCCCGCCCGTCCTCTCCACTCCTCAGAAGTTGCGGGAAGCGCGCGCGACCACCGCAACTTCTGCGGAAGCAGCGCGGATGCAGCACGAACGCCGCCCGGCTCGCACCCGCCCGCCCCCGCGCCGCCTCGGTTCTCCAGAAGTTGCGGGAAGTGCGAGCGGAGACCGCAACTTCTGCGAAAGCGGCGCCCCGCTCATCCCTCGCGCAGCCGCCGCCGGTTCACCTTCCCCGCGTCGCTGCGCAGCGGCTCCCGCTGCAGGCGCAGGGCCCTCGGCGTCCGCGCCCGCCCGAGCCGCTCCCGCGCGAACGCGAGCAGCTCGTCCGCGCTCACGTCGGCGCGGTCGACGTCGACCACCGCCTCGATCGCCTGCCCCAGATCCTCGTCGGGCACGCCGAACGCGACGGCGCCGCGCACGGCCGGATGCTCCTCCAGCACCCGCTCGATCTCGGCCGGGTGGATGCTCACCCCACCGCGCAGCACGAGGTCGTCCACGCGATCGAGCACGGTCACGTAGCCGTCGGCGTCGACCGAGCCGAGGTCGCCGAGCGTGTCCCAGCCGTCGTCGCTCCTCCTCGACTCCCCCCCGAGGTAGCGGTAGGCGGGATCCGCGCCGCGCCGCATCCAGATCGTGCCGGGTGGACCCGCCCCCACCGGCGCCCCGTCCGCGTCGAGGATGCGCACCTCCGTCCCCCCGATCGGCCGGCGACGCTGCCCGGCCGCTCGAGCCACTCGTCGCCGCGGATCATCGTGAGCCCGTTCGACTCGCTCCCCGCGTACACCTCGATCACCGTCCGCGCCCCGACCCAGTCGATCAGCCCGCGCTTGTCGGCCGGCGGGCACGGCGAGCCCAGGTGCAGCACCGTCTCGAGCGAGGACACGTCGGCGTCGCGCCGCCCCGGCCAGCGCAGCAACCGGTGGATCGTCGTGGGGACCAGCAGCATCCAGGTCACCCGGTGCTCCTGGATCGCCGCGAGCACCCGCCGCTCGTCGAACCGCGGCAGGATCACGAGCCGCTGACCCGTCAGCAGCCCGCGGAACGCGTAGGTGAACGTGGCGGAGTGGGTCAGCGGCCCCGCGACCAGCTGCACCCCCTCCCGCGGCAGGAACGCCGCGACCGGCTGCGTGGGATCCATGACGGCGGGCGCCGTGGCGAGCACGATCTTCGGGCGGCCGGTGCTGCCGGAGGAGGCGGGCGCCTTCCACGACGACGCGGCGGCGTCCGGCAGCGGAGCGTCCGGCACCGCGGGGTCCGGCCGGTGCCCGGCGGCCACCGACGGCACTCCGTCGAGCGCGAAGCCGACGGTCAGCGCCGGGCGCGCGAGCTCGGCGATCTCCGCCCGCTCGCGCGGCGAGAGATCCTGCGACAGCGGCTGCGGAGTCGCTCCCGCCTTCCAGATCGCCGCGCAGACCACGACGAACTCGGTCGTGTTGGGGAGCGACACCGCGACGAGCGAGTCGTGCGCCACTCCGAGTGCCAGGTAGGAGCGGGCGAGCCGGGTGCTCTCGACCTCGAGCTCGCCGGCGGTGACGGTGCGGTCGTCGGCGATCACCACGATCCGCTCCGGGTCCGCCTCGGCGAGCGCCGTCAGGCAGCGCGAGAAGGAGCGGCGCATCAGCTCGCGAGGTGCCGACGGTAGAGGTCCTCGTGCCGGGCGGCGACGTCGCGCCAGTCGTGCGAGAACGCGAGCGCCCGGCCGTCGCGCGGTGCCGACCCGCCGAGGGCCGCCGCGAGCGCCGCCCGGATCCCCTCGACGTCCGCCCCGTACGCGACCGCGTCCCCGAACACCTCGCGCAGCACCGGCAGATCGCGGGCGACCACGGGCACCCCCGCGGCGAGCGCCTCCATCGCCGCGAGACCGAAGCCCTCCTTGGTCGACACGAAGCCGAGCACCGAGCACCGGCGACGAGCGGAGCGACCTCCTCCTCGGCAAGAGTGCCCAGCACGACGGGCGACACCCCGAGCTCGCGGGCCCGGCGCTCGAACTCCTCGCGGTAGGGCCGGTAGTCGAAGAGCGTCTCCCCTCCACCGAACACGAGCGCCGTGCCCGGAGCGAGGAGGGCGTGCGCCTCGAGCAGGTCGATGCTGCCCTTCCGCGGCTCGATGCCGCCGAGGGCGAGCACGTACGGGCCGAGCCGGGCGCGCCACGCCAGCGCCGCGTCGCTCCCGGCCGCCGCCGCGAACCGCGCCGCGTCCACGCCGTTCGGGATCACCTCCGCCCGCCGTCCCCAGCCGGCCGCCACGTCGTCGGCCACCGCCTGCGACACGCAGACGAGCGCCGCCGGGGCGACCAGGGCGCGCTCGTGGCACGCGACGAGCGCCGGGGTCGTGAACTCGTCGAGGTGGTGCACCGTGCGCAGCAGTCCGCCCGGCCCCGCGAATCCGGCGTCCAGTGCGGCGTTGGCCGAGATGCAGTCCTGCGCGTGCACGACGTCGGCCTCACCGCCGAGCGCCGCGGCCATCGCGGCGAGCGAGCGGACGATGCGGTCGCCGACGCTCTCGTCGTCGCGGGCCGCGAACGGCACGACCCGCACCCGCACCGCCGGAGCGACCGGCCGGAAGAACGCCTCGTCGCCCCCGCGCCCGAGCGTCCACACCGTCACCTCGTGACCGCGGGCGGCGAGCGCCTCGGCGAGGGCCAGGGTGTGCACGACTCCCCCGCGCGGCCGGGTCGAGTACGTCAGCAGCGCGATCCGCACCACGTCAGCCCTCGTCGGCCGTCGGCGCGAGCCGCACACCGGAGTGGTAGCTGTGCTCCGCCCGGTCGCGGAGGTGGTCCATGCTGCGTCGGGCGCGGGCGACGGAGGCGGCGACGTCGTCCGTCGCCGTCGCAAGCCCGCCCTTCGCCCAGGTCTTCGCCACGATCTCGCCCGCCGGATCGACGACCTTCGCCTGGCCGAGGAACCGCAGCCCGCCCAGCACCCCGGTCTGGTTCGAGGACACCAGGTACACCTGGTTCTCGGCCGCCCGGGCGCAGTCGTAGAGGTCGAACAGATGCGCCTGCCGGTCGTTGCGGATGCGGTCGGAGCGGTCGGTGACGCTGGCGGGCCACGCGCTCAGGCAGCAGAGGATCTCGGCCCCGTCCAGCGCGAGCGAGCGCGCCGACTCCGGGAACGTCTTGTCGAAGTCGATCATCATGCCGATCCGCCCGACCGGGCTGTCGAAGGCGCCGAAGCGGTCGCCCGGGGCGTACACCTGCGACTCCCCCAGCGGCAGGTGGACCTTCCTGTGCGTGCCGATGACCTCACCGCCCTGCACGCAGACGGCGGAGTTGTAGCGCCGGGCCTCCCCTCCCTCGAGGGCCCGCTCGGCGATGCCGAAGCAGACGGTCATGTCCCCGGCCATCTCGGCGACCGCCGCCACCTCCGGTCCGTCCACCTCGACCGCCTCCGGCAGATCGTCGGGACCGGGGTGGTGCAGGTCGAGCAGGTAGCCGCCCAGCGTCGCGTCGGGGAGCACGAGCAGGTCGATCCCGCGCTCGCGAGCGCTGGCGATCATCCCGGGCAGCTTGACGAGGGTCCGCTCGAGGTCGCGGCCGAAGTGCGCCGCGACGGCGGCCATGGTGATCGTCGTCATGGTCCTCTTCCCGGCGACCGGCCCCGCGACCGGTGGGCGTCACCGTACCGCGGTGCTCTCGAGCCGGTCCAGTCGGCGTGCGGAGCGCAGCTGCTCCGCGACGTGGCCCGCGTCGCGGGCGATCGCCTCGAAGCGTCCGGAGCCCCAGGTGTGCAGCCAGGGCAGGCCCAGGAAGAAGAGCCCGGGCACGGCGGTCGCCCCCCGGCGGTGAGTCGGATGCCCCGCGCCGTCGAAGACGCCGACCTGCACCCAGGAGTAGTCGGAGCGGAACCCGACCGCCCAGATCACGCTGGTGATGCCGCTCGCCGCGAGGTCGACCTCCTCGATCTCGCGCTCCGGCCGCCACACGGGGACGTACCGCGCCTCGGTCGGCGCCGCCACTCCCGAGCGCTCGATGTAGGCGTCGATGTCGTTCTTGATCGACTCCGCCACCGAGTCCGCGTAGTCCAGCGACGCCTCCGCCGTCGGCGCGAAGCGCAGCACCCCGCCGTCGACCTTCTGCAGCCGACCGTAGAGGTGCATGCCGTCGCGGGCGAAGGCGCGGAGGTCGATGTCGCGGCCGCCGTCCCGCCCGGTCACGTAGTGGTTGGTCGACTCCCGCTTCGAGAGGCCGCCGACCTGCGCGTGCACGGGCACGTCGTAGACGCCCATGTCCGCGAGCCAGGCGACGCAGTCGCGCCCGCGGTAGAAGCGGGCGACCCGCGGAGCCGTGCCGAGCGCCAGGTGCACCTCGCGGCCCTCGAGGAACAGGTCCTCCGCGATCTGCGCGCCCGACTGGCCGGAGCCGACGACGAGCACGCCGCCCTCGGGCAGATCGGCCGCCGAGCGGTAGTCGGCCGAGTGCAGCTGCACGACGGAGTCCGGGATCCGCTGCGCCACGGCCGGCAGCACCGGGCGGTGGTACCCGCCGGTCGCCACCACGACGCGGTCGGCCGTGATCGTGCCGCGCGAGGTGACGACCTCGAAGCCGCCGCCCTCGCGCTCGCGCATCCGCAGCACCTCGGTGCCCTCGGCCACCGGCGCGTCGAACGACTCGGCGTAGCGGCGGACCCACGCGTGGACCTCGTTGCGCGTCATGAACCCGTCGGGGTCGTCGCCGTCGTACGGGTAGCCGGGCAGACGGCACTGCCAGTTCGGGGTGACCAGGGTGAAGTTGCTCCAGCGCCGGTCGAGCCAGTCGTGCGCGATCGTGTCGCGCTCGATGACCAGGTGGTCGATCCCGTCGTCGGTGAGGTGCCGGCTGATCGAGAGACCGGCCTGGCCTGCTCCGATCACCGCGACCTCGACGTGCCGGCCGTTCTCGAGCACCGTCACGAGGGCACCGCCGGCGGATCCATGGCCAGCACGCGGACGCGTCCGCCGTCGAAGCGGGCGGCCGCGGCGACGATGTCCGCCTCCTGCTGCATCGCCGAGGTGCAGGCGAAGCCGAACTTCGCGCGGACGCGGTCGCTCGCGATCCGCAGGGCCTCGCTCGAGCGGCCGACGAAGTCCTCGAGCGCGTAGCTCTCACCCGCCGCGAGGAAGTCGTGCATCACCAGGCTCGGCGAGTAGCAGCGCTCCTCGACGCCGTCGGGCCAGCGGACGGAGAAGGTCATCTCAGGCATGGACGAGCCCTCCGCTCCAGACCCGGTCGATGTCGTAGGCGTCGGGGCGGCGGTCGCGCAGGTGGAACATCCCGCCGCGCATCGCCTCGAAGGTGCCCTGCACGTCGATCTCGGCGACGGCTATGCCGGAGCCCAGCAGCGTCGTCGCCAGGATGTTGCCGCCCGGGTCCACGACCTTCGCGTTGCCGACGTAGCGCAGCGACCCGAACGTGCCCGACTGGTTCGACGCCATCCAGAAGACCTGGTTGTCGAGCGCCCGGGCGATGTCGAACTGGTTGAACCGGTAGGTCCAGCGGTCCTCCTGCAGGTTCTCGGCCGTCGCCGTGCGCGCGGCGGGCCACGCCGAGAGCGAGGCGATGATCTCGGCGCCGTCGAGCGCCATCGAGCGCGCCGCCTCCGGGAACGCCTTGTCGTAGCAGATCTGCAGGCCGACGCGGCCGACCGGGGTGTCGTGCACCGCGTAGCCGGGACCCGGCGAGTACGACATGTGCTCGCCCAGCGGCTGGTGCACCTTGCGGTAGCTCCCGTAGATCCGCCCGCCGTCCAGCAGCGCGGCCGCGTTGTACCGGGTCTCGCCGTCCTCGTCGAGCTCGCAGAAGCCGATCGCGACGAGCAGGTCGCCCGCGATCTCCTGCACCCGCCGCAGCTCCGGCCCGTCGAGCGAGATCGCCGGCGGCAGGGAGCGCGTGGTGGTGCGGAGGGTGTCGCCGTGGTTCCCGAGAGAGGAGAGGTAGCCGCCGATCGCGGCCTCGGGCAGCGCGAGGAACTCGACGCGCTTCTCCCTCGCCTCGTCGACGAGCGCCTGGATGAGCGCGTAGTTCTGGTCGAGGTCGCGGGTGAAGTTGGCCGCGACGGATCCGACGACGGTCATCGCGGGCGCCTAGAGGTTGTAGGTGGAGTTGATGATGGCGCCCTTGCGGGCGTAGTGGATGACGGCGTCCTGCACGTCGAGCGGGTGGCACGGGATCGTGCCCTCGATCAGGTCCTCCTCGCGGAGTCCGTGCAGCGCCATGCCGAAGCGGCAGACGAAGACGCGGTTGCCTTCGTCGATGAACGTCTTCAGCGCGTTGTTGATGTTCTGCTCCCCCGGGAACCCGGAGTCGCCGACGGTGGGGAAGCCGCGGGTGGCCATCGCGTTGATCGTGCCGGGACCGTAGAAGTAGACGGCCGACTCGAAGCCCTTCCTGGCCGCGCGGGTCGCCTGCAGGATCGCGACGAAGCTGACGGAGGACTCGTGGGCGATGCCGTGCACGAGCGTGAAGTACGACTGGCCGGGCTCGGCCTGGTAGTCGGGGAACACCTTCGTCGAGCCGTAGAGGTTGCTGCCGTTCGGGAGCGACGGGTGCGCGATCTCGGAGCGCGACTTCTCGATGTTGGCGGTGATCTGGTCTTCGATGTCGGACACGGGAACCTCCGGGGTTCGTCGAGGGACTGCGCCGAGGGGCGCAGGTGCGAGGGGAGCAACGACTGCGCCTCAGCGCGGTGCGATGGTGCAGTGAGCAGGAGAGCCGGTGATGCGGTCGTGCTGTGATGCGGGTGTCGCTCGGGGCGGATCCGGACGAGCGGAGCGACGGGGCCGGGTCGTCGAGGACGCCTCCCGGTACCGATCAGTCAAGGCCGCTCCTGTTTCCGTGTGGTTTCGAGCGGAAGAAGCCTGCGTTACACGACAGCCGTCGCGGATGTAACACGATCGCGTTCCCGATGTCATCGTTCGGAAACACCCGGCGCCTCTAATGGGTGCTCACGGCGACGGACGTCCGCGCCGCGCACCGCTCGACTCGATGCACCGAGGAGCCCCATGACCGATCTGCAGACGCCCCGCCTGCGCACCGCCTCGCACTCCGTCCCGTCCGACTCCGCCGACTCGTCCTGCGGAGCGACTCCGCTGCGCACCCGCGTCGACATCGCCCTGCAGGGCATCCGCGTCGACGCCCCCGTGCACCGCGAGGCCGGAGCCGGCCCGAGTGACGACGGCCACGTCGTGCTCGGCGGACTCGGCGCCGCGATCCCCGTGAATCCGCGCAGCCCCTACTCCGTCACCAACGGCCGCCTGCTGCTCGACGGTGCCGACATCGGCTTGGACGTCGAGCCGGTGAAGCGCCCGCGCTTCTACGACCTCTCGACCGCCGACGGCGTCCCGTACGAGAAGATCGCCCGGCTGCACGGCCGGAACATCCTCGCCACCACCGTCGTGCAGACCTGCATGCGCTACGACGAGGCCGAGCGGTGCCGGTTCTGCGCCATCGAGGCGTCCCTGAAGAACGACTCGACCATCGCGGTGAAGACCCCCGCGCAGCTCGCCGAGGTCGCCGAGGCGGCCGCCCGGCTCGACGGCATCCGCCAGATGGTGATGACGACCGGCACGTCCAAGGGCCGCGACCGGGGCGCCCGTCACCTCGCCCGCTGCGTCCGCGCCGTGCTCGAGGCGGTGCCCGGGCTGCCGATCCAGGTGCAGTGCGAGCCGCCCGAGGATCTCGCGGCACTGCAGGAGCTCAAGGACGCCGGCGCCCTCTCGATCGGCATCCACATCGAATCGATGGACGACGACATCCGCCGCCGCTGGACCCCCGGAAAGGCGCGGGTCTCGACCGAGAAGTACAAGGAGGCCTGGGCCGAGGCCGTGCGGATCTTCGGCCGCAACCAGGTCTCGACCTACCTCCTCGTCGGCCTCGGCGAGGACCCGGACCAGCTGGTCGCGAGCGCGGGCGAGCTGATCGACATGGGCGTGTACCCGTTCGTCGTCCCGTTCCGACCCCTGAAGGGCACGCTCGCGACGGAGGTGGACCACGTCCTGCCGCCCGCCGGCTCGCTCCTCGAGAGAGTCAGCGAGCAGGTGGCCGCGCTCCTGATCGCCGCCGGCATGCTGTCGTCGGGCCAGAAGGCGGGCTGCGCCGCCTGCGGTGCGTGCGGCGTGCTGAAGACCGCCGGCGCCTGATGGAGCTGTCGATCCTCGAGGGCGTGCGGAGGACCGCTCCGAGCGCCCCGCCGTCGATCGGGGTCGCCGACCCGGCCGAGACCCGCGCCTACCGGGCCCTGCGCCGCGCGGTGTTCGTCGAGGAGCAGCAGCTCTTCGACTCCGACGACCGCGACGCCCTCGACGACGACCCCCGCACCGTTGTGCTCGTCGCCCGCCTCGGCGGCGAGGTCGTCGGCGGAGTACGCCTCGCGCCCGCGCTCGAGCAGGACCTCGGCTGGTGGACCGGCAGCCGTCTCGTGGTCCGCCGCGACGCCCGCGGGGCGGCCGGACTGGGCGCGGCCCTCGTGCGCGCCGCGTGCGCCGAGGCGGAGTCGCGCGGGGTGATCCGGTTCGAGGCGACCGTGCAGCGGCAGAACGAGGTCCTCTTCCGCCGCCTCGGCTGGGACCGCCTCGGCACCGCCGACGTCGCGGGCCTCGCCCCACCGTGCGGATGCGCTGGCCGATCGACCGCTTCGACC
>NZ_MUKN01000017.1 GCF_001995175.1 Rathayibacter rhapontici
CGCCGAGAAAGTGATCGTGATCGGGGCGCCGCCGTCGACGGTGACCGTGAGGGTCTTCGGAGTGGTGGTGCAGTTCCCGAGTCGACGGCCGAGAGTGTTGGCGACGGTGGTGGTGCCGTTCGGACCGACGGTGATGCCGGAGATGTCCCAGCGCCCCCAGAGGTACCCGGCGAGCCCACCGCCACCTCGGCGTGCACGAGTGCCGCCGAGGATCGCTGCCGCCGCGGTGCCGCTCGCGGCAACCGAGGACGTCGCGCCCGTCGAGCTCGAGCGGATGCGCAGTGCACGCCCCCGGCAGGTCGATGAGAAGCCGAGCATGTCGTTGCCGTCGGAGCGGAACACGATCTGCGCGTGGTCGGCGACGAGGTTCTCCGGGTTCGTGCTGATCCACGGAGTGTCGGAGTAGTTGACGTGCAGCGCGTTGGTCTCGGTGCCGTTCATGTTGACGGTCGAGGACTGCCCTGATCCGAGCGACTGGATCTCGATCTTCCCCGTCGGGAGGACCGAGAGGATGCGGCAGTTGATGAAGTCGTGGCGGATGGGGGCTGCGAAGTCAGCGTTGTCGTGCACGTAGAAGGCCTCGAAGTTCGAGAGCATGGTCGTGCTCTCGTACCGCTGGTACATGCCGGACGAGGCGCCGTAGCCCCACGCCCGGTCAGCCGTCCAGACGTTGGCGACGCTGAGGCCGGAGCCAGGGTTAGCCGCCCGCCAGGTGCGCATCCCGTCGTTGCCGAGGTGCTGGATGTGGCAGTTGACGGGGTCGTGGCGCGCGTTGGGCGACTGTCCGGAGTTCTCCGAATGCACGGCGTAGCGGCCATTGCGCATCAGGATCGTCAGGTTGGTCAGCTCCGCGCCGTCCTTGAGCCAAAGCGTCGACGTGTTCTGGTGCCCGTCACCGACAGAGTCCGGCTGCGACCCGTCAAGGATACAGAAGCCCACCTCGGTCCCGAGGAGTTCGACGTTTCCGGGGACGACCCAGTCCGTCTCCGTGTAGACGCCCGGGTGGACGACGACCACGTAGGGGCGGGTCTTCGCTGCCAGACCGAGAGCGTTGATCGCATCAACGGCCAGTTTCGGCGAGGCGTGCTCTCCCGCGCCGGGGATGGGGCGTACTTGCATCACCTTGACGGGCACTCCCGGGAACCGGGCCGCCCACCGCTCGAGGACCCACGCGGGCACGTTGCCGCTGTGGTCGAGCGCGAGCTCTCCCATGCGGCCGTTCTTCCCGCGGATCGCGAACGCCCCAGCGTGCCAGGCCTGGACCTTCGCTCGGCCGCCGAAGCTGATGCCCTTGAGGACGTCAAAGTAGTTGTCTGCGGTCCATCCGGCGATGAGCTGCTTGGCCCGGTTCCAGTACCCGACCCGGTACTTCTGCAGGAGGTAGTTGAAGCTGGGGGCGCCAACGTCAGTCTCGAGGACGATGGCAGTGTTGGACATGATCAGTTCGGCCGCGGCCTCGCTGGCAATCTCGAGAACCTGCGGCGAGTTCGCGACGGTCGCAACCGTGACGGGCTCGATTCGTTCGTCGATGGCCTGCTGCGTCTCGGAGCCGGGCTGCCGGATGTTGGCTGCCATGGTGCCGTCAGCGACGGGCTGCAGTAGCCCGATCTCTACCATGTTGGTCATGTGGTGGCTGCCTTTCCGAGGAGGTAGAGGCGAGCTTGCTCGCCTGCGATGTCGAAGTAGACGAGGTAGTCGCGTTCAGGTGGCCCGAATCCCCAAGAGGTGACTCCGGGGGGTGCGGGTTGCACGAGTAGGTCACCGATTGCTCCGCCGCCTCGTGGGACGCGGAGTTTCGCGGGGATGCGCTGGTAGGCGGGCGCTTGTCCTGCGACGAGCCACACGGCGGTCACGTCGTACCAGGTGGCGGGCGCGAGGAACGTGGTTTCCCACAGGTCGACGCGGAATCCGCCGTACTGGTTGGGGGTGATCTCGACGGGTTCGGTGACGAGGAGGCGCTCGTTTTCGGTTGCGGGTCCGGAGAGCGTGAACCGGAGCCGCAACTGTCGGCCTGCGAGGGGTCGAAGTCCGCAGTCGGTGATGGTGCCGTGTACGGGCGCGAGTGCCATGACGTCCTCCGGTGGGGTGGTTGCGGTTCGCGGGTCGGAGGTCGCTGATCGGAGACCGGCGCTGTCGAGTGCGGCGACGCGGATGGTGACGGTGGTGTCGTTGTCGAGTCCGGCCGCTGTCCATTCCGGGGCGGTGACGGTGATCGTCGCTTTGCCGGTTTGGTAGATCTCGTAGTGACTGATGGGGTTGTCGCCGCGGAGGGCCTTCCACGTGAACGTGATCGACTCGCCTCGGATGACGGGCGCGCCGATCACGGGTGTCCCGGGCGCTCCGGGGAGTGTCGGCACTTCCGGTGCGGCGTCGGTCGTTGCGATGGAGAGCGCGGACTTGGCCGACCTTCGTTCGTCCGTGTCGACGGCAACGACCTGGACGCTCACGGACGACGACGGGGGCACATTGAACGCGGCGTACGTCGGAGCGAGAGACGTGACCGGTTCGGTCGCGCCGTCCACGTGCACGTCGTAGTAGGCGATCGGTGAGCTGCCCGCGGTCGATGTCCACGTGAAGAGGACCGTGCTGCCGTCGACGTTCGGCGGCCCGATGATCGGCTTCGTGGGAAGCGTCGGATCGACCGGCACCTCGGGCTCTTCAGGTGCGCCGATGTACTGCGTGGGCGTGTGCGCGAGGAGGCCTTCGAGTGCGGCGCTGAAGATCCGGTCGTGGCCTGCATGGTTGGGGTGGAGCATGTCCTGCAGGCGCAGGCCGTACACGTTCGGCGGATACCAGCGGTCGATGACCGTCGACTTGATGCCGCCGAAGGTGCCGTCGCGGCCGAACTCGTCGAACACCTCCTCTTGCAGGTCCCGGAATACGTCGAACGCGGACATCTCGGGCCGCGGGGACGGGTACAGCAGGAGCCCGCCGGTGGTGGCCTTCGCGGGTGGCAGCATGAGCGTGAACGGCATCTGCTGGACGGTGTCCTGCCATACGTGCAGCGAGTCCACGATGAGCGGGTCGCCGGCCGCTCCGGTGTGGGTGATGACGACGGTGTGCGTGCCGGGGGTGAGGCCCATGAAGTGGATCGGCTGGACCGAGTTGACGGTCTTGTCGGTTCCGGTGAGCCCCTGCGACTTCGTGGACCGCGCGACAGGCGCGCTGCCGTCGATCGACCACGTGTAGGGCGAACCGTTGAGGTCGCCGCCGTCGTGGTCGGTGTAGCCGAGCATCGCCAGTGTCGCGCCGACGCCGGTGAAGGTGATCGTCTGCGTCGAGCCGGGGACGATCGACTTCCGCGTGGAGCCGGAGTACTGCTTCTCCGACTGGGTCCACGTGCCGGTCTCGCCCGCACCCCCCGGGAGCACTTTGGACTTGGATCGGGTGATGCCGAGGATCATCGACGTGGCGTTCTTGAAGCCCCGCTTGCCGACCTCGGTGTTCCAGAAGTGGCCGACGTCGTTGCCGCCGGCTGCCTGAATGCACAGCTTGTGGACGTTGGGCTTGAACGCGGACGTGCCCGCGGTGAGCATCGCGAGTGCGACGTCGATGCGGGTGCGTCCACCGTTGTGGTGGTTGACGGACGTGGTGTTGAGACGGCGTGCGAGCTGGTTCGTCCACAGGTCGTAGGAGGTGTAGTCGGGCGTGTTGATCGCGTCGTCCGCGACAACGATGCCCTCGGAGGAGCCCTCGTTGAGGATCTCCGTGTCCCCGATGGCGGTCTTCCACCGCAGCTCGGCATCCGCGGGCGTCTCTGGGACGCCGGGGATCTCAGGCTCGCCGGGCTCCTCAGGCTCTTCCGGGATCTCCGGCTCTTCGGGCTCTTCCGGCTCCTCGATGGGCGGCGTCTCACCGGACGCGGGAGTCGTGAACGAGACAGGCTCGGAGAACGTCTCGACGCCATCGACCCGGTTGGCGGACACGGCCACCGTGTACGCGGTCTCCGGGGTGAGCTCGAGCAGTTCCGCGCCCGGCTCCTCCACGGCAGTCGCGATGCCTTCGCCGTTCAGACGCACCCGGTAGCCGAGCGGCGTCGGACCATCCCACGTGAAGACGGCGCCGGTCGACCAAAACTCGGACACCGCCACCGAGACGGGCGCGAGTGGTGGGGTGGGAGGCGGGACTACTTCCCCGCCGAAGGGGCCTTCCCCGAACGGCCCGTCACCGAACCCCATGCGATCAGCTCCACTTCGACGTCGGCAGGCTGGCCGTCAGTACTGTCCCTGAGGTCTTCTTGTAGGTCGGGATCGGGTCGGCGCCGTTGAGGTTCACGACCTGCGCGCCCGCAGCGGACGCGAGGGTCACGTGCCCGCCGACGACGTTGACCATCGCCGCGGGCATGGTTCCCGTGCCCGCCTTCTGCATGACCGCCGCGTCCGCAGCGATCGCGAGACGGGTGACTCCGGACGTGGCGTGTCCCTTGACGCGGATCAGGTCCGTGGTCGTCGAGGTGTTCCGCGAGAAGTCCGCGAAGATGTCGCCGACGAACGCGATCGTGTGCTTCACGGGGCTCGTCGGGGTGGGGCCGTAGTAGCTGCCCGGCTCGATGTTGAACATCGCGAGCTTGTTGCGGCCCGGGCGCGGATCGATGATGTAGGTGTTCACGCCGGTCAGGTCCCAGCCGACCGTGTCGTAGGCGGTCTGCCCGCCGTCGTCCGCGGAGCAGCCGACGTACATGACCGAGTGGTGGATCGACTCGGCGGCGAGCCCCTGCCTGAACCCGGACTGCTCGTAGCCGTTGGCGCTGCAGTTCACGTAGAGGGTGCGCGAGTGCTCGGGTGTGAGTGACCAGGTGGTGCCGTTCGGGTTCGGGTTGCCGGACGGGACGGTGGTGCCGGCGGTGGGGTCGTTGAAGCCGTTGGTCGCGCCGAAGACGTGGCAGTCGATGTAGGTGGTGCTCGAGGATCGGGTTCCCATGCCGGTCTTCCCGGAGTCCTTCTGCCCACCCGCGACGACGCCGTTGACGGTGCAGCCGATGAAGAACACGTCGGCGGCGCCGTGGTGGGTGTCGAAGCCCTGCGCGTACGTGTCGAACGAGTGGCAGTCCTTGATGAAGAGGAACTCTTGGATGCCGTGGCGGAGCGTGTCGGAGATGTCGGTGAGGAACTGGCTGTTGCCGGAGGGGTTGGTCGTGACGCCGTGGCGCAGGTTCGAGAAGTGGCAGCCGTCGAGGAGGCAGTTCTTCGCGGTGCCCTCGTACTCGACGCCGTACCCGTACGCGCCCTCGGACTGGATCGCGTCGTTGGGAAGCGCCAGTACCTGGACGTTCGAGATCTTGCCGCCGTAGGGCGACGCGAGCCGGAACGCGTTGCGGTAGCCGCCCTTGACGACGAGGTTGCTGTACCGGTGGTTCACGGCACCCGACACGGAGACCGCGGCGCCTCGGACCATGCCCGTGCCGTTGGGGTCGCTGATGGTCGAGAGGGTGACGCCGTCGATGCGGGAGTCGACGTTGGAGAAGTAGTCGCCGACGGGGAACTTGCCGCTAGCGGCGGTAGGCGTGTAGCCGTTGACGGACCCGCCGAGCTTGCGGAGGACGCGGGTGGCGGTGACCTTGTCCCAGTCGTAGCGGGTCGCGGTCTTGAACACGACGACACCGTTGGCGGCGATCTTCCCGACGGTCGTCGTTCCGCGGAGGAGGTTCTCGCCGTTCTGGAACGTGCCGAACACCTGGTGGGTGAGGATGCGCTTGTTCGCCGAGCCGTTGTAGTCCGGCTGGGCCGATTCGATCTTCATCGTCGCGCCGGACGTCGCACCCTTGAGGAGGTTGTCCTCCGCGAGGGTCGACGATGCGCCGCTGACGAGGAAGGACACGCCGAGCACTTCGAGCGCATCGGCCATGACGACCTTGCCGCCCGACGGGTCGCCGTTGGGGTACGCGTCGGTCTTCTTCGACAGCAGGTCGTGAACGATCGTCCCCGGGAGACTCCACGTGTAGAAGCCCGACGAGTAGTCCGAAGTTGAGGAGCTGCCCGGCTTGGCGACGATCTGCCACACCATGTCGCCCTTGAACTTCGCGAGCTGGTTCATCGCGACGGCCGCGTACGAGACGGTGTGCTTCTCGTCGGACCCGCCGATGACCATCCGCTTGAACGAGGTCAGCGAGACCTCCGGCGACGGGGAGACCTCCTGCCGGACGATCGTCGACCCCTGGCCGATGAGCTCCCCGCACCCGGAGATGTTCAGGTGCTTGTCGTTCCAGTTCGACTTCGTGCTCGAGTCGCCCACGAGGTAGCGGTGGTCGATGATGATCCGCTTGCGCTGCGTGTGCGCCGCGTTGATCAGCGCCGTGAAGTCGTTCGTGACCGGCGTCGTGGCCGAGGGGTCGTACGGGGTGAGGCCCCAATTCGTGTCGTCGGCGCGCAGGTAGCCGACGAGCGCCGACGGGACACCCGCGGACTGCAGCTCACGGACCACGGAATCGACGGCGCTCGTGTACGCGAAGATCGCGGCGCTATCGGTGGAGCTTCACGGGCATGGGCGGGATGGTGACCACGGCGGGCTCCTGTCGAGAGGTCGGCGCGCGTCAGGGTCAGCCGCCGGGATGGGTGTGGGGGCATGCAAAAACCCCCGCCTGTTTGGGCGAGGGTTTGAGGGGTACTGGCGGGTTGTGGCGGTGTTACTCGGCGCGATCGACCGGAATCGGCGTGCGCATGACCTCGGACTTGAGGTAGCCGGCGACGCTCGAGATGACGACGACGATGGTCGAGGCGAGCGCCTCGGGGATCGTGATGCCGAAGTAGTTGAGGGCGAAGAGGAGCCCCGACGCGGTGAGTCCGGTCGCGAGGAAGGCGATCAGCTTGTGAGACACGTCGTTCCAGGCGCGGGTGAGCGTTGCCTTGAACGGCGTGATCTGGATGTGGGACATGGTTACTCCTTGCGTGAGTGGCGGCGGAAGAACGCTTTGAGGGCGTCGCGGCGAGGGGATGCTTTCTGGACGCGCAGTAGCTCGAGGAGCGTCTTCCAGAAGAACCAGACGAGAAGGCTCAGTACCGCCGCGTTGAGGAGTGCCCTGTACTCGTACTCGGGTCCGAGGACCCGCAGCAGCAGGGACAGCGAGAGGAGCGCGAGCATCGCGAACTTCTGCCCGAGGACCGTCCGGCCAATGGCCGTCTCCCACCACGGCGAGTAACGCATGTACCTGTAGATGAACCAGGCGATCGGGATGATGCCGATGACGAGCAGGACGATCAGGATGTTGGATTCGAGCTCGGTCACTCTGGCGCCTTCCCCGGCTGGGCATATCCGTACGCTGCGGCGATGCGGATCGCGAAGTGGTTGTTGGTTCGGGTTATGTCCAGCGACCGGGTTACTTCTTCGACGTGCGGGACGATCTTCTTGACTTCTTCAAGCGACTCTTCGGATGACTTGCGAGCTGCAGCAGCCTCGTCGACTCCCGTTTCGGCGGTCGCTAGCGTGCGCTTCCACCACCTCATGTGGCCCCCTCCCCGTTCGACTTGTGCGCCTCGGGGAGTGCGGTCAGGACGCGGTCAGCGGTCTTCGCGTACACGAGGAGCTGTTGAACGGAATCCAGGAGGATTGCGTTCTTCTCCCGCTCGGACTCCCACGCGGCCTTGTAGTCCTCCGCGCGGGTGCGTTCGACGCCGAGCAGCAGGTCGACCGTTGACCGCGGCACTACTTGCCCGCGGATGAAGGCGATGCCGAGGACGGCCGCGAACATGAGGGCCAGGCCGGTCGGTGTCGCCGGGGATCTGAGGATTGTCTCGAGGACGACGTCCACAGGCGTTCCTCCTCTCAGAGGCGAGGAGGGGCTACTGGCTGAGGCGGCGGGACTGCTCGTCGGCGACCGCTCGAGCGATCGACGCGAGCGAGTCGTCCGAGAGGGTCGTCGAGATCTGGATGCCGCCAGCGACCGCGTCCTTCACGGCGGACTCGACTGCGGCCTCTACACGGGCGGGGTCGAGCCCAGCGGATGCGGCCAGAGTTGCGACGGCTGCGGTGAGAGCGTCGAGCTTCGCGTTGCCGAGCTGCGCGGTGACGAGGGTGTCCGCGAGGACGACGTCAGTCGGGGCGTCGATGTTGCGGTGCTTCACCCACTTGATGTCGTTGACGCCGTCGCGGGCTTCCTGGGCAGCGCTGTTCGCGTCGCGGAGGACGATGGACGGGGCGTTCTTGCCGAGCGAGGGCTGGGGCTCGTCCCAAACTTGAGCGGTGGTGGGCAATTCGTCCTCCTGGGGATCGGTGGCCTGGGCGGGGGTGGTGTTTGCGCCGCCGCCGGTGGCGACGAGATAGAGAGCCGGGTCGACCTGGCGGCCGTTCTTCCGGAGCTCCTGGTGGCAGTGGACGTACTTCGTGCCCGTGTTGCCCATGACGCCGACCTCTTCGGCTTGCTCGACCCACTCGCCGACCTCCGCGAGGAACTCGGCGAGGTGAGCGATGAGGGTCTCCCAGTGGTCGCCGTTCTCGTCGCGGCCGTGGTCGATGACGATGCGGTTCCCGTAGGTGCCGAACCAGCCGGCGACGGTGACCGTCCCGGCGGCGGGAGCGACGATGCGGAGGTCGTCCTTCGTCGCGTTGCCGTGGCCCCAGTCGGTTCCGCCGTGCGACTTCACGTTCGCGCCCGGGACGTTCTTCGCGCCGAAGGGGCTGGTCATGCGCCCACGGGCCGCCTTGATGATGCGCATGTGGTCTCCTTGAGTTCAGTCAGGCGCGAGTGATGCGGCCGTCTGACTCGCGGACGACGTTGCCCTGCCCGAGTTCGGCCTTGAATAGGTGCCCATCAGTGGCGATGGCAAGGTTGCCGCGGCCTGCGCTGACCAGAACCAGTCGTCCGTCCGGGTGGACGAACAGGTTCCCCGGGAGCGCCGGGTCGTCGGGGTCCGGGTCGTAGGGGTCGCCACCGCCGGGGTCGCCTGCGCCTGGGTCGCCGCCAAGCGCCTCGCGGATGTACGGACGAGGGTCGACGACCGCGGCGAAGGCCGGCGAGAGATCGCCACTCCATGAGGCCGTGACGTGGTCGTGCGTGCCGCGGCTGAACGAGCCCGTATCGCCAATCGGGCCAACGACATCACCCGCTTCGAGGAACGCCCCGACGGGACGGCCCTTCGCATCGAGGTGGGAGTGCCCCATGCGGAGGCCGTCGGCGCGCTGCACGACGACCTGCCAGCCGAGTCCGCCGCCCCATGCGGAGAAGACGACCGTCCCTGCGAAGAGGTTCGGGATTCCCGTGCCGGTCGCCAGCCGTTGATGTCCTGCCCGCGGTGAGCGTTCGGGCGGCCAGCGGTCGCGCCGTAGGCGTCTCCCCAGTGATCCGGCTCTTCGTAGAACTCGCCGATCGTGGGCATCAGCTGGTCGGCAGGTTGTAGATGAAGTAGTTGCCGTCCTTGTACTCGGTCCAGACAGCACTGTCACCATCGGGGCCGATGATCTGAGTCGAGTCCTCTGACATCGTGATGATGCCTCCGCCGCCCTGAATTGACAGACCGTTCTCATTGAGGCTGACGATGCTGTCCCACGCTCGCATCTGCATCGGAATGCCGTAGCTGACTACGTAGCCGATCCCGCCCTCATAGAAGAGCTGCATCGAATGGGAAGTATCACCGGCCTCCGAAGAGATGACACGGCCGCTCCCCTTCAGGTGCAGGCGCCCCAAAAGGTCGATCTTGCCGAGCACGTTGAGGAGGCCGAAGACCTTCGCGGACCCGCCACCCTCAGCGCCGGTCGCTTCATCGCCGACGACCAGACCCTCGGGTGAACGGATGGTGAGCGCGCCACGGTCAACGCTGCCGTTGTTCAGCGGGTTCGCGGACGCGAGACGCTTCACGAGCCGCCAGAGCGCGGCAAGGCTGTTGTCTTCCGGGTTGTCGATCGCCACGTCACACCTCCTGTGTTGTGAGCGCGAGCTCTTCCGTGAGGTTCCCGGAGATGCCGATGACGTAGAGCTGCTGCCAGCCGTCCTCGATGAACACGTGCCCGAACCAGCCGAGACGGACGCGACTGCCGATCGTGAATCTTCCGGGCGGAACAGGCAGGAGACCCGCGATGATGCTGAAGCTGCGCTGACTGATCGGCTCCCGATGAGTCTCGAGATCCACGGCAGCCATCGCGTCGAGGACCGGCTTGCTCTCCTCGGACTTCCCGAAAATACTGCGGTCAAGGATCGGCGTCGTGAACCCGTCGAACGTGCCCGCGAAACCGACCTTCATCGACTCGCCCTGCCCGTTACCGAGCGCGAACACGCCCGTGAGCTGCAAGGCCGCGTCGCTCTTCACCCGAATGTCGCGCACGATCGGACTGTGCGACGTCGCCAACGCTTCGACCACTTCGCCGGTCAGGAGCGGGTTGCCTGCGAGGGCGAGATGCTCGAGCCGGTAGCTGTCGTCCCAGCGGGGACGGAAATAGATGTGCGGCCCGGCCTTCTCGAGGCTTTCGAGAGCGTCCTCGATTGTCTCGAAGCCGTCGTTCTCCCACTTCATCGTCAGGTCGCCAGGAGCGTCGATGGGGCGGGCGACGCGGAGACGCCACGGATGATCAGCCGGAGCCGCGTCGTTCGTGGCGCGCTCCACGATTGCCCGCAGCGCGCCATCGGGTGCACGGTCCGCGAACTCGAGCGCCGTCCCGACGTCGTAGCCGCGGTGCCCCCACGTGAAGCGGCGGGAGAAGATCGCACGGAGTTCGACGTGGTTGAGGATCAGCCGTTGAGCGTCCTCGTCCCACTCCCACGAGATGACGATGCCCGCGTAGATCGGGTCCTCGTCATCCCAGGACTGCACCAGCACGCGCGTCCACGAGTGGGCGATGTCCTGCCACTGCGCCTTGCTCAGCCCTGGCAGTACTGGCCCGTGGAGGATGAAACTGTGCGCGCCACCGCCCGGCTGACTCGCGGAGGTATTCCAGTTGCCGTCCGCGGGGATGACCTTGTAGAGCCGGTCACCGGTCTGCAGGTCGCAGATCCACCAGTTCCACATGTGCGCTCCGATCAGCCGGCGAGGTGCGTGTCCGTGACGGTCACCTTGAGGACGGCGAGGTTGGTGGCGGTGTGCTCGAACTGGACGCCCGGCGGGATCGCCCACGTGTCCGCGCGGCCGACGCCACCAGCAACGAACTGCCCGTTGACGCGGAGACGGCCATCGCGCATGTCGATCGACACCTGCTCGTCTGCCGCGATTGGGCGGGTGATTTCGTACTGCTTCCCGTCGGGGCCGTTGATCGTCGTGCCGATGGGCAGCACTCCGTAAACGTCCATGACAGGAAGCGCGGGGAATGATCCGTAGTGGTATGCGGGTTCCTGCTCGAACACGCGTCGTTCCCCGTAGATGCGCGGGTCGGGGCAGCGGAGTTGCAGCTTCCACCGCGCGAGGAGATCGCCGGGCAGAATCTCGAAGCTCGACATGGTCCGCTGGGCGAGCGTGTGCGTGACGTCCGATCCGCGGCGCACGACCACACGACCGGTGCGGCCATGCCACAGGAGAGCGCCGAACGCTCGCGCGTACCGACGCAACTCCTCCGGGCTGTCCGCCTCACACATGCCACCCCACGTCAGGGTGCGCGCCCCCAGGTAGCCGGGACTGTCGAACCCACCGTGCGCGGACGTGAACAGGGTCTCGTCGCGGCGGAAATCCACCGAGTCGTACCAGCCCAGGAACTCGTCCGTGTTGATCGAGAACCCCGTGTGTGCGTCTTCCGAATGCAGCACGAAGTCATCAAGGGTGATCACGTCACCAGCCACAGGAGGGAACATCACAGTCCTCTCAGTCGTGCCGTCTGCCAGTCCGCTGCGGCCTGACCGATCTCTCGCTCCGACTGTCGCGGCTGCGGGTTGATGACCATGGCGAGCGTGGTCGTAGAGGTTGCCGAGCTCGCCCCGCCCCAGCCGCCACCGGTGCCCGGTGAGAAGCTGCGACCCTCGCTCGCGTACGCACCCGCGTAGACCGCCGGGTCGTACGCACTCACGCGGCCCGCGGTGCCACCGTCAGCGAATGCGCCCGAGAGCATGCCGCGCAGGTCATCGATCGAAGCCCCACCGTTGATCGCCTTCAGCGTGGTGCGGTGCTTGTCCGCCTGGCCGTACTTGTTACTGACGACCTCTTCGCCCGTGGAGAGCGCATAGATGCCAGCCGTGTCCGACCATGCCGTGCCGGGCCCCCAGATCGTGCCGCCATCCGCCTTCTTCAGGACGCCACTGCCAGACGACGAGAGGCCAGCTCCGGGCAGCGCGAACGCGCTATCGAACTTCGTTTGCACGCTGGCCGTCATGTAGATCGTGGCGCCGTTGTTGCGGTCGATGAACGAGTCGATCTCGGTCTGCGCTTCCGGGATGCCAGTGAGGCCCACCGCGGTGGAGACGCTGCCGGGAATGAGGCCCAAATCGTCCGCGTACTTCTGGGCGGCGGCACCGGTGATGCCGAACTGCTCCAACGATCGGATCAGCTCATCACGACCACGAGCAACCGCGGCAGACGCATCCTCCTGGCTTCCCGTCTGCTCTAGGATCGCCGCAGCAGCACCCAGAGCCGACTGGGCGATCGCGTCAAGCGCACCCTGGTTCGAACGGCCCTGCTCAGTCGACACGTCCAGCGACACGCCGTTCGCGATGACCGACTCAGTAAGCGCGTCGATCGACGCCTCGAACTCGCGGGTTGCTGAGTTCACGTTCAATTGCGCCGAACCGAAGCCACGGATCGCGTCTGCAAGCGCATCGATGTCGACCTCGGCGGACTGCGCCTTACCTGCCAGTACCTCGAGCTGCTTGGCGTTCTTCTCCGCGGAAGCGGCGCCACCCTCCTGCGCCTCAGAAGCGCCGATGAGCGCGTCCTCGTACTGCGGGAACATCTCCTTGACCTGCTCGATCGAGTACCCCTGAGCCAAAGCGGCCTGGGCCATGCGCTCGAACTGCTCGGCCGCGGTATCGGCAGCGCCACCCTCAACCAGCGCCTTGAGGTTCATGTCGAGCCCAGCGAACTGGTCGCGGGTGGCTTTCACGCCATCCTGGATCGGTCCGCCGAACGCCTGGTTGACGCCCGACACGAACCTGTTGATCTTCGAGTTCATGTCGTCGCCGAGGACTACGTCCAACGCAGACCCGAGGTCCTCGACCTCCGAGGCGCCATCGAGATCTGCGAACAGCGTGTCCAAGCCCTCGAGAGACTTCGCAGCTTTCGCCGTCTCCTCGAGACCAGCCGCACCCTTGAAACCGGCCGTCGCGATTGCAGACAGGACCGTCGCAACGGTCGCCAGTGCAGCAATCGCACCGAGCCCCTTCGCGGCGCCCGTCGCGAACTTCGCAGTCTTCGGCATCTCCGTGTTCAGCGTGATGAGGTTGCGCCTCATGTCACCGACACGGGTTGCCCCAACAAGGAGCAGCCCGCCAAGGAGCGTGAACCCTCCGACAGTCGTTGCGATCGCCATGCCGGTGGAGATGATCGGGGCGGGGAGCGCGCCGAACCAGTCGACGAGATCAGTTGCCCGCTGAGTCATCTCGCGCAGTACCTCGTTGGCGCCCGAGCCTGCCTGGATGAGCGCGGTGTCGATCGACCCCTGCAGGTACTCCATGTCGCCCGCGAGGTTGTCGAGCTTGATCGCCGCCGTGATCGCCGCGTAACCCGCGTCGTTGGTCTTGTCGATCCAAGCCTGGATGCCGTCGGCGCCCTGGTTGTAGAGCACGCTCGCAGCGCGGACAGCGTCGGACCCGAAGATCGTTGCAAGGGTCGAGTCCCGCTCAGCGTCGGTCTTGCCGATGAACGCAGCTTCGAGCTGCCCGGCGATCTCGGACATGCCGAGCATGCTGCCCTGCGCGTCGTAGACGGAGATCCCGTAGTCCTCCATCAGGCCCTTGGCCTTAGCGGAGGGGTTCTGCAGCGCGAGGATCGCGGTCTTCAGCGACGTGCCCGCGTCGGAGCCGAGGAGGCCAGCGGACGCGAATGCCGCCAGCGTTCCCGTGGTCTCCTCGATGGAGAAACCAGCCTGCGACGCGACAAGTCCACCCTGGTTCAGCGCGGCGGCGAGGTCCTCAACGGAGCCCTGCGCTTGCCAGCGCCAGCCGCGAGGAGATCCGCGATGTGCGGGACCTCGGAGCCCTTCTTGTTGAACTGCGTCATCGCCGTGGCAGCGATCTCGGCCGCGTCGGCGACGCCGAGGCCACCGGCGGCGGCGAGGTCGAGGGACCCGGCGAGCGCGCCGCCCGTGATGTCCGCCGTTGAGATGCCCGCCTTCGCGAGCTCATCGATCGCGTTGGCCGCTTCGGTCGCAGAGAACGCGGTCTTCGCGCCCGCGTCGAGGGCGGCATCGCGCAGGAGCGCCATGTTGTCGGCGCTCTCGTGCGTGGACGCCTGAACCTCAGACATCGCCTTGTCGAACTCCGCGAACTTCGCGACCGCGACACCGACGCCAGCGAGGATCAGCCCGCCCATGACCGTTGCCTGGGCGCCCACCTCGGACATCGCCTCGTGCTGCTTCCTCAGCGCCGCCTCAGACTCCGCCGTGGAGTCCTGCGTGGCACGCGAAGCCTTCTTCATATCCGCGATGTAGCTGCCGACCTTAGCGAGGAGACTGATCTGTGTGACGCGTTCCGGCATGCGGTCAGCTCCTCGCTCTGTTCAGTTACTTGTCTCGGAGCTTCACCGAGTAAATGGCCCCGCGGCGCAGGTCGTTCTCGCCGTACTTGGCGCGGTCCGTTTCCTTCTGCCGATCAATCGCCTCTTGCGCGAAGTCGGTGTCTTGATGCACGACGAATCGCCCCTCATATGCCGGGTCCGTCGCGACACTCATCGGGAAGCCGTGCGGTCCCCGGTCCCTGTCTTCTTCGCTCGAGGCGAGGAGCGCGGCGACCTGTTCGCCGTCCCACTCGGGCTCGCGGGAGGCGACGAGGCGGGAGATGCGTCCTTGCTCGTCCCGCTCGATTTCGATGACCTCACGGGGCTCCCACCCGCCGAGCCTGCGGGGTGAGACTCCAAGCTCTCGGGCGAGTCGGCGGACTGCTCGAGCGTGCGGAGTCGCGCTTTTTTTGCTGCGATGGTCCGCATCTGAGGCATGCCCTGGTTGAGGATGAAAACCGCATTGAAGATGTCGACCCTGGTCGGGCCGGACAGGATCGGCCACAGCTCCGCCCATGTCGTAGCAGGGATGAACTCTTCCGGCCTGTCCTCGTCCACGAGGTAACCGGAAACCTGCGCGACATCCTTCGCCACTTCACGCACGTTGTACTTGAACGTCTGATCCTTCTCCACGCCCGGCTGAGGCGTCGACTCGTACGTCCGGCGAGCCCACTCCTCCGGATCGATCGCGCGAAACCGGAGGGAAACCAGGTGCTCGCCGACGAGGGCGGCGACGTCCACGTGCATGTTCGGGTCGCGATCGGGGCGGGGTGTCTTGCTCGTCGTGTCGATGAGCTGGCTGAGGCCGGCTAGTCCGGTCATGATGTTCCTCCCACGGAAACGCCCTCGGATGGTGGGCCTGCCGGGCGCTCCGTGGGCGCGGTTGTACGCCCGGCAGGGGTAGGTGGGGGTTACGCCCCAGCGACGACCTCGACATCGGTCGCCACACGGCGGCGGACGTTGAGGCGCTGGATGCGCTTGAGCTCCGTGTTGCGGGTGGGCATGACCTTGCGCTGACGACCCGCGCGAACAGGGATCACGTCCACGACCTGATCCGCGGCGAACGCGAGCTCACGATCCACGGCGAAACGCTCCACGATGTAGCCGGTCGCCCGGTACGGGAGCGCGAGACGCAGCTCGTCATCGGCCGTATTCGTGTACACGTACGAGATCTCGAGCGTGTGCTCGTCGGTCCCGTCGTACTGCACCGGCTGAGCCACCCCGACACGGTTCGCCGTGATCGGCGCGTCGTTGACCGTGTGGTTGTACTCACCCTCACCGACCCACAGGGACAGCGGGATCACCGTGGCACCGTTCAGTTCAGCGGCGGTCGGCGCGTTGATGTCCGCAATCGCGGGCACCCACACGGCCAGGAAGTTGTCATCCGCGAGAATGCCCTCGGGAATTTCGACGTCAAATGCCATCAGGCTTCTCCTTCGTAGATTCGCCCACGGAATTGGAACCGGACCGCTTACGTGCAGGCCGGATGACGTGCTTCGACGGCCGCGGTTCGGAAACCGGCGACTTGTCGAGCACCTTGTAGCGGTCGGGGAACGCAGCGACCAGCGCCACGGGGGCGTCGAACTCGTGCAAAGCACCATCGACGGATCTCACTCGAACGAAACTCACGAGACGTCCTTCCGGGAGATGAACATGAACGTGACATCGCAGTAGTACAGGGGCGGCGACACGTTGGTATCGGGGAGGACGCGGTCGACGGTGTCGAGCTCAAGCGAGGACACCTTCCGGCCAGCGACCACAGGGGTGGCGCCGACCAAGCGGGTGAGAAGCCGGTCGACGAGGTCCGCGCAACCCAGCGCAGACACCGACACGGCACGCACCTCGTAGTGGTACGTCGCCTTCGAGTCCACGCGAGCCTTCACCGCAGTGCGCTCATCGTTCAGCTCATCCGGCGGCGTCGGGTAGACGATCACGTACGTAGACCGCTGCAACTTCCCATCCGGAGACACCAGAGCCGACGCATGCACCTTGCCGGCGAGGTCCGCGTCAGCCGTCAGCAGAGCCGCGACTGCCTCGTAATGCTCACGGATCATCACAGCCCCCGCTTCCGCAACGACTGATCCACCGCGAGCTGCATGCGATCCACGAACTCACGCTCAGCGAACACCTGCGCACGATCGATCGAACCGCGCGCATTCCCGCGGACGCCCTTGTTGGCTTCCTCGAGAATGCCCAGCGACGGGATCAGACCGCCTCGACCCGTCTTGCCGCCATAACGCTTCAGGTTCGGGCCGACATCCACGCGATAGGTGTTGTCCGACGCGGCGAGCATCCGCAGATCCGAGTAGTCGATGGTCGGCGCATACCGGCGAGCGATCGACCTGCCGAACGAACGGCGTGCGTCATCCGCCCAAAACTTCTTTGTCCGGATCGCCGACTGTTGCATCGACTTCCGCACCTCAACCTTCGCCACCACGGCAAGGTCAGCGCTCAACGTCCGCAGCTCGCTGAAGTCATAGGACACGCCGCTCACGAGGATTCCTCCTCGACCGGGAACCGCAACGCCGTCACCTGACCCGACTCCGGCTGACCAGCGACACGAAACCGCCGACCCACAAGACCCGGATCAACCGACGACGCCGACACGATCGCGTACATGCCCTCATGCACCCCTGACGTGCCCACAGGCAGCTTCAAAACCACCGACTGCACCGAAGCCGACTGACCAGCAGCCGACGCGTCAGAAACCGTCGTAGAAGACCACTTCAGGCGAGCGGGACCCGAGTAGACCGGGGAGCCGATTGACTCGACCGTCTCGAAGTTCGGCCCCGGCTCGGAGGTGAGGGTGCCGATTGCGACCGTCTCCGTCATCAGGCGTCGATGAATCGGCGGCCCTGCCCGAGCACGCCGTGAACGCTCACCACCCGGACTCCGCATCCCACGAGCGAGAACGCGCGTAGCCTGCCGGGCGTATGGTGAACGCTCCCGAAGAAGCCACGCCAGACGGCGTCAGCATCGCGAACTCCGCGTCTGACAGGTACAACGCTCCGGTCGACACGGCCGCATCGAGCCGGTAGCGGTAGTCATCGCCCTGCTCCTCGAGCTTGCCCTCAGGATTGCGAAGGACACGCAGCACCATCGAGCACTGCACCTGAGTCGCCAGCGACGTAAATACAGGGTCAGCCAGTCGAGTCTCGGCCCCCGGAACTCGCGAGACGATGATCGCCCACGCGTCCCCGAGAAGCTTCGACCCGACCGTCTGCTCCTGCTCGGTGAGGGTGCGCAACGACTATCCGCTAGATCCTGCGACGTAGCCGGTCCAGCCATCGCGCACCCCTCCGTTACTTCTCGTCCGGCTTCGAAGCCCGCGCGGGCTTGAAGACCGACTTGTTCTGGATCGCCTTCACGGCCCAGGCGGGCACCTCGTCGCCCGGAGCGAACGTGTGCGACACGCCATCCTCGTCATGGACGGTGACGTACGAGATCAGCTCGCTCATGCGGCCACGACCGCCTGGAAGGTGAGGTCGGGGTTGGCGAGCACGGGGAGCGCGATGCCCGCCGCCTTCGTCCACACCGCGACCGGGTCCTTCGTCGAGTAGGAGCCGGCGACGATTCCGGGCTCGTCTCCTGCAAGGCCAAACTCGGACTCGAGCGACTCGGCCGTGGTTCCCCAGAACGTGCCACCGAGCTGCGACGCGCCGGGCGCGGGCAGGAGGATGACGTTGTTCGCGGGGATGACCCGGGTGGCGACACCGCCGACGTTGATCTGCGCCTCGTTGACGACGATCGGGGGCAGGCCGTAGGCCTGCAGGATCGTGTTCAGGATGAGGGGCGAGACGATCGACGGGGCGACACCAGAAGTGGCGGCGAACGCCCGGACCTCAGCGGTGCGGAGGATCGCGGACAGCACCGCCTGCGAAGTGAGGATCGCGCCGGGGTTCTGACCACCGTTGTTCGTGCGGTAGGCGTCGACCAGGCGATGAGGTCAGCGATCGGAGTCGCCGAAGCGGAAACCGTCCACAGGGTGCCGGGCGCCTGGTTGGTGTGACCGGCGCGGCGACCGAAGTCGACGTCAGCGATCACGCCGTCCTCGTTGATGCTGACCTTGCCAGTGGCAAGAGCGGCACCCCGAGCGAGCTCGATGCGCGCAGCGACCGACTGGACCATGCGGTCGGTGTCGTTGAACACCGCGTTCACAATCTGGTCGGGGAGCTGGCGCTGACGGAGACGGTCGTACTCGGAGAGCTTGATCTTCCGCGAGATCGGGGGGAGCTCGCCGGTGACGCGGGTGACACCGGGGCGCGAAGCGATCGCGGACTCAGCGTCGAACGCGCGGAAAGTGGCCGCCTCGGCGAGTCCCTGCCCGCCACGGGAGAAGCGGTAGTTCAGGTCGTCGACGTTCTCCGAAGGGAGGAACTGCGACAGGGTGAACTGGTTGGCCTCGAGGTCGGCGAGCGCGGCGCGCGCGTACCCGGTCAGCTCGGTGGGCGTGATGTAGTCGGTAGTGATCAGCATTTCTCAGCCCTCCTTAGATGTACTGGATACGGCCCGCGACGTCGGCCTTACCGGCGGCGTCAATGGCGAACGGAAGCTTGGACTCGTTGACGCGACCGTGCACGAGGATCGGCACGACGATGTCGCCACTGCCGACCTTCTGGCCGGTCAGCAGGTGTCCGACGAGCGTCTGGCGCCCATCGGTGGCAGCGTCGTCGTAGAGGCCGTACTTGCCCGACGCGGTGATCCTGCCGAGCTTCGTGCCCGAAGGCAGGTGCCCAGACGGGTAGTGGGTGCCGGCGGTGAGGCCGGACGAGGTGAGGGTGACAGTGCCGCTGATCGCGGCGTCCTGTCCGTGTGCCGAGTCGAGCCAGGACTGGTCGTCCGACCCGAACGACTCGACGCGAGGCGCGAGGTCCATGGGGTCTCCTTTGGAGAGTTGAGGGGGTTACTTCTTGGGCGGGTGCTTCTCGCGATACCGGGCCGCTCCCGCATCGACCGAGCCGCCGGACGGCGTGCTCTTGGGTCCCTGCGAGGGGTCGGGGCGAGGGTTGGTCGACTGCGCCTGCGGGATCACCGAGAGGAGCGTGTCGGCGTCAGCCGCCATCTCTTCGCGGGTCGAGCCGATGAGTCGCGCGGCGAGGCTCGCGGGGAGCCCCTTCTCGAGAGCGACCGCGTTGCGCAGAGCGTCGCGCTCCGACTTCGCGTTCTGCTCAGTGAGAGTCGCGTTCTCCTTCTTCAGCCGCTCGACTTCCGTGAGCTCGGCATCAGCACGCTTCTGCGCCTCCGCCTCAAGCTCAGCGACACGTCGCTCAGCGGCCGAACGGGCTGCCCGCTCCGCCTTCAACGCCTTCTCCCCGCCATCACCGAGAGGCTTATCCCCATCCGGCTTCGGCGGATCTACGGGCGCCCCAGGAGTTGCCTCGTCATCCGGAGCGGTGAGGAAGCGAATTCCTCGCATCTCCATGACCGACGGTGCAGGGCGAGTCCAGATCGGCTTGCAGGTGTCTTCCATGTGGTTCCTCCATCGCGGAAAGACCCGGCCGCACATCGCATGCGTCGGGAGAATGTGTGCGGGCTAGTTGCCCAACGTGAAGTTGCCGTAGCGGATGGTCGCTCGGTTCACGAGGACGCGATCCTGTCTGCGCTGCTCGGCGATGGCCGCGAGGTCGTAGCCGCCGTTGGGCTTGTACTCGAGGTAGCCGGCGTCTCGTAGGAATGCCTGCCGTAGCGCCTGGTCGTCGCCCGCGATCTCGAGGATTGATTCGGGCATCAGTCGGACGCGTCGAGCTGACGTGTAGCGGTCGCCAGCGAGACGCACCCGGTTCTCCTCGCGCCGACCGAAACCGCCGCGGGACGTGGTGCCCTCTGACGTTGCGTAGACCCGCACCGGAGTGCCGTCTGGGCGCCGCCCGATCGTCGTTTTGGTCATGCGCGAGTAGTCCGCGTAGGACTTCGGTCGGCCCATGCCTCGACGGGCGTTGACGACCTGTCCGAGGTCGGCGCCGTCACGGATGGCCTGCGCCCCCGCCTTGCCGAACCGCCGATCCTGCTCGGCTGGTGATAGCTCTTCGAACAGGTCGTTGGGACCCTTGTAGTTCCGCTCACGCGCTTCCTCGAGCGGAACCGGGCGAGTAGTGCAACGGCATGCCGGGTGCCGTTGGAACTGCTTCGAGAACCGGTCACTGCCCGCCAGCGCCATGCATCGCGAGCACGCGCCCGGTTCCACCATGCGGACGTACTGCACGTACCCACGGCCAACCGACGCGACCATGTCGGAACTACGCGCCTGATCAGCCAACGCCGTCTTCAGCATCGTCGCCAGGTAGGTGGCCCCAGAAAGCATCGCCTCCCGAGCACCAAGTCCGGCACGCACCGCCTCTTTCGTGGCCGTCACAGCCCCGTACAGGCCCGTCTCGATGCCCCTACCGGAGCCGTCGACACCGGCGAACGCCTGCGGGACAAGCGAAGTCGGCTCCTCGTCGAAGTCGTACTCCGTCGAGAGTCGCGAAACGTACCGATCCGAGCCAGCAGCAGCCTGAACCTGCGCCGCGTTGAGCGACATGGCCAAGGCTGGTGCGACTACTGCCCAAGACGCGTCAAGAGCGGCAAAATCGACCTGACTCCAAGCCCGCCGACCACGAGTCGCCAGCTTCTCGCTGAGCCCGATCAGTGACGCCTGCCTGGCATCAGCGATCGACTCAACGGAAGGCACGGCTACTCCTCAGCGGCGAAACTCCCGGACGCGGCCGTGTCGCCGAAATTGACGCCCAGGTTCGCGTCAGCGTCGCGCCGCTGCTTCATCTTGCGGATCGCCTCAGGCGTCTCACCCAGCCGCTCCTGCGCCGTCTCCCAGTCGGTAAGACCTGCCTGGTAGCGCTTCACGATCGCGTCGGTGACCATGCCGATCGTCGGGGTTCCGGCGTCCTGCCAGATCGTTTCCATCCGGCGGGCATCCGGGTCCCACTCGCCGTCACGGAACCTCATCACGAGGCGTTGCATCGACTCGTAGCTGTGACCGAACGGCGTCTGCTTCCGCTCCGTGCGCTTGATCAGCCGGGTGTCACCCGCGCGCTGACCCTCAGCGGACGGAGGGTTGTTCGTGTTCACGCCGAAGTGATCGATGGGAAGACCAGTCAGACCCGATGCCTGCCGGGCGTACATCGTCACGGCCTTGTCCCAGTTCCCGAGATCCGCCGCATCGAACTGGAACGTCTTCGCTTCCTTGTTCGCAAGCGCCCACACCCCGCCGTAGTACGTCTCCCACGCGGGAAGCACGTTGCCGGCCTCGTCGATGAAGTCCGACTTGGTCGCACCGAGCACGCCACGAGTCGGAGCCGCAATCGACTCCTGCGCGAGCTGCAGGTTAGTTACCGCACGCGAGGCGCTCTCCGCAACGGGGATGACGCGAGCCATCTCCGACACGCCCTCGAGCACCGCGCGACGCCGACGAGTGGCGCGTGAACGGTTCACCATCGGCACGACCGGGACTGTCCCCAAGTTGTGCACGTCGGGGTCGTACTCGTCTACCCACTTCGACTTGTCGAGACGCAGCCAATAGGTCACGTTCGGCAGGTACAAAGTCGCTCGACGCGCCCCGTCGTCACCCACGTACTGACGCACAGCGCCAGTCACGTGATGCGTCCGAGGATCGCGAATCGCGGTCATCTCCTGCGGGGACTCGACCGTGATCAGCGGGTAGTCGCTGTCTTCCTCGTTCGTTCCCACGCAGAGGTAGGAGCGTCCGAGAGCGAGCGCGTCGATGTGAGCGAACGACTGGCGCTCGTCCATGTTGTTGTACGTCCACACGCCCCACAGGGACTCGTCAGCAGTCATCCCCGGCATCCGGAAGCCCGTGACGTTCAGGCGCTCCTCGATGGAATCCACGGCCGTAGCGGGCCAAGCGAGCCACACCGCGAAGTGCTCGAGCTCGGGAGGAATCGACAGCCCAAGCTGCTTCAGCTTCTCCTGGCCCTCGTACACGTCGTTGTAGTAGCCGATCTCACGCTGCGCACGCGAGTGGAGCGACTGCAGCTTCTTGAACAGGTTCGATTCGTCGTCGTTCAGGGGCATCCAGAACCTCCCCTAACGTCGGAACACAAGAACCGTGTTGTTCGCCTCAGCCCAACCGGACTTGATGGAATCCATTGCCGCCTCATGGGCGAGAACGCTGGACATGGTGTAGTCGATTTTGCGGTGGTCCTCGCCGACAGGCTTTCCAAGGATGTACCGGCGAACCTTCGTCAGCGGGTCCATCTCCTTGGAGCGCATCACCGCGTTACTCATGTGATCCGCTACCTTCGCGTCGCCATCGTGAGTGAAACGCGAGTCCGTGTTCGTAATGTCCGTCCGGAACCGCTCGAGAGCACCATGCATCGGTGCAATCCGGTACGTCGGCCACTTGATGAACACGCCCTCACCGAACTCCGAAGCCAGGTCATCAATCTCTGTCTCCCACATCGGCGGGTCGAAGTAGGCCCGGACGATCTGGAACTGAGTAGCGACATCGCGGATAGCCCGCATCACGTCACCGCGAGGGACTCGACCACCATGCTCAGTCGGATTCCACAGCGTCGGCTCCTGATTCACACCCCACCGAGGTGTGAACTGATGCAGCGTGTCGAGCGTCTCGGCGCGCAACCCGGTGTGGTCGTTGTTGTCCGAGCCGTCGAAGCCCAGCGCAACCGCCGTACGAGGAGAGACCGTGATCGTCTCGTCCTTCTTCGACTCCCACTCGCCATCCTCAAGCCACTTGCCAGCACCGCGCAGCAGCAGATTCCCGAAGAACCGCCCGGCCTGCGTGTAATCGCGAGCCATGATCGACTTCGCCGTGGCCTCGATCGAGTCGAGATTCACCCACCACGAGCCCTCATAGGCGTATTCGTGAATGCGGCGACGGTCAGCGGCCTTCCGATAGTCGAGCAGCTTCCCATCCGGCGTCCGCAACACGTCGTTCGGGTTGCGGTAGAAGACAAACACGTCGTCCTCATGCGCCTCGAAAGTCTGCTGAGCGTACGAATTCTCCGTCGGGTCCCAGGCGTTCGTCGTCAGATGGACGCGACCGCCCATACCCGCCGCGCCACGGGATTGCGTGTCCGCGACGTCGACCATCTTGTTGGCCGTCGTGTACAGGCCCGCCTCGTCCTGCTCGGCATCCGAGATCGGATTGCCCAGGCGCGACCGAGCCGAAGCCGTGACCACGTCGATGCGGTCCAGATCTTCCTGGTCGGACAGCCCGAGCACCCGGATGAAGCCCTCACGGACCGCCAGGAGCTCGCGCAACGGACCGAGGTTGATCATCGCCCGCAACGGACGGTAGATGTTGTCCGCCTGCTCCTGCGAGTTCGCAGTGATCTGAATCAGTGGCGACGGGTGACGCATCCCCATCGGCTCGCCGGCTTCGTACCGGTACGCCTCAGGCGACTCTTCCCAGCCACAAGGGCAGCCGTTGTCAGCGCACGAGTAGACCTCGCCGCCGACAGCCCAACCGGCGAAAACAGACGGCCCACACGCCTCGAAAGACACCTGAGCAGCCGAATACGGACCTTTGCCCGTCTTCTGTGGCGCCACGATCAGCGTCTTCCTGTAGTGAAACGCCTGATTCAGGGTCGGCGGATTGTCAGGACCGACCAGCTCACGAGGCACGAACTTCGCCTCAGGACGCACCCGATAGCGGTTCGCGTGGCACCAGAACTGCCAATCAGCCATCTGGAACGCCTTGCCGCGAGTGAAACCATCAGGAACCCGGCAATGACGCGTGATCCACGCGTCACCCAGGTCACCCAGGGTCGGGAAGTCGACGACGAACTCAGCCATCAACCGCCCTCAATCGCCTCGAAGGAGCCGCAGTCACCGCCTTCGGAGCGTCACGCTTCTCCGCAACCTCATCGACAGCAATCGCCCACCCGTTCTCCCGCAGACCAGCCGGCGTAAAGCCGATCTGGTCACGGAACCGGTGAAGCTGACCGACCAGAGCGGCCGAAGCATCAGGATCGAGCTCCACCGCCGTCTTGATGCGGCAATACTCAGCGACCGTCTGCCAACGCCACGACTGCATCGACCACGCACACGCCTGCGGGGTACTCCACGCATCCGCCCACACCGCCAGCTCACGCTCACGGAACGACTCAGTCGCCGACTCGTCAGCCACCTTCGTTCGCTCCACCTGCGCGTAACGCGTCACAAGCGGCAGAGGGAACGCGGGCGGCTCCTCGCCGTACCCCTCAGAGGGCAGCGCTGTCAACTTGAAACCGCGACGATCCGACCTACCCGACTTCGGATCAGGCTGCGGACCCGACCGGTTACGTGCACCACCTCGAGCCATCAGCAATCACCTCATCCGTGTGGGTTTCGGAAGTTCTGAACCCTCCGCACCATCGAGCCCCCACCCCGGCGGTCCGATCGAGAGGCGACCTAAGGGGAGGGGGCAGGGGGGTGTGGGCGATCGCCGAAGCTCGAGCGACAACGAGGGCGAGTCAAAGTCGCAATCATCGATGCGAGGCTCGTCCACCAGCTGCTCTATTGCATCGGCCAGCGTGCTCAGGGCCGCGTGTGATGGTGCGGTCCAGGTCGTCGTGACCTAGGTCCCATGCTTCGGCGGCGCCGATGAGCTCAGTGCAGCGCCAGCATCGGATGGTGCCGGTCTTGACGAGCGCCGACCAGTCGCGCCTCAGCGCGTCGTGTGCGGCGTTGTAGCCTCGGGCTTGCCTGCTACCTCGTGCGCTCTCACTGTGTCGTCTGTGTACATCGCAGCGACCAGAAGCGGATATGAGTGTGGGACAGCCCACCTCGGTGCACACCTTCACGCATCATCGCTATCGATGCGTGCGAGCAGTTGCCGTCGCACCTCGCCATCGATTCGTGCGCCTAGCTGATGAGGTAGTAATGGCGCACCAAAACCGTCATACGCGACAGCACGAGTCAGCTCTGTCCTGCCATCCTGAGTGCCGTCTGCCATCTCTCTCCCTTGACGATTGAGCGGATGTAACGCGCGGACACTGGGTAGTCGGCGGCCATCGAATACGAGGACTCGCCCTGTCGAGAACGTGCGAGCATCTCGACGACCTGGTCGATGGTGAGCTTTGCGTGTGGGCTCTTCTCGCCGTGGGTGCTTCGACCCTTGGCTGCCATGTCTTGCATGTTGGCCTTGCATGTGCCTGCCGTCAGATGATCGGGGTTGACGCACTGCGGGTTGTCGCACGAGTGGGCAACATGGTCTGAGGGCCGAGGCATGCGCCCGGTACTGAGCCACACGGCAAACCGATGAGCTCCGACAGCAGCGTGAGGCGCGATCGTGAAGACTCCGTAGCCCGCGGCGATTCGTGTTCCTCGCCAGTGCCAGCATCCATCGTCTGCGATGTCCCATCCGATTTGCGCGAAACGGTCCTCGGGGTGGATGCGGAAGTCGGCGCGTTCGCTCGTCGGGTAGCGGCTGATCTCGCCGTCGAGTCTTGCGCGCTGGTAGTGCCTGCTACAGAGCCCCCGGCGTTCGGCTTGGCGCTCGCATTCTCGCAACGAACACTCGATGGCTTCTTTGGCCTTGCGATGCGACGGCCCAAGGGGTGCCAGCTCTTTGCCCAGCCGGTACTGCTCAACGTGACCGGAGCACCATGCTCGAGACGGGCGCTTTGGCCGGCCGCACGACCCTTCGCGTCCCGGCCCTTCGCAAAGTCCTGACGTATGCTTGTTCATAGCAACTCCTTCGATGAGTTGTTCACGCCCCCGGCTGTTAGCGCAGCGCGGGGGTTCTCTGTTGAGTTAGTGGGGTGCGTCTAGCTGTGGGCGCGCGCGTTGGTCACGCGCTGGTACACGAGGCAGGATGCGCAGGTACCGACGGGATGCCCGAGGTCTTCGTGCGTGCAGACGAGTAGTCCGTCCCCGTAAGCAACCATGTCCCCGCCGCAAGCACATGACTTCATCGTCAGACCGCGTCGTAGGTGGCGACGAAGATGTCGGGCTTGCACGGGTAGAACTCGCCCTGAACGCCGCGGATGATGTAGTCGCCGAGCTTGGCGGTCATCATCCCTTCGAGCGTGGGGATGAACAGTGAGCCGTCGTAGGTGATCGGCGAGTACTTGCTGGCCGGTCCCTCAGCGGGGCGCTCAAGGCCACCGGACCATTCCGCGATCTCGGCGCTGTTCTCAGCAGTGAGCGGTCCGAGCGCTTCGATCTCGACGGGCTTCTTGCGGTACGTGGCCATGCTGCTCTCCTCAATGGGTGTTGCCTCGTGCTCGCGTCGCTTGCGTGTGCGCTTAGCTGCTGTGTCGACGGCCGAGGCAAGTGGTGTTCGCAGTTCTCGTCCGCTGTCCCAGGCCATGCCGATCGACTCTGGGGTGAGCGGGGGTGCTGCGAAGAATGTGTACGCGATGGCCGAATCGAATTGATCCGTACACTTTCGCGTCGAGCACTGGGAAGCGGGGTCTCATGGCATCTGCCGGAGCGACCGGGTGCGCCTTGCACAGGCGCTGACATGAGACCCCGCTTCGAGCGAGGGCAACCATGGGCGTTCCCTTAGTGAGCCCGGGGTATCCGATTCGGGCTCTATCCGGTCGGTAGTGGGAACGCGTGTGAGGCGGACCATGCCGATCCGGAACGTGTGCACTCGGAAGCGGGACCTAGACCGAGGCCAGTCATCCCTGGGACGACTTATCGGCCCCACTCCGAGGCAAGATGGCAGTTTTGATCACGAACTCACGCGCCGGACCACCATGTGAAACCGGTCTAGCCGACCTACTGCGAGCGCGGGACGTATCGGCAAAGTCATCCGCGCAAGATCCGCGCCTACGAGCCAGAGGCTAGGGGCGCGGAGGGGTAAAGCCGAGGACGGCCACTGCGGCCCTCGACTCCGTCCACGGTCAGGCCTGTAAGCGCCTGACCGTGGGACTTGGCGCATCGTGTGCGCCGTGCAACGCAAAAAGGCGGCCCCCCCGAAGGATGACCGCCTCTCTGTGAAGGTGTCGAACTGGACGGGGACATAGTCCCGCGAATTCGTGTCTATTAGACCATGGATGTCGGGGGTTGCGCAACTAGCTGGCGGCTTGTTCGGCGGCTTTCTGTTCGAGGGCGTATGCGAGTTCGCGTACTCCGAATGCGGTGTCGCATGCCCTGCAGAGTCCTCGTCCGCCGTCTGGGAAGATTTCGCCTTCTCGGAAGGTGATGACGAGTGGCCGCGCGTACTCTTCTCGCGTCTTCGGATTCCACCAGGTGCGAGCGTCGCAGACAGGGCACGGGTCGGGCAGGTCCATGATGCGCGGCGGTTCGATCTTCCCTTCGATTTCAGCGGCCCATGACCAAAGGTGCTTGAGGTAGAACTTGTCTTCCTCGTAGTCGCGGTTCTTCTGCCGGTAGACGACGAACCATGCGGCGAGCGTCTTGCCAGAGTCGGGCTTAGTGATGGTTGACCCGGCGAGTCGTGCCCAGTCGTTGACGCTGTTGTTGATGCGGATGAATCGCCAGAGCGCGTCGGTGTCGAGGATGTTCTGCTGCGACTTGAGGGTGCCGCCTGCTGATCCGCCCATGGTCTCGCGGATCATGGTGTCGAGCGTTTCGAGCAGTGGCGGCAGGTTGACGGGTGAGATGCATTCGATGCCATTCTTCGACTGCACCACTTTCGAAGTTCTCGGTTTGGTGAGCGCTTCTACTGCGAGGAGGAGCGCGTCGTCGTCAGTCATCGGCGTCCGTTCTCGTCAAGGGTGGACAGGAAGTCGTTGTATGCCTTCGCCCTGTCGCGGAACCGGTCGCGTTGGCGCTTGGCCCATTCGCGGTGCGGCATGGCTTCGAGGGGTGACCAGGGGCAGACGGTGTCGTCGTCAAGGCGAACCATCATTGTCGCCTCGTTCTCCTTGGGCAGGCGTTCGACCGTCCCGTACTCGGCGATCAGGTCGACGTAGTTTCGGCGCTCGTACCCTGCGCGGACGACACGTTGGTCTTCCCAGAATGTGAAGATTCGGTCCTTGTCCACGAAGTGATTCTTGCCAGGTCGGAAGCGGAACGTTTTGCGCTTGTCGGTCATCGGGTCTCCTTGAATGTGAACGCGCGCCGGTGTCTGCCACTAGCACTGACTTCGATCTGGTAGCCGGTGGCCATCTCAATCAGGTATCCGGCTCCGTGCTCCCATGACCAGAAGATCTCGGTCACTTCGCCGTTGGGATCGCGGCTCATTCGACCCTCCCGAAGACTGCCGATACTCGGGTGATGATTCGGCAAACCCAGGTTTGGAAGGGCACCATGCCCTCGATGCGCATGCCGCAGTTGCCGCAGCGGTATCGCTTCATCGGTTCACCTCTGAGGGCATGGTGGTGATGCGCCGGACAAGTGCCTCGTGGGCCATGCGATGAGTGCGCACGAGTAGGTCGAGGTCGTCGCGTGCGTAAGAGTGTTCTTCGTTGCCGCATGCGCACCGCCAGTAATAGCCGGACAGCTTGCTCATGTCGTCTCCTGTTCGTGGTGAATCTTCGCGGCTTCCGCCATGCGCGCCATGAGCAGGGCGGGTTTCTCGGCGGTGGTGATTTTGCCGCCGTGGAAGTGAACTTCTGAGCCGATGAGTTGCCCTGGGTGGGCGGCGCGGTCGTAGGTGACGTCGTTCGGGTACCACTTGACGGGGACGATCGCTGTGATCGCGTCGACTTCCACCCAGCCGTCGTCAACTTGCATGAAGGCTCGGTCGGTCATGTCGTCTCCTGTTCGTGTTGTTCGCGTATGTGGTCGCGGCAGAGCGACGGGACCGGGAAGTGTGCGGGACAGTGAGGGCACTTCACAGGTTCGGCCACGCTTCAGTAGTCGAATCGGTGGTGGTGTGCGTCACGGTCGTGGTGCGCTCGCGAATCAGCGCTACAGGCTTGGCGGGCGCGTTCACCCTGGCGGCGCGTCCCATAGCGGCCATCTCAGCGACGTGGAGGAGCATCGCTTCTCGGTGTATCGGCTCCTCGGTAAGCGCCTGCTCTCGGGTGTCGTAGGAGCCGTATCTGGTCCCGTCTGGCAGGACTGTGACCCAACGCACGTACTCGTACCGTGACTCTTCATCGACGGCCATGTGTCTTCCTCCTGGGGTATGCGGAAAGCCCGCCCTCCTTGTGGAGTGACGGGCTTTCCGGCGGGTGGGGGTTACTACTTGTTCCACGGATTCGCGGCATGGAAGTGGGTGAGGATGTCTTCCTCACTGGCGTTGTCGAAATCCCAGTCCTGGTTCTCCATCGCCCGCTTTCGTTGGGCGGCTGCTTCTTCGAGTGCGTCTGCCCTTGCCTGCTTGAGCTGTCCGGCCAGCCACGAGGACGACAGGATCGCGTCGGCAAGGGCGTCGTGGAATGGAACGCCGATGCTGTGGTGCTCGAGCAGCACCGCCAGTTCGTCGCGCCCGTTCTCAGCCACCATGAGCCGCCCCCTCGTTCGTCGTGCCTTTGATGGTCCCGGGCCGAATGACCACGTACTCCACCCCGGCCTCAGCGGCCATACCGATCGCTTCCCGGATGTCCTCGAATGTCGGGGAGCAGCGGACCGAGTGCTCACCCGTCCGCCAGTTCCAGTACTCCTCGAGCATCAGTAGCCCTCCTTCTGCCTCTGGTCGAGCAACTGTTGCGTGTGCTGAGCGAGTGCCCGGTCCGTCGTCGTGTCGATGAGGTGCTGCACGTACTCGACGTCGATGTCCATCAGGTGCCTCTCGTGTCGTGCCTGATCCCGATATCTCCGCCGGCTATGTGGGCGGCGATGAGGAGGACGGCGAACGTGAAGAGGATGCGGGCGAGGAGGCTCATGCGTCCTCCGCCTCGAGTACTCGTTCGATTTGTCGGACTCCTTGCGGGGTGATCTCGCCCGCGTCGAGCAGGAGACGAAGGAGAGCGCGGAGGCGGGGATGCGTGGCGGTCATGCGTCGTCGTCCATCTCGGACTGCGCGATTGCTTTCGCTTCATCGGCCAGGATCGATCGCACCTCGGCGCCCGAATAGGTCCGTCCGGGCTCGAACAGAGAGCGGGAGAGCATCACCGAGTTGGCAACGGACGGTCGTAGCGCCCTCCAAATCAGTGGGCGCAACCACCTCGCGCGCTTGTCCCACCGGGCGGTCATGCGTGTACCGGCTTCTGTTCCGGTGCAGGCCATCCGACTGCGTAGTACCCGGGTGGCGGTGAGGGCCGGAGTTTTCCGCGTCGAAGCTTGCGGCCAATCGCGCGCGGTTTTCCTTTGGGGCGCCAGTACCGGACCCGAATGTGCTGACGACGAGCGGCTGCGAGAAGCTCCGGGGCCATGAGGTATTGCCGCTGAATACCAGTGTTCGCGTCGGTTGCGAGGATCACACCTCCCGGAAGCGCCTCAAATCCGCCGCCGGGCCACATCACGTAGACGGTGCCCCGACGCTCATGGACAGTCGCCCAGTCTGCAATCGTGAAGTGTGGCTCATGCTCCACCTCGAACCAGATTGCTGCGGTTGCTGGGGCTTCAGTCACGGTCGGTCTCCTCAGAACGGCATGTCAGCGGGAACGGTGGATGTGGGTGCGAACGCGTCGGGCTCCCAGTCGTTGACGGGACGCGACACCGGAGCTGCAGGCTGCTGCTGCTGTCGTCCGGTCTGCGCGAGCTCGACACTGGTGGCCTTCACGACGAGGTCGTAGTACTTCTTCCCGTCGTGCTCTCGGGACTCGGTGACCTCAGTGCCGACGATGTTGACCCGGTCGCCCTTCCGGAACTGCGTAAGGTCCAGGTCGACGCCGTACGCGACCTTCACGGTGCGGAACGTGCGGCCATTGTCGACCCACTCGTCGCCGTCCTTCTTGCGGTGCGTCTCAGCCGTCTTCATGCCCCATGCCGGGTGCTGCTCGGCGTTCTTCGTCCAGCTTTCGACGAAGGCAGTGAAGGTGATGGATGCCATTGTTTGTCCTCAGTTCGTTCTTGCAAGAAGGTGGCGCCAGATCCGGCCAGCCACGATGTTGCTGATGGTGGGTGCAGAGACGCCGAACTCGTCGGCGAGGTCTTTCAACATGCGGCCAGCAGTGACTGCTGCGCGGATGCTTAGAACGTCTGCGTCGGTGAGTTTTGCGCGTCCGTGCGTGGCGCCTTTCGCCTTTCGGCCACGATCAATCGCGTCCTGCACGTTCTGCTGTTCCGTGCCCCAGTAGAGATGCGCTGGATTGACGCATGGCGGGTTGTCGCAGGTGTGGCAAGCGCGCTCCATCGAAGAGGACGGCTCTCCGGCTGCGCGCACGAGGGCGAAGCGGGAGGCGATCATTCGGTGCTGCTGGTCGAGGCGGAAGCGTCCGTAGCCGTCGATAGTCCGACCCGCGGTCCACTCCCAGCACTCATCGGGCGCTCCGTGCGCGTACTTGGCGTCGAAACGCTGGTCGACGGTCAGTGTGCGGGTACCATTCATGGCAACCCCTCCATTCGGTCAAGCGATTTGGTCGGGCGAGGCCCCGGGTTGAGTGTTGACGCACTCCCTGGGGCCGCTTCAATTCTAGGGCCTATTGACTGATATGACCTGCCTTTCGGCGTTCTTCTTTGATGCGTATTCGACTATGCGTTCTTCGGTCGCTCTTCGCCGATTGAGCCAGCCCGCGACTTCATTTACGCCGACTTCATCGAAACCCGACGGCGCCGGAAGAAGGTAGCGCCGCATCCGGTACTCCATGACGCGATCCTTGTGGCGTTCCCGAGAGTCTCGGTCAAGTCGCCCGCCCGGCCTTTCCGCTCGCACTGAATCGACGTCTAGGTCTGCGACGAAGCTCTCCCAGATCTGTTCGTGGTCAATCACCTTCTTGTTCCTCTCGTTGGCAGCGGGCGCAGATGGGCTCTAGGCGCGTCAGGATGTAGCCGGGGTGACGGGAACACGTCGGGGCGCTTTCGATCGCTCTGGACGCAGCACGTAGCCGCTGGGCGCCACGTATGACGTGCGCCGGCATCAGGTACTCCGTTGATTCGCGTCGATGCTGAATGATCGCCTGCCTTGCGAGGGTCACGTCGAGATGACCGAGCACCTCCATCCACGCCTGCACGGTCTCCGGTGCGACCGTGCGGTTGTCGATGATCGACGCGTACGTCAGGAGCTCGGAACACTCACGCGGGGTCATCGGGTATCGGCTCCCACGGCCCAGCAACACGTCGCCTGACAATCACGTAGCGGTACGGCACCGTCTTGCGCTTTTCCACGGCGTTCTCGCGCTCCATCTCCTCGACTGCCTCCTCATGCGTCTTCCAAGGCCCGCCGCTTCCGGGCAACCCCGACCCGCGCTCTGCCACACGGAGCGAGTACTCCCACTCGGCATCACCGCGCTCGGAGGAAATGGCCCACTCGAGAGCGTCCGCGAGCTGATCTAGGAACGATCGGCCTAGGCGCGGATTGCGCTCGAGCCGTGCCGAACGTGACCGGGTCTCTCGCACCAATGCCCTTACCGTGTCGTCGTTCATCCTTCGATCTCCTTCATCCTCTGTTCTTCTTCTTCGAGCCGCCGGAAGTAGTCGACGGTCGGCATGTTCTTCTGCGCCGCGGTCGGGCGAGGTTGGGTCGCGTTCGTCTGGTACTTCTTCGCGTTCCCCAGCCATGTCCTGAACGCGGCATCCCAGTCCCGCTGTCTTCGATCGTTCGCGGCCGCATGGTTCCGGAACTGCGACTCCTCATGGCGGATGTCGATGCCATGCAGGTCGCAGTACTCGTAGGCGGAGTTCGCGGGACCCCAGCCGTCAGGGAGAGGAGACTCGGGCTTGCGACGAGTGGACTTCGACTCGGGCGCGCTCACACCTTCGTTAGAAGGTGTTGTCTCTGTCTCTGTCTCTGTCTCTGTCTCTGGGTTCAGTTTCGTTCGCGTTATGTTCCCGCTCTGTTCGGCCCTGTTCGCGGTCTGTTCGATTGTGTTCGTCGTCTGTTCGTCGCTGTTCGACGCCTGTTCCGCTTTCTGGCGTCTGACCTGGCCAGACTTGCGACCCGCGTCAGCCTTCGCCTTGCTCACCGCGGCCCGCTTCTCCTCGATCTCCGCGCGCAGAGGGTGGTGCTTTTCGAAGTCGCGGATCTGCCAACCGTTCTCGACAGGCACCCACGAGGGTCTTTCGGGATCGTTGGCGCTCAGTTCGTCGGCCACGTCTTGCCCCCAACGACGCAGCACAATTCGCTTGTCGAGGAAACCGTCGGACATCATGCGGCGGGCGTAGAAGATGCCCTCGAAGAACGCTCGGAACGCTTCGTTGCTGAGGATGATGACTTTCGGGTGCTCGTCCATGCCGATGTCGAACGGGGCGTAGAGGCGGTCGTCCTTCGACATCAGCGCATCACCCACTTGGTGCACTGTGGGCAGTGACGCTCGAGCGTGAAGCTGTCGACGATTGTGTCGGTGTAGGTGCTCGAGAAGGGGCGCTCGCGGGTCACGTTGTAGGCGGGTGAATCCTCGCGGATGCACCGCGCTTCTTCGAAGTGAGCAGATGCCCGATTCTCGTACTGAGCCACTTCAACGCGGACGGCATCGGGCTCCCACGCTGCGTACTCACGCCGGTGCTGCTGCAACCGGCGGAACACGTCAACGCTGAGGCCGACGTACAAGAACCGGCCGTCAGCGTCGAACGCCTTGTAGACGTCGTGGGGGAACTTGGCGAGCCTGCGCTGTGACTTGTTCAGCATCAGGCGACCCCGCCAAAGTCGAGCGGCGCCTCTTGGAAGCGTGCCCTCAGCGACAGGTCGAGGTATTCGCGGCTGATGTCGATGCCGACGTACTTTCGGCCGTGCTGTAGGGCGACCTGACCGGTCGTACCGGAGCCTGAGAACGGGTCGAGCACGGTGTCACCGACGCGCGACCCGGCGAGGATGCATGGGCGGATGAGGTCGGGCGGGTAGGTCGCGAAGTGCGCACCGGGGAACGGTGTCGTGGCGACGTGCCAGACATCGCGCTTGTTTCGCCCCTCGAGGTGCTTGAGTTTGTCGGCGTCAATCGACTTAGTGCCCCGGGCATCGACCGGCGATCCCTCCATCTGCCCCTTCGCGTAGGTCTTGTACCCAGCGGCGTAGCGGGCGGCGGATTCGGGGGCGGCTTCTTCGCGGATGGCTTTAGCGTCGTAGTAGTACTTCGCGTTCTTCGCCAGCAGGAAGATGTGCTCGTGTGCCTTGGTGGGCCGGTCCGTGACCGACTCAGGCATGACGTTCTTCTTCGCCCAAATGATCTCTGAACGCAAGATCCACCCGTCCGCCTGCAGTGCGAACGCGACTCGCCACGGGATGCCGATCAGGTTCTTCGGCGTGATGCCCTCAGTGGCGAGTGACTTCTTGAGCTTCTGCTGGCGGTCGGCGCGTCGGTCAAGTCCGGCGTCTGCCTTCCACTTCGCGCCGTTGATGTCGTGGTTGCCGTAGCCGCCGCCTGCGTACGAATCACCGAGGTTGAGCCACAGCGTTCCGTCGTCCGCGAGCACGTCGCGAAGTGCGGCGAAGACAGCGACGAGCGCAGCGACGTACTCCTCGACGGACTGTTCGGCCCCGATCTGCCCGTCCTCGCCATAGTCGCGCAGACCGAAGTACGGCGGCGACGTGACGATGGTCTGCACCGATCGCGGCGGGAGGGTCTTCGCCACGTCTGCGGCGTGTCCGTGGTGTAGCTCTAGGAGGCTGTCTCGGTAGTAGGGTTCGGGTCTCTGGGTGCTCGGTGCGGTACGCTCCATAGCAGCCCTCCAATCGGTTCGATCGATTTGATGGGTCAGGCTCCGCGGATGTTCCACCATCCGTTGGAGCCGTTTCCATTCTACGATATAAGTGTGGGATAAGCGCGGGATTAGGCCTATCGATAACGGCTATCAATATCGATAAGCGGATGCGCGATAAGTCGCTCGCTCGAATGCGCATTTGAATGCGGTCTCCCAGCGCGAATGACTGCACACAATGGCCGGAACACTGTCGCGCCACACGTACCATCTGCCAGATTCGCTTTTGCCAACCCAATGCTTGCTACTAGGCATCAGATCATCCGTCTCTCTACCCGCAGCAGCACGTGGCATCGGTCCGTGTGCAGAGAGCCGTAGATGAGATCACCGGACGGGAGCTGCCAAAGAATGTCGCCCTCATCCCAATCGGGGAGATCGATTGTCATGCGGGGCTCCTTTCCATGAGTCCGTCGAACAGGGGTTGCAACGCCGTCTCCTGCCACCAGTCGGCCGGACGTGCAGCGAAGGCCTTGCAGTCGCAGTAACCGCACATGCCGGCACCGATACGTGACCGGGCCGGCTGCTTCTCGAGATCCCAGCCGTGACCGTGCGACACGTTCGCGTGACCACACGTGCACGGGGCGGCGTCCCGGGTGCAGCGGCAGGGACCGGACCAGGGGCAGGTGGGGTGGGTCATGGTCGGTCCCCGGCCACGAGTGCCACGAGGTCATCGACAGTCATCAGCACGAACTGCTCGCCGGCCATACGCGTCCCCTTCCGCTTGATGGCGACGACACCGCCGATTGCGTCATCGTTCGCCGCTTCGACAGCCGCCTCACCCACCCACGTCGCGGGGAGCATGCGGCCTCCGTAGTCCTTCGCCTCAATCACCCAGCGATTGCCGAGTACTCGTAACCCGCCGATGTCGCCTCGGTCGTTGGCGCCGTGCTTGACGCGCCGTTCGATGCGGTCGTCGATGTGGGCCGCGAGGTAGTTGGCGATGAGGAGCTCGAACGCTGTGCCGGCTGCCTTCGCGGACGAACGGTTGCGCGTCACTGCCCCGCCTCCTGTGCCTTCTTGCCGGCGACACTGATCGCGGACAGTACGGCGTCTCCTGCGTGGGCGCGTGTGGCTTCGTCTCGGAGTGTGATTAGGGCCTGCACGTTGCCTTCCGCGGCCTTGATCGCGGCGGGCCAGTCGCGGGCGGGACTGGACTTGGCCACCTCGAGCCGCTTGATGGAGTAGCTGGCGTGCTTGGTCTTCGAGACAGGCAGGCTGATCGCGAACGCCTTGTCGATGTGCGAGAGGGCGGACACTCTGATGCCGCCTACCTCTTCGCCAGCCCAGCGGACGGACGGGTCACGGAAGATGGTCATGGAGTGGCCGACCCAGTTGGCGGTCTCGAGGCCCCACGCCTTTGCCAGCAGGCGCAGGACGGTCTTGGAGGGCTTGAATGGGCGTCCGGGTCCGAAGATGTCCGTGATGATGTTGACGGGCTGCTCCGCGCTTCCCTGCGACACTTCGAGGATCGTCACGGTCTGCTCGGAGCCCACGAGGTCTACGGCGTTGAGCTGCGAGCTCTTCGCGATGAGTGCTGCTGATACGTCCATCAGAAAATGAGGTCCTCTACTTCGAGTCTGCGTTCGGTGGCGGGCAGTCCTTCGACTGCGCGGGTGTAGCGGTCGATGACGTCCGCGATGTTGGTCTCGAAGGCCTGCGCGGCGGCTTCGATGGCTGCGAACCATGCGGCGTCCGGGTAGACGCGCACGGTCCACAGCGGGAGGCCTGCGGAGAAAGATGCATAGTCGATCCACTTGCGTCCGGTGACCATGAGCCCGGTCATCAGTTGGGCCATGTTCTCGGCGGGTGGCTTGCCGGAGAGGATCGTCTTGATGTGCTCTTTCGGCTTCCTCGACTTGATCTCCAGTAGCCCGTCCGAGCCGATCAGCCCATCAGGCGAGTACCCGAGTCGGTAGTCCTTCCCGGTACGGAGGATGAACCCGACCTCATCGACGGCCCCGTAACTCTCGGCATAAACGGCTCGAGCAATGGGCTCCTCCTCAGTGCCCCTCTGCATGTCGAACGAGGGGTAGACGTACTCGACTTCACCCGTAATGCGTTCGGCCGCGAGAGTGTGCGTGAGGCCCCGTGACGTGTCGTTGTCGGCGACCTTGAGCGTGGGCGTGACGAGCTTCCACATGTTGGATGCAGTGAGGAGCCCGCATCTCGTGGCCAACCATTCCGGGGTGCCCTGCTCGAGGGTCTCGAAGATCTGGACGTTCACGCGATCACCCATTTCGCGAACCAGTCGTGATTGCCGCGCCCTTCGTCGATGGCGTCCACGGTGATCCATGCGCGTCCGTTGCGGCAGGTTCCGTGTTGGCCCGCGTGGAGTGCGAGGTGTGCGGGTGGGCAGCAGGAAGGGGTGGGGGTGAGGATGCGGACGGTCATGCGCGTCCCGCCAGGTGCTGATGGCGCGTCTCCCAAGCGGCAACCGTCGCTCGCCCTAAGCCCTTGTTGGGGGCAGTGATCTTCTCGCCGCAAATGACACACTCTCGGAAGATCACCGCCCGTCGGAGCTGTTCGTTCTCGTCACTGTCGGGCATGTGCTCGTTCCAATCTGATCCAGTAAGCGCACCCCGTAATGAAGAACGCGAGGTAGTGGCTCCCGTTGATGGGGATGCCGGTGAAAGACGAGACGGCCACCCAGAAGAGGGAAGCCGTCAGGAGGATTGCGGGTGCGTGTCTCATTGCGTGTCTTCGCTTTCGAGGATCACGTTGTGTCCGCGGTCGATGTCGTGCCCGATCGCGTGCACATACTCGGTGGTCGTGTAGGTGCAGTGGGTGCAGACGAAATAGTCGGTCACTTTCCCCACCCGTTCACGAAATGCAGCGCCTCATCGAAGCTACGGAAGAAAAACGTCACTTGGCCTGAATGCACAGTCCACGGACGTTGTGGGTAGAAGTCATCCGACGTCGCGGGTTCGCGTGTCTTGCGGATGACCACAGCAGCGCTCATCGGTCGGCCACCATCACGAGATGCCCGGTCTTGTCTTCATGCTCGTTACCGATCTCCGCGACAACAGTCACGAATGGGCAGGTGTCGCACTCATACCAGGTCACGTCCACATCTCCGCAGCTATCACCCAGCACGCGACCCCGATACCGGCGATCACGAACGCTGAACCGAACACGCCCACGAGGAGACCGGCGATGATCGTGCGGTCGGATAGGTCGCGGGTCACCAGAGCACCTTGATTACGAGGTGCTGGTGGGCAACAACTTGCTCGAAGTCGTCAGTGCCGAAGTCGCATTCCGTGCACTCATAGTCGTAGCGATACTCGCTCATGACACGACCTCCCACACGACGGCGGGTCTGCCGTATCCGGTGGGCGCTCTCCTACCCGTGTCACGAATCAGACCCGCCTTGTGCAGCTCCGACATGCGCTTAGCGATGGAGTCGCGCTTAGCGTGCGGCCAGTAACGGTCTGCCGCGAAGTAGGAGTTGGTGACGTGATAGGCGGTCATCGGCTCCATGGCCAGCAACTCGAGGATCGCCCGCTTCATCGCTGCGACTTGCTTGCCGTCAAGTCGTGCTGCCGCTTCATGCGACGTGTCCGGGTCGTGAGTGTGCGCGAGGGCGGTCATCGGGTCACCCCCTCAGCAATCCGCTCCCAGAGCTGGCCGGGAAGGTTTCCGTAGACGGTCTTCGAGTCCGTAATGCCACGCGCGTGCATTGGAATGGATGCAAACTCTTCTCCGTCGGCGGGTACGCCGCGGAAATAGCGGATGTGTCGTGATTCTTGGTAGATGATGGGTGCGGTCATGCTGCTTTCTCCTCTTCGGGTCGCAGGTCAGCGGTCAACGCCGGGTCAGGGATCAGGCCGAGAATCACGGCGATATCCGTCATCCCGCCTCTCGACAAATGCGCCGTCAACGACGACGCATCCACATCACGCACACCCTCCAACGGCTTCCACACATACGACGAACGAGCACGCGCCTCATCCGCCTCCTTCAACTGACGCCGAATATCCGCGATCGTGTGAGCCGAACAACCCATCCGCTCCGCGATCTCCTTCGTCGTCTTACCCTCCGCCAACAGAACACGCACAGCCACACGACTGACCATCGGACGAGCCATCACTTACTCCTTCGAGAAACGGGTACAAGAAAAGGGGACCGGGTGGTCTTCGCCAGAACTCGGATTGAGTGGGAAACCGGCCCCCATATGCCAGTCAGGTGACTGGCTAGCGCGACGCCGGGATTTGAACCCGGAAAAGGCCTGAACCCTCGCCGCTTAGTGGTGCTACTTGCGTGGCCACTCGGAGTAAAGGCGGTCGAGCTCGCGGTTGCTCCTGCCCCTTCGCCTGTGAGCACGCATCTGCTTCTCGGTCAAGGAAAGCGCGTCGTATTCTTCGCGGCGCGCCTCAGCTTCGGCGCGTTTGAGGTCCGATGTTTTCATGGCATTAGCTCCCTTCGGCTATTTGTAACTGCGGTTGCTTATCCAGCGCTCCTCGTAATCGCTGTACCCCTCCCGCGGGTCAAATGTGTACCCGCCCGACGGAGACGCGTTTGCCCAGGGATCGGCGACCCTGACGCCATCGGCGTTTCGCCAAGGCGCGGGGTCTTTGATGAGAGCTTCCTTCTCGTCCATGTTCATTCCTTTCGTCTGCGCAGTGCCCAAGGCCCGACTCGAACGGGCTGCCCACCTAAAGGGGCAAGGGCTACAAGTCAGTGGGACCTACCACGCTTGCGATGCAAACCGGTTCGTGGTCAAGGGGGCTTCCCGCTACCTGCCCTAAAGCACCTAACAGTCGGACTGTTATGTGCTTTAGGTCCTACCCGCCACCCCCAGTGCATCGGGGGCGTTCTCGTAGGTCACGAACCGTATGGAATTGTGTTGACTGCCCTATTTCGGGCGCGCTGAAGACCGCCGTGCGATGGGCGGGCTACAGCGAGAAGGTGGGGCGCTAGAGAACTAGGCGCCGTGGTAGTGGTAGGTGCGCTTTCCACCAGCCGCGAGGATGCGGCAAGCGACGCACGGGGCGTCGGCGGGTCGAGCGGCTGCTGCCGCCGTGACCTTGGCGAGGAACGCTTCTAGCACCGCATCCGTCCGAGCTGCTGTCTCCGGAGAGACGACACCCTGAACGACGACGGGCCGGCGAGCCTCCGCCGCTCGCCTCGAGTTCTCGGAGCGGGTGACGACCTCCATGTGATCGACGTTCACGCACCGCTTGACGCGGCACAGGTGGTCGATCGTGAGGCCTTCGGGGAGCTCGCGGCCGGACTGGACCCAGACGTGGCGGTGGACCAGGGTGGTCTTCCCGTTCACGCCGAGGATGCCGTAGCCCTTGTTGTTGCGGGCGCCTTCCCAGATCAGGCAGTCACCCTCCTGGTTCACGCGCTTGGCAATGCGGTCTTCCATGTGCTCACCTCCCGACTCGTTTCCGTCCGAGGGACCGCGCGGACTGCTTCCACGGGTCCCTCGGACGAGTGACGTACTCCCGGACCGCGGACGGCCAGAAGCGGTGTTCATTGCCTTCGCGGAAGGACGGGAACAGCGGATCTTTCCCGTGTTCCCGTGCCTTCCACACTGAGATGCCGAGCATCTGAGAGAGGCCGACCGCATCGATCGCGCGCTCCCCCTCGTAGGGCGTCACGCCGCGTCTCTCAGGTGAGCTGCGATCACGCCCGTCACTTTCGCCACGTACGCGTTGGTGGGGAGGAACTTGCCGTTCTCCACCTTCGACAGATACGCGGACGACGTGTCGGCCGCCTTCGCAACAGCGCTGAGAGACATGCCGGCTAGCTGGCGGAGAGTTCTGATGGACTCCCCCGGGCTACCTCGTTGTCCTGGCATGTCAAGGAATGTACGCGGTCTTTGACACGGCCGCAAGGGGGAGTGTCGAAGAAACGGCGTAGGTGTTGCGCTCCATGTCAAACTCCGTGTAGCTTCATCGACGTGGTTACAGGGATCGGAGGGCAGACGGATGGCAAGAAATCTGTTTGACAACCTCACAGAGGCAGAGCGCGACCAGTGGGCCGCCCAAGTCAAGGAGCTGCGTCATAAGGCGGGGCTCACGCAGGCCGAGTTGGCGGCGGAGGCGAAGACCTCTCGAGCGACGATCAACAACCTCGAGAAGGGCGTGACGCCCCAGTCGGCGACGCTCAAGCGCGTACTCGAGGCCCTCGGCATCGACATGGAGAGCGTGGAGTTCCAGCAGCAGACGCAGCGCTGGCTCACGACCATGGGCACCCTGATCGAGGCGATCCCCGAGAAGCGACGTTCGCACCACGTGGATTTGGCCATCGGCACCCTCGCCGCCGGCATCAAGGAGACCAACGTGACACCCTTTCCGACAAATGTCGGTGGCACCCCTGACTATGAGGCCGACGAGTACCAAGCCGTCGCTTCCGACATGGAAGGGGGGCCCGAGGAGGATGAGTAACGCATGGCGAACTACGACCCGGAGGAGCACCTCTTCCGCCTCGGCGTCCCCGTCCTCTCGTACCCGCTTCGCTCGGCGAATGGGCTGTACGTGGACGACATCCGAACCGTACTTGTACGTCCCCGGCTCAAGAAGATCCACCTTCGTTGCGTCCTCGCACACGAAGCGGCGCACGCCGAGGCCCGTCACCGGGATGTCGGACTGCTACTCCCCCGCCTTGAGCTCTACGCCGATCGCACGGCTGCAAGAAGATTGATCGATCCTGACCGCCTCGACGACTTGCGCCGCTGGCGCAACGACCCGGGCGAGTGGTGCATCGAGCTCGGTGTTACCCCACATCTACTCAGCGTCTACCTCGACGCGATCCCTGTAGGCACGCCTACATCCTGACCCCAAATGTCAAAGAAGCGACTAAGGTCTTTGACATGCCCGTTCGTACGACTCCCGCGGATTTCCGGGGTAGTGCGGCCTTGACCGACACGAGAGTGTCTGGTTCGAGCCCCGTTACTCACCCCAGGAGGGCCCGGAGTCGTCGCGACTCCGGGCCTTTTCCCATATCGGAGGCGACGATGCTCGAACTGGACGAGGCCGAGTTCGAACGGCTCGTGGTCGCCGAGCTCGACGAGCTCCCCGACGACATGGTCGACGGGCTCGACAACGTGGTGTTCGTGGTCGAGGACCGCCCCGAGGACGGCTCGCTGGATCTGCTCGGGGTGTACGACGGCGTGGCGCTCACCGAGCGCGAGCGCTACGGCTTCGGCGAGATGCCCGACCGCATCGTCCTGTTCCGCGAGCCCCACCTCGCCGCCTGCGAGACGCTCGACGAGCTGCGCGACGAGATCCACGTGACCCTCGTGCACGAGATCGCCCACTTCTACGGGATCGACGACGATCGGCTGCACGAGCTCGGCTGGGCCTGAGCCGCGATCAGCAGCCCGTGTCGAGAACGACGTCGGCGCCGTCTCGGGGCTGCTCGCGCAGCCGGTAGCGCCGGAACTGCTCGTCCCACTCGTCCCAGTGCGACTCGAAGAGCTCGCCGTCCCTGGCGAGTGCGCGGCGGCGCCTCTCGATGTCACCCGTCTCGATCCAGATCGTGAGGTCGGCCACCGCCCGGTTCGCGGCGGTGGCGGCACCGCAGCCCTCCACGACGAGCAGCGAACGGCGCACCACGACGCGCCCCGCCGACGTCCCGCTCGCCCAGTTCCAGGGCCGCCAGCTGCCCGTCCCGTGGAGCGCGTGCGGGCGCACGAGGTCGCGGGAGACCTCGCCGGCAGCGCGATCCAGGCCCGACCAGCCCGGGTACAGGTCGTCCATCCGCACGAGGGCGGCCTCGGGTGCGGAGGCGGTCGCGCGGATGCGGGCGAGCAGGTCGACCGCGAAGGTCGACTTGCCCGATCCGCTCGGACCGTCGACGAGCACGGTCCGAGCGCGTCGCTCGACGATCCGGCGGGCCAGCGCGCGGGCGACCCGGGGGGTCAGCAGCGTCTCACCCACGCAGCACGAAGCTCCACGTGTTGGCGAGGACGGCCGCAGTGACCGCGATGCCCGCGATCGCGGCTCCGCCGAGCACGAGCAGGGCGTCGCCTCCGCCGAAGCGGGACGTCCTCGCCCAGGTCCGCGGCGTCTCCGCTCCGAAGCCCTTCGCCTCCATCGCGGTCGCGAGCCGGCTCCCCCGCCGGATCGCGAGCACCAGGAGCGAGAACGTGCGACCCGCGAGGCTGCGGAGAGCCTGGACCGGACCGCGGCCGTCGGCGACTCCGCGGGCGCGTCTCGCCATCGACAGCGTCCGCCAGTCCTCGACGAGCAGGCCCACGAGCCGCATGCCGGCGAGGCCGCCCAGCACGAACCGCGACGGCAGGCGCAGGATCTGCGCGAGTCCGTCGGCGAGGTCCGTCGGGTCGGTCGTCGCGATCAGCACGACGCTCGGGAGCCCGATGGCCAGCACGCGGAGGGTGATCGCACCACCCAGCGCGACGGAGCCGTCGGTGACGCTGACGAAGAGGAACTCGGCGAGCACCGCCCCGCTGTCGCGTCCGTAGAGCACGGTCGTCATCCCTGCCAGGGGCGCCGCGATCAGCACGGGGGCCGTGCGGCGGAGCAGGTCGCCGAGGCGCAGCCCAGCGAACGGCAGCACGAGAAGCTCCAGGGCGAGCGCCGTCGCCGCCGAGACCGCGTCGAGGGTGAGGACCAGGACGATCGCGATCAGGAGGCTCGCGAGGAGCTTCGCCACGGGGTTCGCCCGGGCGATCCTCCCGCGGGCGGGCAGGGCGTCGAGGAGGGTCACCGGCGCACCTCCTGCGGAGCGCCGAGCGGCAGGACCGCATCGGCGAGCGCGTCGACGAGGTGCTCGTCGTGCGTGACGGTGAGGATCGCGCGGCCGTCCGCGCGCAGCTCGGCCAGCAGGTCGACGACCACGTCCCAGGTGCGACGGTCCTGGCCGAAGGTCGGCTCGTCGAGCACCACGACCCGCGGCCGGCGAACCAGAGCGGAGGCGACGGCGAGCCGCCGCTTCTCCCCGCCGGACAACGTGAACGGATTGGCGTCGGCGAGGGCGGACAGCCCGAGCCGCTCGAGCATCGCGTCGGCGCGGGAGCGCTCCGCCTCGTCGCGGGCGCCGAGGTGCAGCTCCTGCCGCACGCGCGCCGTCAGGAACTGGTGCTCCGGTTCCTGGAAGACCATCGCGATGCGGTCCGCGAGCTCCCTCGAGCGCCAGCGGTGCGGATGCGGCGACGCGCCGGCCCGGACCTCGCCCGAGGCGACGACCTCGCCCGCCGCCGGTTCGAGGAGCCCTGCGAGCGTCAGCGCGAGGGTCGACTTGCCCGCTCCGTTGGGCCCGAGGACGGCGGTGACCCGGCCCTGCCCGATCTCGACGTTCAGTCCCTTGGCGACGCGGGGCGGACGGCGGACCCCGAAGAGCGGTCGCGCGATGGACAGATCCACGGTGCGCAGCGCCGGAGGAGCTGCACCGTCCGGGCCCGGGCGGCGCGCGGGGCGCTCCCCGGGCAGCCACACTCCGGCGGCCTCCAGGACCGCGCGGGCCTCCACGAGTACGGCCGACGGCGCGCCGTCGGCGATCACCTCGCCGTCCGAGCCGAGCACGACGATCCGATCGACGAGATCGACCCAGACGTCGACCCGGTGCTCGACGACGACGAGGGTCGCCCCGGTGCGCGCCGTGCTGCGCTGGACCGCATCGCGCACCTCGCGGACCCCCTCGGGGTCGAGATTCGCGGTCGGCTCGTCCAGCAGCAGGAGTCGGGGTCGCATCGCCAGGACACCGGCGAGGGCGAGCCTCTGCTTCTGGCCGCCCGAGAGCGCCGAGGTGGAGCGGTCCAGCGCGACGTCCAGCCCGACGTCGTCGAGCGCCTGCCGCACCCGCTCCGGGATCGCGCTCGCCGGGACACCGAGGTTCTCGCAGGCGAAGCCCACGTCGTCACCCACGCGGGCGAGCACCGCCTGCGTATCCGGGTCCTGGAGCACGAGGCCCGCGACTCCGCGTCGACGGATCGGCGCCTCCCCGTCCAGGGTCAGCTCACCGGTCGACGCGCCGTCCTCCTCGCCGCCGAGGACGCCGGCGAGAGCGTGCAGCAGGGTGCTCTTCCCCGCTCCGGAGGGTCCGAGCAGGAGGACCCGCTCACCGGCACCGATCTCGAGATCGAGACCGGTCACGGCGGAGCGGGAGCGCCCGGCGTGCCGCCAGCTCCATCCGCGGGCCGAGACCGCCGCGCCGCTCATCGGGCGCCCGCGGGCGCTCCGTCGATCACCCGGCCCTCGCGTCCCGAGGCGAACCGGTCGAGCGCACCGGAGGCGGCCAGCGCCCGGACCGCGAGCCACGGGAGGAGTCCCGCGAGAACGACGCCGGACACGATCGAGGACACGACGTAGACGGTGGCGAAGAGCCCGTCGACCCCGACGTACCAGAGGAGGAGGTCGTTGATCGCGAGCGCGAGCCCGGCCCCCGCGCCGGCCAGGAGCGCGACGATCGGCCGGCCGCTCCGGTAGAGGAACAGGGCGAGGATCAGCTCGGCGCCCAGACCCTGCACGAGTCCGGAGAGCAGGACCAGATAGCCCCACTGCGTGCCGATGAGCGCGGAGACGACCGCGGCGAGCAGCTCGGTGTAGAGCGCCGCACCGGGCTTGCGGATGATGAGACCGCCCAGGACGCCGGCGAAGAGCCAGCCGCCGCCGAGGATCCCGCCGAGCCCGGGGAGGAACTCGAACGCGACGCCGAGGACGTTCGTCGCCAGGCCCCAGGCCCAGAAGACGATGCCGCTCGCGACGGCGACGACGCTCGCCACGACGATGTCGACGACACGCCAGCGGAGGTCGCGGCGCGGCGCGGTGCGGGCGGAGGGGGTGATGGTGTTCTGCACTGACGTGCCCTTTCGTGGATGCGAATGGAGGGCACGGGTATTAAGAGGAGATCGAAACGTTCCTTCGCTGGCATGACCCAGATCAGGTTCGACGGTCGAAGGCTGCGTGCCTTCCTCTCAGTCCGGTGCACCGGACTCCCGTGTTCGTCAGCAATCATAGACAGCATGCTGTGGTCGGTGGTCGTCGTTCTCGCCGTTCTGCTGCTCCTGCTGCTGCAGGTGCTCGTCCATCAGCGCCGACGGCGCCTCCGCCGGGAGCTGCTGGCACGGGGCAGACGAGTCCCCGGGCGCGTGCTCGCGGACGACGCGGACTCCCGGGCCGGGCGTCTGCTGGTCGCCTACCGCCTCGAGAACGGCGAGGAGCGGCGCGCACTGAAGACGCCGCAGCGCCGGGGCGACGCGTGGATGGCGGGCGAACCCGTCGTCGTCGTGTACGACCCGCGACGCCCGGCCGACGCGGAGCGACTCGTCGTCGGATTCGGCCGCACGAAGACGACCTGGTTCACGGCGCGCCCGGTCCGGACGCGCTGACCGCCCCTACTTCTTCAGAGCGCGCACGATGCGCGCGAGCGCCTTGCCGGTCACCCACACGAACGGGATGCCGACGGCCAGGACCGACACGATGTTCGGCTGGAAGCGCAGGCCCAGGTCGTCCTTGATGTAGGCGCCGATCGGCACGACCGCGCCGCCGCCGCCGCCACCGCCGCCCTCCTGACCCTCCTCGGATCCGCTGCCTCCGCCGAAGCCGAACCAGCGGAGAGCGACCGGGACCATCGTGGCGCCGTCGACGCTCACGGGCTCCCCGTAGATCGTCGCGGTACCCGCGGAAGTGACTTTGTCGGCCAGGGACACGGCGATGTTGGGCATGTCCGAACGCTACTCCGCGGCTCTCGGCGCCGACAACCGCCGCGCGGGCGCGCACAGCACTCCCCCATCCCGGTCGGCGGAGCCGATGCGATGATCGAGGATGCCTTCCCGCCCCCGCCGACGCCGTCCGGTCCGCTCGACCGTGGTCGCTCTGGCGAGCGCGGGACTCGCGGCGTTCCTCGCCTTCCACCGCGCGCTTCCGGAGGCGGCGGGCTGGCTCTCGGTCGTCGAGACCGCGATCCCGTGGTCCGGGCTCGCGGTGCTCCTGCTCGTCGCGGCGGCCGTGGCGCTGCGCTCGCGGGGCGCCGGAGCAGCCGCGACGGTGCTCGCGATGGTCTACGGGGTCCTCGTCCTGCCCGTCGCCGTGCCGGCACCGGCGGTGCGCTCCGGCTCGTTCACGGTCGTCAGCCAGAACATCGGGGGCAGCGGCGAGGCGGGCGCCGTCGCGGCGGAGCTCGCCGCTCGCGAGCCCGACGTGATCGCGCTGCAGGAGCTGACCGACGACGCCCGCGACGCGGTCGACGACGAGCTGTCGGAGGCCTATCCGCACTCCTACGTCGTCGGAACGGTGGGGCTCTGGAGCCGCGAGGTGCTCTCGAACGGCGAGCCGCTGGACCTGGGGCTCGGCTGGGACCGCGCGCTCGCGGTCGACATCGGCACGACGGTGGGGACGACCCGGCTCCTCGTCGTGCACCTGGCCTCGTTCCGTCTCGGCGACCACGAGGAGCGCGATGCGACACTCGCCGGTCTGGCCGATGCCCTCGCGGCGGACGAGTCCCCGAGGACTCTCGTCGTGGGCGACTTCAACACGGCGACCGACGACCACCTGCTCGCCCCGGTGCTCGAGCAGGCCGGGCTCGTGCGGACCTCCCGCATCGGGTTCCCCGCGACGTGGCCGTCGCTCCTCCCCCTCGTCGGCCTCGACCACGCCCTCACGGACGGCGTGCCGGCAGCGACGGTGGAGGTCCTGCCGCCGAACGGATCGGACCACCGCCCCGTCAGTCTGACGATCGGCTCCGCGTAGCGAGCGTGTCGCTGATGTCGATGCCCTTCGCCGACTCCGGCGCAGAGCGGGCCAGCAGCGAGGCGGGTCGCACCGCCCCCGAGCCGAAGCGAGCCGCGACTCCGTCGACCGCCAGCTCGGCGTCGCGCCAGTCGTCGGAGTCGTTCCAGAGCGAGAAGGCGACCTCGTCGCCGTCGACGAGCTGCTCGCCGCGCACGCCGATTAGGCGCACCGGACGGCGCAGCGGATTCGCCGCCTCCAGCAGAGCCGACGACGCCTCGTAGAGCACCCGCGCGACGTCCGTCGCCTCGGGCAGCGTCCGGGAGCGGGTGAGGGTGCTGAAGTCGCCGAAGCGCACCTTGACCGCCACCGTGCGGCAGCGCACTCCGCCGCGACGCAGGCGCACCGCCACCTTGTCGCAGAGCCGCAGCAGCTCGCGGCGCACCAGCTCGGGATCGGCGACGTCGTCGGCGAACGTGATCTCGTGGCCGGCGCTCTTCTCGACCACGCGGGTGTCGACGGGACGCGGGTCCACTCCGTTCGACAGTGCGTGCAGCCGGCGGCCCGTCGCCTCGCCGAGGGAGGAGATCAGGACGGTCAAGGGAGTCGCGGCGACGTCCGCGACGGTGGTCAGCCCGCGGCGCAGCAGTGCCTCCTCCGTGCTCGCTCCGACGCCCCAGAGTGCGCTCACGGGCAGCGGATCGAGGAACTCGCGCACGCCGTCGGACGGCACGACGAGCAGGCCGTCGGGTTTGGAGCGGCCGGAGGCGAGCTTGGCGACGAACTTCGTGCTGGCGATGCCGACGGAGCAGGTGAGGCCGAGCTCGGAGTGGACGCGCTCGCGGATCGCGGTGCCGATGGCGAAGGGCGTGCCCGAGAGGCGGCGCGCGCCGGCCACGTCGAGGAACGCCTCGTCGATGCTCAGCCGCTCGACGAGCGGGGTGAAGGAGTCGAAGATCGCCATGACCCGGCGGGACGCCTCGCGGTAGCGGTCCATGTGCGGCTCCAGCACGACGGCCTGCGGGCAGCGGCGGAGTGCGACGGCCATGGGCATCGCCGAGTTGACCCCGTAGCGCCGCGCCTCGTAGGTCGCCGCGGTCACGACGGAGCGGGAGCCGATGTGCCCGACGATCACCGGGCGGCCGCGCAGGTCGGGCCGCTCGAGCAGCTCGACCGAGGCGAAGAACGCGTCCATGTCGATGTGCAGGATGCTGGCGCCCGGATCGTCGACGGGGTCGAGCGTGACCTGCCGACCGCTTCCGTCCTGTTTGCTCACGTGCCGTCCTGCTCGCCCTCTGCCGATGCCGTCTCCGCCATGCTCGCACGCACCACCGACACGGTGCTCGGCGGCGAGCGGGGACGAGGCGCTCGCCCGCCGCGGGAATGGCCCGGCCCCGAACCGGGTTGTCCCGAGCACCGACGACGACGCTCCGGAGAAGACATGACGCACGAGCCCGCCTCCCCCACCGCCACCGAGATGAGCCGCTGGCTCGAGCTGCAGCAGCGCGCGCACACCGCCTTCGAGAGCCGGCTGTCCGCCGTCGTGGACTGGTCGGCCCCCACCCCCGACACCGAGTGGGACACCCGCGCGCTGGTGCTGCACGTCGTCCGCGAGCAGCAGCGCGCGCACACCCTGCTGTCCGGCGGCGACGAGTCCCCGATCCGCCTCGAGCCGGTCGGCAGCGAGTGGAGCCGCGTGACGGCCGACACGCGCAGAGCGGCCTCCGCAGCCCGACCCGAGACCGTCCTCCGGCTCGGCCGCGACTCCGTCACGGCGCTCGAGCTGGTCAGGGAGCAGGTGTCGGACGCACCATCCACGCCTGGGACCTCGCCCGCGCCACCGGGACCGACGAGACGCTGGACGAGGAGCTCGTGGCGGCCGTCTGGGAGCTGTTCGCGCCGCAGGAGGAGACGCTGCGCGCGAGCGGGCTGTTCGCCGCTCCCGTCCCCGTCGGCGACGACGCGCCGCTGCAGACGCGCCTGCTCGCCGTGACCGGGCGGGACGACCGCCTGGCAGCCTGAACGCCGCTCCCATCCGCCGAGTGCAGGATGGGGCGACCGCCGCCGCGGCGGAGGAAGCACCGGGGCTCGAGCCCCGCCGAGGAGAGGAACACGCATGACACGAGTCGCCGTCATCGGAGCCCACGGCAAGGTGGGCCAGCAGATCCTGCACCTGCTGTACGACGCCGGGCACGAGTCCGTCGGAGTGATCAGGAACCCCGAGCACGCCGAGGACATCGTCCGCCTGGGTGGCGAGCCGCTCGTCCACGACCTCGAGAGCTCGAGCGCCGAGGCGTTCGCGGCGCTGCTCGAGGGCGTCGACGCCCTCGTCTTCACGGCCGGCGCCGGCCCCGACTCGGGGATCGAGCGCAAGCGGACCGTCGACCTGGGCGCCTCCGTGCTCAGCCAGGAGGCTGCGGTCGCCGCCGGCATCCGCCGTTTCGTGCAGATCAGCGCGATCGGCGTGGACGAGCCGCTGGCCGAGGACACCGAGGAGGTCTGGCGCGCCTACGTCGAGGCCAAGCGCGACGCCGACACCGCACTGAGGTCCACCGACCTCGACTGGACCATCCTGCGCCCGGGCGTCTCACGACCGACGAGGGCACCGGCCGCGTCGCTCTCGGCGAGAAGGTCGAGCGCGGCAGCATCCCGCGCGAGGACGTCGCGGCCGTGGTCGTCGCGGTGCTCGAGCAGCCCTCGTCCATCGGACGGACGTGGGAGCTCGTCTCGGGCGACGTACCCGTCGAGGACGCGGTCGCCCGCGCCTGACGCCGTCGGCCGGCGCCCGCCCGAGGGGCGGCGCCGGCCCGTGCGCCTAGAGTGGTGCGGGTGAGCAGCCCCGCGCCCCGTCCCTGGATCCGCAGCTACGCACCCGGAGTGCCGACGGAGCTGGAGCCCCCCGAGGGCTCGCTCCTGGACATCGTGACGGAGTCGGCGGCCCAGTACCCCCAGAAGGTCGCGCTCGAGTTCTTCGGCCGTTCGACCAGCTACGCGCAGCTCGCCGACGACGTGGAGCGCGTCGCCGAAGGGCTCCGCCGGCTCGGCGTCCGCGAGGGCGACCCGGTCGCCCTGATCCTCCCCAACTGCCCGCAGCACGTGGTCGCCTTCTACGCGGTGCTGCGCCTGGGAGCGGTGGTCGTCGAGCACAATCCGCTCTACACGCCGCGGGAGCTGCGGCACCAGTTCGAGGACCACGGCGCGCGCGTCGCGATCTCGTGGAACCGCGTCGTCCCTCTCGTGCAGGACCTGCCGGCCGATCTCGGGGTCGAGACCGTCGTGGCCGTCGACCTCACCAGGGCGATGCCCGCGCCGATGCGCGCGGCCCTCCGTCTGCCGATCCGCAAGGCGCGCGAATCCCGGGCGGCCCTCACCGGACCCGTGCGCGGCGCGGTCGAGTGGGACTCGCTGCTGCGTCGCAGGATCGATCCCGCCCACCCCCGTCCGACCGCCGACGACCTCGCGGTGATCCAGTACACGAGCGGGACCACCGGCACGCCCAAGGGCGCGGAGCTCACGCACCGCAATCTGACGGCCAACGCCGCGCAGTCCCGCGCCTGGGTGCCGACGGTGCGTCGCGGCGACTGCGTGGTCTACGCGGTGCTGCCGATGTTCCACGCCTACGGCCTCACTCTCTGCCTCACCTTCGCGATGAGCATGGGAGCACGGCTGGTGCTGTTCCCGAAGTTCGATCCCGACCTCGTGCTGAAGGTCGTGCGCAAGCACCCCGCGACGTTCCTGCCGGCCGTGCCCCCGATCGCCGAGCGGCTCGCCGCGCGGGCCCGCGAGAAGGGCGTGTCACTGCAGGGGATCGAGATCGCCATCTCGGGGGCGATGCCGCTGGACCCCGCGCTCGTGGCCCGCTTCGAGAAGGAGACGGCTGGGACCCTCGTCGAGGGCTACGGCCTGTCCGAGACCTCGCCGGTCCTGATGGCGAACCCCGTCGGACCCGCCCGGCGTGCGGGGACCGTCGGCCTCCCGCTGCCCGGCACCGACGTGCGCATCGTCGATCCGGAGGACCCGTCCGTCGACGTCGCTCCCGGCGAGCAGGGCGAGCTCGTGGTCCGGGGCCCGCAGGTGTTCCGCGGCTACCACCGGAAGCCGCAGGAGACGGCGGACTCGTTCACGGCGGACGGCTGGTTCCGCACCGGCGACATCGCCACGATGGACGAGGACGGCTTCATCAGCCTCGTCGACCGCATCAAGGAGCTCATCATCACCGGCGGCTTCAACGTCGCTCCGTCCGAGGTCGAGGAGGTCCTGCGCCGGCTCCCCTCGGTCCGGGACGCCGCGGTGGTCGGCCTCCCCGACGCCCGCACCGGCGAGCTGGTCGCGGCCGCCGTCGTCCTCGAGCCCGGTGCCGACTTCGACGAGTCGGAGGCGCGCGCGCTGGTCCGCGAGGCGCTCACGCCCTACAAGGTGCCGCGGAGGATCGTCGTGATCGACGAGCTGCCGACCAACATGATCGGCAAGGTGCTGCGCCGCGAGGTGAAGGCGATGCTGCTCGACGAGAGCTGAGCCGAGCACCTCGGACAGCACCGAGCCCCCGGTCCCGCTTCCGCGGGCCGGGGGCTCGGTCGTGGGGTCACATGTCGAAGCCGCCGCCGAAGTCGCCGCCGCCGAAGTCGCCCCCGCCGAAGTCACCGCCTCCGCCGTAGTCTCCTCCGCCGTAGTCGCCTCCCGCGTCGCCTCCCGCGTCGCCACCGGCGTCGCCGCCGTCCGCGCCCGCCTCGCCGTCGCTGCCCTCGCCGCCGGCGTACTCGCCGCCGGCGTCCGGGAGGAACGCACCGGCGATCGCCGAGCCGATCGCGAATCCGGCGATCGTGCCGAGCATGGACGACGCCAGGACGCCGCCGAAGCCCATCCCGCCCGCGCCTCCGCCGGCGAACCGGCGCTCCATGAAGCCGGGCTGGCGCAGCTCGCTGCGGGTCGCGGACTGGGCGAGCGCCTGGGGGTCGTCGCTCCGCGGGGCGTCGCCCACGGGCGCGCCCTCGCTCAGCTCGCGGAAGACCTGCTTGCGCTGCTCCGGGGTCAGCTGCTCGAAGGCCTCGCGGTGCACCTGCTCGAGCGCCTCGGGCGGCGCCGTGCGCAGGAGGTAGCGGTAGCGCTCGATCGCGATCTCGTCCTCGCTGCGGGCGGAGCGCCCGGGCGGAGTGCCGTAGGCGGGCTGCTGCCCGTCCGTGCGTCCCGAGTCGCGTCGCGCGTTCTCGGCGGGCTCTTCGCGTCCCAGCAGTCGGTCCAGGAATCCCATGATCTCCTCCTCGGCGCCGCGGGCGGGCGGTCGCTCAGGATCACGCTACGACTCTCGCACCCGCGACTCCTGAGCGTGCGCTCAGAGTGCGCTCCACAGGGGAGCGCGGAGTCACTTCTGCTTCGGGATGACGATCCACATGATGAGGTAGGCGATGATCTGCGGGCCCGGGAGGAGGCACGAGAGCACGAAGAGCAGCCGGACGAGGAAGGGGCTCCAGCCGAAGCGGTGGGCGAGCGCGGCGCAGACGCCGGCGATGATCGTGCCCCGACGGGGGCGAGTGAGAGTGGCCATGCCTCCACTCTGTCGCAGCGCTGCTGAGAGCGGCATCCGGGGAACCCCCGAGAGTGAGGGCGCAGGACCCGGAGACCCGCGCGCGACTCAGACCGAGCGCACGGCAGCGGCGCTCGAGGCGAAGGCGGCGGCGCGATCGGCGGCGGCCCGGGGCCAGACGACGCGGAAGCGCTCGAACACGATCTCGTCGAGCGACGACTCGGGGTTCTCGCGGGCGAAGTAGCGCCGGTGCCCGGACAGCCACGACTCGCGGGTGCGATCCCCCTCCCCCTCGGCCCAGGCGAAGGCGTCGTCGACCGAGTCGAGCGGACCGACCCGCACCTCGTCGCTGCGCAGGACGAGCCGGGGTGCGCCGCTTCCGTCGCAGACGATCCAGTGATCGCCGGCCGCGGGAACCGGGTCGACGCCGACCGAGGACGCGGTCGCGGTCTTCACTCCGCGCCCGACCAGCGCGAGCAGCTCGTCGGCCAGCTCGACGGAGTCGCCGAAGGACTCGACCGGCGGCAGCGGATGCGGACCGGAGCCCGGGTACTCGGACCAGAGCCGTCGCGCGGCGTCGAGGTCGGGCTCCGGCAGGGGCGTGCGCTGCGGCGCATCGGGCAGAACCGCGAGGATGTTCGCTCCGGCCAGGGCCGCCGGATCCTCGGGGTGGTTGTCCGGGGTCTCCACCGAGTCGAACGGCCAGCGGGTCAGGAGCCAGCGGCGCGCGAACGCGTCGAACTCCTCCTCGGTGCGCGATCCCCGCAGCTCCGGGAGGACCCACCAGGACGCGGTCGCCGTGCGCGACTCACCGGGCACGACGCTCAGAGCGCCCAGCACGGTGACCCAGGAGTCGTCGACGAGGAGGAACGCGTGCGCCCGCCCGGCGCGTGAGCCCCTCTCCACGATCCGCAGGGCTCCCGCGTCGTCGGGCGGATCGGACCCCTCGGGGAGGAGCGCCTCGAGCCAGGCGCGGCGTTCGCCGATCGCCGCTCCGAGGAGGTCGGCATCACTCGACACCAGGGGCCGCAGGAACGCTCCGATGGGGAGGTCGAGCCGCGGGGGGACGGAGTCGTCGGGCTGCTCGCTCACCGTCTCCTCCGCTCCCCGCGCACCGGCTCAGCCGGCCGCGCGCTCCAGCACGAGCTCGCGGACGCGGGCCGCGTCGGCCTGGCCCTTCATCGCCTTCATGACCGCGCCGATGACGGCTCCGGCCGCCTGCACCTTGCCGTCGCGGATCTTCGCGAGGACGTCGGGCTGCGAGGCGAGCGCGGTGTCGATCGCCTCGATGAGCGCACCGTCGTCCGAGACGACGGCGAGCCCGCGGGCGTCGACCACTTCCTGCGGCGAGCCCTCGCCGGCCACGACGCCCTGCAGCACCTCGCGGGCGAGCCGGTCGGTCAGCGTGCCGCTCTCGACGAGACCGGCCAGCTCGGCGACCTGCGTCGGCGTGACCAGGGCGGCCGGGTCCTGCCCTGCCGCGTTCGCGAGCCGGGCGACCTCACCGGTCCACCACTTGCGGGCGGCCTGGGGCGTCGCTCCGGCCGCGACCGTGTCGATGATCTCGACCAGCAGGCCGCTGTTGGCGACGTCCTGGAACTCGAGGTCGGTGAAGCCCCAGTCGGCCTTCAGGCGCCGACGGCGGGCGGCGGGCTTCTCGGGGAGCGCGGCGCGCAGCTCCTCGATCAGCTCGGGTGCGGGAACGACCGGGAGCAGGTCGGGCTCGGGGAAGTAGCGGTAGTCGTCGGCGTCGCTCTTGGGGCGGCCGGCGGAGGTGCGGCCGGTGTCCTCGTGCCAGTGGCGCGTCTCCTGCGTGATCGTGCCGCCCGCGGCGAGGATCGCCGCCTGGCGCTGGATCTCGTAGCGCACGGCGCGCTCGACCGAGCGGAGCGAGTTGACGTTCTTGGTCTCGGTACGGGTGCCGAGCTTCTCCTGGCCCCAGGGGCGGAGGGAGACGTTCGCGTCGCAGCGGAGGTTGCCGCGCTCCATCTTCGCGTCGGAGATGCCGAGGGCGAGGACGATGTCGCGGATGGTCGCCACGTACGCCTTGGCGAACTCCGGCGCGTTCCGACCCGCTCCGAAGATCGGCTTCGTGACGATCTCGACGAGCGGCACACCCGCGCGGTTGTAGTCGACGAGCGAGTACTCGGCGCCCTGGATGCGGCCGGTGGAGCCGCCGACGTGAGTGAGCTTGCCCGCATCCTCCTCCATGTGCGCGCGCTCGATGGGGATGTCGACGAGCGTGCCGTCGGCCAGCTCGACCTCGACCGAGCCCTCGAACGCGATCGGCTCGTCGAACTGCGAGATCTGGTAGTTCTTCGCGAGGTCCGGGTAGAAGTAGTTCTTCCGGGCGAAGCGGCTCGACGGCGCGATCGAGCAGCCGAGGGCGAGCCCCAGGCTGATCGAGTAGCGCACGGCCTGCTCGTTGACGACCGGGAGCGAGCCCGGGAGCCCGAGGTCGACCGGGGTGACGTTCGTGTTCGGCTCGGAGCCGAACTCGTTCGGCGCGTCCGAGAACATCTTGGTCTTCGTGTTGAGCTCGATGTGCACCTCGAAGCCGAGGACCGGCTCGAAGCGCTCGAAGACCTCGTCGTAGTCCATGAGCTCGGGGACGGACGTGTGCGCGGAAGCCATCAGACGGCACCTTCCTCGGAGGCGAACTGCTCGGCGGGAGCGAGATCGGGGGCCTTCGCGAGGAGCGGGTGACCCCAGTGCTCCTCGAGCAGGGCCTCGAGCGCTCCGCCGACGGTGTAGAGGCGGACGTCCTCGCGGGCCGGAGCGAGGAACTGGATGCCGACCGGCAGCCCGTCCTCATCGGCCAGCCCCGCGGGGACGGAGATGCCGGGGATGCCGGCGAGGTTCGCCGGGATCGTCGCGATGTCGCCGCGGTACATCGCCAGCGGGTCGTCGAGCTTCTCGCCGAGCCGGTAGGCGGTGGTCGGCGCGGTCGGCGAGGCGATGACGTCGACCGAGGCGAAGGCGCGGTCGAAGTCGCGCTGCACGAGAGTGCGCACCTTCTGCGCGCTGCCGTAGTAGGCGTCGTAGTACCCGGCCGACAGGGCGTAGGTGCCCAGGATGATGCGGCGCTTCACCTCCGGGCCGAAGCCCTGCTCGCGCGTGGCCGCCATGACCTGCTCGACCGTGCCGCCGCCCTTCGGGGTGACCCGGAGGCCGAAGCGGACGGAGTCGAACTTCGCGAGGTTGCTGGAGGCCTCGGCCGGGAGGATCAGGTAGTAGGCCGCGACCGCGTGCTCGATGCTCGGGGCGCTCACCTCGACGATCTCGGCTCCGGCCTTCTCGAGCACCGCCAGCGCCTCGTGGAAGCGCGCGAGGACGCCGGGCTGGAAGCCCTCGCCGCCGTCGAGCTCCTTGAGCACGCCGATGCGCATCCCCTTCACCTCGGCGCGGCGGACCGCGTCGGCGAAGGAGGGCCACGTGTCGCGGAGGGAGGTGGAGTCGCGCGGGTCGTGCCCGGCGATGACGTCGTGCAGGAGGGCGGAGTCGAGGACGGTGCGGGAGACCGGGCCGATCTGGTCGAGGCTCGAGGCGAGTGCGATCGCTCCGTAGCGCGAGACGCCGCCGTAGGTCGGCTTGACGCCGACGGTGCCCGTGACGTGGGCGGGCTGGCGGATCGAGCCGCCGGTGTCGGAGCCGAGGGCGAGCGGGGCCTCGTAGCTCGCGACCGCCGCGGCCGAGCCGCCGCCCGAGCCGCCGGGGATGCGGTCGAGGTCCCACGGGTTGTGGGTCGGGCCGTACGCGGAGCGCTCGGTCGTCGAGCCCATCGCGAACTCGTCCATGTTGGTCTTGCCGATCGGCACGAGGCCGGCGGCGCGGACCTTCGTCATGACCGTCGCGTCGTACGGCGGACGCCAGCCCTCGAGGATCCTCGACCCGCTCGTGGTCGGCATGTCGTTCGTGACGATGACGTCCTTGACGGCCAGCGGGATGCCCGCCAGCGGGTGCAGGGACTCGCCGGCCGCGCGGCGGCGGTCGATGTCGGCCGCGGTGCCGACGGCGGCCTCCTCGGCGACGTGCAGGAACGCGTGCACGGCGGAGTCGACCGACGCGATGCGGTCGAGGTGCGCACGGGTCGCCTCCGTCGACGAGATCGATCCGTCGACGAGCTTCTCGGAGAGCGCGGAGGCGCTCAGGCGGATGATCTCCGCTCCGTGGGCGCTCACTGCTCCTCCCCCAGGATCGCGGACACCTGGAAGCGGCTGCCGTCGTGCTCGGGGGCACCCGACAGGGCCTGCTCGCGGGTGAGGGTCTCGCCGACGACGTCCGGGCGGAAGACGTTCTCGAGCGGGATGGGGTGGCTGGTCGCGGGCACGTCGGGGGTGGCGACGGCCTGGACGGCGGCCACGGAGTCGACGATCTGGCCGAGCTCCCGGGTCATGTTCTGGATCTCCTCCGGGGTGAGGTCGATCCTGGCCAGCTGGGCCAGATGGGCGACCGTCTCGGCCGTGATCTCGGACATACGTCTCCATCGGTGGTTCGTGAGGATGCGGCGTCCAGTGTACCGAGCGGCTCCGGGCCGGGCCGCCAGCCGCGGTGCGGCCGAGCGCGGGCTCGCGCGGTCAGGACTCGTCGGACGACTCCGCGGCGTCGGGCTCGGCCTCGACGGGGTCGGAGGACCCGGCGTCCTCCTCGGGCGGGCGATCGCCGCGGGCCCCTCGGTGACCAGCAGGTGGAACTGCGCGGCGTCGATGATGCGGACGCCCAGCTGCTCCGCCTTCCCGAGCTTGCTGCCCGCACCGGGACCCGCTGCGACGTAGTCGGTCTTCTTCGAGACGCTGGAGCCCGCCTTGCCGCCGGCCTGCATGATCGCCTCCAGCGCGCCCTCGCGCGAGTACCCCTCGAGGGACCCCGTCGCGACGACGGTGAGCCCGGCGAGCACCCCTCCCGCCGCTTCGGCGGCGCCCGGACCGGGGTGTCCCGGCGTCGAGAAGCGCACTCCCGCGGCCGCCCAGCGATCGACGATCTCGCGGTGCCAGTCGACCTCGAACCAGTCGAGCAGGGCGTCGGCGATGATGCCGCCCACTCCGTCGACGGCCGCGAGCTCGTCGCGACTCGCCGCGCGGATCGCGTCGAGCGAGCCGAAGTAGCCCCCGAGAGCGCGGGCCGCGACGGGCCCGACGTGCCGGATGCTCAGCGAGACGAGCAGCCGCCAGAGCTCCTTGGTCTTCGCCTTGTCGATGTTCTCGATCAGCCGGGTGGCGTTGGTGGACGGGACGGACGACTCGTCCCCCGCGAACACGTCCGCGTCGGGAGCGAACGGGCCGTCCTTCGCGATCTGGCGCTTGCGCTGGAAGGGCCGGACGACCTTGGGCCGCCCCGCGGCGTCGAGCTTCTCGAGACCGGTCTCGGAGTCGCGGACGACGACCTCGATCGGGAACAGGTCGGCGAGGGTGAGCTCGAAGAGCCCGGCCTCGGTGCGCAGCGGCGGCTCCGCGGGGACGAGCGGCTGGGTCAGCGCGGCGGCGCTCACCTCGCCGAGCGCCTCGATGTCGAGGGCTCCCCGGCCGCCGATGTGCTCGACGCGCCCGCGCACCTGCGCCGGGCACGACTCGGCGTTCGGGCAGCGCAGATCGACGTCGCCCTCCTTGGACGGGGCGAGGGTCGTGCCGCACTCGGGGCACGACGTCGGCATCACGAACTCGCGCTCGCTGCCGTCGCGCAGCTCGACGACCGGCCCGAGCACCTCGGGGATCACGTCGCCGGCCTTCCGCAGGACCACGGTGTCGCCGATCAGCACGCCCTTGACCTTCACCACGTCGGCGTTGTGCAGGGTGGCCTGGCGGACCTCGGATCCGGCGACCTTCACCTTCCGCATCACGGCGAAGGGAGTGGCCCGCCCGGTGCGCCCGACGCTCACGACGATGTCGAGGAGCTTCGTGTGGACCTCCTCGGGCGGGTACTTGTAGGCGATGGCCCAGCGCGGCGCGCGGCTGGTCGCACCGAGCTCGTCGTGGAGGGCGAGCTCGTCGACCTTGACGACGACTCCGTCGATCTCGTGCTCGACCGAGTGGCGCTCGCGCCCGTACTGCTCGACGAAGGCGACGACCTCGTCGACGGAGGCGGAGACCCGGTTGTGCGCGCTGACCGGCAGCCCCCACGAGTCCAGCAGGCCGTACACGTCCGACTGGGAGGACACCGGCGGATCCTGCCACGCTCCGATGCCGTGCACGTAGAGCGCGAGCGACTGCACGCGCGCCTCACCGGCGCGCAGGTCGAGCCCGGACTTCTTGTCGAGCTGCTGGCGGAGCCCTCCACTCGCCGCGTTGCGGGGGTTGGCGAAGGTCGGGAAGCGGCGCAGCGCGCTGTCGCGGGCCCGCTCCTCCTCGAAGGGCTTGCGGGTGGCCTCGGGTCGCGCCGCCCAGCGGGCGCGCGATTCCGCGACGGCCTCCTCGCGAAGCCGTTCCTGGAGTGCGTTGAGCTCGGCGAAGGCCTTCACCGGGATGAACACCTCGCCGCGCACCTCGACCAGGGCGGGGTGGCCCTCCCCGGAGAGCTGCTCGGGGATGCCGGCCAGGCGCACGGCGTTGACCGTGACGTCCTCCCCCGTCCGGCCGTCGCCGCGGGTGGCGGCGGTGACGAGACGGCCGTTCTCGTAATGGAGGGAGATCGCGAGACCGTCGATCTTGAGCTCGGTCAGCCAGGCGACCTCGCGGCCGGCCGAGGCGACGGTCTTCTCGCACCACTCGCGCAGCTCGTCGGCCGAGAACACGTTGTCGAGCGACAGCATCCGCTCGGCGTGGTCGATCGGATCGAGGCCGGCCGCGACCACGCCTCCCACGGTGCGGGTCGGCGAGTCCTCGGCGGCGAGCTCGGGGTGCTCGGCCTCGAGGGCGGCGAGCTCGCGGACCAGCGAGTCGTACTCGGCGTCCGAGAGGACGGAGGCGTCGGCCGCGTAGTAGTTCTCGCTCGCGGAGCGGATCCGCTCGCGCAGCTCGTCGACCCGGGCGGCGACGGCCTCGTCGGCGGCCATCAACGGGCACCCGCGAGGTCGGCGGCTACGAGGTCGGCGGCTCCGAGATCGGCGGCCACGGTGCGGTCGATCGTGCACTGGCCGAGGACGCGCGTGCCGAGGTAGACGACCGCGGTCTGCCCGGGGGCGACGCCGTCGAGCGGGGAGTCGGGGGTGATCACGAGCTCGACACTGCCATCGACCTCCGACACCACGGCCGAGGCCGGAACGGGATCGGCGTGCGCGCGGATCTGCACGTCGCAGCGGAAGGGCGTCGCCGCGTCCTCCGGAGGCGCTCCCGCCCAGGTGAACCGGGAACCGGCGATCCGCCCGATCCGCAGCGCCTCGCGCGGCCCGACCACGACCTCGTTGGACTTCGGCCGCACCTCGAGCACGAAGCGGGGGCGGCCGTCGGGCGCCGGCACTCCGAGGTGCAGGCCTCGGCGCTGACCGACCGTGTAGCCGTGGGCGCCCTCGTGCGCACCGACGACCGCGCCGTCGCGGTCGACGATCGAGCCCGGCTCCGGAGCGACCCGCTCGGACAGCCAGCCGCGGGTGTCCCCGTCGGGGATGAAGCAGATGTCGTAGCTGTCGGGCTTGTTCGCGACGCTCAGTCCGCGCTCGGCGGCCTCGGCGCGCACCACGGCCTTCGACGGCGTGGTCCCGAGCGGGAACATCGAGTGCGCGAGCTGCTCGGCGGTCAGGACTCCCAGCACGTAGGACTGGTCCTTCGCCTCGTCGCTCGCCCGGTGCAGCTCGCGCCCGCCGTCGGGCAGCGTGACGAGGGAGGCGTAGTGGCCCGTGCAGACCGCGTCGAATCCGAGGTCGAGCGCCTTCTCGAGCAGTGCGGCGAACTTGATCCGCTCGTTGCAGCGCATGCAGGGGTTCGGGGTGCGGCCCGAGGAGTACTCGGCCACGAAGTCGTCGACGACGTCGAGCTTGAAGCGCTCCGAGAAGTCCCACACGTAGTAGGGGATGCCGAGGACGTTGGCCGCGCGCTGCGCGTCCATCGAGTCCTCGATCGTGCAGCAGCCGCGGCTGCCCGTCCGGAGCGTGCCCGGCATCCGGCTGAGCGCGAGGTGCACGCCGACCACGTCGTGCCCCGCGTCCACCGCCCGGGCCGCGGCCACCGCCGAGTCCACTCCACCACTCATCGCCGCGAGAACCTTCACCGTCCGAGTCTACGAGCGCTCGTGCGGACGGCGCAGTCCCCGCTCAGGCCGTCGGCAGGACGGACCGGTTCGAGAGGCCGGCGCGGGCCGCGCGGGCGTAGGCCCCGGGCAGCGCCGCGAGCACCGCGTCCACGTCGGCCTCGGTCGTCGTGCGGCCGAGGGTCAGGCGCAGCACTCCGCGCGCCTCGTCCTCGCTCCGCCCCAGCGCCATCACCACGTGCGAGGGCTCGGGGATGCCCGCCGTGCACGCCGACCCGGTGGAGACCGAGATGCCCGCCATGTCGAGCAGCAGCAGGAGGGAGTCGCCCTGCGCGCCGGGGAAGGCGAAGTGAGCGTTGTTCGCGACGCGGCGGCCGGAGTCGACGGCGGGGCCGGTCAGCGTCGCTCCGGGGACCGCCTCGAGCACGCCGGCGACGAGCCGGTCGCGCAGGGCGGCGAGGCGGACGGAC
>NZ_MUKN01000018.1 GCF_001995175.1 Rathayibacter rhapontici
GTCGCGTTCTGCAGAGCGGGGTGCGTTCCGTTCCGCGGTGCCGATACGGGGCCGGTCCCTGCCCGGCCCCGCGCGGTCGGCTCGGGCGGGTGGTCGCGTTCCGCAGAGCGGGGTGCGTTCGCGTAGGTCGATCCGCTGGCACGCGGATCGCCCGTTCAGCTCGGGGTGGTCAGTGTGCCGGTGCGCCCCGCTCTTGCTGATCGAGTAGGGCGCGCAGCGCCCGTATCAAGATCCGCGTCCGCTCGGTAGGTGGCTCTCGATACGCCCCTGCGGGGCTACTCGACCAGCAGGAGGAGGCGGAAGCATCGTCGGAGCGCCAGCGTGATGCGCTACGCCAGCTGCCAAGGCGGACCAGCCCCTGTCAGCGGACGCACCCCCTCCTCAGCTCCTGTTCCGTACCGGGATCGTTCACCGGGACCGTTCTGTACCGGGACCGAGCTGCAGCGGCCGGGTGGGCGGCCCCGTTCGAGCCGAACAGGTGATCCGCGTGTCAGCGGATCGCCGTAGGCGGACGGGACCCGCTCTGCGGAACATCCACCGTCGAAAAGCCGACCGCGAGTCGCCGGGCGGGGACCGGCGACTACGATGGACACCGTGCCAGGACGGATTCGACAACAGGATGTCGAGGAGGTCAAGGCTCGGGTCAACATCGGCGACGTCGTCGGCGAGTACGTCACCCTGAAGTCGGCGGGCGTCGGGTCGCTCAAGGGTCTCTGCCCCTTCCACGACGAGCGCAGCCCCAGCTTCCATGTGCGTCCGCAGGCCGGTTTCTACCACTGCTTCGGCTGCCAGGAGTCGGGCGACGTCTACAGCTTCATCATGAAGATGGACCACACGTCCTTCAGCGAGACGGTGGAGCGGCTCGCCGCCCGCGTCGGCATCGTCCTCCAGTACGAGGAGGGCGGCGGTCAGGCCCCCGAGACCGGTGGTCGCGTGCGCCTGCTCGAGGCGAACCGGGCGGCGGAGGAGTACTTCCGCGAGCAGCTGGCCACGCCGGGCGCCGACGTCGGCCGCAGGTTCCTGGGCGAGCGGGGCTTCGACCGCGCCGCTGCCGACCGCTTCGGCGTCGGCTTCGCGCCCGACGGCTGGGACGGGCTGACGACCGCGCTCAAGCGGCGCGGCTTCTCCGAGACCGAGCTCACCGCGGCGGGACTGGTCAGCAGCAGCAACCGCGGCGGCGTCTACGACCGGTTCCGCGGTCGCCTCGTCTGGCCGATCCGCGACGTCACCGGGCAGACCGTCGGTTTCGGCGCCCGCCGCCTCCTCGAGGAGGACAAGGGCCCGAAGTACCTCAACACCCCCGAGACGCCCGTCTACCACAAGTCGCAGGTGCTCTACGGGCTCGACCTCGCCAAGCGCGACATCTCGCGCGGGCACCAAGTCGTCGTGGTCGAGGGCTACACCGACGTGATGGCGTGCCATCTCGCGGGAGTGACGACCGCGGTCGCCACGTGCGGCACCTCCTTCGGCGTCGACCACATCAAGGTGCTGCGCCGGGTGCTGGGCGACGACAGCGGAGTGGGGGAGGTCGTCTTCACGTTCGACCCCGACGCGGCGGGTCAGAAGGCGGCGATGCGGGCGTTCCAGGAGGAGCACCGCTTCGCCGCGCAGACCTTCGTCGCCGTCGCACCCGAGGGCCTGGACCCGTGCGACCTGCGGCTCAACCGCGGCGACGACGCGGTCCGGCGCCTGATCGACGACAAGAAGCCGATGTTCGAGTTCGTGATCCGCCAGCTGCTCTCGCGGTACGACCTCGAGACGGTCGAGGGGCGGATCGCCGCTCTGCGCGCGGCCGCCCCGGTGGTCGCCGAGATCCGCGATCCCGCGCTCCGGCCCGGCTACTCCCGCGAGCTCGCCCGGATGCTCGGCCTGGACATGTCCGAGGTCAACTCCGCGGTGCGCTCGGCCGGCTCGCGTCCCCGCGGCTCCCGCGAGGAGCGCCGTGAGCCCGAGCGCGAGACCGCTGCCACCGAGCCGCCCGCGGCGCGCGCCTCGCCGACCTCCCCGTCGACGTCGTCACGCGCATCGAGCGCGAGGCGCTGATGGCGATGCTCCAGCTCCCGCAGGCGATGGGCGTCGAGCTGCTGACCCGCGCCGCGCACGCCGCCGTGACCAACGAGACCCTGCGCGTCGTCCGCGACGCCGTCGTCGCCAACCTCGAGCGCGCGGAGGACCGCGACTGGGTCGAGCACGTCGCCAACGACGTCCCCGGTCCGTTCGCCTCCCTCGTCCGCCAGCTCGCGGTGGCGCCGATCCCGGCCGCCGACGAGGCCAAGCTCGCGCGCTACGCCCGCGACGTCGCCGTCTCCCTGATCGAGCGCGACCTGCTCCGCGAGATCGCCGAGCTGCGCGGGGCCCTGCAGCGCGCCTCCGCCGACCCCGTGATGTCGCGCGCCGTGCAGGTGCGCCTCGTCGAGCTCGAGCGCGAGAAGCGCGCTCTGCGGAGCGAGTGAGCACCGGAGCAGCGACGGTCACCCTTCCAGGGGCGTGTTGCAGTCGTGTGAAGATTCCGACGCGGCGGAGCGCTCGGGCCCGGAGAGCGCTTCCACATGTGTTACCACTGAACAACAGCACTGCAGGCGCCCGGCCCGGGTGCGCTGGTGCGCGCCCGGGAGAACCGGTGCGCCGCACGACCGCGCGCGCCACGAGCGCGCCCGCATCAGATCCTTACCAGGAAGAGGTAGACGGACAATGACATCCGCATCCACCCGGGGCGCTCGCGCGCTCTCCGCCGCCGCCGGCTTCGCCGCGGTCGCGATCGTGCTCGCGGGCTGCTCCGCCGGCGGCTCCGACTCCGCGGGCGACAGCGCCGCCGGAGGCGCCCTGACGATCGGCACGACCGACAAGATCACGACGCTCGACCCGGCCGCTCGTACGACAACGGCTCCTTCGCCGTGATGAACCAGGTCTACCCGTTCCTCATGAACACGCCCTACGGCAGCCCCGACGTCGAGCCCGACATCGCCGAGTCCGCCGAGTTCTCGGCGCCCACCGAGTACACCGTGACCCTCAAGGAGGGTCTGAAGTGGGCGAACGGCAACGACCTCACCTCCTCGGACGTCAAGTTCTCGTTCGACCGCCAGCTGGCGATCGCGGACGCCAACGGCCCGTCCTCGCTCCTCGCGAACCTCGACAGCGTCGCGGCTCCCGACGACACCACCGTGGTCTTCACGCTCAAGTCCGAGAACGACCAGACGTTCCCGCAGATCCTCTCGAGCCCCGCCGGCCCGATCGTCGACGAGGACGTCTTCTCGGCCGACGCGCTGACTCCGGACGACGAGATCGTCTCTGGCGAGGCCTTCGCCGGTCAGTACACGATCGCGAACTACGACGTGAACAACCTCATCCAGTACAAGGCGTACGAGGGCTACGAGGGCGTGCTCGGCGCGGCCGAGACCGGCACCGTCAACGTCAAGTACTACGCCGACTCGTCGAACCTCAAGCTGGACATCCAGGAGGGCAACATCGACGTGGCGTTCCGGAGCCTCTCGGCGACCGACGTCGAGGACCTCCGCGGCAACGACGCGGTCAAGGTCGTCGACGGCCCCGGCGGCGAGATCCGCTACATCGTCTTCAACTTCGACACCCAGCCCTTCGGAGCGACGACCGCCGAGGCCGACCCGGCCAAGTCGCTCGCCGTGCGCCAGGCCGTGGCCGACCTGATCGACCGCGATGAGATCGCCGACCAGGTCTACAAGGGCACCTACACCCCGCTCTACTCCTTCGTCCCCGAGGGCCTGACCGGCGCGACCGAGCCGCTCAAGTCGCTCTACGGCGACGGCCAGGGCGGACCGGACGCGGACAAGGCCGCGGCGCGGCTCCAGGCGGCCGGCATCACCGAGCCTGTCACGCTCAGCCTCCAGTACTCGAACGACCACTACGGCCCGTCCTCGGGCGACGAGTACGCGCTGATCAAGGACCAGCTCGAGTCGTCGGGTCTGTTCACCGTCGACCTGCAGACCACGGAGTGGGTCCAGTACTCCAAGGACCGCAGCTCGGACGTCTACCCGGCGTACCAGCTGGGCTGGTTCCCGGACTACTCGGACGCCGACAACTACCTCTCGCCGTTCTTCATCGAGGAGAACTTCCTCGCGAACCACTACGACGACGCCGAGGTCCAGGGCCTGATCGCGGAGCAGGTCTCGACGACCGATCCCGACGCGCGCACCGCGGTCATCGAGGAGATCCAGGACAAGGTCGCGGCGCAGCTGTCGACCGTCCCGTACCTCCAGGGCTCGCAGGTCGCGGTCGTCGGCAGCGACGTGAGCGGAGCAGAGGACACCCTCGACGCCTCGTTCAAGTTCCGCTACGCGGCGCTCAGCAAGGGCTGATCCACCCCTCCGAGGCCGGCGCCTCCCCGATCGGGAGCGCCGGCCTTTCTCCACGAAAGGCATCACGTGACGACAGCCACGACGGCTGCGGCGACGACGCCCACCCGGCGATCGCGCGGCTCCGGAGGTGGACTCGGGCGCTACCTGCTCGTCCGCTTCCTGCTCATCATCCCCACCGTCTTCATCCTCGTGACGCTGGTGTTCCTGCTCATGCGCACCACGGGCGACCCGATCACGGCCGCCCTCGGCGGACGCCTGACCGCCGACCAGCTCGCCGAGCGCGTCGCGGCCGCCGGCTACGACCGGCCGCTGTTCGTGCAGTACGTCGAGTACCTCGGCCAGCTGCTCACGGGCGACTTCGGCACCACGCTGAGCGACAACCGTCCCGTCACCGAGGTGCTGCTGACCTACGGCGCGGCGACCGTCGAGCTCGCGTTCTACGCGCTCCTCGTGGCGTTCCTCGTCGGAATCCCGCTCGGCATGCTGGCCGCCTACCACCGCGACCGCACGCCCGACGCGGTGCTGCGCATCTTCGCGATCCTCTGCTACGCCACTCCGGTGTTCTTCGCCGGACTCCTGCTCAAGCTCGTCTTCGCGGTCTGGCTGAAGTGGTTCCCGGTCGCCGGTCGCGCCTCGACCAGCACGGAGCTGTCGCTGCAGTTCCTCGAGAACAAGACCGGCATCTACCTGATCGACGCGTTCCAGACCGGCGACCCGGCGGCGGTGTCCGACGTGCTCTCGCACGCGGTGCTGCCCGCCGTCGCGCTGGGCCTGCTGACCGCCGGCATCTTCCTCCGCCTCGTCCGCACCAACGTCATCGGCACCCTCGGCACCGACTACGTCGACGCGGCGCGCTCGCGCGGCGTCGGCGAGTTCCGCCTGGTCCGCACGCACGCCTACCGGCCCGCGCTCATCCCGATCATCACCGTGATCGGACTGCAGATCGCCCTGCTGCTCGGCGGCGCGGTCCTGACCGAGACCACGTTCGAGTGGAAGGGACTCGGCTTCCAGCTGGCCGAGTACCTCCAGGCGCGCGACTTCGTGGCCGTCCAGGGCATCGTCGCCCTGCTGGCGGTCATCGTGGCGCTCACCAACTTCATCGTCGACGTCATCGCGGCGCTCATCGACCCGCGAGTGAGGTACTGAGCATGAGCACCACCACCGCCTCCGCCGCGCGTCCGCGGCGCCGCCTCGTCGACCGGCTCCCCGTCGTGCACCAGCTCCGCCAGAGCGTGGGGCTGCAGCGCGGGATGCTCGTCACGGGCCTCGTCATCACCGGCGCGTTCCTCCTGGTCGCCCTCTTCGCTCCGCTGATCGCGCCGTACGGCTACTCGCAGCTGCGCTCGGACGACGGAGCGTTCGGCGCCCAGCAGCCGCCGAGCGCCGAGCACCTGCTCGGCACGACCGTCGGCGGCTACGACGTCCTGAGCCGCGTGCTCTGGGGTGCGCAGACCGCGTTCCTCGTGATCGTCGTCGCGGTCGTGCTGTCGATCTTCGTCGGCGTCTTCCTCGGGCTGGTCTCGGGGTACCTCGGCGGCTGGCTCGACCGCGTGCTCGTCGTGATCTGCGACGCGATCTACGCCTTCCCGACTCTGCTCCTCGCGATCGTCATGTCGATCGTGATCTCGGGCGGGCAGTCGAACCTCTGGGCCGGCATCTTCGCCGCCGCCGTCTCGATCACGGTCGTCTACATCCCGCAGTACTTCCGGGTGATCCGCGCCGAGACGGTGCGGATCAAGGGCGACGCCTACGTCGAGTCCGCGAAGGTCGTCGGAGCCTCGACGAGCCGGATCATGTTCCGTCACGTGCTGCGCAACGCCACCCGCACCCTGCCGCTGATCTTCACGCTCAACTCGTCCGAGGCGATCCTGACCCTCGCAGGTCTCGGCTTCCTCGGGTTCGGCATCGAGCCCACGTCCGCGGCCGAGTGGGGCTACGACCTCAACAAGGCGCTCTCGGACGTCACGAGCGGCATCTGGTGGACCTCGGTCTTCCCGGGCCTCGCCATCGTCCTCGTCGTGCTGGGCATCACGCTCGTCGGCGAGAGCCTGAACGACCTCGCCGACCCGCGCCTGCGCGGTCGCGCGCGGTGGCCGCCGGAGCCGGCGACGTCGCCGCGACGTCCGTCGTCCCGGGCGGCGTGCTCGCCGCGGACGGCCTGGAGACGCCGGGGCACGACCCCGTCGCCGGAGTGGAGGGGACGCGATGAGCGACCAGAGGCCGATCGTCGACATCACCGATCTCGAGGTCGCCTTCGCCAGCGACCGGGGTGCCGTCCGCGCCGTCGCCGGAGTGAGCCTCCGGGTCGAGCGCGGCGAGGTGCTCGCGATCGTCGGCGAGTCCGGCAGCGGCAAGACCGTGACGGCGAAGACGATCCTGGGCCTGCTGCCCGAGACCGCCACCGCCTCGGGCGTCGTGCTGCTCTCGAAGAAGGACGGCAGCTCCTCCACCGACGTCGTGTCGGTGCCGAAGGCGCGACTGCGCGAGATCCGCGGCACCGACGTGGCGATGGTCTTCCAGGAGCCCTCGACCGCGCTGAACCCCGTCTTCACCGTCGGCTGGCAGATCGCCGAGGGGCTGCGCGCCCACGGCAGCGTCTCGAAGAAGGAGGCGCGCGCCCGCGCGATCGACGTCCTCCGCACCGTCGGCATCCCCGAGCCGGAGAAGCGGGTCGACTACTACCCGCACCAGTTCTCGGGCGGGCAGAAGCAGCGCGTCGTCATCGCGATGGCGCTCGTGCTCGATCCCGGGCTCATCGTGGCCGACGAGCCCACCACGGCGCTCGACGTCACGGTGCAGGCCGAGATCCTCGATCTCCTCCGCCGCTGCCGCGACGACTTCGGCACCTCCATCGTGCTGATCACCCACAACATGGGCGTGGTCGCCGATCTCGCCGACCGCGTCGCCGTGATGTACCAGGGCGAGCTGGTCGAGGAGGCGCCGGTCGCCGAGCTCTTCGCCTCGCCGAAGGCCGAGTACACGAAGAAGCTGCTCGCCGCCGTGCCGCATGTCGGCCAGGGCGTCGAGCGGGCGAAGGACCGCGCCATCGAGCGGGCGAGCCTGCCCGAGGCCGAGACCCTGGTCGAGGCCGACGGTCTCCGGATCCAGTACCCGGGCCGGCTCGGCCGCTCCGGCTTCGTCGCGGTCGACGGCGTCTCGTTCCGCATCCGCGCGGGCGAGGTCCTGGGCCTGGTGGGCGAGAGCGGATCGGGCAAGACGACGATCGGGCGCGCGATCGCGGGCCTGACGACCGTCACGGGCGGATCCCTCCGCGTCCTGGGGAAGGAGATGCGCGGCATCCGCGAGCGGTCGTTCCGCCCGGTGCGCGGCGACATCGGCTTCGTCTTCCAGGACCCGGCGTCGAGCTTCAACCCGCTGCTCACCATCGCCGAGTGCGTCGCCGAGCCGCTCGTCGTGCATCGGCGGTTCCCGGATGCCGGCTCCGCGCGATCCAGGGTGGACGAGCTCCTCGAGGCGGTGCAGCTGCCGAAGTCCTACGGCGACCGCTACCCGCACGAGCTCTCGGGCGGGCAGCGTCAGCGCGCGAGCCTCGCGCGAGCGCTCGCCCTCCAGCCCAAGCTGCTGATCGCCGACGAGCCGACCTCGGCGCTCGACGTCTCGGTGCAGGCCCGCGTCCTCGAGCTGTTCTCGGAGCTGCAGCGCGAGTTCGGCTTCGCCTCGCTGTTCATCAGCCACGACCTCGCGGTCGTCGACCTCCTGGCCGACCGGATCGCGGTGCTCTACCGCGGCGAGCTGGTCGAGGAGGGCACGGGCGAGGAGGTCCTCGCGACCCCGAAGCACCCCTACACGCAGCGACTGCTGGCGTCCCTGCCGGTCCCGGATCCCGCCGAGCAGGCCGAGCGGCGTGAGCTCCTGCGCCGCATCACCCGCGCGGAGCGCGACGCGTGAGCACGGAGTCCGCGCCGATCGTCGTCGACGATCTCAGCGTCGAGTACCCGCCGCGCGGCATCAGCCGCCGGTGGACCGCCCTGCGCGGCATCAGCCTCCGGGTCGAGCCGGGGGAGGTGCTCGGGATCCTCGGCGGCAGCGGCTCGGGCAAGTCCACGCTCGCCCGGGTCCTCGGCGGCGACGGGCTCGGCGGCGACGGCGACCGGGCCCGCCCGCTGATCGTCGGAGGCGATGCGACCGTCGCGGGTCACCGGCTCCGGCACCTGCCCGCCCGCGAGATCAAGCGCTTCACGTTCGACGTGGCGTACCTGGCGCAGGACGCGGGAGCGACGCTCCGACCGGAGCTCACCGTCTCGGAGCTGATCGCCGAGCCGATCTTCCTCCGCGACCGCCACTACGACCCCAAGAGCGCCGCCGTGCGCGTCGCGACCCTGCTCGACTCGGTGCACCTGCCGCTGTTCCTGCTCGACCGCTTCCCGTACGAGCTCTCGAGCGGCCAGCGCCAGCGCGTCGCGATCGCCCGGGCGCTCGTGCTCGGCCCGAAGGTCCTCGTCGCCGACGAGCCGACGTCGGGCATCGACGCGACCGTCCGGGAGTCGATCGTCGATCTGCTCGCCGATCTGCGCCGGCGGGAGGAGTTCGCCGCGGTCGTCGTCAGCCACGACATCGACGTGCTCAGCCGCGCTACCGACCGCATCGCCGTGCTCGTGGGCGGGGAGGTCGTCGCCTACGGCCCGCTCCTGGACGTGCTGATCGAGTCGCGCCACCCGTACGTGCGGGAGCTCGGCGCCGCCTTCGCGGAGTACGAGCGGTTCGACGCCTCGCGCGCCCAGCGCGTCGCTCCGGTCGAGGAGGCGCTGTGACGACGCCGCGGGTCGCGGTGCTGCCGCGCACGAAGGACGTCTTCACCCGCGCGATCGAGGACGGCGGCGGCCGGGTCGTCGGACTCGACGGCACTCCGGATGCGCTGCTCTGGCTCTCGTACGGCCGGGTGGACGAGCTCGAGGACGTCCTCGAGCAGCACCCGTCGATCCGCTGGGTGCAGCTGCCCTGGGCCGGAGTCGACGCGTTCGCCTCCACCCTGCGCAGCGCCGCGCGACCGGGACTGTCCTGGACGAGCGCGAAGGGCGCCTACTCGGAGCCGGTGGCCGAGCACGCGCTCGCCCTGACTCTGGCGCTCCTGCGCTCCCTCCCCGAGCGCGCCCGGGCGACCTCGTGGGGTGCGAAGCGCGCCGCGACCCTGCACCGCGCCCGCGTCGTCGTCGTCGGCGCAGGAGGCATCGCGCAGGAGCTCGTCCGCCTGGTCACGGTCTTCGACGCGCACGTCACGGTGGTCCGGCGCGGCGCCGACCCGCTGCCGGGCGCCGAGCGCACCGTGACGAGCGACAGGCTCGCCGAGGTCGTGGCCGACGCCGACGTGCTGGTCCTCGCGGCCGCCGCGACCGGTGGGACGCGGCACCTCGTCGACGCGGAGCTGCTCTCGCGACTCGCGCCGCACGCGGTCCTCGTGAACATCGCACGGGGGAGCCTCGTCGACACGGACGCACTCGTCGCCGCGCTGGCCGAGGGCCGGCTCGCAGGAGCCGCGCTCGACGTCACAGACCCGGAGCCGCTGCCCGACGGGCACCCGCTGTGGAGCGAGCCGCGGTGCCTGATCACCCCGCACTCCGCCGACACCCCCGAGATGACCGCGCCGCTGCTCGCCGAGCGCGTCCGGATCAACACCGCGGCGTTCGCCTCGGGGGAGGACCTGGTCGGCGTCGTCGACCCGGAAGCGGGCTACTGACGGACCCCGCCGCCCGATTTGGTCTTCCCGCAGAGTTTGCTAAAGTAGTCCTGCGCTGATCGCCTCCGGGTGGTCGGATGATCCTCGATAGCTCAATTGGCAGAGCAATCGGCTGTTAACCGGTAGGTTCTTGGTTCGAGTCCAAGTCGGGGAGCGAAGGGCCTGGGACTCCACTCTCGGGCCCTTTTTCTTTGCCCTGGTGAGGGTCGCGGGTGCTCGAGCCCGTGGCCGCCGCCGGAACGGAGGCGCGATGCGCGAGGACGTCCTCGGCCTCCTCCGTCGACGCCCCGATGTCGAGGCCCCGTCCCTCGTGGCGGTCGACGCCTCGGACCGGCTCCTCCTCGACCTCCTCGAGCAGCGCGGCCGCGTCGCGGTCGTCGGAGACGCCTACGGAGCCCTCGCCCTCGCTCTCGCCGCCGAGGGGGTCGCGGTGAGCGTCGTCCAGGACTCGATCACCGCCGAGCGGGCCCTCGCCGCGAACACCGAGGCGGTGCGCGCTGCGGGCATCGAGCTCGCCGCCGTGACCGTCGCCGAGAGCGTCGAGGCCGCCGTCGGCGGGAGCGACGCGGTGCTCCTCCGGCTGCCCCGCTCGCTCGACGCACTCGCCGCGATCACGGCCGGGACCGCGCGGTCCGCCCCGACCTCCCCGCTGATCGCCGCGGGACGGATCAAGCACATGAGCCACGGCATGAACGACGTGCTGCTCGCCCGCTACGAGCGCGTCGACGTCAGCCCGGCGCGGCAGAAGTCGCGGGCGCTGCTCGCCACCACCGCCCGCGCCGAGCAGGCGCCCGCCCCCGTGCCCGAGCGCCGCCGCCTCGACGAGCTCGACCTCGAGGTGGTCGCCGTCCCCGGAGCCTTCGCCGGCGCCCGCCTCGACATCGGCACCCGGGCGCTGCTGGCGGCCCTCGACACGCGGAGGCTCCCCGCGGGCACGGCCGTCGACCTCGGCTGCGGCACGGGGATCCTCGCCGCCGTGCTCGCCCGCTCCCGCCCCGACCTCGACGTCGTCGCCACCGACACCTCCCGCGCGGCGACGGAGTCGGCCCGCGCCACCGCCGAGGCCAACGGCCTGCGCTACCGCGTCCTGCGTGACGACAACGCCTCGACGCTCGAGGCCGGATCGGTCGACGTCGTCGTCTGCAATCCGCCGTTCCACTCCGACGGAGCGGTCACCGACCTCGTCGCGCGGCGCATGATCCGCGCAGCAGGCCGCCTCCTGCGCCCGCGCGGCGAGCTCTGGACCGTCTTCAACTCCCACCTCGCCCACCCGGCCGAGCTGCGGCGGTCGATCGGAGCGACGTCCGTCGTCGCCCGCGACCGCAAGTTCACCGTCACCCGCTCGGTCCGGGCCGCCGACCGCTGAGCGCAAGCCCCGTCGCAGGCTCAGCGAGCGGCCGCCGCACGCGGGTACCATCGCTCTCCGGCGTGCCCTCGCGCCGATCCCCGTCACCGCACCGGAGGCCGTCGTGCTCGAAGTCGTCCTCGTCCTGGCCCTGATCGTCGCCGTCGGCGCGATCGTCCTGTGGCGCCGCTCCTTCACCGCCGAGAAGGAGCTGCGCGAGCGGCACTCCCGCGAGACGGAGCGCGTCGCACGTCTCGAGCTGGCCGTCGGCGAGCAGGAGGCGCGGCTGCGGATCGTGGGGGAGCTCGAGCAGCTCGCCGTCCGCAGCGCCTCCCTCGTCGTCGAGGAGGCCGAGAGCGTGCGGCTGACCATCGAGCGCGACCCCGCCGCCGCCGAGCGCTCCGCGGTGCGCGCGGTGCGCGCCGCTGAGTCCTCGCTCGCGCAGCTGCGGCGCATCGCGGTCGTCGCAGCGGTCGACCCGCGGGAGCTGCCCGCGACCGACGGCGCCGAGACGCTGACGGCCCTCGCCCGCGACCGCGGCCTCTCCGTCCACGAGGAGACCTTCGGCGAGCCGTTCGCACTGCAGGACGGAGCCGAGGTGGCCGTCCTGCGCGTCCTCGAGTACGCCTTCGACCAGGCGTCGGCGACCGGTGGCACCGGCACCGAGGTCCGGATCAGCTCGCGCTGGACATCGACGGGCCTGCGCGTCGAGATCGACGACGACCGCGAGCGGCACGGAGCGGCGCAGGCGGATGCGAGCGCCGTCGAGGCCGATCTGCACGCCCTGACCGAGCGGATCGACAGCCCCGCCCTCCTGGAGCTTCGCGAGCGCGCCGCCCTCTTCGGCGGAGACGTGACCGAGAAGCGGACGCCGGGCGTGGGCCGCTCCGTCACCGCCTCGTTCCCCGCGCTGCGCCACCACAACGGCGTGCACGGGGTCGACCTGGGCTGAACGGCCGGAGGTCAGTCCTCCAGGCCGTCGACTCCCGGCATCCACGTCGTGCCGGGCACGCCCCAGCCGCGCTTGCGGGTGATCTTCGCGACGGGCTTCCGGTACTCGTGCTCGAGGCGGTCTGTGTAGAGGATGCCGTCGAGGTGGTCGTACTCGTGCTGGAACACGCGCGCGAACCAGCCGTCGGCCACGATCTCGAAGGGCGCTCCGTCGAGATCGACGGCCCGCAGGATCGCCTTCTCGGAGCGGCGCAGCGGGAAGCGCTCACCCGGGAACGAGAGGCACCCCTCGGACTCGAGGTCCTCGTCGGCCTCGCCGAGGGGCGCGGGCGAGACGAAGAGCTCCGGATTGATCGCGACGCCGCGGCGGGGGGTGCCGTCGTCGTCGGCGTAGTCGTAGACGAAGAGGCGCAGCGCCACTCCGACCTGCGGGCCGGCGAGGCCGACGCCGGGGGCCGCCTCCATCGTCTCGAACATGTCCGCGACCAGCGTGCGGAGGGTGTCGTCGAACACGGTGACGGGGGCGGCGGGGGAGTGCAGCACGGGGTCGCCGGCGATGAGGATAGGGAGGACGGCCATGGAGCCCAGGGTATCGCGGGGGTCCTCGAGCCCCGTCCTCGGGGGTCATCCGCTGGGCTTCCCACGTCACCCGTGCGCCGGACGGCCCGCGGAGGATATGTCGGTAGGGTCGAGCGCATGCCCGCAGACCTGACCGAGTTGACCGAGCAGTTCACGCTCGACCCGGTGCAGTTCATCGGCATCCCGATCGCGCTCGTCGGCGCGGTCTTCCTCTCGCTGGGGGCGCAGTTCCAGCACCGCGGAGTCGCGAAGGTGGAGCGGTTCTCGGGCCGCTCCGGCTCCTCCGGGCTGAACGGCGGCCAGCTCTTCGCCCTGCTCTCGCGGCCCTCGTGGGTCGTCGGGACGCTCATGCTCGGCCTCGCCGTCGTGTTCCAGCTGACGAGCCTCGGCTTCTCGCCGCTCATCGTGGTGCAGCCGCTGGGCGCGGTCGCCCTGGTCATCACGGCCGTCATGAACGCGCGCGTCAGCCGGGTCCGCCTCAACAAGGCCTCGATCCGCGCGATCGTCCTCTGCGTCGGCGGCGTGGGAACCTTCGTCCTCGTCGCGGCCTTCAACGCGGTCGACAAGTCGATCCGGACGCCCCAGCTGATCACCATCCTCGTCATCCTGGGGATCGTGCTCGCGGTGTTCGTCGTCGCGTTCCGGGTGTTCCGCCGCCGGGCGCGCGCCATCTTCTACATCCTGGGCGCCGGAGTCGTCTACGGCTTCGTCGCGACCCTCGCGAAGGTCGTCCTCAACCGCATCAAGTTCGGCGAGTTCGACCCGCTCACCGTCGTCTGCATCGTCGCCCTGCTCGCGGCCAGCGCGCTCGGCGGCTACTTCGTGCAGAACGCCTACTCGTCCGGTCCGCCGGACCTCGTCGTCGCCGGTCTCACCGTCATCGATCCGCTGGTCGCCGTGGCCATCGGCATCATCGTGCTCGGCGAGGCGCAGTACGCGGCCCCCTGGGCGATCCCGCTCTTCGTGATCGCCGGAGCGGTCGCCATCTGGGGCGTCCTGCTGCTCGCGAAGCACCACCCGCAGGCCCGCTGACCCGGACGACGCGGCCCGCCAATCCGCGGATCCCCGAGGCCCGCTGTCTACACTGGGACCGCGCCGAGGTGATCCGAAGCCGACCGACCACTCGCCGATCGTCACCCCGCCACGAGCGGACAACACCGTGAGGAACCACCCCGTGCCAGACCCCCGCGCCGCGTCACGACCGGAGTCGCCCGTGCCGAGCGAGACCTCGGACGCTCCCGACGAGTCCGTCCCGCACGGCACCGAGGCGACGTCCTCGACCGGCTCCTCCTCCGACTCCGGCGCACGAGCGCTGAAGGTCGTCATCGGCTGCGACACGTTCGCCCCGAACGTGAACGGCGCCGCGAAGTTCGCCGAGCGCCTCGCCGCGGGCCTCGTCGCGCGCGGTCACGAGGTGCACGTCGTCGCTCCGTCGGCCGACGGCTGGAGCGGCACGCGGTTCGAGACCCACGAGGGCCGGCGGATGATCGTGCACCGCCTCCACAGCTGGCGCTGGTTCCCGCACGACTGGCTGCGCTTCGCCATGCCGTGGCGGATCAAGCAGAACAGCGCGCGGATCCTCGACGAGGTCAAGCCCGACGTCGTCCACTTCCAGTCGCACATCATCGTCGGCCGCGGCCTGGGCATCGAGGCGGCGAAGCGCGGCATCCGCATCATCGGCACCAACCACTTCATGCCCGAGAACATGCTCGAGTTCACGCTGCTGCCCAAGGCGTCCAGGCGAAGGCCGTGCAGATGGCGTGGCGCGCCGCCCGCCGCACCTTCGGCCGCGCCGAGGCCGTCACCACTCCGACCCGCCGGGCCGCCCAGTTCCTCGAGCAGTACACCGGGCTCCGCGGCGTGCACGCGATCTCGTGCGGCATCGACGCCGACAACTACACCCCCGACTTCACCCCGCGCGGCGAGAACCGCATCCTCTTCGTCGGCCGCGTGACCGGCGAGAAGAACATCGACGTCCTCCTGCGCGCCGTCGCCCTGCTCGATCCGTCCCTCGACGCGCAGCTCGACATCGTCGGCGGCGGCGACCAGATGCGCAACCTCCAGCAGCTGGCCGCGAGCCTCGACCTCGGCGACAGGGTCCGCTTCACCGGCTACGTCTCCGACTCCGAGCTCAAGCAGGCGTACTCGCGCGCGACCGTCTTCGCGATGCCCTCGATCGCCGAGCTGCAGAGCATCGCGACGATGGAGGCGATGGCCTCGGCCCTCCCCGTCGTCGCCGCCGACGCGATGGCCCTCCCGCACCTCGTGCACGACGGCGAGAACGGCCACCTCTTCGAGCCCGGCAACGCGCAGGTCCTCGCCGACCGCCTGACCGAGGTCCTGACCAGCACCCCCGAGCACCTCGAGGAGATGAAGCGCGCCTCCCTGCGCATCGTCGCCGCCCACGACATCAACCGCACGATCAGCACATTCGAGAGCCTGTATCGTGGTGAGCCGGTGGCCGATCCGACCATCGACGCAGCCTCCGCCACGGCTGGCCGAGCCTGACGGCTCTCCCGCCGGCGGGGTCCGCGGGGCGTTAGCTCAGCCGGTCAGAGCAGCGGACTCATAATCCGTCGGTCACGGGTTCAAGTCCCGTACGCCCTACTTCCGCACGACCGCTCGCCACGAGACGTCCGGCCTCCGCCGCGACTCGTCGGGCACCGGTGAGCCGACCGTCAGCCTGCGTCGAGGGTGTCTCCCTCGCTCGCACGCTTCAGTCGTGCCAGGTGGTAGCGCCACCCCTCCTCGTGCTCCGCCGGCAGCGCCGACGTCGTCCGCGCGCGGAGGAAGCCGCTCTCGGTGATCGTCACGGCGGTCGACCGCTCCACCGCGGCGAGGCGGATCTCGACGTCGAGCGGGTGCGCCCACGTCGGCTCGGTCCAGGTGAAGCCGAGGAGGTGCGGCGCCTCGCAGCGGGTGACCGCTCCCGAGGCGCTCATCGGACGTCCGTCGTCGAGCCAGGTCTCGACGAGCGGGGAGCCGACGGCCGGGTCGAAGCGCAGATCGGGCCACCAGGAGCCGCGCTCGAGGGTCAGGACACGCCAGACGACCTCGGGGGTCGCATCGACGATCGCATCGACCGTCACCGGATCGCGGAGCACGGGATCACCGTACCGACGCCCGAGCGGGCTCCGGGGGCCGTCAGGCCGAGGGCGACTTCTTCAGGCGGGACTTGGCGGCGCGCTCCGTGAGCACCGACAGGTAGTCGCGGACCGGGCGGTCGGCGAGGGCGTCGAGCTCGGTGCGGACGGTCGCGTCGACCTCCTCCGCGGAGCGGTCGGGGAAGCGGGCGCGCAGGCGCGCCGATACTTCGGAGGCGATCTCGTCGAGGTTCACGTCAGCAGCCACCGGAGAATGATGCACCAGTCGGGTGAACAGCAGGTGCCGCTGTCCAGGAAGGGGGGTGCGCCGCGCCGTCCGGCGTCTCTAGCCTGGTCGTGGAGGCGACGGAGCGTTCACCCGCACTGCAGGAGGCCTGCCGCGGGCGAGAGGGCCCGGCCGTCCCGCCCCCGCCGGCCGCGAAGGACGACGGAGGATCACCGATGGAGCACATCGAGCTCGCGACGCGGTTGCACGACCTGGGGCGGGGCGTCCTGTCCGACGCGGTCACCCGTGCGGTGAACAGGGGGGATCTGACGGTCGCACCGCTGCCCGTCCGGTCGGCGACCCGGGTCCATGTCGGGCGCGGACGGCGGTCCGTCGACGCGACGGTCGAGACCGCCGGGGTGAACGCGTGGCTGCTCGACGACGACACGGCGGTGGCGCTCGCGCGCGGAGGGATCCTGCTCCGCGACCCCGCCGACGGGGTGTTCAGTGCGCCGACGATCGCCCGGCTGGCGGAGGCCCGGGAGGCGGCCGCGCTGCTCGGCTACCTGGCGGACGCCGACGAGCTCATCGCCGCCGTCCTCGGACCGCGTCCGGACGCCACCTCGTGATCGCTAGCACGTCCGTCGCCCGTGCGCCCGTACTGGCCGCCGACTGCCGGACATGATTCCCTGGACCTGTGCCTGACCTCCCGATGTTCCCGCTCGGCTCCGTGCTCCTGCCGCACATGCCGCTCCCGCTCCGGCTCTTCGAGCCGCGGTACCTGCGGATGCTCGGCGACGTGCTCGAGGACGAGAGCCTGTCCTTCGGCGTGGTCCTCATCGAGCGCGGCCAGGAGGTGGGCGGCGGCGATCAGCGCTTCGCGGTCGGCACCGTGGCGCGCATCCTGAACATCGACGGCGCGGAGTCGTTCGTCACCCTCGACTCGGTCGGCGAGCACCGCTTCGAGGTCGTCCGCTGGTACGAGGACGACCCGTACCCGCGCGCCGAGGTCCGCCTGCTGCCCGACCTGGAGTGGGAGCCACGCCTCGCCGAGGCTCTGACCGCCGCGGAGTCCGCGGTGCGCACGGCGCTGGCCGTGGCGAGCGAGTTCGTCGAGCAGCGCTACGGCGCGGTCGTCGAGCTCGCCGAGGACCCGGCCGCGCACGCGTGGCAGCTCGCGGGCGTCGCCCCGGTGACGGAGCTCGACCGCCTGGCGTTCCTCCGGAGCGAGTCGATGGAGCAGCTGCTCGAGGCCGTGCGCGAGAGGTCGACCGAGGCGACGGAGTCGTTCCGCGCCGGCTGGGCCTGAACCGACCCGCGCCCTCCTCAGGGCTCGAGATCGACGCCGCGGTCCTGGGCGAGCTTGGCCAGGTCGTCGACGACGACCAGCGCCATCCGCACGGAGCGGTCGCGGCGGTACTCCTCGTCGTCGGGGTCGATCCTCGGTGCACGGTCGAGGGTCTCCTCGATCGACTGCGAGAGCTCGCGCCAGGCGTCCTGGCGCGCTCCGTCGACGAGAGTCGCGAGGTACGCGTCGTCTCCCGCGCGGCGGCGCAGGGTATCGGCGACGGCGAGCGACAGCCGCTCGCGGTGGTCGAGGTTGTCGACGTCGGCCGAGCGGTAGTCGTGCACGTGATCGGAGCGGCCGCCCACCGAGGTCGCCTCAGCGGCGATCGCGCGCAGCCGCGCGGCGGCGGCCTCCGACTCGTCGGCGAGCTTCCGCAGCTCGAGCGCGGCGGCCCGCGAGTAGTGCCCCACGTCGAAGGGGACGTCGGCGGTCAGCCCGTCCATCAGCACGCGGTTCTTCACGGCCATCCGGCTCGCGTACTCCGCGAGCATGAGACCTTCCTCGGTGGCCTCCTCGACCGAGACCGGCTCGCGCGAGGGGTTCTCGTCGGGATCGTACGGCCGCATCTTGAGTCGGCGTCGACGGCGGAACCACACGCGCGTCACCTACATCCCGAGCCCGGCGCTCCGCCCGCCGGAGCACCTCTTCGAGAGTACCGGTCGGGGGAGCGGCGCGGGGAGTCGCTCAGGCCTCGCGCCAGTCGTCCTGCAGCAGATGCGAGCCGGCCTGCGGGCCCATCTGCAGCATGCCGCCGTCGACCACGTACGAGGAGCCGGTGACGTAGGCGGCTCCGGGGGAGGCGAGGAACGCGATGACGGAGGCGATCTCGCGCGCGTCGCCAGGGCGGCCGAGCGGGATGCCGGGTCGGTCGATCGTGAAGGGGTCGACGTCGTCGGCGTCGTTCATCGGGGTCGCGATCTCGCCGGGAGCGACGGCGTTCACGGTGATCCCGTGCGCCCCGAGCTCGAGTGCGGCGACCTTGAGCAGCCCGCCGAGTCCGTGCTTGGACGCGACGTACGCTCCGGCTCCGACGCGGGGCTGGTGCTCGTGCACGCTGGTGACGGCGATCAGCGTCCTCCGGTCCCCGCGTCCACCATCCGCCGAGCCGCCCGCTGCAGGCAGACGAAGGCGCCGTCGAGGTTCAGCGCCACCGTGCTCCGCCAGCTCTCGACGCTCTGCTCGAGGAAGGGCTCGCCGCCTCCGCCGCCCGCGTTGTTGACGAACACGTCGAGGCCGCCGAGGCGCTCGGCGAGATCGTCGATCACGGCCCCCGCCCGGTCGAGCTCTGTGGCATCGAGCTGCGCGATCTCGGCGCGGCGGCCGTGGGAGCGGACCTCCTCCGCGGTGCCGTTCGCCCCCTCCTCGTCGCTGTGCCAGGTGATGCCGACGTCCATCCCGGCCCGGGCCAGGGCGACGGCGGTCGCCCGGCCGATGCCGGAGTCCGACGCCGTCACGACGGCGCGCGTCGGGTGGAAGTCTCGAGGTCCGTGGGTCATGTCGTCTCCTGATTCCGAGTGGGGGTCGTCGTCGTCACCTCGATCCGAGCATCCGGAGGAGGCGTGCGGGACCGGCTTGACACGATCGCGAGAGGCGCGACCGGCGTGGGAGGGTCCCTCCGGCCCCTGGGATCGCGTTGACTGGGCGGATGGAACACCGTCGCATCTCGTCGTCGTCCCCGTGAAGGACGACGCCCGCCACCTGGAGCGGCTGCTCGCCCTCCTCGCCGAGCAGACCCTCGCCCCCCTCGAGGTCGTGGTCGTCGACGACGGGAGCACCGACGACAGCGCCGAGGTGGCTCGGGCGTTCGGCGCCCGGGTCGTGGTGCACGAGGGGAGCGGGATCCCCGCGAGCACGGCGTTCGGCTTCGACGCCGCCGAGGGCGACGTGCTGGCCCGGCTTGACGCCGACTCGCAGCCGGGACCGGACTGGATCGCACGACTCTCCGGTCACTTCGCCGATCCGACGGTCGGAGCCGTGACGGGCCCGGGCCGCTTCGTCGAGCTGAGCCCCGTGCCGCGCCTGCTCGCCCGCGTGGTCTACATGGACGCGTACTTCGCCCTGATGGGCTCCGCCCTGTCCCACTGGCCGCTGTTCGGGTCGAACTGCGCGATCCGCCGCTCCGCCTGGCGGGAGATCGCGGAGGAGATGCACCGCGAGGACTCGTACGTGCACGACGACGTCGAGATCAGCGTGCACCTCGGCGTGCGGCACAGGATCGTGCTCGACCGCCACCTCGAGGTCGGCATCTCGGCACGGCCGTTCGGTGCGGCGAGGGACATGATGCGCCGCCTCGACCGCGCGCTGCACACGCTGCGCCGGCACCCGGGTCTCGGCGACCCCGTGCTGCGCTGGACGCACCGGGTCCGGCGCTCCCGGATCGCACGACTGCAGCGGATCGCCGCGTCGCGCCGCGCGATCGCTGCGCGAGCCGACCGCACGCGCGACTGATCAGTCGGCGGCGGGACGCCCCTCCTTCGGCATCGCCGCGACCGCCGCGAGCATTCCGAGGGCGACGACCGCGAGGGCGATGCAGACGGACCGCGTCCCGGCGGCCAGATCCTCGGGGGCGGGAGTGCCGTCTCCGGTCGCGGCGTTGACGATCGCGCCGAAGACCGCGACGGCGACCGCGCTGCCGATGTTACGGGCGAAGAAGTTGGTCGACGACACCACGCCGCGCTCGTTCCACTCGACGCTGGACTGCGCCCGGATGAGGGTCGGAGTGGCCACGAGGCCCATGCCCGCACCGATCAGCACGCAGAAGCCCGCGATCTGCCAGAGCGTCGAGCTGCTGCCGAGGAGGATCGTCAGCGCGGTGCCGACGACGACGAGGCCCGCTCCGATGAACCCCGTGCTGCGGAAGCCGATGCGGAGGTAGAGGCGCCCCGACAGGCTCGCCGCGACGGGCCAGCCGAGCGTCATCGCCGCGACGGCGAAGCCCGCCCCGAGCGCCGAGCTGCCGAGCACGCCCTGGGCGAAGGTCGGGAAGTAGGAGGTGACGCCGAGGGTGATCGCGCCGACGGCGGCCGAGACGAGGCTCGTCGACAGCAGGAGCCGACGGCTGAGGACCCAGAGCGGCAGCACCGGGGCGGCGGCGCGCCGCTCGATCGCGACGAAGACGGCGAAGGCGAGGGCCGAGAGCGCGAAGACGCCGATCCCGGCGGGCGAGAGCCAGGGCCAGGCGGTCCCTCCTTCGAGCAGGCCGAGGATCAGCAGTGCGGTTCCCACGGCGAGGACGGCCGCTCCGGCCACGTCGATCGGCTGCCGCTCGCCTCTGGTCGTCTCGCGGAAGCTCCGGATCAGGAGGAACGCGGCGAGCAGGCAGAGCGGGATGTTGATCAGGAAGATCCCGCGCCAGGCGCCGAGGTCAGACAGCACACCGCCGAGGGTCGGCCCGACGACGGAGGAGATGCCCCACACGCTCGCCAGGTAGCCCTGGGTCTTCGCGCGCTCGGCGACGGTATAGATGTCGCCCGCGATGGTGATGCCCATGGGCTGGATCGCACCCGCGCCGAGCCCCTGCAGAGCCCGGAAGGCGATCAGCGCCGGCATGCTCCAGGCCAGCCCGCAGAGCAGGGAGCCGAGGAGGAACAGCCCGATGCCGATCAGCATGATCGGCTTGCGCCCGATCACGTCCGAGAGCTTGCCGTACAGGGGGACCGAGACGGCCTGGGCGAGCAGGTAGATCGAGAACAGCCAGGGGAACTGCGCGAATCCGCCGAGGTCGTCGACGATCGACGGCACGGCGGTCGCGAGGATCGTGGCGTCGAGGGCGACCAGCGCGGTCGAGATCATCAGCGAGAGGAGGATCGGACCGCGCTCGGAGCGCAGTCCGACGCTGGCTCGGGTCGGGGCGTCGGTCACTCGTCCGACGGTATTCCATAGCCGGGGGATGGAAGGAGGACTCGACGCGCTCGGTAGACTCGTCGTATGGAACTCGTGCTCTGGCTCGTCATCGCAGGTATCACCGCCGCCGGCCTCGTCTCGGGCACCGCCGCCCTGATCGCCATGACCGTGGCGCCCTGGTCGGCCGACAAGTAGCACCGGCGCCGTCGCGCCTCGCTAGCACCGGCGCCGTCGCGCCTCACTCGTAGACCCGCACGACGCTCCAGCTCGGCTCCGTCGACGCGATGACGTCGAGGACGAACGACCCGCCCGTCTCGACGTGCGTGGCCTGGAACCGCCAGCCGCCGATGCTCACGGGGGGCCTGCCGAACGTGGGCCGGAAGCCCTCGAGCGGCGCCCACCAGGCGCTCGTGCAGGTCCAGACCGTCGGCCGGTCGGTCACGCGGTAGCGCCCGCCCCGCCAGTCGAGCGCGACAGGCACGCCCTCGCCGTCGGTCGAGACCAGCGCCGTCTCGTCGATCACCGCCATCCTCGCGCCCCGTTCCTCCTCGTCGGCGACCCGCCCGGATGCTCCGGTGCCGGTTGGCCGTTCGAACATGTGTTCGATAGTCTGCGAGTGTACGCCGCGGCGCAGATGCCCGCCACGGCCACGAGCGAACGGCGGGAGGCGCGATGATCGAGTGGAGTCCGCTGCAGATGCTGCGCAGCAGCGGCCCGGACGAGTGGGTCATGGTCGACGCCGTGCGCACCGGTCGCATCGGACTCGTGCGCCGGATCGAGACGGGCCCGTACCGCGAGACGTGGTTCCGCGCGGTGACCTGGGCGGCCGAGCCCGAGAAGCGGACGCTCGTCGGCTACTCCCGCGACATGGAGACCATCGCGAAGGCGCTCTGGGAGCGTCAGCCGCCGACCGCGCAGGAGAAGCCGTTCCCCGGCTACCCGGCCTCGCAGCATCCGCGATGAGCACTTCCGGCGCCGGGGGCGTCCGCTCTCCGGAGGAGAATGGACGGATGCTCCTCGTCCTCGCCGGTTCCCCCTCGGGTGCCTGGTGGGCCGTCTCCGTCGCGGAGACGGGGGAGTCGTCTCCCGAGGGGAGCGGGCGCGGCGCCGCGGACCTCGCCCGCTTCGTCCGGGCGAACGAGTCCCGCGCCCGCGCTGGGTGTGGGACGACACCTCGCGCTGGTACCCCGCGCTGCTCGACGCCGACGTCCGCGTGTCGCGGTGCCACGATCTGCGGCTGGGCCGCGCGATCCTCCGCCGCTCCGTCGCCGCAGGCGGCTCGGAGCTCGCCCGGGCTCCTCGGGACGCGTGGGACTCGGGCGCCGTCGCGCCCGCCGCCACCGACACGCTCGTGGGCTTCGAGGAGGCCGACTCCGACCCCGCCGAGCTCGACCCCGTCGTCGAGCTCGCCCGCCAGGAGGAGGCGGTCACGGCCTCCTCGCAGCCCGGCCGTCTGCGCCTGCTCCTCGCGGCGGAGTCGGTCGGCGCGCTCATCGCGCGCGAGATCGCCGCCGCGGGCCTGCCCTGGCGCGCCGACGTGCACGACCGCGTGCTGACCGAGGCGCTCGGTCCGCGGCCCGTGTTCGGCGGTCGTCCCGCCCGCCTCGAGGCGCTGGCCGATCGCATCCGCGAGGCTCTGGCGGCCCCCGAGCTCAACCCCGACTCGCCCGCCGACCTCATCCGCTCGCTCCGTCGCGCCGGTCTGGCCGTCGAGTCGACCCGGTCGTGGGAGCTCCAGTCGATCGAGCACCCGGTGATCCCGCCGCTCCTGGAGTACAAGAAGCTGTCGCGGCTGCTGACCGCGAACGGCTGGGCGTGGCTCGACGCCTGGGTGCACGGCGGCCGGTTCCGGCCGGAGTACGTGGTGGGAGGGGTGGTCACCGGCCGCTGGGCGACCTCGGGCGGGGGCGCACTGCAGCTCCCGCGGCAGATCCGCGCGGCCGTGGTCGCCGACGACGGTTGGAAGCTCGTCGTGGCCGACGCCGCGCAGCTGGAGCCGCGGATCCTCGCGGCGCTGGCGGGCGACTCCGCCATGGCCGCCGCAGGGCGCGGACGCGACCTCTACCAGGGCATCGTCGACGCCGGAGTCGTCCCCGACCGTCCCCGGGCCAAGGTCGCGATGCTCGGCGCGATGTACGGCGCGACCAGCGGGGAGGCGGGGAGCCTCCTGCCTCGGCTGACCCGCGCCTATCCGCGCTCCGTCGCGCACGTCGAGGCCGCGGCGCGCGCGGGGGAGAGGGGCGAGAGCGTCTCGACCTGGCTCGGCCGCAGCTCCCCGCCGGGAGCCGTGGGAGCGAACGACGAGAGCCCCGACGCGCGCAGTGCGCAACGGGCCCGGGACTGGGGCCGCTTCACCCGGAACTTCGTCGTGCAGGGCACGGCGGCGGAGTGGGCGCTCTGCTGGATGGGCGATCTGCGCGCCCGACTGCGGGACGGCGGCCCGGGCCTGGACCGGGCGCACCTCGTGTACTTCCTGCACGACGAGGTGATCGTGCACGCTCCGGCGGACGTCGCCGAGCAGGTCGCCGCGATCGTCCGGGAGTCGGCCGCCCGTGCGGGCCGGGCCCTGTTCGGCGGGGCCGACATCGACTTCCCCGTGACCGTGGCCGTGGTCGACGCCTACGACGAGGCGAAGTGAGGCGCGGGCTCAGTACCAGTGCGGCGTGCGGGAGTTCCACTTCGCCCAGGCGTTGCAGGGCGATCCGTACGAGCTCCTGATGTACGAGAGGCCCCAGTCCACCTGCGTCGCCGCGTTGGTCTGGTAGTCCGATCCGGAGGAGGCCATCTTGCTCGCAGGCAGTGCCTGCGGGATCCCGTAGGCACCGGAGGAGCGGTTCAGGGCGTTCCAGCGCCAGCCGGACTCGCCGTTCCAGAGCGGGACTAGGCAGGAGTCCATCTGGTCCTGGCCCCAGCCGTAGTTCCCGAGGACCGTCCGCGCGTACGCCTGCGCCTGCGAGGGCGACATGCCGTCGGTGCGGCCGGCGTAGGTGCTGAGGGCCGCGATGGTCTCGGGGGAGCTGTTGCGCGCTCCGGTCGGATCGTCGTTCCCGAGCTGCAGCGGCCCACCACCGGGAGCGGCGGGGGCGGGTGCGGCGGCCACGGGGCGCGAGCCGGCGGCCGGCGCAGTGCGCGTCGCCTCCTGCTGGGCGGCCTCCCTGGCGCGGCGCTGCTGGTCCTCGAAGACCGCCTTCTCCTGCTGCCCGGTCGCGTACTGCTCCTCGAGTGCCGCGGTCGTGTTCTTGAGCTCGGCGAGCTGGGCGTAGAGCGTCGAGCTGTACTCCTCCTGCTCGGCCACCTTCGCGTCGGCCGCCGACTGCGCCGCCTCGGCCTCGTCGAGGGCCCGACCGGCCGCATCGGCGAGGGCGACCCGCTCGGAGCGGGCCTTCTCGGCCTGGGCGGCGAGAGCGCCGGCCTCGTTCTCGCTCGTCTCGGCCGCGGTCTGCAGGGTGCTCGTCTGGAGCGTCAGCTGGCTCATCGTGCCGATGCGGTACAGCAGCTCGTCCGACTCCTGGCCGCCGACGAGGAGGTTCAGCGTGGCGTCGGTGCCGCCGGTGCGGTAGAGCTGGGCGGCCAGCCGGCCGGCCTGCTCCTTCGCGGCATCGGCGGCGGAACGTGCGGCATCGGCTCGGCTCTCGAGAGCGGTGACCCGCTGGCCCGCCTCGTCGAGCGCGGTGCGAGCGGCGTCCGCCTCGGACGCGCGGGCGATGGCGACGTCGGTGAGCTCGGCGGCCTGGTCGCGGAGATCGGCCAGGAAGGCCGTGATCCTGTCGACCTCGGCCGCCGTCGCGCCCTCGCTGTCCTTCGCGGCCTCGACGTCGGACCACGACGGGTAGTCGGCGGGGTCGTACGCGGCGGAGGCGGTCAGCGGTGAGGCGAGGGAGGCGCACAGGACGAGGAGAGTGCCGGTGCCCGCCGCGATCAGGCGTCGACGCGCGCGCGAGGCGACGCGGAGGCCGAACGGGGAGCGGGACATGCGCTCCAGCCTAAGCGACGGCCCCTTCGCCTGTCTCGTCCCGGGACACCGCTCTCCGGCCCCGGCGCGGACGCTCGAGGGTGAAGCCGCGGACGCCCGCCTCCGCACCGGCCCCGGACAGCTCCTCGCGGGCCGCGTCGAGCAGGCTCCGCAGGGCGTCGTCGCGGACGCGGACGGCGCGGGCGGCGAGACGGCGCTGCGGATGGTCGTCGACGGGATCCTCCTCCGCCGGGAGCGCGACCGAGTAGGCGGCCAGGACCGCGTCGAGGTCGGCCTCCTCGAGGGTCGACGCGAGCAGGATGCGGTCGAGGACGTCGTCCCAGTCCTCCCGCGCCGAGGCGCCGTCGCCGTGCAGCCAGGCCGACGCCTCCGCCCGGCCGTCCTCGGTCAGGGCGTGCAGGGGGAGTCCGTCCTCCGTCGCTCCGGCCGGGAGGACGAGACCGCGCTCGCGCAGGCGCTCGAGCGTCGAGTAGATCTGCCCCACGTTCACGCGGCGGCGGTGCGCGGCGCGATCCAGCAGCTCGGAGTGCAGCTGCAGCCCGTAGGCGGGACCGAGGGTGAGGAGCGCCAGGAGACCGTCGCGGACCGACACGGGACTCCTCTCGAACGTGCCCGAGCAGGAGCAGGCACCGGACGTCCCGAGTATAGGCAGGGGATCCGAGCGCACCCCGGGCGGGCGCGGCGAGCCGCCTTGTCGGCGCGGGACGGCTGATGCATACTCTGACGTGGTGGCTCGTCCACCGCACAATCGAAGAATGCACCGCTAGTCGTACGTGGTCCGGGTCGTTGGGGAAGACGCACCGGGACGAACGGAGGACAGCATGGTGGCGCAGCAGACTCGGGGTGTGCTCTTCGTGCACTCCGCCCCTCGCGCGCTCTGCCCCCACCTCGAGTGGGGAGCCGGGCGCGCTCTCGGTCGTGCCGTGAACTTCGAGTGGATCGACCAGCCGGTCCTGCGGGGCACGCAGCGCGCCGAGTTCGCCTGGGAGGGACCCCCCGGCACCGGCGCGAGCATCGCCTCCGCTCTGCGCGGCTGGGAGGACGTCCGCTACGAGGTCACCGAGGAGCCGTCCCCCGGTGTCGACGGCGGCCGCTGGATGCACACCCCCGGCCTCGGGATCTTCTTCGCCCAGACCGACAGCGTCGGCAACACCGTCGTCCCCGAGGACCGCGTCCGCGCCGCGATGGAGACCGCCGGCGCGACCCCATCGAGCTCCACCGCGAACTCCGCCTCGCCCTCGGCCAGGCCTGGGAGGACGAACTCGAGCCGTTCCGGTACGCGAGCGACTTCGCGCCGGTCATCTGGATGCACGGAGTCGGCTGACGCCGACTCCGTGCATCGTCGACGCCGCTCCTCGCGCGGCGTCGCGCGGTCGGCTTCGCGAGCTGGTCGCGTTCCGAAGAGCGGGTTGCGATCGGCGACGCCGAATCGCTGGCACGCGATTCGGCGGATGCGCCTTGCGGGGCTCGGCGATCGGGTGACGGGGGCGAGCTCGGGACCTTCGACCGGTGGAGTCCGGCTCAGGCGCCGCACCTTCGGCTCGTGGGAAGCGGCTGGGCTCGCCGGATCGTCTGATTTCGCGAGCCGAGTGTGGTTCTGCGGGTCGGAGACGACGTCAGGAGGTCGGGACGCCGCTGCGCGTCGCGGGGAAGGAGACGAGTCCGTACCGGGTGATCGGCTCGACGGAAGGGACAGTGCCGGTCGGAGGCGCCCGAGGGCATCCTTCCCGCGGTTTCGGCTCGTGGGATCGGGTCGGGCTCGTCAGATACCGTGATTCTCGTGCGCCCAACGCGGTTCTGCGAGCCCGAGGTGCGGTCCGCGGGTTCCAGCGACGGGTGCTGGTGCCCGGTACGGCGAGCAGTGCGTCGATTCCCTCTCGGCGACCCCTGCTGCGGAAGCCCGACGGAAGTGCTTCGCGTCGATGTCCGGCAGGGCGAGCGCGCGGTGCCCGATGCCCGATCGGGCGAGCTGACCGCCGATGCCCGGATGGGCGAGTACCGCGCCGATGCCCGGCAGGGCGAGCCGTGTATCGATGCCCGGCAGGGTGGACTGTGTGCCGCTGCCCGGCAGGGCGAGCCGTGTGTTAGTGCCCGGCAGGGTGAACTGTGCGCCGATGCCCGAGAGGGCGAGCCGTGTGTCGATGCCCGATAGGGCGAGCCGTTTGTCGATGCCCGGAAGGGCGAGCTCCGCGCCGATGCCCGGCAGGGCGAGCCGTGTATCGATGCCCGGCAGGGTGAGCTGAGCGCCGATGCCCGGAGGGCAGCGCGCACCCCACCCGAGCGCCGCGAGGCGCATCCGGAGATCCGCGTCCCAGCGGATCTCCGTCGCCGCACCGCACCGGCCCTCGGGAACTCAGCCCCCTAGGGAGCGGACGCGCCTTCGTTGCGCTCGGCGCAACGAAGCCCGCGTTCCGCTCGGTCTACTGGGCGAAGCCCCGTCAGACCGACCGGAACGCGGCCACAGCATTGTGCCCCCCGAACCCGAAGGAGTTCGAGAGGGCGACGAGCGGGCCGTCGCCGAGGGCGCGGGGGCTGGTGACGACGTCGAGGGGGATCTGGGGGTCCTGCTCGGTGAGGTTGATCGTCGGCGGGGCGGTGCGCTCGTGGAGGGCGAGCACGGTGAAGATCGCCTCGAGGGCGCCGGTGCCGCCGAGGAGGTGGCCGGTGGCCGCCTTCGTCGCCGAGACGGCGATGCTGGGCAGGTGGTCGCCGAACACGCGGGCCAGGGCGCGGTACTCGGCGATGTCGCCGACCGGGGTGCTGGTCGCGTGGGCGTTGACGTGGACGACGTCGGTGGGCGCGGCGCCGGCCTGCTCGAGGGCGGCGATCATCGCGCGGGCGGCGGCGGAGCCCTCGGGGTCGGGGGCGGTGATGTGGTACGAGTCGCTGGTGACGGCGCCGCCGGCGAGCTCGGCGTAGATGCGGGCGCGCGGGCGAGGGCGTGCTCCTCGGTCTCGAGGACGAGCGAGGCGGCTCCCTCGCCCATGACGAAGCCGTCGCGGCTCACGTCGTAGGGGCGGGAGGCGGTGGCCGGGTCGTCGTTGCGGCGCGAGAGGGCCTGCATGGCGGCGAAGGCGGCGAGGGGGAGCGGGTGGATGACCGACTCCGTGCCGCCGGCGATGACGACGTCGGCGAGACCGCGCTGGAGGTGCTCGTAGGCGTTCGCGAGAGCTTCGGTGCTCGAGGCGCAGGCCGAGACGTCGGTGCGGGCGTAGGCGCGGGAGGGGATGGACATGCTGATCGCGGCGGCGGCGGCGTTGGGCATGAGCATCGGGATGGTCATGGGCAGGACGCGGCGGGGTCCGCGCTCGCGCAACGTGTCCCACGCGTCGAGCAGCGTCCAGAGTCCGCCGATGCCGGTGGAGTAGTCGACGCCCACGCGCAGCGGGTCGATGTCGGTGATGCCCGCGTCGGCCCAGGCCTCGCGAGCCGAGATCACGGCGAAACGGGCGGAGGGATCGAGCCGCTTGAACTCGGCACGGGGCAGGACGTCCTCGGGACGGACCTTGGCCTGGCCGGCGAACGTCACGGGCAGCTCGTGCTTCGCGACCCACTCGGCCTCGATGGTGCTGATGCCGGACTCCCCTGCGAGCAGGGCGTTCCACGAGTCCCGGGCGGTCCCGCCGAGGGGCGTGGTGGCTCCGAGGCCGGTGACGACGATTTTCTTGGTGCTCATGACGACGTTCTCTGTTCCGTGACGGGGTGGGTGCGGGCGCACCCCGGCCGGGCGGGAGCCGGGCCGGGGTGTCCGCCTCAGGGGCGCGGAAGTGCTACTCGGACGCCTTGACGATGAAGGTGACCGCGTCGCCGACCGTCTTGAGGTTCTTGACCTCGTCGTCCGGGATCTTCACGTCGAACTTCTCCTCGGCGTTGACGACGATGGTCATCATCGAGATGGAGTCGATGTCGAGGTCGTCGGTGAACGACTTGTCCATCTCGACGGAATCGGTCGCGATGCCGGTCTCGTCGTTGACCAGCTCGGCCAGGCCGGCGAGGACTTCTTCGGTGGACAGTGCCATGGTGCTCTCCTTGAGGGGTTCGGTTCGGGTTGTCGTCGAGTGACCGTGAGTCAGTTTAGGGGTGGGGTGGTGCCCCCTAAGGGAGCACCACGACCTGCGCGCCGAAGACGAGTCCGGCGCCGAACCCGATCTGCAGGGCGAGTCCGCCGCTGAGCTCGGGGTGCTCCTCGAGCAGGCGGTGGGTCGCCAGCGGGATGGAGGCGGCGGAGGTGTTGCCGGTCGTCTCGATGTCGCGGGCGATCGTGACGGTGTCGGGCAGCTTGAGCTGCTTCGCGAACTCGTCGATGATGCGCATGTTCGCCTGGTGCGGGATGAACGCGGCGAGGTCGGAGGGCTCGACGCCCGCCTCCGCCAGCGCCTGCTTCGCGATCTTCGCCATGTCCCAGACGGCCCAGCGGAAGACGGAGGGGCCGTCCTGGCGGAGGGTGGGCCATTCGGCGCGCCCCTCGCGGTAGGCGAGCATCGGGTTGTCCATGCCGACGGTGTCCCAGCGGGAGCCGTCCGAGCCCCAGACCGTCTTCGAGATGCCAGCCGAGTCGCTCGGCCCGACGACCGCCGCGCCGGCGCCGTCGCCCAGGAGGAACGAGATGCTGCGGTCGGTGGGGCTGACCAGGTCCGAGAGCTTCTCGGCGCCGACGACGAGCACGTACTCGGCGAGGCCGGAGCGGATGAACGAGTCGGCCTGCGCGATGCCGTACGTGTATCCGGCGCAGGCGGCCGAGATGTCGTAGGCCGGGGCCGGGTTGGCGCCGATGCGGTCGGCCAGGAGGGCCGCGAGCGACGGGGTCTGCACCGTGTTGCTGATGGTCGAGACGAGGACGACGCCGATCTGGTCGGGACGGATGCCGGCCTTCTCGATCGCCTCGAGGGAGGCGGTGGTCGCGAGGTCGACCGCCTGGACGTCGGCCGAGGCGCGGCGGCGCTCGATGATGCCGGTGCGCTGGCGGATCCACTCGTCGGAGGAGTTGATCGGCTCGATCAGGTCGTCGTTCGGCACGACGCGGTCGCCGCGCGCCGCTCCGATGCCGAGGATCCGGGTGTAGGCGGTACCGCTGGACTGGGTGAGGGAAGGGGTCGTCATGGGTCTCTCCTGCTAGGCGGCGTGCTCGTCGATGAAGGCGCGGGCGGCGTCGAGGTCGTCGGGGGTCTTGACCGCGAGGGTCGGCAGGCCCTTGAGGCCGCGCTTGGCGAGGCCGACGAGGGCGCCGGCGGGGGCGAGCTCGATGAGGCCGGTGACTCCCGCCTCGGCGAACGCGGCCATGCAGAGGTCCCAGCGCACCGGCGAGGCGACCTGGCCCACGAGGAGGTCCAGGAAGGCCGGGCCGGACTCGACGACCGAGCCGTCGCGGTTGGTCCACAGGCGCAGGGTCGGGTCGGACGGGGTGAGGCCGGCGGCCACCTCGGCGAGCGAGTCGCGGGCGGGCGCCATGTAGCGGGTGTGGAAGGCTCCGGCGACCTGGAGCGGGATGACGCGGGTGCCGGCGACCGGCTCGTCCTTGAGCGCCTGCAGGGCGTCGACGGCTCCCGCGACCACGATCTGCCCGCCGCCGTTGTAGTTGGCCGGCTCGAGGCCGAGCTCGTCCAGGCGGGCGAGGAGCGCCTGCTCGTCGCCACCGAGGACGGCGCTCATCGCGGTCGGCTCGGCGGCGGCCGCCGCGGCCATGGCGCGGGCGCGCTCGCGGACGAAGACGAGGGCGTCGGCCTCGGAGAGGACTCCCGCTCCGGCGGCCGCGGTGATCTCGCCCACCGAGTGCCCGGCGATGCCGGCGATCCGATCGCGGCGTCCGCCCTCGAGGAGGGCGGCGAGGCTGACGAGTCCGGCGGAGACGATCAGCGGCTGGGCGACCGCGGTGTCGCGGATGGTGTCCGCATCCGACTCGGTGCCGTGCGCCGCGAGGTCGATGCCGACGGCGTCGGAGTGGGCCGCCACCTGCTCGGCGACGGACGGAACGGCCAACCAGGGCGCGAGGAATCCGGGGGTCTGGGAGCCCTGACCCGGGGCGACGACGACGATCACGTGTCCAGTCTTCCGATCCGCGCCACCGTGGGCGCCACTTGTTCGTACGGAGAAACCACAAAGAGCTTGTGGCGGGTCTACAAGGAGTCGGCGTCAGCTGCGCGCGGGACGGCGCCGGACGGCTCCGTCGGGGTCGCTCATCGAGCCGAGGATGAGCGCCGACTGGAGGATGAGCGCCTCCCTGGCCCCCGTCGCGTCCCAGCCGATCACCTCGGCGACGCGCTTCAGCCGGTAGCGGACCGTGTTGGGGTGCACGAACAGCTCGCGGGCGGTCGCCTCGAGCGAGCGCCCGTTGTCGAGGTAGGCCCACAGCGTGGTGAGCAGCTCGGTCGAGTGCTTCTGCAGGGGCTTGTAGATCTGGGTGATGAGGCTCTGCCGGGCGAGCGGATCGCCGGCGAGCGCGCGCTCGGGCAGGAGGTCGTCGGCACTGACCGGTCGCGGCGCGTTCCGCCAGGAGCGGGCGACGGCGAAGCCGGCCAGAGCGGCCCGGGCGCTGCGGGAGGCCTCGACGAGTGTCGGGACCTCGTGGCCCAGCACCAGGTGGCCGGTGCCGAACCCGGGCTCGAGCGCCTCCGCGATCTCGAGGAACGCGACCGGCGGACCCGTCTCCTCCGTCGCGTTCTCGCTCGGCTCGGCGCGGCCGATCACCAGGACGAGGCGGCTGCCCTGGACGCCGATGAGCACGTCGGCGTCCATGTGCCGGGCGGTCCGCCGCAGCTGGTCGACGTCGAGCATCTTCGGCGCCGTGCCGACCAGGACCGCGACCTCGCCGTGCCCGTGCCAGCCGAGGGCGGCGATGCGGCTGGGCAGCTCGTCGTCGGCCTCGCCGGTCAGGATCGAGTCGACCACGAGGGCCTCGAGGCGCGCATCCCAGAGGCCGCGGGCCTCGGCGGCGCGCGCGTAGACGTCGGCCGCCGCGAACGCCACCTCGCGGGAGTAGAGGAGGATCGCCTCGCGGAGGTCCTCGCTGCCGTTGCGGACCCGGTCCTCGACCACCTCGACGGTGACCTTGATCAACTGCAGCGTCTGGGTCAGCGACACCGAGCGGAGCAGCTCCCGGGGAGCGGCTCCGAACACGTCCGCCGCGATCCACGGGGTCGCCTGCGGATCGTCGAACCACGAGATGAACGACGTGATGCCGGCCTGGGCGACCAGGCCGACGGCCGAGCGCCGACCCGGCGGCATCGCTCCGTACCAGGGGAGCGTGTCGTCCAGGCGCTTGATGGTCTGCGTCGCGAGTTCACCGGCGATGGTGCGCAGCCACGCGAGGGTCTGCTCCTTGGTGCGCGCAGCACCCGGCCGTGAGGCCGGGGCTGCGGCAGCAGACCCTCGCGTGGTCGACGACGACGCGTCGGGGGAGAGCACCGACTTGTCCGTCAGCTCTCGCCGCCCGCGTTGCCGGTGGTGCCGGCGTTCACGTCGTGCAGCCGGTACTTCTCGATCGCCTGGACCGACAGCGAGGGGTCGACCTCGCCGCGCTTGGCGAGCAGCTGCAGCGTGCGCACCACGACGGACGGGCCGTCGATCTTGAAGTGGCGACGAGCGGCGGCGCGGGTGTCCGAGAAGCCGAAGTCGTCCGCTCCGAGCGTCGCGAAGTCGCCCGGGATGAACTGGCGCAGCTGGTCGGGCACCTGGTGCGAGAAGTCGGAGACGGCGACGAAGGGGCCCTTCGCGTCGGCGAGCTTCTCGGTGACGTACGGCACCTGCTGAGCGTCCTCGGGGTGGAGGAAGTTGTGCTGCTCGGCCTTCATGCCGTCGCGGCGCAGCTCGTTCCACGAGGTGACCGACCAGACGTCGGCCGAGACGCCCCAGTCCTCCGCGAGGAGCTTCTGCGCCTCGATCGCCCACGGCACCGCGACGCCGCTGGCCAGCAGCTGCGCCTTGGGTCCGTCCCACTGGCCCCAGGAGACGCGGTGGATGCCGCGGACGATGCCGTCCACATCCACGTCCTCGGGCTCGGCGGGCTGCACGATCGGCTCGTTGTACACCGTGAGGTAGTACATGACGTTCGGATCGGAGTGCTCGCCGCCGTACATCCGCTGGAGACCGGACTGCACGATGTGCGCGATCTCGTAGCCGTACGCCGGGTCGTAGCTGACGACGGCCGGGTTGGTCGCCGCGAGGATCGGGGAGTGCCCGTCCGCGTGCTGCAGGCCCTCGCCGGTCAGCGTGGTGCGTCCGGCGGTCGCTCCGATCATGAAGCCGCGGGCCATCATGTCGCCCGCCGCCCAGATCGCGTCGCCGGTGCGCTGGAACCCGAACATCGAGTAGAAGACGTAGACCGGGATGAGCGGCTCGCCCTGCGTCGAGTAGGAGGTGCCCACCGCGGTGAACGCCGCCAGCGCCCGCCTCGTTGATGCCGACGTGCAGGATCTGCCCCTGGGGGCTCTCCTTGTACGCCAGCAGCAGCTCGCGGTCGACCGAGGTGTAGTGCTGCCCGCGGGGGTTGTAGATCTTCGCGTTCGGGAAGAACGCGTCCATGCCGAAGGTGCGGGCCTCGTCCGGGATGATCGGGACGACGCGGTTGCCGAAGTCCTTGGAGCGGAGGATGTCCTTCAGGATGCGGACGAACGCCATCGTGGTGGCGATCTCCTGCGTCCCGGAGCCCTTCTTGCCGATCTTGTACGCGGAGTCGTCCGGGAGGTTGAGCTGCGTGTACTTCGAGCGGCGCTCGGGGAGGTAGCCGCCGAGCGCGCGGCGGCGCTCCTGCAGGTACTCGATCGCCTCGTCGTTCTGACCGGGGTGGTAGTACGGCGGGAGGTAGGGGTTCTCCTCGAGCTGGGCGTCCGTGATCGGGATCCGCATGGTGTCGCGGAAGCCCTTCAGGTTGTCCAGCGTCATCTTCTTCATCTGGTGGGTCGCGTTGCGGCCCTCGAAGCTGCGGCCGAGACCGTAGCCCTTGATGGTGTGGGCGAGGATGACGGTGGGCTGGCCCTTGTGCTCCGTCGCGGCCTTCATGGCCGCGTAGATCTTGCGGTAGTCGTGGCCACCGCGGCGAAGACCCCAGATCTGCTCGTCGGAGTAGTCCTCGACCAGCTTCTTGGCGCGCTCGTCGCGGCCGAAGAAGTTCTCGCGGACGTAGGCGCCGTCCTCCGTCTTGTAGGTCTGGAAGTCGCCGTCGGGCGTCTTGTTCATCAGGTCGAGCAGCGCGCCCTCGGTGTCGCGGGCGAGCAGGTCGTCCCACTCGCGGCCCCAGATCAGCTTGATGACGTTCCAGCCGGCACCGCGGAAGTACGACTCGAGCTCCTGCACGATCTTGCCGTTGCCGCGGACGGGTCCGTCGAGGCGCTGGAGGTTGCAGTTGACGATGAAGTTCAGGTTGTCGAGGCCGTCGTTCGCGGCCACCTGGAGCTGACCGCGCGACTCGACCTCGTCCATCTCGCCGTCGCCGAGGAAGGCCCAGACCTGCTGGTCGGACGCGTCCTTGATGCCGCGGTTGGTGAGGTACTTGTTCGCCTGCGCCTGGTAGATCGCGTTGATCGGCCCGAGGCCCATCGACACGGTCGGGAACTGCCAGAACTCCGGCATGAGGCGCGGGTGCGGGTAGCTCGAGAGCCCTCCGCCGCTGTGCGAGCGCTCCTGACGGAAGCCGTCGAGCTGGTGCTCGGTCAGGCGTCCCTCGAGGTAGGCGCGGGCGTAGGGACCGGGCGAGGCGTGACCCTGGATGAAGACCTGGTCGCCTCCGCCGGGGTGGTCCTGGCCGCGGAAGAAGTGGTTGAAGCCGACCTCGTACAGCGACGCGCTCGACGCGTACGTCGAGATGTGGCCGCCGACGCCGATGCCGGGACGCTGCGCGCGGTGCACGAGGATCGCGGCGTTCCAGCGGATCCACGCGCGGTAGCGGCGCTCGACGTCCTCGTCACCGGGGAACTCGGGCTCGTTCTCGGGCGCGATGGTGTTGATGTAGTCCGTGGTCGGCACCATCGGCACGCCGAGGTGCAGCTCCTTGGAGTGCTTGAGGAGGCTGAGCATGACGTCGCGTCCGCGACCCGCACCCCGCTCCTGCACGAGCGCGTCCAGCGACTCGTTCCACTCCGACGTTTCCTCGGGGTCCGAGTCCACGTGACCGACGGAATACGGGTCCTGATCGTTAACAGTCACCCTCGACCTCTCTCTGGGGGCAGATCGTGCCCGAGACATCATTCTCATGAAGCGGTGCGGATCCACGCGCGGGGGCTACGGATGACGAGCTGCGCGCAGGCACCTGGGCAAGCCTAGCGATTCCCGCCTACTGTGGCGATCCACGACGGAAGCGTTCAGCGGTCTGTGGGGTAGCACCATCCGGAGGGCCCTTCGCGGCCATCGGGCGAGTCGGCTCCGATCCCCGGTTCGACGATCCCCCTTGGTGGGGGCCCGAAGCGGGTCTAGCATTGCCCCTCGTGCTCGCGCGAATCTCGTGCGCACGGAAGGACATCGGACCGATGGCTCTCGAGAAGCTGACGCTCGCTCCCGACTTCGAACTCGCCAACCAGTACGGCGAGCGGATCCAGCTCGGCGACTTCCACGGGCGGCGCAACGTCGCCCTCGTCTTCTTCCCCCTCGCCTTCTCGGGCACCTGCACGGGGGAGTTCTGCGCTCTGCGCGAGAACCTCTCGCTCTTCGAGCACGCGGACGTCGAGGTGATCGGCATCTCCGTCGACTCCAAGCACACGCTGCGCGCCTGGGGCGAGAAGCAGGGCTACGACTTCACGCTGCTCTCGGACTTCTGGCCGCACGGCGACGTGGCGAAGCAGTACGGCGTCTTCGTCGAGAGCAAGGGCTACGCGACGCGCGCGACGTTCCTCATCGATCGGGAGGGCGTCATCCGCGACACCTTCATCACCGAGCCCGGCGAGGCGCGCTCGATCGACGCGTACCGCGCCGCCATCGAGGCCCTGCAGCCGGCGCACGCCTGACGCTCTCCGCGAGATGCCGCTCCGGTACGGCTCCTGCGGCGTGCCGTGCACCGGAGTGGCATCCCGCCCAGGCGCAGCCCGAGTGATCGGGTAGCGGGTCAGTTCAGGATGTCGACCGCGCGGGCGATGACCAGGGCGAGCAGGACGAATCCGGTGACGCCCTCGACGGCCATCAGGAGCTTCGCCCGACTCGAGAGCGGCATGGTGTCGGTCGGGCTGAACGCCGTGGTGTTCGTCGTCGAGACGTAGAGGTAGTCGACGAAGCCGGGCCGCCAGTCGGCGCGCTCGGAGGAGGTCGCCGAGACCTCCTGCACCGTGTCGCGGTAGCCGTCCTGCGGGAACGCGAAATCGGCGGCGGGCAGCTCGGCCCGGGGGAGCGTGCCGCGGGCGACGGGGCCGCCGCGGTCCAGCTCCCAGTAGAGCAGCGCGTACGCGACCACGTTCGTCACCCAGACCTGCAGGGCGGTCAGCAGGAGGAGCGGCCCGTCCGTGGACCCGTCGACGAGCGCCGTGATGAGGGCGACGACGCTCACCTGGTTGGCGACCGCGAGGACGACGGCCAGCGAGATCGAGACGGCCCGCGACCACTTCGTCCCGCTGTCGAGGCGGCGCGGGTTGACGACGAACAGCGGCACGAGGAGGACGAGGGTGAGCGCCGCCGCGGCCAGCCTGACCGCCGACGTGCGGTCGTCGTGGCCCAGGACGTTGAGAGCGACGGCGACGAGGATCGCGGCGGAGGCGGGCCAGCGGCTCTCGGCGCGCCGCCTCGCCCGGTCGCCGGGTGCGTCGGTCATGTGCCGAGGCTAGCGGCGCCGAGCGGCCGGGGCCGCGGGGGACCGTGCCGTACGATGGGGACGCTCGTTCGCGGCCTGGCCGCGACGGGGGCCTTTAGCTCAGTTGGTAGAGCGCCACGTTTACACCGTGGATGTCATCGGTTCGAGCCCGGTAGGGCCCACCTCGGGATCGCGCTCGGCGGATCCGCACTCGGCGGCTCCGGCCTCAGCGGGTCTGGCGGCGCTTGTAGGGCTTGGGCTGGCCCTTGACGATCGGGGCGCGGCCGGTTCCCTTCGAGGCCTTCGCCTTGCCGCCGGCGGGAGCCGCCGCCTCGGGCTCGTCGCCGAGGGCCGCGAGCTCCGCGCGGGCGGAGGCGAGCCGTTCGCGGCCGGCCGCGGTGAGCACGGTGCGGGACGCGCCGGGCTCGAAGAGCGGACGCCCGAGGTCGAACTCGACGGCGGCGACGGAGGAGTCGAGCTTCTTCCGCGAGATGCCGAGCTTCTCGGCAGCGCGCACGAAGTGCAGCTCCTCGGCGACCGCCACGAAGTGGCGCAGCTGGCTGATCTTCATCCGGAACCCTTCGCGGCCGCGGGCACGGCCTCCTGAACCCTACGCGGTCGGGGAGGAGGAGCCGACCCGTCCATCGCCGCCGATCCCTCCGGCCGTTCTTGCATGAGAGCGCTCTCGCCTCTACCCTGCGCTGGTGGGCGGAACCCGAAGCCGCCCGCGGAGGAGGCCGACGTGGGCGCGCTCGTCTACAGCGGCTTCGCCTCGATCGACGGCTACACCCGGGACGAGGCCGGCGGCTTCACCTGGGCGGAGCCGCGACCCGAGGTGCACCGCTTCATCAACGAGACCGAGGCGGAGGTGCGCACCTACCTCTACGGCCGGCGGATGTACGAGACCATGAGCCCCTGGGGGCCCGGATTCGCTCTCGCCGAGCAGTTCGCCTTCATCCGCGACTTCCAGGAGATGTGGCGGGCGGCGGACAAGGTCGTGTACTCGCGGACCCTCGACGACGTCCGGACCGAGCGCACCCGGCTCGAGCGACGCTTCGACAGCAGCGTGGTGCGCGAGCAGGTCGACGCGCTCGATCACGACGCCTCGATCGGAGGGGCCGACCTCGCCGGTCAGGCTCTGCGCGCGGGCATCGTGGACGAGATCCGCTGGTACGTGGTGCCGGTCGTGGTCGGCGGCGGCACGCCGTTCCTGCCGCCGGGATTCCGGGCCGCGCTGGAGCTGCGCGAGCAGCGGCGCTTCAGCGACGGGACGCTCTTCCTCCGCTACGGGGTCGTGCGCTGAGGCGGGGTCAGGCGCCGACGAGCTCCGCGATCCTGCTCGCGATCCGAGCGCCCTGGGCGCGACCGGCCTCGGCCGAGGCGGCACGCACGGCGGGGTCGAGCGAGTTGGGTCCGAAGGCGCGGATCGACGCTTCGTCGGCGTAGACGACCTCGACCCGCGAGGACGAGAGGGCGTCCAGCTCGGCCGTCGGCAGCGTGCCCGCTCCGGGCGCGCCGATGCCGGGCAGCGGAGTGACGACGAGGACCCAGTCGGCGCCCGCGGCCAGGTCGGCGTTGCTCCCCGAGCGCACGCCCCCGTCCATGTAGCGCACGCCGTCGATCGTGACGGGCGGCCAGACGCCCGGGACCGCGCAGCTGGCGGCGATGGCGTCGACCAGCGGGACGCCGCTCGTGCGGTCGAAGACGACGAGGGCGCCGGTGGCGGTGTCGACCGCGGTGATCAGGAGGCGCCGATCGGGCCAGTCCGCGTCGGCGACGCGAGCGGCGATGACGTCGCGGCGCGACTCCTCCGGCAGGGTCGGCGTCGACAGGGCGAGCACGCCGATGCGACGACGAGCGTCCTCGGGCGAGGTCGCGCCCTCGATCGCGGCGGCGAAGCTCGCCTGCAGCGCCTCGGTGTCGATGACGGCGCCGATCTCGGCCGACTCCTCGCGCAGCTGCGAGGCGTAGGCCTCGTCGAGTCCGACGGAGGTGCTCAGCTGGGCCGCGACCGCGGATCCCGCCGACGTGCCGAGGAACGTGGTCGAGGGGTCGAGCAGGAGCCGGGCCGCCTCGGGGGACGCGTCGGCGATGCCGCGCACGACGCCGAGCTCCCAGGCGATACCGGCCAGTCCGCCTCCGGCGAGGACGAGGGCACCAGGCATGGACGAGTTCCTTCCGCAGGGGTCCCGCTGCTCCGGTTCCGGGCGCGGCGCCTCTACGCTGGCACACGGTTCTGGACGTCGCCCCCTGCGCCCCGTGGGGGAGTGCTCAGGAGCGCTTGCGCTCGCGCACGATCGTCCAGACGTTCTGCCCGTCGACGCGCCGGTGGTCGAAGCTGGTCACGAGGGCCTGGATGAACGGGATGCCGCGTCCGGCCTCCTCCCACTCGTCGGGCATCTCGCGGCGCTCGGCGACGTCGATGTCGGCCGCCTCGCCCGAGTCGCTCAGAACGGCGCGCATCTCGAGGTCGTCGACGCGGATCCCGACGCGGCAGACGACGGGCCGGGAGGAGCGCGCGTGCTGGACGACGTTGGAGGTCACCTCGACGAGGGCCGTGGTGAAGGACATGCGGTCCCACGAGCCCAGCCCGGGGCTCTCGGTCCAGAGCTCGTCGAGCGCCTCGTGGATCGCGGTCATCCCGTCGTCCGGGGGAGTGTGCAGGACGAAGGAGCGCTCAGGCACGGCGCGCCCCGCGGACGGCGTCCGCTCCGATGCCGGTGCGAAGCTGCATGAGTCCTCCTGCGAGCGAGCGCGCCCTGCGGCCCGAGCCGCGGATCCGCGGGGGCGGTCCAGGACGGGCGGTCGTGCGACTCCGGTTCCGGTGCTCGTGGCCCGGGAAGTCGATCCGGGACGACGGTACAAGGAATCCGGGCGATCCGGCGACGGCGGGCCGCGCTGGAGACACCACGACTCAGCCGCGGGAGGCGGCGATCGCGTCGGCGGCCAGGCGGGCGGAGGTCTCCCGGTCGCGCAGCCAGAGGGGCACCGAGCGCGCCCGCAGACCCGCGGCCTCGAGGGCGGGGACGGCTCCGGCGTCCTCCTCGCCGACCAGCCACGCGTCGAGCAGTCCGCCCGCGGAGCGGGAGCCGTAGTGCAGGCCGACGGCCTCGGCCGAGGGCTCGACGCCGATCGCGGCGAGGCAGGCGTCGGCCATGCCGCGCACGACGGCGCCCCCGATCACCGGGGAGACCCCGACGACGGGCGCCGACGTCGTGCGCAGGGCGTCGGCGATCCCGGGCACGCCGAGGATCGTGCCGATCGACACGACGGGGTTCGACGGAGCGACGAGCACCGCATCCGTGTCGGCGATCGCCTCGAGGACGCCGGGAGCGGGACGCGCGGTCTCGACCCCCTTCTGCACGAAGCGGCGGGCGGGGACGGAGGCGCGCAACCGCACCCACCACTCCTCGAAGTGCAGCAGGCGCACCCCCTCGCCGGGCAGGTCGACCTCGACGTGAGTCTCGACGTCGTCGTCGGACATGGGGAGCAGCCGGACGCCGAGGGGCCAGCGCGCGGTGATGCGCTCGGTCGCCTCCGACAGGGTGAGGCCGTCGCGCAGCATCGAGGTGCGGGCGATGTGGGTGCCGAGGTCGAGGTCCCCGAGCGTGAACCAGGGCCAGCCGACGCCGAACGCGGCGAGCTCCGCCGAGACCCGCTCCGACTCGCCCGCGCGACCCCAGCCGCGCTCGGTGTCGTTCACTCCGCCCAGGGCGTAGGTGAGGGAGTCGAGGTCGGGGCAGACCTTGAGCCCGGTGAGCCACATGTCGTCGCCCGTGTTGGCGACCACCGTGATCTCGGACGGGCCGCCGCCCGCGGCCTCGAGGTCGCGGAGGTGCTCCCGCACGGCCGAGGTGAAGCGGGCTCCTCCGACGCCGCCGGCGAGGATCGTGATGCGCATCCGCTCACGGTACCGCGCTCGCGGGGCGGCGACGGAATCGGTGGAGCCGACTCCTTAATCCCGCGGATTCCCAACCGAAACACGCGGGAAACGTCGAAGGACGACGATGAACCCCTGTCCACGGAGTCGGACGGGACGTTGCCTTCGGGCGCTCGGCCCACCACAGTGGGACCACGGTCCCCCGGCTCCGCATCCGCAGGGTGCCGAGGCACCCGAGGAGTTCCGCCGTCGAAGCCCCGCTGGCGGATGGCCCCACTGTCATGGAGGTACCGATGACCATCGTCCGCGCAGCGATCACCCAGACCACCTGGACCGGCGACAAGGAGTCGATGCTCGACAAGCACGAGCAGATGGCCCGGGACGCCGCCGCCGACGGGGCGCAGGTCGTCTGCTTCCAGGAGCTGTTCTACGGCCCGTACTTCGGCATCACCCAGGACAAGAAGTACTACCGCTACGCCGAGCCCGCCGACGGCCCGATCGTGCAGCGCTTCGCCGCCCTGGCGAAGGAGCTCGGGGTGGTGATGATCCTCCCGATCTACGAGGAGGAGCAGACGGGCGTGTACTACAACACCGCGGTGGTCGTCGACGCCGACGGCACGATCCTCGGGAAGTACCGCAAGCACCACATCCCGCACCTCGACCGCTTCTGGGAGAAGTTCTACTTCCGCCCGGGCAACCTCGGCTACCCCGTGTTCGACACCGCCGTCGGCAAGGTCGGCGTGCACATCTGCTACGACCGGCACTTCCCCGAGGGCTGGCGGGAGCTGGGCCTCAACGGCGCCCACCTGGTCTTCAACCCCAATGCGACCAAGCCGGGCCTCTCGAACCGCCTGTGGGAGGTCGAGGGACCGGCCGCCGCCGTGGCGAACGGCTACTTCGTGCTGCAGCCCAACCGGGTGGGGCGCGAGGACAACGAGTACGGCGACCTCGCGGTCGACTTCTACGGCACCAGCCAGGTCATCGATCCGCGGGGGGAGTTCGTCGGCGAGCGCGGCTCCGGGGAGAGCGAGGAGATCCTCATCCGGGACCTCGATCTCGACATGGTGCAGCAGATGCGCGACGACTGGCAGTTCTACCGCGACCGCCGACCGGAGTCGTACACCAGCATCCCGAAGCCGTGACCGCCCGAACCACCCAGGAGCGACGATGAAGACCCTCATCACCAACGGCACGGTCGTGAACGCGACCGGCACCGGTACCGCCGACGTGCTGATCGACGGCGAGACGATCGCGGCGGTCCTCGCGCCGGGATCGACGCTGCTCGGCTTCGATCTCGCGGCGAACGTCGACCGCGTGATCGACGCGACCGGCAAGTACGTGATCCCCGGCGGGATCGACGCGCACACCCACATGGAGATGCCCTTCGGAGGCACCTTCGCCTCCGACACGTTCGAGACCGGCACCCGGGCCGCAGCCTGGGGCGGCACCACCTCGATCGTGGACTTCGTGGTCCAGTACCCCGGCGAGAGCGTCGTCGACCGCTACCAGGCGTGGCAGGCGAAGGCGGCCGGGGAGTGCGCCATCGACTACGGCTTCCACCAGATCCTCTCGGACGTGCAGGACTCGTCGCTGGTCGCGATGGACGAGCTGATGGACGAGGGCGTGACCAGCTTCAAGCTCTTCATGGCCTACAAGGGCGTGTTCCTGTCGGACGACGGGCAGATCCTGCGGGCGTTCCAGAAGGGCGCGTCGAACGGCGCGATGATGATGATGCACGCCGAGAACGGCGCGATCATCGACGAGCTGGTGAAGCAGTCGCTGGCGGCCGGCAACACCTCGCCCTACTTCCACGGCACGTCGCGGCCGTGGCAGGCGGAGGAGGAGGCCACGCACCGGGCGATCATGATCGCCGACCTCACCGGCGCGCCCCTGTACGTGGTGCACGTGTCGGCGAAGCAGGCCGTGGAGCAGATCGCCCAGGCCCGCGACCGCGGGATGAACGTGTTCGGCGAGACCTGCCCGCAGTACCTCTACCTCTCGCTCGAGGAGCAGCTGGGCGCTCCGGGGTTCGAGGGCGCGAAGTGGGTGTGCTCCACCCCGCTGCGCTCGAAGGCGGAGGGGCACCAGCACCACATGTGGCAGTCGCTGCGCACGAACGACATCCAGATGGTCTCCACCGACCACTGCCCCTTCTGCATGAAGGGCCAGAAGGACATGGGCGTTGGCGACTTCTCGAAGATCCCCAACGGCATCGGCTCCGTGGAGCACCGGATGGACCTGATGTACCAGGGCGTGGTGTCCGGGCAGATCTCGCTGCCGCGCTGGGTGGAGCTGACCTCGACGACTCCGGCGCGGATGTTCGGCATGTACGGGAAGAAGGGCGTGATCCAGCCCGGAGCCGACGGCGACGTCGTGGTCTACGACCCGAACGGCCACACCTCGATCGGCCTCGGCGAGGGGCGCAGCCACCACATGAACATGGACTACTCCGCGTGGGAGGGGTTCGAGATCGACGGTCACGTCGACACCGTGATCTCCCGCGGGAAGGTCGTGGTCGACGACGGGCAGTACGTCGGCACCAAGGGCGACGGCAAGTACATCAAGCGAGGGCTCTCCCAATACTTGATCTGAGTTCGGAGCATCGCTCCGGACTCCGATCAAGAAAGGCGGGGAGCCCCGCGACCACGTCGCGGCCCCACGGAAGACCTCGAAGCGCAACGGCGACCCTCAATGGGTCGCATGATACGTCCGTCAGCACCTGCACTACCGCATCTCAGAAGGAACCCCATGGACTTCGGAGTCGTCCTCCAGACCAACCCGCCCGCCTCGCGCACCGTCGCCCTCGCCGTCCTGGCCGAGACCTACGGCTTCGACTACGCGTGGACGTTCGACTCGCACCTGCTCTGGCAGGAGCCCTACGTGATCTACTCGCAGATCCTCGAGAAGACGCACCGCATCACGGTCGGCCCGATGGTCACCAACCCGGCGACGCGCGACTGGACGGTCATCGCCTCCCTGCACGCGACGCTCAACGAGATGTACGGCAACCGCACCGTGTGCGGGATCGGCCGGGGCGACTCCGCGGTGCGCGTGACGGGCGGGGCGCCGACCACGCTCAAGACGCTGCGGGAGTCCATCCACGTCATCCGCGAGCTCGCCAACAGCCGCTCGGTCGAGTACAACGGCTCGACCCTGCAGTTCCCGTGGAGCCGCGGCTCCTCGCTCGAGATGTGGGTGGCCGCGTACGGCCCGCTCGCGCTGAAGCTCGCGGGCGAGGTCGGCGACGGCTTCATCCTGCAGCTGGCCGACGTCGACATCGCGCGCTGGATGATCACCACGGTCAAGGAGGCGGCCGCGAACGTGGGCCGCGACCCCGAGTCGCTGCAGTTCTGCATCGCGGCGCCGATGTACATCGGCACCGACCGCGCCCACATGTACGAGCAGTGCCGCTGGTTCGGCGGCATGGTCGGCAACCACGTCGCCGACATCGTCGGCCGCTACGGGAGCAGCGGCGCGGTGCCGCAGGCGCTCACCGACTACATCGCGGGGCGCGAGGGCTACGACTACAACGAGCACGGGCGCGCGGGCAACAGCCACACCTCGTTCGTGCCGGACGAGATCGTCGAGCGCTTCTGCGTGCTGGGCACGGCCGACGAGCACATCGCCAAGCTCGAGGCCCTGGCCGAGATCGGCGTGACGCAGTTCGCCGGCTACCTCCAGCACGACAACAAGGAGGAGACGCTGCGCGTCTACGGCGAGCGCGTGATCCCGGCTCTCGGCCCGCACATCACGGCCAAGGCATGAGGCTCCGGCCGCGGCGCGCGGGATCCTGCTCGGCGCGGCCGGCCTGCTCCTGCTCGCTCTCGTCTGGGAGGCGTACAAGGCGCTGGGGCCGGAGACCGGCGTGGTCGTGGGAGGCCTCACCGTGCTGCCGCGCACCAGCGCGATCGCGATGCCGCACCTCTGGGAGATCGCGACGCGACTCGTCGAGCCGGTGACCGGCGCACGCGGCGCGCCGGCGCTCTGGTTCGCGGTGCTGCAGGCGAGCGCCTTCTCGCTCGGGATCGCGGCCGTCGGCTGGGTCGTCGGGGTGGTCGTCGGGATGCTGCTCGCGCTGCTCATGCAGCGGTTCCGCACGGCGGAGTCGGCGGTGCTGCCGTGGATCGTGCTGAGCCAGACGGTGCCGCTGATCGCCATCGCGCCCCTGGTGCGCCGCTGGGGCTCGCAGCTCGAGCTCGGCGCGTTCACCTGGGAGAACTGGATGTCGGTGGCCCTGATCGCCTCCTACCTCGCGTTCTTCCCCGTGTCGATCGGCGCGCTCCGCGGCCTCGGCTCGCCCGCCGCGCACCAGGTCGAGCTGATGCACGTCTACGGCGTGGGCTGGTGGAAGACGCTCGTGCGGCTGCGCCTGCCGGCGAGCGTGCCGTACCTGCTCCCCGCCCTGCGCCTGGGGGCGGTCAGCGCCGTCATCGGGACCGTGGTCGCCGAGGTCTCGATCGGCCTGCGCGGCGGCATCGGCCGCATGATCATCGAGTTCGCCTCCGCCGCCGGGGGCGACCCCGCCAAGCCCTGGGCGCCGATCCTGGGCGCGGTGCTCGTCGGCCTCGCGGCCGCCGGCGCCGTCGCGCTGATCGGGGTCGCCCTCCGTCCGTTCCGCAGAGGGGAGCAGCCCGCATGAGCGCTGCAGAGTCCGCCGTCGTCGTCGACGGCGTCACCAAGACGTTCAGCACGAAGAAGGGCGCGAGCGTCGTCGCGCTCCAGGACGTGTCGCTCGAGATCGCGGCGGGGGAGTTCGTCTCGCTGATCGGACCCTCCGGCTGCGGCAAGTCGACCCTGCTGCGGCTGATCGCGGACCTCGACGAGCCGACGTCCGGCGCGATCTCGGTGTTCGGCAAGACGGCGCGGCGCGCGCGTCTCGACCAGGACTACGGCATCGCGTTCCAGCAGGCCGGGCTGCTGCCGTGGCGCAGCATCCGCGCGAACATCGCCCTGCCGCTCGAGCTGCACGGCGTGGGAGCCGCAGCCCGGCGCGCGAGGGTCGACGAGCTCCTCGCCCTCGTGGGGCTCGGCGACTTCGCCGACTCCTACCCCGACCAGCTGTCGGGAGGCATGCAGCAGCGCGTCGCCATCGCCCGGGCGCTGGCCGAGAGCCCGCGGCTGCTGCTGATGGACGAGCCCTTCGGGGCGCTGGACGAGATGACGCGCGAGCGGATGCAGACGGAGCTGCTGCGGATCCGCACCGAGACCGGCGCGGCCGTCGTCTTCGTCACCCACTCGATCCCGGAGGCGGTGTTCCTCTCGGATCGCGTCGTCGTGATGTCGCCCCGCCCGGGGCGGATCCGGGACGTCCTCCCGGTCCGCCTGCCCGACGCCGCCTCGCGCGACGAGGGCGTGCGCGAGGACGAGTCGTTCTTCCGCGACGTCAGTGCCGTGCGCGAGCTCCTGCACGGCGAGGCCGCGGCGCTGCCGCGCGGGGTGGAGAACCGATGACGACTCCGGCGCTCGCCCGCAGCGTCCTCGCGCCGCTGCTGCTCGGAGTCGCGGCCCTGCTCCTGTGGCAGGTCGGCGTGACGGCGTTCGACGTGAAGCCGTTCGTGCTGCCGTCGCCGGTGTCGATCGGCGCGGAGTTCGCGCAGAACCTCGGCTCGGTGGCCTCGGGGAGCCGTGTCACCGGCGGGAACGCGCTGATCGGCCTCGTCGTCGGAGCGGTGGTCGCGGTGCTCGTCGCGAGCCTCTCGGCGCTGCTGCGGGTCTTCGACGGCCTCGTCGCTCCGATCGTCGCGGCGGCCGCCGTGGTGCCGATCGTGGCGCTGGCGCCGGTGCTCTACACGATGTTCGGCGCGAGCGTCGAGACGGCTCGGCAGCTCGTCGCGGCGCTCGCCGTCTTCGTGCCGGTCTACGTGAACACTCTGCGGGGGCTGCGGCAGGCGACTCCGGTGCACCGCGATCTGATGCGGGCGTACGCCGCGACTCCGTGGCAGAGCACTCTCGCCGTCACGCTCCCCGCCGCCGTGCCGTTCTTCTTCACGGGACTGCGCATCGCCTCCTCCCTCGCCGTCATCTCGGCGCTGGTCGCCGAGTACTTCGGCGGACCGGTCGGCGGCCTCGGCAAGTCGATCACGACGGCGGCCTCGGGCAGCGACTACGCGCTCGCCTACGCCTACGTGCTCGGCGCCGTGCTCGTCGGCCTCCTGTTCTACTGCGCCACCGCGGGGCTCGAGGCCTTCGCGCTCCGGCGCAGTCGCGCGCGCTGATCCCAGCCGCTCCCGGGCCAGCCCGGTGCTCCACCGTTCCACCCGGGTCCGCCCGGCGCTCCATCCGCACCACGGCACGTCGCTCCACAGCACCGCCCGCACGGGCACGTCCTGCACCACACCATCAGGAGGAACAGTGAACAGACGCACGCGCATCGCGACGACCACGACGGCGGGGCTCGCCGCCGTCGGTCTCGCGCTCACCGGATGCAGCGCATCCGGCACCGACGACGGCGGCTCGGGCGAGGGCTCGAGCGGCCTCGCGCCGGTCACCCTGCAGCTGCAGTGGGTCGCCCAGGCCCAGTTCGCCGGGTACTACGCCGCCCTCGACCAGGGCTACTACGAGGACGAGGGCCTGGACGTGACCATCGCCGAGGGCGGCGGCGACATCGTGCCGCAGGACGTCCTCGCCTCCGGAGACGCGGACTACGCGATCTCGTGGGTGCCGAAGGTGCTCGGGTCGATCGAGCAGGGCGCGGCGATCACCGATGTCGCGCAGATCTTCGAGCGCAGCGCCACCACGCAGATCTCGTTCAAGGACAAGGGCATCACCTCGCCCGCCGATCTGTCCGGGAAGACGGTCGGCAGCTGGGGCTACGGCAACGAGTGGGAGCTCTTCGCCGGCATGCAGCAGGACGGAGTGCCGCTCGAGGACATCTCGCTCGTGCAGCAGCAGTTCGACATGAACGGCTTCCTCGCCGGCGACATCGACGCGGCGCAGGCGATGACCTACAACGAGTACGCGCAGGTGCTCGAGAGCGTGAACCCGGAGACGGGCGAGCTGTACACGCCCGACGACCTCAACGTGATCAGCTGGAACGACGTCGGCACGGCAATGCTGCAGGACGCCATCTGGGCCGACGCCGAGAAGCTCGAGAGCGACGACGCGTACGCCGAGCAGACCGTCGCGTTCGTGAAGGCCTCGATCAAGGGCTGGATCTACGCGAAGGACAACCCGGAGGAGGCGGCCGACATCGTGACCGCCGCCGGGTCGACGCTCGGCACGAGCCACCAGCTCTGGATGACCAACGAGGTCAACAAGCTGATCTGGCCCTCCACGGGCGGCATCGGCATGATCGACGAGGCCGCCTGGCAGCAGACGGTCGACATCGCCAAGGAGACGCAGAACGAGACCGGCGCGACGATCATCAGCGACGACCCGCCGGAGACCGCGTACTCGAACGAGTACGTCGAGAAGGCCCTGGCCGAGCTCGAGGAGGAGGGCGTCGACACGAGCGGTGCCGACTTCGCGCCGATCGAGGTGACCCTGCAGGAGGGCGGAGCCTGATCCGTGCTCCCCGGGCCGGGGTCGTCGTCCGCGACGGCTCCGGCCCGTCGTCGTGCGGGCCCCGTCTTGCCGCTCTCCCGCCCGCTCGGCGCCGTCGGGCGTAAGATGGATCCTCGTGACTACTTTCCGAAAGACGCCGTTCACCGTGCACGTGCGCGATCTCATCGGCCGTCCGGGGGAGATGCGCGAGCACCGTCTCGACATCGACGCGCCCGAGCAGTACGGCGAGGGGATCGTGGCGGTCCGACAGGGCGCGCCGATCGATCTCGACGTGCGCGTGGAGTCGGTGCACGAGGGCATCCTGGCCAGCGTCGAGGTCTCGGCGGAGGCCGTCGGCGAGTGCAGCCGGTGCCTGACCGACATCTCCCTGCCTGTCGATGTCGAGTTCCAGGAACTTTTCGCGTACTCTTCTGACGAAGCTTTCGACTATGAGGTTCACGACGACCACGTGGATCTTGAACCTCTGGTCAGGGATGCGGTGGTTTTGTCGCTGCCGTTCCAGCCGGTCTGCCGGCCGGATTGTCCGGGCCTCGACCCCGTCACGGGGGAGCGGCTGGCCGATTCCTCCGAGCGCGAACCCGATGCGCCGCACGACCCCAGGTGGGCCGCGCTCGCCGGGTTGAGCGAGACGGGGAACGGTGGGGCCGCAGCGCCCGGAGCTTCCGCAGACAGCGGTGCAGGCCGTCAGGCACGCACCGAAACCGACTAGCCCCGACACGGGACACACGTAGAGAAGAGAGAATCATGGCTGTTCCCAAGAGGAAGAAGTCCCGCGCGAACACCCACGCCCGTCGTTCGCAGTGGAAGGCCGAGGTCCCCACCCTGGTCAAGACCGTCGAGAACGGCAAGGTCGTCTACAGCCTCCCCCACCGCGCCAAGGTCGTCGAGGACTCCGCGGGCACCGCGCTGTTCCTCGAGTACAAGGGCCGCAAGGTCGCCGACGTCTGATCCGACTCCTCCGGCGAACCGTCGCCCCGCGACGGACGTCGAGTGGTCCATGGTGAACCAGACTTCCGCATCACCCTCCAGCGACGACCGGTCGCGTCTGGAGGCCACGCTCGGCGTGAGCCTCGACGGTGAGCTCTTCGAGCTCGCCCTGACGCACCGGTCGTTCGCTTTCGAGCACGGCGGCATCCCGCACAACGAGCGCCTCGAGTTCCTCGGCGACTCGATCCTCGGGCAGGCCGTGACCGTCATGCTCTACACGGAGTACCCCGCTCTGAGCGAGGGCGACCTGGCCAAGCGCCGGGCGAGCCTCGTGTCGACGGTGGCGCTGGCCGAGATCGCCCGCGGCATAGGCCTCGGCGAGTTCCTCCGCCTCGGCCGCGGCGAGGAGCTGACCGGCGGTCGCGAGAAGGCGTCGATCCTCGCCGACACGGTCGAGGCGATCATCGGCGCGGTCTACCTCGGCACTGGGCCCGACGCCGCGCGCGATCTCGTGCTGCGCCTCATCGCCCCGCTGCGCGCCGACCCCGGCCGTTTCGGCGTCTCGATGGACCCGAAGACCAGCCTGCAGGAGGCGGCCGCCGAGCACGGCGCTCCTGCGCCCCGCTACGAGATCGCCTCGACCGGCCCCGACCACAACAAGGTCTTCGTGGCGACCGTGATCGTCGGCGGCCTGGTCACGGCCCGCGGCGAGGGGACGAGCAAGAAGGCGGCCGAGATGGCCGCGGCGCTGGACGCCTGGACGCGCCTGGCCGCGCTGCCGCCCGCCTCCGGAGCCTGACGTGCCCGAGCTGCCCGAGGTCGAGGTGGTGCGCGCGGGCCTCGCCCCGGCCGTCACCGGATCCCTCGTCACCGGGGTCGAGATCGTCGACGAGCGCTCGCTCAAGCGGCACGTGCATCCGCACGGCACGTTCGAGCGGCTGCTGGTCGGCCGCAGGCTCGCCGGAGCCGTGCGCCGAGGGAAGTTCCTCTGGATGCCCGCCGGCCGCGACGAGGCGCTGCTCGTGCACCTCGGGATGAGCGGGCAGGTGCTGCTGCGTGCCGCGGACGCGCCGCCGGCCAGGCTGACGCGCATCCGGATCGGCATCGAGATGAGTGATCCGGACGACGGGTCGCACCGCGAGCTCGCCCTGCACTTCGTCGACCAGCGGATCTTCGGCTCGATGGCGATCGACACGCTCGTGCCGACCCCGGACGGCGCCCCGGGTGGCTACTCCGGCGACGGGCCGCTGGGCGACTGGACCGCACGCGTTCCCTCGCAGGTGGCGCACATCGCCCGGGACCCGCTCGACCCCTTCTTCGATCTGCCCGCGATCGTGACGGCGCTCGGACGCCGGAACAGCGGGATCAAGCGGTCGCTGCTCGATCAGACGCTGGTGAGCGGGATCGGCAACATCTACGCGGACGAGTCGCTGTGGGCGGCGGAGCTGCATCCGGAGCGCTCGAGCGCGTCTCTGAGCGAGCCCCGGATCCGCCGCCTCTTCGCGGAGGTGCGCTCGGTGCTCGAGCGCGCGCTGGCCGAGGGCGGCACGAGCTTCGACGCGCAGTACGTGAACGTGAACGGGGCGTCGGGGTACTTCTCGCACAGCCTGAACGCCTACGGGCAGACGGGGAAGCCGTGCCCGCGCTGCGGTGCGGCGATCGTGCGGGTGCCGTTCATGAACCGCTCGTCGCACCTGTGCCCGCACTGCCAGCTGCTGCCGCGCGTGGCCTGACCGCGACGGGGATCGGGAACCCGGATCCCGCTCGGAGCTCCTGCGGCGAGGGTCAGGCCGCGGCCTTCTCGGGCGCCGGCGCGTGCTTCACGTGCGCGACCAGGTGGCCGAAGAGCGACGCGATCAGGGTGATCGCGGCTGCGATCGCGAGGCCGAGCCAGAGGCCGACGTTCAGGGCCAGGGCACCGACTCCGGCTCCGGCCCCGATCAGCACGACGGCGGCCAGGCGGCGGAACCAGGGCTGGCCCTTGCCGCTGCCGAGCCACGAGTCGGCGGCGAGCCCGGTGATGGTCGAGGTGACGACGACGGTGGTGACGTCCTTGACGGCGATGTGGCGGGCGGTCGCCGCCTGCAGGCCCATCGCCAGGCCGAGGACTCCGGTGACGGTGAGCGCGAGCGGCTCCGGGTGCTCGGGGACGACGCCGAGGACGATCGCGAGGACGGCCATCAGCAGGCCGACGACCGTGAAGAGCCAGGTGGAGCGGGTGGTCCACCCGGTCTTCACCGGGCGCAGCACGCGGCCCCCGAGCGCGGCGCCGAGCATGAAGCCGACGAGCGCGATGATCGGACCGACGACGGGCAGGTCGGCGGCGCCGGCGAGGGCCATGCCGAGGATCACGACATTGCCGGTCATGTTGCCGGTGAAGACGCGGTCGAGCCCGAGATAGCCGACGGCGTCGATGATGCCGGTCGAGAAGGTCAGGGCGAGCATGAGGCCGAGGTGGACGTTGTCGGTGCGCGTGCGCAGGCGTCGGAACACGGGGGTCCTGTCGTCGGAGGGAGGGGGAGGCGGCCGCGAGATGCCGGTCCGGCACGCTCGCACCCGCGTGCCGCCGGCGGAGCGGGTGTCTCGCGGCGGAGGTGCGGAGGGCTGAGCTCCGCCGATCCTGCCACGGATGCGCGCGAAGAGACGAAACACGGCTTCGGTACTGTCGGACGGTCGCGGGAGGCTCCCGCGCGGGAAGGCGGGCGGCGCATGCGGTTGGCGGAGTGGGCGGTGCAGCCCGGTGAGTCGATCCCGGAGGGCGTGGAGTACCTGCCCGCGAGCTCGGACTCCGTGCTCTGGGGGCGGCTGCCCTGCGCGGGCGACCGCGCGGTGCTGAGCATCGACTCCGGCACCGAGGTCGTCATCGACACCCTCAGCCACGAGGGGGTGCTGGAGGATCAGGGCCGCGATCCGGTCGCGTTCTTCGGCCGGCACGGCGTCGCTCCCGAGGGAGTGCTGCGCGACGCGATCGAGCTCGCCGCCTCCGGTCCGTTCCGCGACGTCGAGGTCGACGGCCCGCACGTCGTCACCGGCCCGATCGCGGTGAGGGGCGCGCAGCCGGGCGACCTGCTGCGGATGACCCTGCTCGAGGCCGAGCCGCGCGTGCCCTACGGAGTGATCTCGAACCGGCACGGCCGCGGTGCGCTGCCGGGGGAGTACCCGCTCGCCGCGGGGCCCTTCAGCGCGTTCGCGCACGTCGAGGTCGGCGCGGACGGCGTCCGCCGCGGGGTGCTGCCGCTGGTGCCGGGCGGCGAGCGCTCGGCGCGCTTCGAGCTGCACCCGTTCCTCGGGATCATGGGCGTCGCCGTCGCGGGCGGCGAGCGTCCCCACTCCGTGCCGCCCGGGCCGCACGGCGGCAACATCGACATCTCGCTGCTGACGGCGGGGACGAGCCTCTACCTGCCGGTGCAGGTGCCGGGCGCGCTCGCGTACGTCGGCGACCCGCACTTCGCGCAGGGCGACGGCGAGGTCGCGCTCACGGCGATGGAGGCGAGCCTACGCGTCCGGGTGCGCTTCGAAGTGGTGACGCGCGCCGACGCGCTCGAGGCGTTCGGCGAGCTCGTCGGGCCGCTGGGCGAGACGAGCGAGTTCCTGGTGCCCACCGGGATGGACGCCGACCTCGACATCGCGGTGCAGAACTGCGTGCGCGCGGCGATCGCGCTGCTCCAGGCGCGCTACGGGATGGACGCGAGCCTGGCCTACGCGTACCTCAGCGCTGCGACCGACTTCAACATCTCGCAGGTCGTCGACCTGGTGAAGGGCGTGCACGCCCGCGTGCGGACGGCGGACTTCGATGTCTGACCGGCGCGTGACCTCGCTCGAGGGCGAGCTGCCGGACGGCCTGGTCGACGCGGTCCTCGCCTACGAGGCCGCGCTCTCGGCCGACGACGTGCCCGCGCTCGCCGACGCGTTCGTCCGCGCCCCGACGACGCTCCGGGGCGACGCCTCGGGGCTGCTGGTCGGCCACGACGCGATCACCGGCTTCCGCGGACGGCGCGGCGGGACTCCTCCGCGCGGCCTCGCCGAGCTGCACGTGCGGGCGGTGGACGCCGGCTCCGCGCTGGTCGTCACGGTGAACACGCCGTCCCGCGGCGGACGCGGACTCGTCACGCAGCTGTGGTCGCTCGACGAGGGCGTCTGGCGGGTGCGCGCCGCCCAGGTGCAGGCGCCCGCGCCGGCGCTGGACGCGCGCGTCTGGCGGGTCGTCGGCGCGCCGCTGGTGCCTCCGACCGGCTCGGGGGAGCTGGACGGGCTCGACGTCGCGGTGAAGGACCTCTTCGCGATCGAGGGGCAGCGGATCGGCGCCGGGATGCCCGTGCGCCTCGCCGAGGCCGCGATCGAGACCGGGACGGCTCCGGCCGTGGCGGATCTTCTCGAGGCCGGGGCGGCCGTGCGGGGTCTCGCGCAGACGGACGAGTTCGCCTACAGCATCGCGGGCCGCAACTCCGGCTACGGGACACCGCCGAACCCCGCGGTGCCCGGCGCGATCCCCGGCGGCTCCTCGAGCGGACCGGCGACCGCCGTCTCGCTCGGGCAGGCCGCCGTCGGGCTCGCGACGGACACGGCGGGCTCGATCCGCGTGCCCGCCTCGTACCAGGGGCTCTGGGGACTGCGGACGACGCACGGCGCCGTGCCGGTGGAGGGGCTGCTGCCGCTGGCTCCGAGCTTCGACACCGTCGGCTGGCTGACGCGGGACGTGCACACACTGCAGCGTGTCGCGCGGGTCGGGCTCTCGCGCTCCGAGCAGCGTCTTCCGGGCCGTGGAGTCGTCACGCGCCCGCACTGCTCGCTGCAGCCGATCCGGCGGTGCAGGAGGCGTTCGCGCGCCGTGTCCAGGCGCTGGTCGCCGATGGCGCGCTCGAGGAGCCGGAGAGCATCGTCCTGCCGCCCGTGGCCGAGATGTTCGAGGCCTTCCGCACCGTGCAGGCGGCGGAGGCGTGGGCCGCCGACGGCGAGTGGGTCTCAGCGCACCCGGGTGCCCTCGCCCCGGACGTGCAGGGGCGCTTCGACGCGGCGTCGCGGCTGGATGCGGCGACGGTCGGCGCCGCGCGGGAGCGCCTCGCCGGCCACCGCGCCGCCCTCGACGCCGCTCTCGGCGACCGGGTGCTGCTCCTCCCGTCCGCCTCCTCGCCCGCCCCGCCGCTGGACGCCTCGGCGGAGCGGATCGACGCGGTGCGCACGGCGACGCTGAGCATGACCTGCGTCGCGGGGATCGGCGGCTACCCGGCTCTGTCGGCGCCGTTGCTCTCGGTCGACGGCGCCCCGGTGGGACTGTGCCTGGTCGGACCGCGCGGTGCCGACCTCGCCCTCCTCGAGAGGGCCGCCGCGTTCGGCTCCCCGAAACACGGGTGAAACGTCTGTTCCGTAGAATGAGCATCTGAAACAGGTCTTCCGCCTGCGTTCCCCGTCCGTGAAGAGGTGGTTCCCATTCCGACCGCGCCCGCGATCTCGACCTTCCTGCCGATCGACCCGCCCCCGCGGCTCCTGATGGGCCCCGGCCCGATCAACGCGGACCCCCGCGTGCTGCGCGCCATGTCGGCGCAGCTGGTCGGCCAGTACGACCCCTCCATGACCGCCTACATGACCGAGACGCAGGAGCTCTACCGCCGCGTCTTCGTCACGGAGAACGAGAAGACGATGCTCGTCGACGGCACCAGCCGCGCGGGCATCGAGGCCGCCCTGGTGTCGATGCTCGAGCCGGGCGACCGCGTGCTCGTGCCGGTCTTCGGCCGCTTCGGCCACCTCCTCCGCGAGATCGCCGAGCGCTGCGGCGCCGAGGTGCACGTGATCGAGGCGGAGTGGGGGCAGGTGTTCCCCGTGTCGGCGATCGCCGAGGCGATCGAGAAGGTCCGCCCCAAGGTGCTCGCGGTCGTGCACGGCGACACCTCGACGACCATGGCGCAGCCCCTCGAGGAGCTCGGCGCGATCTGCGAGAAGCACGGCGTGCTCTTCTACACCGACGTCACGGCGTCCCTCGCGGGCAACCCGTTCGGCGCCGACGAGCTGGGGCTCGACGCGGTCTCGGCGGGCCTGCAGAAGTGCCTCGGCGGTCCCTCCGGCTCGGCGCCCGTGACCTTCTCGGAGCGAGCCGTCGCAGTGATCGAGTCGCGCAAGAGCATCGAGGCGGGCATCCGCGACGAGGGCGACGCGGTCAGCGCGCGCCCCGTCCGCTCCAACTACTTCGACCTCGGCATGGTCTTCGACTACTGGGGCCCGCGCCGGCTCAACCACCACACCGAGGCGACCACGATGCTCTACGGCGCACGCGAGTGCGCCCGGATCATCGTCGAGGAGGGCCTGGAGAACACGATCGCCCGGCACCGGGTGCACGGAGCGGCGATGCTCGCCGGCGTGCAGGGCCTCGGGCTCGAGGTCTTCGGCGACGTCTCGCACAAGATGAGCAACGTCGTCGCGGTCCGGATCCCGGACGGAGTGAACGGCGACGCCGTCCGGGGCGCGATGCTCGAGGACTTCGGCATCGAGATCGGCACCTCGTTCGGTCCGCTGCACGGCAAGGTGTGGCGGATCGGCACGATGGGCTACAACGCCCGCACCGACACGGTGCTGACCACGCTCGCCGCGCTCGAGGCGGTCCTGCGGCGCGCCGGCGCCTCCGTCGCTCCGGGCGGCGGAGTGGACGGCGCCTACGGCGTCTACGGGAGCGCGACGTGAGCGCCGTCGACGCCGCCGTGATCATGGAGCGCTGCGATCTGCTCGCGGCGGTCTCGAGCACGCGCGGGGCGATCGAGCGCGTCTACCTCTCTCCGGAGCACGCCCGCGTCAACGCGATGGCGGCGGCCTGGATGGAGGAGGCGGGCATGCGCACGTGGCAGGACGCCGCCGGCAACCAGTGCGGCCGTTACGAGGGCGCGAGCGCCGGGCAGCCCGCCCTGATGCTGGGGTCCCATCTCGACACGGTGATCGACGCGGGACGCTACGACGGGATCCTGGGCGTGATGCTCGCGATCGGAGTCGTCTCGCGGCTGAACTCCGCGGGGGTGCGCCTGCCCTTCGCGATCGAGGTCGTGGCGTTCGGCGACGAGGAGGGCACCCGCTTCGGCACCGCCCTGCTCGGCTCGCGCGCCGTCGCCGGGACGTGGGACGAGCACTGGTGGGAGCTCGAGGACGCGCAGGGCACCACGCTCGTCGACGCGTTCCACGAGTTCGGGCTCGACCCCTCCCGCATCTCCACTGCGGCCCGCGCGGCCGACGACCTGCTCGGCTACCTCGAGGCGCACATCGAGCAGGGCCCCTACCTCGAGGAGGCCGACCGCGCCCTGGGCGTCGTCTCCTCGATCGCCGGCGCCCGGCGGTTCGCCCTCACGCTCACCGGCAAGGCCGGTCACGCCGGCGGAGTGCCGTTCGACCGCCGCCGCGACGCGCTCACGGGGGCCGCGGAGGCGGTGCTCGCGGTCGAGCGGATCGCGCGCGACAACGGCTGCATCGCGACGGTCGGGCGCCTCGAGGCGTTCCCCGGCGCGGTCAACGTGATCCCGGGGCGGGTCGAGTTCAGCCTCGATCTGCGCGCCGAGTTCGACGACGTGCGCGACCGAGTGTGGGACGAGATCCAGCACGCGATGTCCGAGACGGCGCGCCGCCGCCGCCTCGCACTGACCGTCGAGGAGACCCACGGCGCCCCCGCCGTCGTCGCCTCCGACCGGCTCCAGGACGTGATCCGCGAGGGCATCCGCGCGACCGGTGACGAGGAGCCGATGGTGCTCTTCTCGAAGGCCGGCCACGACGCGATGGCGATCGCGGAGCTCACCGAGTACGCGATGCTCTTCCTCCGCTGCGAGGGCGGCGTCAGCCACCACCCGGAGGAGAACGTCACCGAGGCCGACGTGGCCGTGGCGCTGGACGCCTTCGAGGCGGCGGTGCACGCCTTCGCGAGGTCGCGCGCATGACCGGGGCCGCCCCCTCCGACGCCGAGGCGCCGCCCAGCATCGGGCACCGCATCGACGCGGGCTACGCCTCGCTCTCGCGGCAGGAGCAGCGGGCGGCCGACTTCATCCTCGACCACCTCGGCGACCTGGCGATCTACACGGCGACCGAGCTCGCGCAGCACAGCGGGGTGTCCAAGGCCACGGTCTCGCGGCTGTTCCGGCGGCTCGGGTTCTCCAACTCGCAGGAGGTGCGCGAGCACGCCCGCGCGCTGCGCAGCTCCGGCGTCCCGGTCGGTCCCGCCTCCACCGCCGACGACCCCGTCGCCGCGCACCTCGAGAGCGAGCGCGCCAATCTCCAGCGGCTCGCCGTGGCGCTCGGCGACGGACGGCTCGACGCCGCCGTGCGCCTCGTCTCGGACGCCCGCGAGGTCGTGGTCGTCGGGATGCGCAACAGCTACCCGGTGGCGCTGCACCTGCGCCAGCAGCTCGCCCAGGCCCGCGCCCGCGTGCGCGTGGCGCCGCAGCCCGGTCAGTCGCTCGGCGAGGAGGTCGTGGGGCTCGGCGCCGAGGACGTCGTCGTGCTCGTCGGCTTCCGCCGGCGCCCCTCCTCCTTCGCCGCGCTCCTCGACGTGCTCGCCGCCCGCGGAGTGCCGGTCGTGCTGCTCGCCGACGCGCAGGCCCGCCGCTTCGCCGACCGGGCGGCGGTCTGGCTCGAGTGCCCCGTCGACAGCGACTCGGCGTTCGACAGCTACGCCGCGGCGATGAGCGCGGTCGCGCTGCTCGCCTCGGGGGTGCTCGGGGCGCGTCCGCGCGACGCCCGCGAGCGGATCGCCGGGATCAGCACCGTCTACGCGGAGCTCTCCGAGATCGAGGACCGGGCGTGAACGCGGTCGAGGCCGCCGACCTGATCCGGCTGCACGCGCGCCACCCGGTGGGGCGGGTCGCCGAGGACGCGTCCGAGGACGTGCTCGGACGCGTCGAGCTGCTCACGCCGACCTGCGGCGACCGACTCGCGCTGCGCGTCGTCCGGGTCGACGGCGGCCTGTCGCTGCGCTGGACCGGGCGGGGCTGCGAGCTGTCGCAGGGCTCCGCGTCGATGCTCGTCGAGGAGCTCGACGGTCTCGACGCGGAGGAGCTGGCCGGTCGCGTCGGAGCCCTCCTGACCTCGATGAGCCTGCGGGTCGCGGATCCGGTTCTCGGCGACGAGGCGGCCCTGCTCGCCGTGGCCGCGAATCCGGTGCGCTCGGTCTGCGCGACGCTGGCGTGGCGCGCCCTGCGCGACGCCCTCGCTCAGGCGGGGCCGTCGTGATCGCGGCCGTCGGCGAGGTCGCCGCACTCGACGGCCAGCGCTCCGTGCTCCTCCAGGTGGTCGCGCGCGCCGGAGTCGCCGTGGATCTCGGAGCGGATCGCCGCCCAGTGCGCGCGGCCGATCAGCACGGGATGACCGGGGCGACCGTCGTGCACGGCCCGGGCGAGCGCCTCCGGGCCCGGCGGAGCCGCCGCGACGACGCGCGCTCCGACCGCGGCGGGCTCCTCCGGCAGGTCCACGAGCGTCACCAGGGCGGCCTCGCCGGTCGCGGCCGCCAGTCCCGCTCGCAGCGACGCGGACATCCCGTCCTCCCAGTCGTCGGCGATCACGATCCCGGTCTGCGGAGGGACGAGGCGGCGCGCGTCGTCGGCTCCGGCCCCGAGGACCACCAGCACCCGGCCGCAGCCGATCGTGCGCAGCCGCCGCACGGCGAGCTCGACCCACGGAGTGCCCTCCGCATCGCGCCGCAGGGCCTTCGGACCGCCCGCGCGACGCCCCGCGCCCGCCGCGAGGACGATCCCGGTGACGTCGGCCGCATCCATCCCACCATCGTGCCCCACCCCGCCGCCCGACGAGGAGAGACCATGACCAC
>NZ_MUKN01000019.1 GCF_001995175.1 Rathayibacter rhapontici
GGCGCGGCGGCGCTGCCGGCCCCCTCCGGAGCGGGCGCCCCCATGCAGGACCGCGCGAGCAGCCGCTCCGCCTCGGCCGTCTCGCCGAACGAGGCGAGGTCGAGGGCGGCGTCGATCCGCGCGAACGGATCGGCGGGGTCGCGTCCGTCGAGGGTCCGGGCGAGCTGGTCGAGCGGATCGAGCGCGAGGGTCCCGCGGAGCAGCGGCGCCGCCTCCTCCGCATGCCCGAGGGCGCGGAGGCAGACGACGGTGAGCGCGCGGGCGCGGAGGTCGTCGGTGTCCAGGCGCAGCGCGGTCCGCACGTCGTCGAGGGCCGCGGAGTGGTCGCCGTCGGCCGCGAGGAGGCAGGCGCTCTCGACGAGCGCGGCGTGCGCCCACTTGCCGTCCCAGGCGCCTTGCCGAACGCGGCGGCGGCCTCGCGCCGGCGTCCCAGGCGCACGAGGACCAGCCCGCGCAGGTGCAGCGCCTCGGTATCAGCGGGGTTGCCGTTGTGCGCGGTCAGGCGGCGGAGCGACGCGTCGCAGTGCTCGAGCGCTTCCGCGTACTCGCCGCGGCCGTACGCGTGCCCGGCGAGGGCGAGGTGGACGCGCGCGTCTCCCGCATTTCGCCGCAGCGCCTCGTGCCAGTAGGGCAGCGGCGAGCGGGTCGGGTGGCGGTACTGCGCGAGGTGCACGCCGGTGAAGTACAGCTCGTCGACGGAGGCGGTCTCCCGCGGTGACGGCGGCTCGGCGGCCGTCTCCGGCTCCTCCTGCTGCACCCTCGCGGGCACCTCGTAGGCGAGCAGGGTCGCTCCGCCGGCGCGGACGACGACCGCCAGCCCCGCCGGTTCGGTCCGGGAGGTGGGGAGGTCCGCGACCAGCGGAGCGCCCGGGCCGAGGTCGACGGTCCACTCGCGCAGGACCGCGCCGTCGTCCAGGAGTCGGACGGTCGCGGCCGAGTGCCGTCGCGTCGTCGCGACTCCGATCCGGATGCGGTCGCCCTCGACGTCGAGGTGCACCGCCGTCTCGCGGGTCGCCTGGTGCGCGACGCCGATGCCGCTGATCGGGTACCAGTACTGCGTGAAGGTCTTCGTCTCGCCCGGCATCAGCCACGAGAAGTCGGGCTGGTTGTCGGTGAAGACGCCGGCCATCAACTCCACGTAGGGGCCGTCGGAGTCGGTCAGCTGCGCGTCCCAGGCGTGCCCGAACGGCGCGTCCCCCCAGGTCCACTGCTTCTTGCCGGGCGCGAAGCGGCGGTCGGCCCAGTGCACGAAGCCCGCGCCGGCGCGGTGGTCGTAGCCGCCGAAGAAGGAGTCCTCGGTGCGGACGACCATGTAGGAGGTGGGGACCGGGATGGTGCGGTAGAAGTCGAGGCGGTCCGCGCCCGGTTCCTGCGCGGCCCGGGCGGGGTAGTCGACTCCGTAGTACGGGCGGTCGGCCGCGGGGAACGCGGTGATCGCGCGCCGCGCGTGGTCGGCGACGTGCTGCACGTCGCGGGGGAAGAAGGACTGGTAGTCGTCGTGGACCCGCGCGGCGACGTTCGCCCACCAGAGGAACGTGCGGCGCTCGCGGGTGCGGTTGTGCAGCCGCACGTCGAGCTCGACGAGGCTGGAGCCCGGCCGCAGGCGCACTCCGTGCACGCCCTTCATCCGGCTGAGCGGATCGTGGTCGCCGCACCAGACGACGACGGAGCCGTCCTCGTCGCGCGCGATCTCGTGGTCGGTGGGCAGGAACGTGCCGGGGCGGTGGTGCTGCGGCCAGTTGAACTCGACGCCGCCGCTGACCCAGGGGCCGGCGAGGCCCACGAGGGCCGGCTTGATGACGGAGTTGCGGTAGAAGAAGTCGTAGCCGGTGGTCTTGTCGTGCCCCGAGTGGATGCGTCCGCCGAGATCCGGGAGGACCACGACCTGCACGAACTCGTTCTCGAGCACGACGGCCCGCCACTCGCGGTCGATCGGCTCGGCCGCGATGCGGTCGATGAACGGGAGCGGGTACACCCTGCCGCTGGAGCCCTGGTAGACGCGGCGGTCGAGGAACATCGGCAGGCTGCTGGGCTCCTCCGGTGCGTAGGTGGGCAGGATCAGCGCGGTCTCCCACGCGGCGGCACCGCCCTCGGCGAGCACGGCGGCGGCCTCGGCCGGCGCGGCGAGGAGGGGGGAGGAGGCGGCGGTGGATCCCATGCCCCGAGGCTAGGCAGCAGCGGCGCACGGGGGAATGGCGCGGTGACCTGGACGATCCTCCGGTGGCGGACTCTCCTCCCCGGGGCGCCGTCCGGCGAGTTCTCCACAGTGCGCCGCGCCTGCCCGCCGCCCGCATCCGGAGGCTCCCTACTCTCCTCGCACGGGGCTGAAGCGGACCGTCGCCGGCGCGGATGCGCACGTGCGGCTGAGGAGAGGACTACGGATGAGTCGAACGGAACGATCGGGGCCGGCTGATCGTCGGAGGGGTGGCCTCCGGGCGGCGGTCACGGCGGCGACGGGCTGCGCGCTCGTCGGCGGACTGCTCGGCGGGGGAGCCCTGGCGCTGCCTGCGGCGGCGGCCGGCGAGGCTCCGCGGACGACCCTCGACAACACCCTGCTGCACGGCGGAGCGACCAACGGCGGCGTCACGACCGTGTCGGCCTGGCTGCGCGCGGGCGAGGTGCTGCAGGTCGACCTGCATCCGCTGAAGGGCGGCTCCGGGTCGGGCGAGGGGGAGAGCGGAGGAGGAACCGCGGCGGTCACCGGGCCCGACGGCACGGTGCTGGACGCGCAGGTGTTCCCGCGGGGCGCACCGCCGAGCACGACCGCGGGCGGATCCTTCGTCGCGGACGCGACCGGCGTCTTCCGGGTGAGCGTGACCGACGACGACGTGGCCGCGCCGGTCAACCTCGTCTGGAGCATCGGCGTCTCCTCCGCCGCGGGGGAGGCGATCGCGGGCCGGGTCTGGTCGACGTCCTACGGGATCCAGTCGGGAGCGCGCGAGAGCTACCCCCGTGCCGAGGATCGGCGCTCCACCTTCACGCTGCACGCCGTCACCGAGACGGGCGCGCGCTACGACATGACGCTGCGCGACTACGACGGAGTCGCGTCCACGCTCCAGGCGACGAACAAGGGCAACGTGCGGGTCGGCTCCTCCGATCCCTCCTACCTCTCGGTGCCGATGCCGCAGTCCATCGAGGCGGGAGGCGTCGGAGCGCAGTACCTCCAGCCGTCGGGCCGCACGGGAGTCGAGGGACTGCAGACGTACAAGCTGTTCCTCGATCCTCCTGCCGCCGACCTGCCCGCCTCGATCGCACCCGCCTACGCCGCGCCCACCATCGCCGACCTCGCCTACCGGCGCTCCGGCTCCGGATCGAACGCCGGCTCGCTGACCGGGGTGCTCGGCACCCAGCCGGGCACGGTCGGGGTCGACATCGACGCCGACGGCGACGGCCGCTGGGACGGCGAGCGCGACGTCCACCTGAGCGAGATCGTCGCCGCACCCGGGCCCTTCGCCGTCGCGTGGGACGGCCTGGACGGCCGCGGCGACGCCGTCGACACGGCCGGCACCGACGTCCGGTTCCGCGCGGCGATCGGCCGCACCAACGAGTTCCACTTCACCCGGGTCGACGCCGAGTCCTCGGTCGGCGGCGTCTCGATCGTGCGGTCCACCGGCGGCGGCGGCGACCCCGCCGCGATCCACTGGGACGACTCGCTGCTCGAGGACTCGAACTCCGAGCGCTACTCCGTCACCTCGCGCGTCTCGTCCGGCGCCGAGGGAGTCGACTCGGGCGGAGGGGTGCACCGCTGGCGCAGCGACGACACCGATCAGGACCGCGCGCCCAACGCGAACGACTCCGTGCACGGTCCTACGGCGACCTGCGCGCCATCGACGACTGGGCCTACGGAGCGGACGGGGCGTCGGCCGAGGCCGCCCTCGGTGCCCTGACTCCGCACGTCACGATCGGCAAGACCTCGTCGGTCGCCTCGGACGTGCCGCTGACGCCCGGCGCTCGGGTGCCGTACCGCGTGACTTTGACCTCCGACGGCACCGGCGACGCCGTGGACGCCTCGGCCGTGGACTTCCTCGACGAGGGCGTGCTCGACGACGCCGACCTCGACGAGGCCTCGATCCGCACCTCGCACGGCTCGGCAGCGGTCGATCCCGCGACCGGACGGATCGCGTGGGCGGCGGGAACTCTGCCGGTGGGCACGGTCGCGGAGCTCCTCTTCGACGTCGTCCTGCACGTCGGCGGCGACGGGGATCGCTCGCTGGTGAACACGGCCTGCCTCGCGTCGGCCCCCTTCCGGCCGTCGGAGTCGACCGTCGGCACCGACGCGAACCCGTGCGCCACCGTGCCGCAGACCGTCGGCGAAGCCCGGCTGTGGCTCCGCAAGACGGCTTCGCAGCCGTCGGCCGAGCACGGCGGCGCGGCGGGCTTCGACGTCGTCGTGGGCAACTCCGGCACCGTCGACGCCTCCGGAGTGACGGTCACGGACGTGCCGGCCCTCGACCACCTCCTCGACGCGACGATCGAGGACGGCGCCGGAGGCGTGCAGCCCGCGACGGAGCCGGTCACCGGGCTGAGCATCCCCGCCGGCGGGCAGATCGCCCTGCACGTCAGCGGCCGGGTGGCCGACGGCTACGACGCGCTCACCGTGCGCAATCGCGCGACGATCACCGAGCAGCCGACCGGCTTCGAGCCTCCGGTCGTCGAGAACGCCTGCGTCGACGAGCCCACCGCCTCCTGCGCCGAGATCCCGGTGCCGCCCGTCGAGGGTCGGCTCGAGATCGTCAAGACCGCCCTGACCGGGACCGTCGCGCACGGCGGTCGGGCCGGCTTCGAGATCGCGGTCCGCAACACGGGGGCTCGACCGGCCGACGGGTTCACCCTCGTCGATCTGCCGACGCTCGCGCACCTCTCGGGCGTGACGATCTCGCGCGACGGCGGTGCGGAGTCGGAGGACCTGTCGGTCGAGGGCCTGAGCCTCGCCGCCGGAGCGTCGACCGTGTTCCACGTCAGCGGCACCGTGGCGGACGGCGTCGACGCGTGGACGATCCCGAACCGCGCGTCGATCGGCGATCTGCCGGACGGCTTCGCGCCGACCGTCGTGGGCAACCCCTGCACCGACGACGCCGCGGCGTCCTGCGCCGAGGTGGTCGTGCCGCCGATCGGAGTGGTCCCGACGGTGCTCGCCTCGGCCGCGACCCTCGCATCGACCGGGTTCGCAGGCGGAGCGGGTGTGCTCGGCGCGGGGATGCTGCTGGCGGCCGGCGGCGGCCTCCTGCTCGTGCGACGCCTCCGCTCGGCGTCCGGCCGGGTCTGACTCCGCCGCGGGTCCCCGCTGCCGCACGGCTCCGGGGACCCGCCGCTCCCTCCCAGAGACCCCCGGATCCCGGGGGCCCGACTCAGAAGGCGCTGTCCATGACGCTCCCGTCCGAACTCCCGCTCCACGTCACGGAGCGCTTCGCCCTGCCCGGCGGACTGACCGGTGTCAGCACCTGGTCGGCTCCGGATCCGGAGCGGCTCGAGCAGCTGCTGCGCACCCGCGCGGGTCACCCGCACCTCGACCGCGAGCCGCCCCGGCGCCTGCACCTCGTGCCCGCGTCCCTGGTCCTGATCGAGGAGTCGCGCGGCGGCGTGCTGCACCGCCTCGACCCGAGGCAGGAGGCGCGCACCGACGTCCGCTGGGCGCGCGCATTGCGCCGCTCCCGCCGACCGCTCTGGCTCCGGCGTCTCGTCGGACCGCCCGACCTGCCGGACCCGGGATCCCCCCGGTCCCTCGGCCGGCGGACGGAACGGGGAGAGGGGAGCGGATCGTGACGGTCCGCATCCTCGCCGCGGTCGCGGAGCGCGACGGGCGGACGTGGCTGGTGCGCATCCCCTCGCTCGGCACCGCGGTGCGGGCGCGCACCGTCAGCGAGGTGGACGCCGTGGCGCGCGAGGCGGCCGCCCTGCTCCTCGACGTCCCGGAGTCGGAGATCGAGCTGGTGACGACCGTGCGCGTGACTCCGGGAGCCGGCCGGGGCGGGCCGGGCTCCCGGAGCGGGGCGGAGCGCTCGTGACGGGGCGCTCAGGAGTGCGCGGCCGTCCTCGGGATCAGCCCTTCACGGCTCCGGAGGTCATGCCGGCCACGATCTGGCGGTTGAAGAAGATGTACATCACCAGCGGCGGGATCGTGATGAGCAGCACGTCCATGAAGAGCAGGTTCCACGAGGACACCGACTGCGACGAGAAGTTGTACAGCGTCAGCTGCACGGTGGCGTTCTCGTCTCCCGGCAGGAAGTACAGGGCGTAGGTGAAGTCGTTGAACACGGTCACCGCCTGCACCACGATCACCGTCACGATCACGGGCTTCAGCAGCGGCAGCACCACCGTGAAGAACAGGCGGAACGGTCCGGCTCCGTCGATCGTCGCGGCCTCGTCGAGCTCGCGCGGGATCGTCGAGACGAAGGCGCGGAACAGGAGGATGCAGAACGAGAGGCCGAAGGCGACGTGCACGGCGATCAGGCCGGGCAGGGTCTTGAAGAGCTCGAGACCCTGCAGCACCCAGATCGTCGGCACGACCGCCGGAGGGATGATCAGGCCGGCGAGCACGAACCCGTTGACGAGCGGGTTCCACCTCGACCGGCGGCGCTGGAGGACGTAGCCCACCATCGCGGCCAGGACCACCATGATCGCGACCGACACGATCGTCAGGACCGCGCTGTTGACGAACGCCCGCAGCAGCACGAAGTTCCGCGCCGAGACGACCTCCTGCAGGTTCTCGACGAAGTTCCACTGCGTCGGAAGCGTGAAGCCGAGCAGCGACGCCTCCTGCTGCGTCTTGGACGCCGTCAGCACGATGAAGAGGAAGGGCACGATGAAGACGATCACGGCCAGGACGATCGCGGTGATGCCGCCGCCCCAGCGCCAGAGGCGCGAGCCGCGGCCGACGCCGCGCTGCCGCACCTTCGCGGACGGAGGATCGAGAGGGGTCGTCGAGAGCGGAGTGGGGGTGATCGGAGTGGCGGTCACAGCTCCTTGTCCTTCCGGTTGAGCCAGGCCGAGAGCGGGAAGATCAGCGCCGCCACGACGAGGAAGAGGATCACGTTGCCGGCGGTCGAGAGACCGTAGAAGCCCGCCTGGTACTGCTTGTAGATGACCGAGGCGACCACGTCGCTCGTGAAGCCCGGCCCGCCCTTCGTCATCGCCCAGATGAGGTCGAACGAGCGCAGCCCGCCGATGAGCGAGAGGAGGATCACGGTGACCGTGGCGGGACGCAGCAGCGGCAGGGTGATGTGGCGGAAGTTGTGCCAGGCGCCGGCGCCGTCGACGCGGGCCGCCTCGAAGTAGTCCTGCGGGATCGCGACGATGCCCGCGATGTAGATGAGCGTCGCGAGTCCGACGCCCTTCCAGACGTCGACCAGCGCGACCGAGAACAGGGCCCACTGCGGGTCGGTCAGCCAGCCGGGGCCGGCGACTCCGATCGCTGCCAGGCCCTGGTTCACGACGCCGTCGAAGGGATCCAGGAGCACCTTGAAGGTGATGCCGATGCCGATGGTCGACACCAGCACCGGGAAGAACACGACGCTGCGGAGGAATCCGCGGCCGATGATCTGCGAGCTCAGCAGCAGGCCCAGCAGCATCCCGAGGACGATCTTGAGCCCCGAGGTGATGGCCGCGTAGACGAACGTGTTGACGAACCCGGTCGTGAGCGCCGGGTCCTGGAAGAACGCGACGAAGTTGTCGAAGCCGATGAAGGTCGAGTCGAACAGCGTCCAGCGCGTGAGCGAGAAGTAGAGGGAGGCCGCGGTCGGCACGAGGAACAGCACCACGTAGAACACGCCGGCGGGCAGGTAGAACCAGGTCGGGTACGGGCTCTTCATCGCCCGGCGCCGCGCGGGCCTCTCGGGGGCGGGGGCGCTCGCCGGAGTGGGGCGCTCCTGCGTCAGTGCGGTCATCGGATCTCCGTCGATCGGGCGGGAAGGGGAGGGAGGGGCGGCGCGAGACGCGCCGCCCCGGGGGTGCGGGGCGGATGCCCCGCGGGTCACCAGCCCTCGAGGCCGAGCTGCTGGGCCTGCTTGGTCACGTCGTCGTCGTACTGCTGGGCGCCCTCGGCGGCCGAGGTGATCCCGGAGCCGACGGCCACCGTGATCTGCTCGAGCGCAGGTCCCTTGATGGGGGAGAGGAACTCGAGCGCGGGCGCCGTGTCACCGCTGTCGAAGTAGGGCTGCATGTCCGAGATCATCGCGGGGACGTCCTCGGGCAGCTCGCAGCAGTCGATGACGTACGGGCCCTGCACGACGGTCTGCTCGCTCTGGATGTCGCAGCTCTCGGGCGAGACGAGGAACGCGAGGAAGTCCTTCGCGGCCTCGAGCTTCTCGCCCTCGACGGTCTTCGAGACGTAGACCGCTCCGGGCTGCCAGACGGTCAGCGGGTTCGAGTCGGCCGACTCGCCGGGGAGCGGGAACGTGCCGACCGTCTGCGCCGCGTCGGGGTAGTTGGCCACGAGGGGCTGCGACGCGAAGGTCAGCATCGGGTACTGCGCCCCCTCGCCGGTGGCGACCATCCGCACGCCGTCGTCGTAGGTCGCCGAGGCGAAGTCCTCGTTGAACAGCCCGGCCTCGCCGGCCTCCTGGAGGTGCTCGAAGCCGGCCAGCGCCGGCTGGTCGACGTACTTCGCGTCGCCCGCGGTGTACTCGTCGGCCCAGTCCGGTTTCTCGGCGAGGACGTTGGCGAAGTCGCCGAGCACCATGAGCTGCGAGGTCCAGGTGTCGCCGTAGGTCTGCACGATCGGGGCGACGTCGCCGGCGGCCTTGATCGCCTCGCTGTTCGCGAGGAACTCGTCCCACGTCTTCGGGACCGAGAGGCCGAGCTCGGCGAACACGTCCTTGTTGTAGAGCACCGCGCCGCCGAAGGACTGGCCCAGCGGAGCGCCGTAGAAGCCGGCCTCGGTCGAGACGACGCGCTGGAAGTCCTCGGTCAGCGAGTCCTTCCACTCGACGTCCGACAGGTCGGCGAGGTTCTGGTCCGGGTTCAGCGCCTGGAACAGCGATCCGGAGTTGTAGCCGAACAGGTCGGCCATCTCACCCGTGGCCAGGCGGGTCTTGACGACGTTGTCGCCCTCGCTGCCGGCGGGGCGGGTCTCGACCTCGATCGTGACGTCGGGGTTCACCTCCTTGTAGGCGGTGACCAGGGCGTCCATCTGGGCGCCGGCGAGCTCCGTGTTGTCGATGAGGATCGACAGCGTCGATCCGTCGGCGGACTCGCCGCCGCCGGTGCTGCAGCCGGTGAGCGCGAGAGCGAGCGCCGCTCCTCCTGCGCCGAGGGCGAGCACTGCTCGCCGGTTCTGTCGGGTCGACATCCTTTACCTCCATGTAAAGACAACTTCGTTGTTGCGGGGTGCCCGGGGGCGGTCGGCCACCGGGGCCCGAGGGCCGTCCGGCGGGCCGCGCAGGGAGAACATACGTCGGTGCCGTGAAACGTGTCAATCGATCTACACGAATTCGTGGACCGATCTACAGAATCGTGCTCCAGGCGTTACAGTGGCGTTCGCGGCGTCGCTCCAGGGGCCGTCCGGCGAGGACCGCCGAGCATCACGACGAGGGGACCGCGATGAGCGAGACCGAGCGCCGACCCCGTGGACCTGCCACGATCCAGGACGTCGCCCTGCGCGCCGGAGTGTCTCGCGCCGCGGTCTCGAAGGTCATCCGCAACGCGTACGGCGTTTCTCCGTCGATGCGCGAGCGCGTCGCCGCGGCGATCGACGAGCTCGGCTACCGGCCCAGCGTCGCCGCCCGGGCCATGCGCGGCGCCAGCTACACGATCGGCGTCGAGGTCCCCCAGCTCGACAACTCCTTCTTCAACCGCATCGTCACGGGTGCCGCGGCCGCGCTCGACGGCAGCCGCTACCAGCTGATCGTCGCCCCCGCCCAGAGCGACTCCCGCGAGCTTCCGGGCGATCGAGGCGCTCGTCGACCGCCAGGTCGACGGCCTGATCGCCGTCTCGCCGATGGTCGAGCCGTCGTGGCTCGAGAAGCTCGCCCTGCACACCCCCATCGTCATGCTCGGCCGGCACGACGACTCCGTCGGCTACGACACCGTCACCAACGACGACGTCGCCGGCACCGATCAGCTCATGGACCACCTGCTCGGACTCGGCCACCGGCGCATCGCGCACCTGACCGTGAACGAGGACATCGTCCGGCGCGTCCTCGGCGCCCCGCACGCCGTCCGCCTCGCCCGGTACGAGGAGCGGATGAACGCCGCCGGACTCGACTCCGAGGTCCTCCACCTGGGGCCCGGCCAGGACGACGCCTACGCCCGCTCGCTCGAGCTGTTCCGCTCTCCCGATCGTCCGACCGCGCTGTTCGCGGGCAACGACGCTCTCGCGCTCGACGCACTCTGGGCCCGCGCCGACGCGGGCCTGTCGGCCGAGCAGCTCTCGATCGTCGGCTACGACGACATCGAGGTCGCCGCCCACCCGGGCATCTCGCTGACCACGATCGACCAGTCCGGCGAGGACCTCGGCGAGAGGGCCGTCCGGCTGCTCCTCGAGCGTCTGGCCGGTCGGACGGAGCCGACGCACTTCGAGGTCGAGCCGGTGCTGCGCGCCCGCTCCTCCTCGGCCCCCCTCGCCGGCGCCGCCCCGGCTCCCACCGCTCCCGCCCACCACCCCTCAGAAGGACGACGATGACCGACTGGACCGCCCGCTTCGCAGCCCCCGACGACGCCCTCGACGGCGCGCCCCTCCTCCGTCGCGAGACACTGCTCGAGACCGGCCACGGCGCCGTCGTCTCGGCGGTCCTCCGGCTGTCGGCGCTCGGGATCGTCGAGGCCTGGATCGACGGCGTCCCCGTCTCGGACGAGCTCTTCACGCCCGGCTGGACCAGCTACGAGTGGCGCCTGCGCTACTCCGAGCACGACGTCACCGGCCTGATCGGCACCGACTCCGTGACCCTCGGCCTCGCCCTGGGCGACGGCTGGTACCGGGGCCGCCTGACCTGGGGCGAGGGAGCCGCGCCCTACGGCGACGAGATCGCGGGATTCGCCGAGCTGCGCGTCCGCTTCGCCGACGGGTTCGAGCAGGTCGTCGCCACGGGGGAGGGCTGGAGGGCCGGCGCAGGAGCGACCACCGCCGACAGCATCTACGACGGCCAGGACATCGACGCCCGCCGCGAGCCGCACGGCTGGAACCGCCCGGGCTTCGACGACTCCGGCTGGTCGGGCGTGCACGAGCTCGACGTCGACCTCGGCCTCCTCGAGCCGTACCTCGCCCCGCCGGTCCGGCGCCTGCGCGAGGTCGCGCCGCAGCGGATCTGGACCAGCCCGTCCGGCCGCACCCTCGTCGACTTCGGCGAGAACCTCGTCGGCTGGCTGCGCGCCCGGCTGCAGGGCCCGGAGGGGACCGTCGTCACGGTGCGCCACGCGGAGGTCCTCGAGGACGACGAGCTGGGCGTGCGTCCGCTGCGCGAGGCGAAGGCGACCGACCGCTTCACGCTCTCGGGCGGCGAGGACGTGTTCGAGCCGACGCTGACCTTCCACGGCTTCCGCTACGCCGAGATCGACGGCTGGCCCGACGCCCTCGAGCCCGGCGCCCTCGCCGCGGTCGTCGTGAGCAGCGACCTGCGCCGCATCGGCACCTTCCGCAGCTCCGACGAGCTCGTGAACCAGCTGCACGACAACGTCTACCGCGGCATGGTCGGCAACTTCCTCGACGTGCCCACCGACTGCCCGCAGCGCGACGAGCGCCTGGCTGGACCGGCGACATCGCCGCGTTCGCGCCGACCGCCGTGTACCTCGCCGACGCGCAGGACTTCCTCCGCGACTGGCTGCGCGACCTCGCCCTCGAGCAGACCCATCACGACGCGCCGTGCCGTTCGTCGTCCCCGACGTGCTCAAGCGCCGCGCCGCCGGCACCGACTTCCCGCCGATGGACTCCACCGCGCTCTGGAGCGACGCCGCCGCCTGGGTGCCGTGGGCCGTCTGGGAGCCTACGGCGACCCGACGGTGCTCGAGGAGTCGTTCCCGTCGATGGCCTCGCACGCCCGCCGCGTCCGCTCGAAGCTCTCCGGCACCGACGTCTGGGACACCGGCTTCCAGTTCGGCGACTGGCTCGACCCCGACGCCGCGCCCGACGACCCCGCCGACGCGAAGGCCGACACCGGAGTCGTCGCCACGGCCTGCGCGTACCGCACCGCCCGGATCGTCGCCGACAGCGCCGCGGTGCTGGGACTGGAGGAGGAGCTGGCCGAGTTCGCCGAGCTGGCCGAGCGCCTGCGCGCGGGTTTCCGCTCGCAGTACGTCGCCGACCGCCGGATCCTCAGCGACTGCACGACCGTCTACTCCCTCGCGATCGTCTTCGGCCTGCTCGACGACGACGAGCTCGGCTGGGCCGGCGACCGCCTCGCCGAGCTCGTGGCCGAGAGCGGCTACACGATCTCGACCGGCTTCGCGGGCACCCCGTTCATCACCGACGCCCTGTCGTCGACCGGTCACGTCGACGCCGCCTACCGACTCCTCCTGCAGCGCGAGTGCCCGTCGTGGCTCTACCCCGTGACCATGGGCGCGACCACGATCTGGGAACGCTGGGACTCGATGCTCCCCGACGGCACCATCAACCCCGGCGAGATGACGAGCTTCAACCACTACGCCCTGGGCGCCGTCGCCGACTGGCTGCACCGCGTCGTCGGCGGCCTCGCCCCGCTCGAGCCCGGCTACTCCCGCATCCTCGTCGCCCCCCAGCCGGGCGACGCGCTGCAGTGGGCGGAGTCGACCCTCGAGACCCCGCACGGCCTCGCCCGCGTGCGCTGGGACCGCACCGCGGAGGGCGTCCAGCTCGCCGTCACGATCCCGGAGGGGGCGACCGCGATCGTCCGCTCGGCCGGCACCGAGGACCGCGAGCTGACGGCGGGGGAGCACGCGCTGACGCTGTAGCCCGAGGGGCACCTGTCCGCGCCGAACCCTGCAGACGAGGTCTAAAACCTTGAGAACCGAATCGTTGAAGCGGTTTTAGACGCGCCGGGCGCTGTCCCCGCGCCTCGTTCGCCCCTCATTGCTGTGAACTGTGCATCTCGTGCAAGAATGCACTTCATGACCGAGAGTGCAACGAGCACGCGCGCCCACCAGGTCGCCGAGCGCCGCGCCCAGCTCGCCCGCCGCGCGCGCGAGCTCGCGGTCGAGCGCGGGCTGAACGGCTTCACCGTCGACGAGCTCTGCGACGACGTCGGGCTCTCGCGGCGCACCTTCTTCAATCACTTCCCCTCGAAGGAGCAGGCCGTCCTCGGCCGCCCCGAGGACGGCCTCGAGGGCGACGCCGCCCAGCGCTTCCTCGCCGGCGGCGGCGAGCCCGGGCGCCTGTCCGACGACCTGCTCGACGCGCTGGCCGATCTCGCGATCGAGCACTTCGAGGCCATCGGACTCACACCCGGGCGCGCGCACGAGCTGTTCGCGCTGCTCGAGCGCGAGCCCAAGCTGCTCGCCGCACTCCTGCAGGTCGGCAGCGAGCGCGACCGCCTGCTCGAGCGCCTGTCGGTCGAGCGCGAGGGCCTCGAGCCGGGCGATCCGCGACTCCGCCTGGCCGTGCAGCTCGTCGGCACCGTCGCACGCCTGGCCGTGGAGGAGGCGCTCACGTCCGAGCCCCCGGCCCCGTTCCCCGAGATCCTCCGCGCCCGCCTCGCCGAGGCCCGCGCCCTGTTCGCTCCCGCCGCACCCACCACCCCCGAAGAGGACCGATGACCACCGCCCCCGCCAAGCCGCTCCTGCTCACGCAGCGCAGGATCTGGATCATCTTCTCGGCGCTCATCGCCGGCATGCTGCTCTCGAGCCTCGACCAGACCATCGTCTCGACCGCGATGCCCACCATCGTGGGGCAGCTCGGCGGCGTCGAGCACCAGGCCTGGATCACCACGGCCTACCTCCTCGCCACCACGATCGTCATGCCCATCTACGGCAAGTTCGGCGACGTGCTCGGCCGGCGGAACCTGTTCCTGATCGCGATCGCGCTCTTCACGATCGCCTCCGTCGGCTGCGCGTTCGCGGGCGACTTCTGGAGCTTCGTGGTCTTCCGCGCCCTGCAGGGCCTCGGCGGCGGCGGGCTGATGATCCTGTCGCAGGCGATCATCGCCGACATCGTGCCGGCCAACGAGCGCGGCAAGTACCTCGGCCCGATCGGCGCCGTGTTCGGCCTCTCGGCCATCGCCGGACCCCTGCTCGGCGGCCTGTTCGTCGACCACCTCACCTGGCAGTGGGCGTTCTACATCAACATCCCGGTCGGCATCGCCGCCTTCGCGATCGCCTGGTTCGCGCTGACCCTGCCCAGCAGGAAGGCGCAGAAGCGGATCGACATCCCCGGAGTCGTGCTGCTCTCGGCCGCGACCACGTTCCTCATCTTCTTCAGCGACTTCGGCGCGACGCGCAGCACGGCTGGGGCGCCCCCGAGACCTGGCTCTTCGGCGCCGGCCTCGTGCTCTCGGTCGCCGGCTTCGTCTGGGTCGAGTCCCGCGCCGAGGACCCGATCATCCCGCTGAGCCTCTTCCGCAACCCGATCTTCCTCAACGCCACCGCCATCGGCCTGACCCTGGGCCTGGGCATGTTCGCGGCGATCGGATTCATCCCCACGTTCCTGCAGATGGCGTCCGGCACCTCCGCGGCCGCGTCGGGCCTGCTGATGCTGCCGATGATGGCGGGCCTGATGGGCACGTCGATCCTGTCCGGCATCGCGATCACGAAGACCGGCAGGTACAAGGTGTTCCCGATCGTCGGCACGATCCTCACCGCGATCGCGATGACCGCCATGACCACGCTCGCCGCCGAGACCCCGATCTGGCTGATCTGCGTCTACCTCTTCGTCTTCGGCGCCGGGCTCGGCCTGATCATGCAGGTCGTGGTCCTGGTCGTTCAGAACGCCGTCCCGGCCGAGCAGATCGGCACCGCGACCAGCACGAACAACTACTTCCGCGAGGTCGGCGCCGCACTGGGTGTCGCGATCTTCGGCACGATCTTCACGAACTCGCTCACCGAGAAGCTCACCGCGGTCTTCGCGGGAGCCGGCGACTCCGCAGCGGGCGCCTCGGCCGCCACCCTCGACCCGCAGACGCTGAGCACCCTTCCCGACGAGGTCCGCGACGGAGTCGTGACCGCCTACGCCGACTCGCTCGCCCCGGTCTTCTGGTACCTCATCCCGTTCATCCTGCTGGCCCTCGTGCTCGCGATCTTCCTCAAGCAGATCCCGCTGTCGGACCAGGCAGGCATGGTCGCGCGCGGCGAGGCCGTGGGCGGCGAGGAGGCGGAGCGCCTGTTCCGCGAGGAGAGCGGAGCGGGTGCGGCCGGATCGGGCTCGACTCCGACCGGCTCCGTGCCGACGCGGTAGCTCCCTCCGACGGCGGTCGCGCTCGGGGCGGTCCAGTCCGGGAAGTCCTGCGCGGAACGCCCCGCGGTGCAGTGCGACCGGGGGGTGATCCTGTCGGGAGGCGATGATCAGCCGCAGGTGAGAGGGGCTTCTCTTGCGATGAGCTCGGCGTTCCGCACGCCGCCCGTGGACGAGGCCGGCCGGTCTCCGAGGCGGAGAACCGCGGTGTCACCCTGCCAGTGCAGCGAGTACCCGCCAGCGCTGAAGGGCAGGTAGCCGTCATCACTGGAGTAGGACGCCCTCCAGTCGACCGAGAATCGTCCCGGCTCCACTACCCCTATGTCTCCGCCGGCGGAGGTCAGGAACGCGTGCTCTCTCACCGCGACCCGGCACCCGTTCTCGCTCGAGCCCGGGAGCACGCTGTAGGCCGAACCGTTGAAGAGCAGCGAGGAGACGAGGGCGACAAGCAGGACGAGGGTCAGTGCCACGCTGCTGAGCAGGATCGTCAAGGAGCTCAGCACTCCGCGGGGTCGCGCCGGCGGCGGCGCATCGGCGGCGAGCGCGGCGCTCGCGACGAGGGCGCCTGTCCCGCAGGCCAGGAGGATCCACTCGAGCTGGAAGAACGTCGGTATCCAGCTCCCGAGCACGACGGTGCCCCAGCCGAGCGCTTCACCCCACCGCATCCCCAGGCCGAAGCTGCCCGCGAACGGTCCGAAGAGGGCGAGGACGATCACCGCGAGGAGCAGAGCGAGAGACGACCGACCGAGCGACCGCGCCCTCCGGGCGCGCGCCGGATCGGTCAGGGCAGGTGCACTGCCCACGCCTTCGTCGCCCGCCTCGTCCGTTGCGTGCGAAGGGGCTGTCGAGCGCTCAGTGCGCGTCATCGTTGCCCGTCTCGTGCACGATCCGGCCGTGGCACCCGGCCTGGGTCCAGTCGTAGGGTCCGGAGGAGGTGAGGTTCGTGCCATAGAGAGCCGCCATGCGTCGCTGTCCTCCGCCAGGGGTTCGCCACCCCGGTCCTCGGGCGAGCGTTCCCACCACACCTTGAACGTGTAGTCGTGTCCCTGCTCCCGCATGCACGCGGCGATGCGCAGCTGCATGTCGACCCAGGAGACGGCGTTCGCGAGCTCGCCCTCGATGAGGGTCGCGGGATAGGCGACGTCGTCGGGCGAGTCGGAGTCGTCGTAGAGGCGGACGCCCCACTGGTCGTACCGGTGCCCGTCGGGCGCCGCGGTGGGAGTCGTCTGCTCGAACGGCGTTCCCGGTTCGCGCGCGGCGGGAAGGGGTGACGAGGTCACGTCTTCTGTGCCGGCAGGCGGGTTCGCCGCCCGTGCGGCGGCGTAGTCGTCGTCGTAGTCCTGAACGGCCGACGTCGCGGTGGTGACGAGCACAGCGGCGGTGCCTGCTGCGAGGAGCAGTCCTGCCGCTGCCAGGGCGATCGTGGCGCGAAGGCGTGTGCTGCCTCGTGGGCGGGGATCCGTCATGCGGTCACGTCGCTTCCGGTCGGGCGCCGGGCGATCGACCAGCAGAGGACGGCGGCGAGCAGGACGAGTCCCTGCGTGTTCCCCAGCAGCAGGAGAACGAGATCGAGGGAGGGCAGGGAGGACACGAGGACGGACGCCGTGGCGCTGATGTACCAGAGTGCGTCGATGGAGACCGTGGGGAGGATCGAGACGGCGGCTGTTCCCAGCACCGCGCCGACGCTCTGTGTCTTCCGGCGCAGGAGCAGCAGGAGAGCGAGCGCGGCAGCGGCGGTCGCTGCGTAGACCGGTCCCACAGTCGCGAGCGGCAGGGAGATCCCGGTGGCCAGGCGGATGCTCGCCCACCCGCCGAAGACGACGGAGGCCAGAACGAGCACGAAGACGATCGCCCAGAGCGCAGCCGAGAGGGACCCGACGCGCGCAGCGAACAGGACGTCCGCACTGCCCTCGTGCAGTCGTGCGCGCCGCCACAGCAGATCCGAGCCGGCACCCCGGAGGGTGCGCGACCTGATCTGACGAGCCGTGCGGGCGGGATCCTGTCCGGCTTCCTGCGCCCAGCGGGTGTGCTCGAAGAGGTCCGAGGCGACCTCGTCCGCCCGCTCGACGGCGAAGTGCGGATCCAGTCCGCGCGTGTAGAAGCGGCACCAGCGCAGCGCGGCACTGCTGGAGCGGCGCACCGCCGCCGAGGACCGGGCGCTCATGCGGTCCCGCCCAGGACGAAGGCAGTGCGGCCCGTGGCGCTCGAGCGGGCGGCGGCGGCCGCGTGGGCGACGGCGCGTCCCTCGCCCGTCACTTCGTAGCAGCGGCGCGGAGGTCGGCCCTGCGCGTTCGCCTCCGCCTTGTCCTCCCACGACGACGAGACGAGACCGCGCTCCTGCATCCTCCCCAGCGCCTTGTAGAGCGTGCCGTGCGCGGTGAGCGGTCGCCCGTCGCCCGTGGCCAGTGAGGCTGCGAGAGCGAAGCCGTGCGTCGGCTCGCCGGCGTCGATGAGCGCATCCAGGAGGTCGAGCTCGAGGGGGAGGACCGCTCCCTGCTTCCGTCTGGGCATGCTCGAAGAATAGGAAGATAGGGGCGCCCGGTCAAGAGAGCATCGTGTGGATCCCTTCGAGCCTGAGCCCGGATCCGCTCAGGCGGCGATCCCGTCCTCGTCGGGCGGTGTCGCCGCGTCCTCGAGGATCTCGCGCACGCTCACCGGAGCGACGGGCCCGGCGAGCTCCGCCTCCCGAGCGAGCCGCGCGCGCTCGACGCCCGCGAGCAGCACGGCGAACGCCTCCTCGAGCGACTCGGTGTCGCGCAGCAGCACGCGCTCGCCGCTCGGATCGAGCCGGACGGTCCGGTGGACCGGGCGACCCGGGTCGCGTCGAGCGTGATGACGCCGACCACGGTGCCCGTGCGGCGGGCGCGCGCGATCCAGCGGTTGGAGTGGGTGCGGAGCAGGATCATGGCCGGTGCCGTCCTCGGGTGACAGTGGTGCGCGGCAGGGGGAGTGGGTGGATCCTCTCCGAGCATCCTGCACGTCGCCCCGCCGTGTCCTGTACTTGACATCAGAGCGTCACCCCACGACCCGCCCGCGCGCTCCCGCCGCGACCCGCAGCGCCCGCACGAACTCGGGCACCACCGGGTTGCCGGTGTCCGCCACCAGCACCCCGATCTCGCGCATCGCCCGAGGGTCGTCGATCGGGATCTCGCGCACCCCGTCGTCGATGGACGACGGACTCGCGGGCAGGATCGTCATCCCCAGCCCCGCCGCGGCGAGCCCTCGCGCGGCCCGGTAGTCGCCCACCTCGAAGACCGGCTCCGGGTCGCGGCCGTCGTGGCGCAGGAGCCGCCGCGCCGACTCGTGCAGTCCGTAGCCGGCCGACAGCATGATCAGGTCGAGCCCGCGCAGGTCCTCCACCGTCACCGAGCGGCGCGAGGCGAGCGGATGGCGGTGGTGCACCACCGCCAGCAGCGGCTCGGTGTAGAGCGTGGTCGTGGTGGTGCCGGGGAGGGTCGGCGGATCGGCGACGATCGCGAGCTCGGCCTCGCCGTCGGCCACCGCGCGAAGGCACAGCGCCCGCGACCCGTGGCGGAGGCCGAAGCCCACTCGCGGCCAGCGCCGGCGGAAGCGGCGGATCACGTCCGGCACGTAGCTCTCGCCGAGCAGCGTCTGGAAGGCGATCGAGATCCGCCCGTCCTCGAGCTCGCCGGCCTGGCGCACCTCGGCGAGCCCCGTGCGGATGACCGCCATGCCGTCCTGCGCCGCCTCGGCGAGCCGGCGTCCCGCCTCCGTCAGCACCACTCCCCGGCCCTCGCGCCGGACCAGCGGTGTGCGCACGAGCTCGGTGAGCCGCGCCAGCGAGCGGCTCGCCGTCGGCTGCGGCACCCCCAGCTCCTCGGCGGCGGCGGTGACGCTGCCGGTCTGGGCGACGGCCACGAGCACGGGCAGCAGCTTCAGGATCGCGGGCCAGTCGGCGTCATCGCTCATGTCTGAATCGTATACATCATGCCCGAATAGCCATTGGTCATCCGTTCCCAGCCGATCTAGCCTCGCAGTCATGAGCACCGTCGAGCGTCCGCGAGCAGTGGTGCGCACCGACCGCCGCATGACCCTCGCGCTCCTGGCCGCCGGAGTCGCCACCTTCGCCGAGCTCTACGCCGTGCAGAGCGTGCTCCCGCAGCTCGCCCGCGAGTTCGCGCTCACCCCCGCCGAAGCCGCGCTCACCGTCTCGGCCGCCACGCTCGGCCTCGCGCTGATGGTGCTGCCGTGGGCGTCGATCGCCGAGCGGATCGGCCGGCTCGAGTCGATGCGGATCGCCGTGCTCTCGTCGGTGGTCCTCGCGCTGCTCGCCTGCGTCGCGCCGTCGTTCGAGGTGCTGCTCGTGCTCCGCTTCCTCGGCGGAGCGGTCCTCGGGGCGGTGCCGGCCCTCGCCGTCGCCGCGATCCACGACCGGGTCGGCGGAGCCGTCGCCACGGCCGCCGCCGCGGCCTACGTCTCGGGGACCACGATCGGGGGAGCCGCGGGCCGCCTGATCGCCGGGCCCCTCGCTCCGCTGCTCGGCTGGCGCCCCGCGTTGCTCGTCGTGACGCTGGTCTGCGCCGCCGCCGCGCTCGCGTTCGCGCTCCTCGCCCCCCGTGGTCCCTCGGCCCGTGCCGTCGCTCCGGAGCGGGGGAGCGGCTGGTCCAAGACCGCGCGCGTCCTGCGCGATCCGGTGCTGCTGGCGCTCGCCGTGCAGACCGTGCTCGTCGTCGGCGTGTTCGTCGCGGTCTACAACTACCTCGCGTTCCGCCTCGAGGCGCCGCCGTTCGCGCTCCCGCCCGCGCTGGTCTCGCTGCTCTTCGCGACGTACCTCGCGGGCACGGTCTCCTCGCGCCTCGCCGGCCGCTGGGCTCCGCGCCTCGGACCGCGCACGCTCATGCGCGTCGGCATCGCCGCGATGGTCGTCGGCCTCGCCGTGATGCTCTCGGACGTCGTCGCCGTCGTGATCGCCGGCCTCGTCGTGCTCACCGCCGGCTTCTTCGCCGTGCACGCGACCGGAGCGGCGTGGACCGGCGCGCGGGCGGCTCCGGCCCTCCGCGGCCACGCCGGCGCGGTCTACACGATCGCCTTCTACGTCGGCTCCGGAGTGGGCGGCTGGCTCCTCGGCCTCGTCGTCGAGGCGGGCGGGTGGCCGCTCTTCACCGCGGTCACGATCGCGCTGCTCCTCGTCGGCGCGGCCGTCGCGAGCCTCCCGTCGCGCGAGGCGGTCTCCCGCTGACGCTCGCTCCTCCGCCGCCCGTGGGGAAGGATGGGCGCGAACGCACGAGCCCGGGGGACATGTGACCGACGCACGCCAGACGCACGACACCGACGCGGGGACCGACCCGCGCTACCACGCCGCCTTCCAGCGCGGCTACGACGGTCCTGCTCCCGAGCGGGGCGCGAAGGCGGAGGAGCGGTTCCGCCGTCCGAGGCGCCGCGACGCCGCAACGACCCGGCTGCGCACGACGGCGCTCCCGACGTCGGAGCCGGTGCTCGACCCGGTCCGCGCGCTCGGCTTCGAGCCGCAGGCGGAGCGCACGGCCACCCTCCCGACCGAGGTCGACGAGGCGGCCGCGGAGGAGTCGGGCACCGAGCCCGAGGTGTCGGTCCGGTCCGCCCTCGACGTGCGGGTGCCCCTCGGCCTCGCGGTCATGGGCGCGGTGCTGCTGGCCGTGGGAGTGGTGCTCCTCTGGTCGAGCTCCTCCGCCTACTACTTCGACAACGGAACCACCACGGAGCAGTTCCTCCGGGGCCTCGGCAACGTCCTGCCGGGACCGATGATCACCGTCGGCCTCGTCTCGGTCGGCGGGGCTCTGGCAGTGAAGGCCGCACGCTCGTGACGAGCCGCTGGTCGGGCGCCCTCCTCGCGTACACGATCGTCCTCTGGCTCGCCGTCCTCGGCTCTCTCGTCGTCATGGTGTCGCTCCCCGACAGCTGGAGCTACGACCCGGAGAACGTTCCTCCGCTCGCGATCCTGCAGACCGCGCTCTGGACTCTGAGCCCGTCCCTCGTCACCGCCGCTCTGACCCTCACCGTGACCACGATCGCCCTCGCGATCGCCCGCACGCGGCCCTCGGTCCCGCCGCCCGCCGACCCCGTCGACCCTTGGTCCGAGGACGCCGTCCTGCTCACCCGCTGACACCGCGCGACCGAGGGAACCCCGACCCGTCGAGGGAGCCCGCAGCAGCGGGACGTCTCGACGGTCCGGGGTTCCCTCGGTGGCAGCGCGCCCCTACTTCCCCAGCGCCGAGAACCGGAACAGGTACGTCGCGTCGAGCGTGTCCTCCAGACCCGTCACTCCCGACGCCGCCACGACCGTCTCGCGGCCCTGCAGCAGCGGGACGATCGGCGCGTCGGCGGCCGTCACGCGCTGCAGCTCCTGGATCGCGGCCGTGCGCGCCCCGAGGTCCGTGGCCGTCGCCTCCGTGTCGATCAGTGCGTCGACCTCGGCGCTCGCGTAGCCGTTCGCGACCGAGGAGCCGGTCGACGAGTACGCCGCGCGGAGGAAGTTGTCGGGGTCCGGGTAGTCCGGGAAGAAGCCGAGCTGGTACGCGGGGTAGCCCGACTCGGGCACCAGCTCGGTGACGTAGCTGGTCCACTCCGTCGACTGCAGGTCGACCGTGAACAGCCCCGACTCCTCGAGCTGCGACTTCACCAGCGCGTACTCCTGGGCCGAGTCGGGCCCGTAGTGGTCGCTCGTGTACTGGATCGGCAGTGCGACGGGCACCGGCACCCCGGCGGCGGCGAGCAGAGCGGCGGCCGCGTCCGGGTCGGGAGCCGCTCCGTAGGCGTCGGCGAACGCCTCCGTCGCGCCGGTCTGCCCGTCGAGCACGACCGAGTAGGCGGGAGCGTACGTGCCGCGGTGGACCTGCTCCGCTAGCTCCTCGCGGTCGACGAGCGACGCGACGGCCTGCCGGATCGCGAGCTTCTGCTCCGGGGTGCCGCCCGGCTGCGTGTTCACGTTGAAGGTGAGGAAGCGCACCGAGCCGCCCGGGCCGTCGACGACTTGAAGAGCGGAGTCGTCGCGCAGGTCCTCGACATCGGTCGCAGTGAGCGAGCGGTAGGCCACGTCGACCCCGCCGTTCTCGACGTCCAGGCGCAGGTTCGTCGACGAGGTGTACGACTTCAGCACGACCTGCGCGGTCACGGGAGCGTCACCCGAGTAGGCGTCGTTCGCCGCGAGCAGCAGCAGTCCGCCGTCCTCGTAGCTCTCGACCGCGTAGGGGCCCGAGCCGATCACGTCGGCGTCCTCCAGCAACTCGTCGGCCGGGTACACCTCCTCGTCCACGATCGGACCGGCCATGCTCGAGAGCACGTACGGCCAGGTCTGGTCGTCCGGCACCGCGAGCGTGAAGACCACGTCCTCGCCGTCCTGCGCCACCGACTCCATGTTCGCGAGCAGTGGCGACGGGCCGTTGTCGGCCGCGATGTCGACCACGCGCTGGAACGAGAAGACGACGTCCGACGCGGTCAGCTCGTCGCCGTTCGAGAACGTCAGCCCGGGAGCGATCGAGCAGCGGTACGTCGTCGGGTCGTCGAACCCGCACTCCTCCGCAGCCTCGGGCACGGGCGTGGTGTCGCCGTCCTCGTAGCTCAGCAGGTGCTGGTAGATCTGGTTCTGCGGAGTGAAACTGCCGCGGTCCCAGGCGCCGGCCGGGTCGAGCGAGACGATCGAGTCGGTCGTGCCGATCACGAGACGGTCGGAGGAGCCGCCGCCGTCGCTCGCGCCGGTGCAGGCGGCGAGGAGGGCGGTCGCGCCGAGCAGGGCGAGTGCGCCGAGTGCGCGGGAGGAGTGCATGCTGCTGCTTTCGTCGGAGGGAAGGGGAGGGGCGGACTCAGCCGAGCCGGAAGCGGGCCAGCGGCTCGCCCCCGTCGACCAGTTCGGCGAGCAGGTCGCCGAGGACCGGCCCGAACTTGAAGCCGTGGCCCGAGAAGCCGGTGGCGAGCGCCACCCGCCCGACCCGGTCGATCACGAAGTCCTCGGTGGGGGTGGTGTCGTAGAGGCAGCTGATCGCCTCGGCGCTCGCCGCGTCGACGCCGGGCAGCCACTCCTCGAGGTAGGCGACGAGGCGCGCGTGCCGCTCGGGCTCGGGGCGGAAGTCGCGGTGGTTGGGGTCGACGACGCGTCCGGTGCCGTGCTCGCCGACCTTCACGCCGACTCCGGGGGTCGCGAGTCCGTAGATCACGGGCCGGTCGCCGCGGTGGTGCACGAAGCTCGGCCACGCGTCCAGCGGTAGCTCCGTCGTGACGTGCACGGGCTGCTCCTGGGTCACGCGCAGCGGAGGAAGGTGCCGGCCCGCCGCCTCGACCAGTCCGCCCACGAGTGCCGGGGTCCACGATCCGCCGGCCACGACGACGGCGTCGGCGGTGAGCGGGCCCTCGTCGGTGACGACCCGCACGCCTCCGTCGCGCTCCTCGATGCTCTGCACGCCCGCGCGCTCGCGGACGATCGCTCCGTGCGCCTCGGCCGATGCCAGCAGCGCCTCGATCGCGGCGGCCGCGTCGAGCCGCCCGCCCTCGGGGTGCAGCAGCACGTCGGTCTCGAAGCGGAGCCCCGGCCAGCGGAGCGAGGCCTCGGCGGCGTCGAGGCGCTCCACGGCGATGTCGTCGCGCGCGAAGGCGTCCTCGATCCCGCGCAGGGCGTCGGCGTCGCCGTGGTCGATCGCTCCCGTCGCGGTGAAGAGGCTCCGCCCGCTCTCTCGCTCGAGGCGGGCCCATTCGCGGGCGGCTCGGCCGGTGAGGGCGCGGTAGTCGTCCTGCGGGTAGCCGCGGCGGAAGATGCGCGTCTCGCCGTGGGAGGAGCCGCGGTCGTGGCCGCGCTCGAAGCGCTCGAACACGATCACGCGGTCGCCGCGCTCGGCGAGGGAGCGCGCGGCCGCGGCTCCGACCAGCCCGGCGCCCACGACGACGACGTCGCGGCCGCTCATCGCGCCGCCTCCGCATCGACCTCGCGCCGCGGCGGCATCGCGGCGAGCACGGCGGCCTCGTCGGCGAAGGGCTGCGGAGCGAAGCGGCCGGGCGCGTACCGGCTCGCGTCGCCGAGGCTGCTGCGGCCCTCGAGCACGAGCTCGGCGACGAGACGGCCGAGGCCGGGCCCGTGCGTCACTCCGCTCTCGTTGTCGCCCGCGGCGACGAACAGCCCGGGCAGCTCGGGGATCGGGCCGGCGAGGAAGCGCCGATCGGCGGTGTAGGAGACGACGCCCTGGGTCCATTCGGTGTCTCGCACCGCGTCGGCGGAGGAGGGGAGCAGGCGGGCGAGGATCGGCGCGAGGTGCGCGTCCATCCGCTCGATCAGGTCGGTGCGCTGCGGGCGGCGGTCGGCCGCGGCCTCGCCGAGCGCCTCGTAGCCGACGCCGTTGCCGTAAGTGAGGCCGCCGAGGTGCTCGCGCACCCACAGGCCGTCGAGCTCGGGCAGCATCAGCGTGGGCAGCGGAGGGAGTCCGAAGGGCCGCGTCGTCAGCCGGCTCGCGACGACCCGGGCCAGCGGCAGCCGTCGGCCGAGCGGGGCGAGCAGCGCGTTCGTCCACGACCCCGCGGCGAGCACGACCGCGTCGGCGACGAGGACCCGACCGTCGGCCGTGCGCACCCCGCTCGCGCGCCCGTCCGCCGCGACGACCTCGGCGACGGCGGTGTGCTCGATCACCTCGACCCCCGCGGCGCGGGCGGCGGCGACGAGCGCGAGTCCCGCATCCGGAGCGCTGATCTGGATGCCGCCGGGGTGCACGAAGCCGCCCGAGACGGCCGCCGGGTCGAGCCCGGGCACGAGCTCGGCTGCCTCGTCGGGCGAGAGCGACCGGGCTCCCTCGGGGCGCAGCGGATGCGCGGCGAGGGGTCCGAGGTGGTCGCGGACCCCCTCCTCCGTCACGGCGAGCCAGGCGCTGCCGGTCTCGCGCAGGTGGATCGGCCCGGCGAGCCCGCGGTAGAAGTCGATGCCGTACTGCTCGAGGTCGCGCTCGGACTCGTTCCAGTACCAGGCGTAGCCCGCGGCCCAGAGGCCGACGAAGCCGGCCCCCGCGGCGGTGGTGCCGTGCGCCGCGGCTCCGGAGTCGACCAGCACGACCCGCGCTCCCGCTCGCGCGAGGTGCAGCGCGGTGGCGGTCCCGAACAGACCGGCCCCGACGACGACGCAATCCCTACTCATGCTAGGTAGTGAAGCAGCCCGCCCGGCCGGGGTCGAATCGATGTGACTCCCGGTGTCAGCCCTGCCGCGCCTTCAGCCGCGGGTTCTGCTTGTTGATCACGAACACCCGGCCGCGGCGCCGCACGATCTGCGAGCCGGGCTGGTCCTTGAGGTTCTTGAGCGAATTGCGGACCTTCATGCGTTCCTCCGTGCTATCGATGTTAATGAGAACAGTTCTCGATAGTAGGGTATGCCCGTCCGGTGCCGACCGGGCCAGGAGGAGGACCCATGCCAGCCGAGCGCTCCGTCGTCTCGATCGTCAGCGACGGCGACCCGGAGCGGCGCCGCCGCATCGCCGCGCTGCTCGCCCTGCGTCTCGAGGGCCACGTCGTCGAGAACGACCGTCAGCTCGAGCCCGTGGAGGCGGCCGCGTTCGTGCACTTCTGCGGACCGGGCACCACCTCCGATCACGCACCGCTCGATCAGCTCGCCGCCCTCCTCGAGGACGGCTGCGCGCCGCTCTGCCTCGGGCACGTGGTGACGGTGGTCGAGCCGGCCGCCCTCTGGTCCGCGGTGCGGACCGCGGACGACTTCTCGGGTCCCGAGCCCGGCGTGACCGCCGTCGAGCGGCTCGTCGAGCAGCTCGAGTGGAGCACGCTCGTCGTCGTCGCGGGTCCGGCGGAGGGGCAGCGGGCGGCCCACGAGGCCGGTCTCGCCCTGATCGCCCTCCTCGCCCCCTCCGCGTCGGCCGTCTCGCTCGCCGCGCTCACCGCCGGCCGCGTCGTGCCGCCTCCGGTGCCGGTCGAGGCGCTCCGGCGCGTGCGGCGCGCGCCCGGCTGGATCGGCGAGCTCGGCGGGCACCGGGCACTGCGCCTCTCGTCGGAGGTGCCGCTCGGCACCGTCGTCTTCCGCGATCCGCGGCCGTTCCACCCGGGCCGCCTCGGCGCACTCGTCGAGCAGTTCCCGCAGCGGGTCGGCGACGTCGTGCGCTCGCGCGGCTTCGTCACCCTCGCCACCCGCGCCGAGCGCGCCCTGTCGTGGTCGAGCGTGGGGGAGGTCCTCGGCCTCTCGCCCACCCCCGCCGACCTCGACCTCTCGGAGGTCGTCACCGGGCAGGAGCTGGTGCTCTACGGCCTCTCGCTCGAGGCGCGGCGGGTCACGTCGGCGCTCGCGGAGTGCCTGCTGACCCCGTCGGAGCTGCTGGCGGGGCCGCGGGCGTGGGCCCGCTACTCCGACCCGTTCCCGACGGGGGACTGATCGCTGCGTCTGGGTAGAGTCGAGCGCGCATCCGCTGTTCGAGGAAGGGGCCGCTCATGACCGACCTCGTGGTCGCCGACCTCGCCGCTGTCGTGTACTCGTCGGGCAAGGTCTTCGACGGCCTGTCCACCGGACGTCTCGACACCGAGAACTTCCTGCGGTCGGGCGATCTGACGGGCGTCACCTCGCGCTCGGACCTCGCGCTGCTGGAGGATCTCCGCGACGCGTCGCAGTTCATCATCGACACCCGCGACCGATCGATCGATGCCGCGTACGTCCGCGACGTGAACGCGCAGCTCACCCGCAGCGCCGCGCTGCATCCCGGGCGGTTCCGCCGCGACGACGACAGGATCGGTGTCAGCACGCCGTTCGGCCGGCACGAGCCCGCGGCCCCCGACCTCGTCGGAGTGCAGCGGATCGTCGATCGGGCCCTGGCGGAGGCCGACACGTCCGAGCAGGCGCTGGACCTGTTCGTGCACCTGGCGAAGGCTCAGCCGTTCATGGACGGGAACAAGAGGACCGCGATCCTCGTGGCCAACGCTCTGGTGATCCGCGAGCAACCGCCCCGCACGCTCACGGTTCCCGTGGACGAGCAGGACCCGACGGCGGCGCGGCGCTTCACCGAGCTGCTCGCGCGGGCCTACGTCTTCGACGAGCACGACGGCATCAAGCACCTGCTTCGCGAGCAGGGCTTCGCGCCCGTCGCCCTACACGGGTCGAACCGCTCCTCGTCCTGACGGGCCGCTAGGCCGGCCGCACCAGGAAGTCGACCAGACGCCGCACCGACGCCGGCACGCTCTGCCGTCGGCCGACCGTCGGCAGGATGATCGCCCCGAGGATCGCGTAGCCGATCTCGTCGACCGGGGTGTCCTCGGGCAGCTGACCGGCGCGCACCGCGCTCGCGAACCGCTCCGCCAGCGTCTGGTCGACCCCGAACGCGTCGATGAGCCGCTCGCCGACCGCGGCGTCCTCGGACCCTGCCGCGACGAGCGAGCGGATGAGGGTCGTGCCCTGCTCGGTCGCGGCGAGCTCCAGGATCGGCGTGAGCCAGTCCTCCAGATCGCGCCGCAGGTCGCCGGTGTCGGCGATCTCGATCTCGATCGCGACGAGGCGGCCGTCGATCATGCAATCGGCGATCAGCGCCCCGCGCGAGGGCCACCAGCGGTAGACGGTCTGCTTCGAGACGCCCGCCTCCTTGGCGATGCCCTCCATCGTGAGGTGGTCCCAGCCCTGCTGGGCGAAGAGCCGCGCCGTCGCCTCGAGGACCGATTCGCGCGCCGCGACGCTGCGGACCGGGCCGCTCCGATGCTCCGTCATGCTCTCAGGCTACTCCCACTGCCTAGACGAGACGTCCCGTATGATCTAGCGCGTCCCCCCTTCCCCCGTGCGTCAGGAGACCCCCGTGGCCACCCTGCTCTTCCGTCTCGGCTCGTTCGCCGCTCGTCGCGCGTGGGCGGTGATCGTCGCCTGGGTCGTGATCCTCGGAGTCTCGGTGGGCGCGTTCCTCGCGGCCGGCGGCACGCTGACCAACAGCTTCGACATCCCGGGCACGGCCTCGGGCGCGGTCACCGATCAGCTCGCCGAGAAGCTGCCCGACACGGCGGGCGGCACCGGCACGGTCGTCTACCGCACCGACGACGGCTCGGCCCTGACCGCCGAGCAGGAGTCCGCGATCTCGGCGCTCGCCGCCTCCGCCGCCGACCTCGACGGGGTGGCCGCGGTCGTCGATCCGTTCCAGGCGCGGCAGTCGCAGCTCGACGGAGCCGCGCAGCTGGCCGACGGCCGCGCGCAGCTCGAGGCGGGGGAGGAGCAGCTGGAGGCCGGGCAGGCGCAGCTCGACGCGGGACGCGCGCAGCTCGACGCCGCGCAGCAGCAGCTCACCGCCGCCCGCGAGCAGGCCGCGGCGGCCGGTGCGCCGGCGCAGCAGCTCGCGGCGATCGACGCGCAGCAGGCTGCGGCGATCGACCCGCAGAAGGCGCTCCTCGACGAGCAGCAGGCCGCCCTCGACGCCTCCCGCCAGGAGCTCGAGGCCGGGGCCGAGCCCCTCGACCTCGGCGAGGAGCTGCTCGGCTACGCCGACGGCATCGGCGTGGTCTCCGACGACGGCTCCACCGCGATCGTGAACATCTCGTTCACCGACCCGCGCCTCGAGCTGTCCGAGGAGGTCAAGCAGGGCGTCGTCGACCACTTCGACGAGTCCCCGGTGACCGGCGCCGACGTCTCCTTCGCGACCGATCTGGCCCAGGGCGTCCCGAAGATCTTCGGAGTCGGCGAGGTCGTCGGCCTCGTCTTCGCGGCCGTCGTCCTCATCGTGATGCTCGGCTCCCTCGTCGCCGCGGCCCTCCCGATCGTGACCGCGCTGGTCGGAGTCGGAGTGGGCGTCACCGCCTCGCTCGCCTTCTCGGGCGTCATCGACATGGCCTCGGTCACCCCCGTCCTCGGTGTGATGCTCGGCCTCGCGGTCGGCATCGACTACTCCCTCTTCATCGTGAACCGGCACCGGAGGCAGCTGCTCGCGGGAGTCGAGGTCCGCGAGTCGATCGGACTGGCCAACGGCACCTCCGGCACCGCGGTCGTCTTCGCCGGCTCCACCGTGGTCGTCGCGCTGCTCGCGCTGAACATCACCGGCATCCCGTTCCTCGCGCTCATGGGCACCGTCGGCGCGATCTGCGTCGCGGTGGCCGTGCTCATCGCGATCACCCTCGCGCCCGCGATCCTCGGCCTCCTCGGCACGCGACTCCTGCGCCGGAAGGCCCGCGCCGCGATCGGCCGGCAGAAGGTGCTCCCGCCCGCCCGGCCCATGTCGACCGTCCGCGCCGTCGTCACGGTCGTCGGCACGATCGTCGCCCTGCTGATCATCGCGATCCCGTCGCTCTCGATGCGCCTCGGCCTGCCCGACGGCTCCAGCGAACCCGAGGGCTCGACCAGCGCGCGCTCCTTCGAGATCGTGGGCGACGAGTTCGGCGCCGGCGCCAACGGCCCGCTGCTGGTCAGCGCCTCCGTGCCGAGCGGAGTCGCCGACGACGACCTCCTGCGCACGCAGGTCGACATCGCCCGCACGATCTCGGAGCAGGACGACGTGGTCGCCGTCGCGCCCGTCGCCACGTCCGACGACGGCACGCTCCTGGCCTTCCAGGTGCTGCCCGCCGAGGGCCCCAACAGCGCCTCCACCGAGCAGCTCGTGCAGGACCTCCGCGACCTCCCTCCGGTGGGCGACGGCATCGTGCTCGGTGTCGCCGGCCAGGCCGCGACCAACATCGACATCTCGGAGGGACTGAACGCGGTCCTGCCGACCTACCTCGCGGTCGTCGTCGGGCTCTCGCTGCTCATCATGATCATGGTGTTCCGCTCGCTGCTCGTCCCGGTCATCGCCACGGGAGGCTTCATCCTGTCGCTGTTCGCGACCTACGGCCTGATCACCGCGGTGTTCCAGTTCGGCTGGGGCGCCGACCTCATCGGCCTGCACGCCACCGGCCCGATCCTGAGCTTCCTGCCCGTGATCCTCGTCGGCATCCTCTTCGGGCTCGCGATGGACTACCAGCTCTTCCTCGCGTCCGGGATGCGGGAGGCGTACGTGCACGGCGCGAACGCCCGCCTCGCCGTCGCGCAGGGCTTCCAGGCCGGCAAGTCCGTCGTGATCGCCGCCGCGCTGATCATGGTGGCGGTGTTCGGCGGCTTCATCTTCTCGGAGTCGACCATCATCCGCTCGATGGGATTCGGCCTCGCGTTCGGCGTGCTCCTCGACGCCTTCGTCGTCCGGATGCTGCTGATGCCCGCCCTGATGCACCTGCTGGGCCGCTCCGCCTGGTGGCTGCCCCGCTGGCTCGACCGGCTGCTGCCCGACGTCGACATCGAGGGCGCGTCGCTCGAGCGGACGCACCCGCACCCGCACGCCTGAACGAGGGAACCCCGGCCCGTCCAGGGATCCCGCAGCTGCGGGCTCTCTCGACGGTCCGGGGTTCCCTGGAATCGGTGACTCCTCCTAGGAGGTGTACCCGGCCTGGATGGACTCGAGGACCTGGTCCGTGCTCGAGCCGTCGACCCAGTCGACGATCCCCTTGAAGAAGCTGTCCGAGCCGACCGCCTTGGGCATCAGGTCGGACGCGTCGAAGCGGAACGTGGTGTCCTCGCTCTGCAGGATCGCGATCGAGTCCTTCAGCAGCTCGCTGCTCGCGTTCTCGGGGTCGAGCCCCTTGTTGGCCGAGATGACTCCGCCGAGCGAGACGCGGCTGTTCGCCCAGTCGGCGCTCGCGAGGTACTCCTGCACCTTCGCGGTGTCCTCGTCGTCCGCGAACGCGGCGACGAACTCACCACCGCCGGTCACGGCCTGGTCGTCCTCGGCGCTGATCGGCGGAGTGAGGAACGCCCACACGTCGCCGTCCTCGGCCACCGTCGCGTCGGCGCCGATGATGAAGCCCTCGAAGAACGACGCCTGGTGGGTCAGCGCGCAGGAGTCGTTCGCGATGTTCTGCGCGACGTCGCCGAACGCGGTCGAGTTGATCGACGAGACGTCCCCGTAGCCGGCGTTGACGAGCGTCGGGTCGAGGAGGATCGAGCCGACGGAGTCGAACGCCGCCTTGATCTGGGGGTCGGTGAAGGGCACGTCGCCCGAGACCCACTGGTCGTAGACATCGGGGCCGGCCTCGCGCAGCACCGCGTCCTCGATCCAGTCCGTCCCCGGCCAGCCCGACGCCGCGTCGGAGGCGAAACCGGCGCACCAGGAGGGCCCGCCGGACTTCTCGGCGATCGTCTTCCCGAGCGCCTCCATCTCGTCCCACGTCGTCGGAACCGAGACGCCCCACTCCGCGAACTTCGCCGGCGAGTACCAGACGTAGCCCTTCACGCTCGCCATCAGCGGAGCGCCGTACTGCGTCCCGTCCACCTGGCCGTACTTCTGCCAGTCCTCCGACCAGTTGTTCTGCACCTCGGTCAGAGCGCCCTCGGGCAGCTCCTTCACCTTCCCCGAGGCCACCGTGTCGGCCAGCAGTCCCGGCTGCGGGAAGATCGCGAGGTCCGGAGTGTCGCCGCCCTGCACCTTGATGCCGATCTGCTGCTCGAAGCCCTTGTCGCCGGTGTACTTGATGTCGATGCCCGACTCCTCCTCCCAAGCGGCCCACGACTCCTCCAGCAGCGTGGCCTCGTCACCGTTGATGGTGCCGTAGACGTTCACGACCCCGTCGGCCGTCCCGACCGAGCCGCCACCGGAGCCGCCACCCGCGTTCGGGTCGTTCGGGTCGCTGCTGCTCGAGCAGCCCGCGAGCGCGAGTCCGGCGGCCGCCAGAACGGCGACCGGAAGGGTGAGACGGCGGTGCAGGGACGATCGCATGGGTACTCCTCAGTGCGTGGGATCGGCGGGCCGGAGATCGGCGAGTGGAGGATCGGCCGTTCGCAGAGGCGGGCCGTCGCGGCGTTCGTCGCCAGGATAGACCGGCAGAGAGCGCTCTCACGATAACGATTCGGTACTGGCGGGGATCGCCTGGCGAGGCCGCGTGGACCGAGCCGGCGGCCCCGTGATGCTCGACGGAGGGAGAAGGTGCTGAGCACGAAGCGGCTTACCGCACGCTCTGCTGAGCCGATATTCGAAGCATGCTCGTCTTCGACTCACGAACGGTGGTCCTAACACGAGTGATATTCGCCGGCGTCTTAATCAGCTCTTCCTAATGTCGAGCTCATGCCCACCCGCACCCCGGCCGATCTGTCTCTCGAACTCGGAGTTCCGCAAAAACGAATCCGTGACGTTCTCCGAGAATTCTTCGGAACTCTCGACCTCGGCACTACTCGCTGGGAGCTCAGCGATGAGCAAGCGGATGCTGTTCGTGATCGCTTCCAAGCGGAACCCGTCGAGATCCCGCGGTTCTCTCTCTCCGTGGGCGACCAGGTGCTGCGTCGCGCCGTTCATCGAGCGTTCGGGGGTCAGCAGCAGGGCGGAATTTCAACACCACGATCTCTCGGCGAGATCTTCATCTTCACTGATCCCGCGAAAGGCGCGCGGCACGGCTACGACCGGTTCGAAGGCCTGCGCGAGGACGGCTCGTACTCCTACACCGGCGAGGGCCAGGTCGGAGATCAGGTGTTCCTTCGCGGAAATCTAGCCCTTCGGGATGCGGCCAAGAACGGTCGAATCATCCGCCTTTTCACGGTCCAGAACACCCGCGTGACGTATATCGGAGCGTTTACAACAGGCCTTCCGACGTATCGCTACGAGATCATCCCGGACAACGAGGGAACGTTGCGCCGGGGGATCATCTTCAATCTGCTCCCGGTCGATGCCGACGTCACGACGCTGCCCGCATACGGCGGTGCGAAGCCCGCCGATGCTCACGTCAGCGAGTGGGCAGCTCCCGCCTATTCCGACATCGTCGTTGCAGGAGAGGAGTCAGCGCCAATCGATGAGCGAGTTGTCTCCCGCGTCGAATTCGAGCTCCAAGCGGCCTTTGGAGAGTGGCTGACGAGGAATGGAACTCCTCCTAGTCGACTCACACTTCCCGTTGGTTCTTCGCGCATCGAGCCCGATCTCTACGTCACGACCAGTGGCTGGATCGTGGAGGCGAAGAAGTCGACGGCACGCTCCTACGTGCGAACGGCAATCGGGCAAGTCCTCGACTACGCCCACGTCGCGAACGAGAAGGGGCTCGCTGCCGTCCCAGTCATCCTGCTTCCTGGCCACCCCGAGGCGGACCTCCAGCAACTCATCACGAGCTTGAACATCATCACGGCTGTGCGACAAGATGACGAATTTGAGCTGATTGAGGCCTAGGCCCTGGCTCACTTCTCCCGCCCGAATTCCCCCCGGCTGAGCAGTGCCTGAAGCGCTGGTTCCGTGTCCGTCTGGTTGACCTGCCCAGTGACGACGAGTTCGGCCAGTCCGTGCACGGCCCCCCACAGTGCAGTCCGCAGAGCGGCCTGAAGGGGCGGGGCAGTTGCAGGATCGAGCTCATCGACGACCTGCGCGAGGATGCCGTGCACGCGGTCGAGGAGAGGGGCCATGGTGGGTGATGGCTCGCGGAGATCACAGATGTCCGGATCGTTGACGAGGCGGAACCGGGCAGGATGGCGAGCGGCATTCTCGATGTAGGCGGACGCCACGCGGACGGCTCGGGCGGGGGCATCTGCAGGATCCGCCGAGCGGAGGGCGGACTCGAGGTCCTCGAGGAGCTCCTCCATGGCGACAGCGCCGAGGTGGGCGAGGAGCGCGGCACGGTCGCCGTAGTGGTGGTACGGGGCGTTGTGGCTGACGTCGGCCCTGCGGGCGACCTCGCGGAGGCTGACTTTCGCGTGGCCCGACTCGTCGATGAGCTCGAAAGCTGCCCGCTCGAGGGCGGACGCGAGGTCACCGTGGTGGTAGCCGCGTTCCGATCTTGACACGCGCAAGATCATATCGATACCGTGACTTGCCTTTAACTGGACAATGTCCAGATGGGGAGGCCGGATCCGTAAGGAGGACCATGACCGCGCTCGTCATCGACGGCCATCCGAACGCCGACTCATTCGCTGCGGAGGTCGCCCGCAGCTATGCGGCGGGTTTCGGTCAGGCGCGCGTTCTCGCGCTGCGCGACCTCGACTTCGACGTTCACTTGCGCGCCGGGTATTCGCGCGCTCAGCCGCTTGAACCCGACCTCGCCGCGGCCTGGTCTGCGATCGAGGCAGCGGAGCACATCGTCGTCGTCACGCCGATCTGGTGGGGCGCGACCCCCGCGCTCCTCAGCGGATTCTTCGACAGAGTGCTCCTGCCGCGCCGTGCGTTCCGCTTTTCTCGTCTTGGACTCCCGATTGGGATGCTGGCGGGTCGCAGTGGGCGCCTGCTCGTCACGACGGACGCGCCCCGGGCGTTCCTCGCCCTCCAGGGTGACCCGACCGTGCGCTCGGTGCGGGACGGGACGATGAAGTACTGCGGCATCGCGCCCACCGCCGTCACGAGGATCGGGCCCGTCCGATCGTCGTCATCCGTTCGGCGCCAGCGGTGGCTCGACGACGTCGCGCGAATCGGCGCGCGTGACGCCGAGACGGTCATCCGCTCGGAGCCGAAGCGCCGGCGGCGGGCAGCGCGCCTCGCCCGCATCCCGAGCCGACCTGGAGCGGGGGCGCCGGCGGAGACGGTGACGACGGCCTAGCCCCCGGTGACCAGCAGAGCCACTGCCGGACGATCGGGCGCGGCCCAGTCGAGCTCCGACAGGTCCTCCCGGCCAAGCCAGCGGAGCGCGTCGTGATCCGTGCTCGTGAGTGGCGGGTCGCCCTGCAGCGTCGTCCACCAGCAGCTCAACCGGATGATGCGAGGACCCACCTCGGTATCGTCGACGGTCAGTAAGGTCCCCACAGCGACGGCCACTCCGAGCTCTTCCGCGATCTCGCGCTTGAGCGCCTGCTCAGGGGTCTCCCCGACTTCGATCTTCCCGCCCGGGAACTCCCACAGACCGCCGGCGGACTTCTCCGGCCTGCGACGGCAGGCGAGGATCCGATCCCCATCGGTGATGACAGCGGCCACGACCTCGAGAATCTCCATCCGACGATCATGGTCGCCGACAGGCTGGGCCCCGGTCACTTCCTCAGCGGGTCGTTCCCCCAGTTCATCAGCGAGTACCGCCACTTCGTCTCCGTCACGTCCCCGTCCGGGCGCTGCGCCGAGTGCCGGTGCACGTAGCCCACGACCTTCTTCATGTGCGCGTAGTCGTCGTCGCTGAGGTCGGCCTGCTTGGTGCCGAGGATCTCGATGATGCGGCGGCCGCTGTGGTGGCCGACCGATTCGCCGCCGCCGGACTTCTGGCCGACCTCCTTCGACTCGTCGGTCTCGAGCCAGCTCTCGATCTCCTTCGCCGTCATGTTCACGGCCTCGTGGAAGTCGTCGCGGATGCTCCGCTGCTCGTCCTGGTCCGGCATGTCGCTCCTCCTGTCGCAGGCGCTCGGCGCCCTCGTGCTCCTACCAGAGCGGCTGCACGGGGAGAGGTCAAGCCCCGACCGCTCGCTGCCGCCCGCGCGTAGCGTCGCCCTTATACGGGGGCCAGAGCCCCCGCCTGTCGACTGAGAAGAGAAGAGACACGCATGCCGTCACGGAACACGCTCGTCCGCAGCCTCCACGACCTCGGCGCCGCCGCCTGGTTCGGCGGATCCCTCATGGGCGCCGTCGGGCTGAACGGAGCCGCCGCGACCTCCTCCGACCCGTCCGAGCGCCTCCGCGTCGCGTCGGTCGGCTGGGCCCGCTGGAGCCCGGTGCAGTTCGCCGCGATCATCGCCCACGGCGTCGGAGGCATCGGCCTGATCCTCGCGAACAAGACCCGCCTCGCGAACCAGCAGGAGAGCCGCACCAACACGATCATCAAGACCGTCGTCACCGGTCTCGCCGGTGCCGCCTCGGTCACCGCGGCGATCGCGGGAGCGACTCAGGCCAAGCACATCGAGGAGGGCGCCGAAGGCGTCACCGAGGCCGCGCCGCAGAACTCGGCCGAGCTGACCACCGCCCTGCGCGTGCAGAAGGCCACCCAGTGGCTGATCCCGGTGCTGACCTCGGTCATCATCATCCTCGGCGCCCAGCAGGGCGAGCAGCAGCGCCCGGTGAAGGGCCTCTTCGAGACCACGGCGCGCATGTTCCGCAAGTAGCGCCGGTCGCCACTCGACGAAGGACGGATGCACCGGAAGCCCCGGTGGTCCGTCCTTCGTCGTGTGCCGGGCACGATCCGCACGCATCCATGAGAATCAGTGAGGGCCGTCGCGGCCCCGATGCGCCCGACCCTGCGGTCGCATCGCCCGACGAGCAGGGGAGTCGCCGTGTCTCTCGACCCCGACGATCCCTTCACGGATCGCCCACGGCGCAGCGTCGTCCTCCCGGCGGGAGCTCCGCCGGGCTCGCGAGCAGGATCGAGGCGGTCCTGCTCCTCGTCCTCCTGCTCGGCCTCGGAGCCGTCCTCTTCATGGTCCTTCTGGTGCAGCAGCTGGGCATGGACGCGTGCGGCGGGAACTCCGACGGGTGCGATTCCGCACTCCTGGCCGCCGCGACCTGGATCATCCCGGCCGTCTTCGGCCTGTTCGCGGTGCTGACGATCACCGCTGCAGCCCGTCGATCGACGACCGCCCGGCGGATGAGGGCGATCCCGCTTCTCGGCGCGGCAGCTACGGTCGTCGCGTTCCTCCTCGCCTCGGCGCTCGTCGCGATCGCGCTTGCAGGGCTGAACGCGTGATCGTCCCGGAGACCAGGGACGAGTCGCTAGCGCCTCGCGAGCTCTCCGACCAGCTCGGCGGCGAGATCCGCCACCTGGACCAGAAGCTGTTCCGGCGGGGCTGAGACGTCCAGTCGGCGGACGTGGATCTCGACCGCCGCTCCGCGCACGGAGTAGGAGGAACCGCCCCGGCCGACCGAGATCAACCAGCCCTCCCGGAGCCCCAGCACCGTGCAGTACGCGTGCATCTGGTACAGGTCCTCCACCGGAGAGGCGCCGGTCTTGTACTTGGCGTCGGCCACCATCACCGGGCGCCCCGAGCGCAAGTGCACGATGTCGGGCCGCACAGCCTGCCGGCCGCCCTCGTCGAGGGTCGTCGGATACTGCGCGAGCGTGACGCCCGACGAGAGCGGAGCGAGCGACTCCCGCAGCGCCGTGGTGACGAAGCTCTCGAAGAGGCCGGCCATGTTCACGACGAACGAGGCGAGCGGGGAATCTCCGGCGGCGCTCGACGGAGCCCGACGCTCGAGGATCAGGTCGGCGAAGACGAGCGCCGGAACGTAGTGCGCGGTGAGTCGGCTGCGGCGCCACGGGGGCACGGCTGCCCCGCGGCGTAAGCGCTCCACGCCGTCGAGGCGCCCGTCGAGGTGGAGGAGGCGCCGCCGCAGCGCGTCGCGGAGGCGGGGCAGCGTGAGCAGTGCACCGATCGCCGCCCGGAGGACGATGTTCTCGGCGATGTCGACCGTGTACTCGTCCACCGTGAGCTCGACCGGCAGCAGTCGGCCGCCACGAGCGACCTGATCCGACATCCGGATGCGTCCGCGAACCGTGACCGCGGTCTCGTCGTAGGTCCGGTACCCCTGCAGAACCCCTCGCGCCAGCGCCCGCTCGGCCAGCCGTACGAACGTCTCGGCGATGGCGGGCGCGAGATCGTCCTCGGGGGAGGCGTCGACGTCCTCCGGGCGGAACCCGGGATCGCGCGCGTAGCCCAGCAGGAAGAGCAGCGACCCCAGCGGAGTCTTGGGCTGCACGACGATCTCGTCCTCGCCCGAACGCACCGCCCCCACCTTGTTCGACGCGGCCGCCACCTCGATCCCGACGCGACCGAGGCGCGACTCCACCAGCCCGGCCGTGGTCGCCGCGGCGACGACGTCCGGAGCGAGCGGGCACGGCCGCCAGCCGCCGTTCTCCTCCAGGGAGAAGCGCGTCACGACTCGTCGATCTCGTCGACCACCAGCGGCGTCGTCAGATCGAGTGTGTCCAGCCCGAATCGTGCGCGGATCTCCTCCCGGGACAGCCGGCCGTAGTAGTGCTCGTCAAGCAGGGGCAGGATGTCGTGCTCCCAGATCCGGACGAGCCCGTCGTCGGTGCGGGCGCTCGCCCTCAGGAGGTAGGACGGGCCGATCTGGAAGTCGCGGTCGGTCTCTCCGATGCGCTCGTTGAGGGTGTCGAGCAGCGCACCCCGCCTCGTCGTGCGGCCCTCCACGCGGTGGATCAGGCCGTGCACGGGCCGCTGCGCCGGGTGCAGCTCGAAGAACGCGAAGCGGCGGCGGATGGCCGCATCGACGAGCGAGATCGACCGGTCGGCCGTGTTCATCGTGCCGATGACGAACAGGTTCTTGGGCAGCGCGAACGGCTCCTCGGGGGAGTACTGCAGCGACACCTGCTCGTCGCGGTACTCGAGGAGGAAATACAACTCGCCGAAGATCTTCGCCATGTTGCCGCGGTTGATCTCGTCGATGATCAGCACGTGGGGGACGGCCGGGTTGCGCACGGCGGAATCGGCGAGCAGTCGGAGGGGCCCCTTCGCGAGTCGGAACACTGCGGAGCCGCTCGCGTCGGTCGCGGGACGGAAGCCCTCGAAGAAGTCCTCGTACGAGTAGGAGGGGTGGAACTGCACGATCCTCACCGCGCTCGCAGGGGCGGCGAATCGGGCCAGGGCCCGCGCGACGAACGTCTTCCCCGTGCCGGGAGGGCCGAACAGGATGATCTGCCTCCGCTCCTCGAGGACCGCGGTCACGTCGTCCAGCCAGGCGCGGTCGTAGTGGAGGCCGGCGGCGAACTCGGCGGTCGGGCGCGGGAGGCGGAGGTCGGTGGGTGTGGGTGTGGGCATCGACAGCGGTTCGACCCGGATGAACGCGTCGTCCCGGGACAATGTGGCGAGGACCGCCTGCGGAAGAGCATCCTCGGGAACGCGATCCTCCTCCCACCGCACCGAGCGCTGAGCGCGGTCGCCAGGCATCCATCGGCCACTGCGGAGTTTTCCCACCCGGATCCCGCGGTCGTCCCGCACCAGGATCTGCTCGCCCGGACGCATCCCGCTCAGCACGGCCGCGGTCGAGTCCACCCTCTGCAGCAGCGCGGAGATCGGTTCCGCTCCGTCCCAGCGGGCCAGAGCCGTCGTGCGGATCGCCGCGCGGCTCGCTCCGAAGTCGGCGGTGATCGCGCCCGGGAAGCCGATGGTGTCGCCGAGCACGGCCCGACTCGGAACGCACCAGGCCGCGGGCGCGTCGTCACGGTCCGTACCGCGCCACTCCGTGCTCCACGGCGGCAGGTACCAGTCGATGTCGAGCTGCCCCTGCGGATCAAGCCGGTCTCGCAGATGCAGGAGATCGCGGTCGAGGTCGCCGGTCGGCCCCAACGGCAGTACGGGAGCGAAGGTGTCGCGGATCTTCGTCTTGTCCGCCGTCGACACGATGCGTTCGAAGACGCTCGGCCAGGTCAGCGCGAGCAAGGAGTTCTGAATCGCCGGGGAAGCGGGATCGACGGCGATGGTCTGCTCGCGGAACAACCACGGGTCTCCGAGCGCGGCATCCCGTGTCTCGGCGTCGAGTCCGTCCCAGTGCTCGATGAATGAGCAGAGCCACTGCAGATGACGAGCGATCTGCGGAGTGAAGCCGGCGCCGCCGCTGAACGTGCCGCGGACGTCGAACGCGGCAGCGACCGCCTCGGGGAGGGCCGGCGCGTCGGGAAGCAGTGCCAGGATCTCGCGCAGAAGCTCGCGCTTCGTCTCGGCGCCGACGTTGGTGAGCGGAAGGCGCTGGACGAAGCACAGCTCGGCCGCGAGCAGGACGACGTCCCGCGGTGCTTCCGCGAGCTGCTGCAACAGCCGCCCGCGGAACCCGCCGGACGCGTCGGGCAGCGAGTCCAAAGCACCGCGGAGAGCCCGGGCGGTCGGCGCTGTCCAGGTGCGCACGGTCGCGTCGAGCGCCGACGCGGCCCCGCTCAGACCCGGAGTCAGGATCACGCCCGCCGCCGCGGCGATGGCGCGGCGCTCGGCGCTGCCGGTCGGTGACGACTCCTCCGAGCGCGTCAGCTCTTCCTCGAGCCCGCGCACCAGGAGGCAGTCGGAGCACCAGCCGGGCGACGTCAGCTCGCGCGGATCGGTGTCGGGTGCTGCGAACCACGCGTTGAAGATCTCGGCCTCGGTCCAGGAGCGGCGCGGCTGGGTGACGCCGTGCCGACAGGTCGGCACGTGCAGGCGTCCCGATCGGGCCTCCAGGTAGTCGTCCTCCGAGGCGGCCAGGCTCCAGTTCACGCCGTCGAAGGTGCGCTGCGAGCCGTCGAGCGGGGTGCGGGCTGCCAGGTCGCCTTCGACGGCGAACCCCAGCTGCGCGAGGACGCGCTGCGCCTTGCCGGAGTCGAACGGCTTCGTCGTCAGCCCGGTCGCGACCGCGAGAACCTGCTTCACCGGCCACCGCCGCCCGAGTGCCTCGACCGAGTACTTCGTCACGGCGGCGGGTTCGACCGCGCCGAGCGCAGCCTCCACCGACTCCCGCGTGAGCTCGTAGGGATTCCCGTCGATGGTGAACTGCAAAGCGCCTCCCGCTGTCAGGCCGATTCTGTCGGGCTCCACCGACACTGACCGGCGGGCGCGCGGGTCACTCCGACGTCCCCATGCAGAACGCCGCCGCGAACGCGCCGGTGCTCGTCTGCTCCGCGACGACCTCGCCGTCGAGGGTGATGCGGCAGGTGATCGCGCCGGTGTCGTCGGCGCCGGTGGTCGCGGTGAGGGACTGGACCTGCACGGCGAACTCGCCCGCGGCGGGCACCTGCAGCTCCTTCGTGAAGGGGAGGGGCTGGTCGGCGGCGGCCGCGGTGCCGTCGGCGAGGTCGCTCGAGGTGGCCCAGCCGATGGAGGCGTCGGGGGCGTCGCCGGTGACCTCGAGGAGGAGCGTCCGCGTGGGGCCGGCCGGTTCCGTGCTCTCGGAGAGGGGTGCGCGGCTCGACTCGGCGTCCTCGACGGCGTTCGTGACTCCGGTGACGAAGCCGGCCGTGTAGACGACGGCGAGCACGATCGACAGGATCAGCGCCACCAGGTTCAGCGCGGTGCCGGCGATCGCGGCCGTGCGGCTCCTCTTCTTCAGGAACAGGGCGATCACTCCGAGCACCAGGCCGATGAAGGCGACGAAGCCCGAGACGTAGTTGACGATCGGGATCGCGGCGCCGATCAGCGCGACGATGCCGATGATGAGGGAGGCGAGACCGAGTCCGTTCCCGGTCTTCCGGCCGGGCGGGGGCGTCGACGGGCCGGAAGCGGGCTCGGGGAAGACGGCGGGGTTGTACAGAGTCATACGGCGAGTCAACCAGCCGCGACGTTGACCGAGCCATCTCTACATAGCTAGATTTGCGCCATGATCCCGCTCGCCCGCCTCACGCCCGCCACGGTCGACGTGCTGCGCGTCCTCCTCGATGACGGCGCCTCCGTGTGGGGGATGCTCGTCATCAAGCGCACGGGACGCCCGGCCGGCAGCGTCTACCCGATCCTCGAGCGGCTCGAGGGGGCGGGCTGGGTGGCCTCGTCGTGGGAGCCGGACACCGATCGCAGCGGTCCGCGGCGGAGGCTGTACGAGCTGACGGGCGACGGGGCGCAGGCCGCCCGCTCGGCGGTCGAGCGCTTCGACGCGGCGGCGCTTGCGAAAGCTCCGAAGACTGCGAAGCGACCCACCGCGGCCGCCGTCCGTCTCTCCGGAGCGGAGGCCCGCGCGTGATCGACCAGCTGCTGCGCCTGCTCGCCCGCCTCCTCCCGCCTCTCGCCCGCGAGCGCTACCTCGAGGAGTGGCGGGCCGATGCGGCCGGTGCCGCCGAGGCGGGTCTGCCCCGTCGCGACGTCGTGCTCGGCGCCCTCGTGCTCAGCGCGACCCTCGATCGCGCGCTGCCGGCGCACTCGGGGGAGCCGCGGTTCCTCCGCCCGCGCCGCCTCGCCCGCCGCGGGCTCGGCCTGCTGACGGCCACCGCGGTCGTGCTGATCGGCTACTACCTGACGGCCGGCGGCATCGTGCCCGAGAATGCTCCCGAGGGTGTCGTCGCCGCCACGCGGGCGGTTCGCTGGCTCGTCGTCGCTCTCGCGCTCCTCGCGGGGGTCATCGGAGTCGCGCACCTGATCGGCGCCGCCCGCTCGGCCGAGACCCGCACGGCCCGGGCGTCCCTGCTCCTGGCGGTCGTCGGGCCGCTGACGGTCGTCCTCGGCACCCTCCTCCCCGGAGCGCCCTGGTGGCTGACTCTGCTCGGCTTCGTGATCGTGCTCGCCGGACTCGCGACCGGTCTCGCCGTCATCGGAGGCACGCGGCCGGTCGCCCTCGAGCACCGCGTGGCGACCCGGCGGCAGCGCCTCCCGGTCGCTCTCGCCGGTGCCGCGCTGATGCTCGCCGTCACCGTGCTCGGCACGATCGACCTGCTCGTCTGGAACCCGCTCGCGAAGGTGCCGGGCACCGAGCTCTCGACGATCTACGCGCTGATGGCCGAGCGCGACGGGTTCTCGCTCCAGCCCACGCTCGTGCTGACCGTGATCTGGGTGGTCTTCTGGACGGTGCCGACCCTGCTGGTGGCGGCGATGGGAGTGCACCGCTCGAGTGGTGCGCTCACTCCTCGACGCCTCGCGATCGTGATCCTCTCGATGGTCGGCGCGGCGATCTTCTGCCGCTTCTTCACCGGATTCGGCATCGGGATGTCGATCGCCGACACCTTCTCCACCTCCGGCGGCGACGGCTCGGTCGTCTCGGCGGCGCTCTCGATCGTCGGCCAGCTGTCGTTCGCGGCGGCCGCGATCCTGCTGGGCTGGGCTCCGCGGGTCGTGGTGCGGCCCGCCGAGAGCGCGGTGGCGGCGTAGGTGCAGGGAGTGGCGCCTCCTCTGCTGATCGAGTAGCCCGCGGAGCGGGCGTCTCTCTGCTGATCGAGTAGCCCGCGGAGCGGGCGTATCGAGATCCACGATGTCTCGGAGTGGGCAGGTCTCGATACGCCCCTCCGGGGCTACTCGACCAGCATGTGCAGCCCGCTGATGTCCTGCACGCAGAAGCGGGGCCGACTCGCGTCGACCCCGCCCCGGCGTCCGTTCTACTGCGCGCTCGGGCGGCGGCGCCTCGTCAGAGCGAGCACGGCTCCTCCTCCTGCCACGAGGGCGAAGGCGAGGGCGGCGAGACCGGTCGTCCCCTCCGCTCCGGTGTGCGCGAGCGCCGCAGCGGGCTTCGCGGTGCCGGGCCTCGGAGTGGAGGAGTGCGCGGGCGCGACCGGAGCCGCGGTCGTGGTCGGTGCCGCGGTCGGCTCGGCCGTGGGCGCGACGGTCGGCACAGGCGTCGCGGTCGGCCCAGCGGTCGGTGCCGCAGTCGGCTCAGCCGTCGGCGTCACGGTCGGCTCCGGCGTCGGCTCCGCCGCCACCAGTTCCGGAGTCGACGCCGGCGCCACGCGGTGCAGCGTCGCCTGCTCGTAGTCGTACGACATCGCCAGCAGCGCCGCGTCCTGGCTGCGCGGCGCGGCCAGCTCGAGGCCCGCAGCCGCGCCGGTCGACGTGAAGCCCGCAGGCAGCGAGACCGTCGGGATGCCCGTGTTCGCTCCCACATCGCAGAACGTCGTGCCCGCCCACTCCGGAGTCGCCGACGTGGCGCTCGTCGGCATGGCGAGGGCGTCGAGGTCGTGGTCGACGAAGTACTGGTCCATCGCGATCTTGCCGGCCTCCTGCTCGGCGACCGCCGCGTCGTAGGCCGGGTTCGGGACGTCCTCGTTGCTCTGGAAGTACTCGACGTCGCCGGGCAGCAGCGACGTCTTACCGTCGGCGATGACGTCCGAGAAGGTGAGCGCATCGGCCGGCTCGGTGAGCGCGGCGAGGCCCTCGGGCCAGGTCGCGTCCGTCGAGGCGAAGAACGAGTCGATGCTCGGGCGCATGTCGATCCAGCCGCCGCTCTTCAGCGTCCCCGAGACGAACTCGCGGGTGAAGTCGGGCACGGGCACGATCTCGGCGCCCTGCGCGGCCAGATCGCGGACCGCCTGGTCGATCAGCGCGGTCGTCTCGGCGAGGCCGGGACGCGCCGGGTCCTCCTCGTAGTCCCAGCGCACGTAGCCGATCCGCGTGCCCTCGAGAGCGGTGTCGCTGAGGCCCTCGACGTACGAGTCGGTGTCCTGCTCGGCGGCGATCACGGTCTGAGGGTCGGTCGGATCGACGCCGGCGAGCACCTCCATCAGCAGCGCGGCATCCGTCACGGTCGTCGTCATCGGCCCCGACACGTCCTGGCGGAGTGACAGCGGCACGATGCCGGTGACGCTCGTGAGCCCCATGGTCGGGCGGTAGCCGACGAGGCTCTGGTGGGCGCTGGGCCCCACGATCGAGCCGCAGGAGTCGGTGCCGAGGCCCGCGGGGGCGTAGCCGGCCGCGACGGCCGCGCCCGTTCCTCCGCTCGACCCGCTGGCGCTGTTCGCCTGGTTGTAGGGGTTGGTGGTGCGGCCGCGCTCGGAGCTGAGCGTGTAGGTGCCGTGCCACGCGAACTCGGCCATGTTCGTCTTCGCGAGGATGATCGCTCCGGCGTCGCGCAGGCGCTCGACCGCGGTCGAGTCGAGCTTCGTCTGGTAGGTGTGCAGCGAGGCGCTGCCGGCGGTCGTGGGCATGTCGAACGTGGCGTAGTTGTCCTTCACCAGGATCGGGATGCCGTGCAGCGGTCCGCGGATCGAGCCCTCGGCGCGCTCGGCGTCGAGCTCGGCGGCCGTGGCGAGGGCGCCGGGGTTGGCGAGGATCACGGCGGCGAGGCCGGGCTGATCGCCGTACGGGTCGTCGTAGGCGGCGATGCGGTCGAGGTACTGCTGCGTCAGCGCGACCGACGTGGTCGCTCCGGACTCGAGCAGGGCGAGGGCGTCGGTGATGCTGAGGTCGACGACCGCGGGGGCGGATGCGGGAGCCGTCGCACCGACGGCGGCGGGGGCGGTGATCGCGGCGCCGAGCGCGAGGCCCGAGCAGAGGGAGACGGCGGCGGAGAGTCGGGCGACCCTCCGGAAGGAGGAGTGGGACAAGCGAGGACCTTCGGATCGAGTGGGAAGAGGCTTGGAACCTCCCCAGTCTTCGGGTCAGGTGTTGCGGGTCCGTTTCTGATTCGTTTCCATCGCCGCCCCTCTTAGGCGGGTACTTCGACGCCTCCGGAACGAACGTCAGGATGTCGCCCGGCTGGCAGCCGAGCACTGAGCAGATCGCGTCGAGCGTCGAGAAGCGGATCGCCTTCGCCCGCCCGTTCTTGAGGATCGAGACGTTCGCGGTGGTGATGCCGATCGCCGAGGCCAGCTCCGTCACCGACATCTTCCGCTTGGCGAGTTCGACGTCCAGCTGCAGCACGATCGCCATCAGACGATCTCCGCCAGCTCGCTGCGCTGCTCGACCGCGAGGTGCAGGAGCCGCCGCATGACCATGACGAGGAGGCCCAGCGTCGCGCTCGACACCGCGACCAGCCCGAAGGCGAGCGCGGGGATCGGAGCGGGGACCACCGCGAGCACCGCGACCGCGCCGCCCGCCGCGAGTACGGCTCCGAACAGGAACGCGCCGATCGCCAGGTCGACCCAGAGGTCGGAGCGGTGGTCGCCGGCGAAGAGCGCGTCGTCGCGCACCAGCGACACCAGTCGCCAGACCGCGACGAGCACGGCCTCGACGCAGAGGACGCCCGCGACGAGGACGGCGACGAGCACCCCGTCGATCGGTCCGCCGTCCAGCGCGTTCGCGGCGACGGGTCCGACGGCGACCTGCACGACGACGCAGCCGAGCAGCAGCAGGGCGAGCAGGACGCGGAGTGCGACGAGGAGTGAGCGGGGCATCGGGGTCCTCCGGAGGGTACGGCATATCGATGAACGAGCGATTCGTATCGACAATCGATACTGCCAGTCCGCAACGGAGTCGAGCAAGGCCCTCCATGCGACGTGTCAGCGCAGGAAGTCCTGCACAGCTGAGGCTGAGCGCCGCGGGTCGCGCCGATCTCGCGGAATCGCCCCTCTCAGCCTTGCTTCTGCAGGAGCATCGCCCCTCAGGCCCCGCCCGTCCCCGCCCCGAACACGTCCTCGTACAGCCCGGTCAGCTCCGGCGAGCTCGGCCCGGTCAGCCCGCATCCCAGCAGCGCGTTCTCGTCGGCCGCGAGCAGGTAGTCGGTCCCCGTCTGCCACGTGACGCCCCTGCCTTGCGTCACGGTGACGCTGTCGCCGACCTCCCCGGCGAACCGCTCGAGCACCCGCAGCTCGACCGTGCCGTCGTCGATCGAGCGCACCTCGGCCCGGAACGCGACCTGCGCCGAGCCGAGCGCCGCCGCCGGATCCGCGGGGCAGCCGTTCGCGGCTCCCGACAGCCGCGCCGAGGACGTGGCCAGGGCGAACGCGAGCGGCAGGAGGAGGGAGGCGATGGCCGCGACGGCGAGCGCGCCCACCCCCGCGATCAGCCAGGGCGACCGCCGACGCGGGGGAGCGTCGTCGCGGTCGGTGCCCGCGAGGACGGTCGCCAGCTCGCGGTCCGAGAGTGGAGGCAGGCCGGCGGCCGGATCGATCGCGCGGAGGAGCGCGCGCAGATCGCCGTCCCTCTCGGGCGATCCCCGCAGGAGCTCCTGCCCGATGCGGCGGCGGCCGCGCTCGAGCCGGTCGGACGCGTCCTCCTCGGGCATGCCGAGCACCATGCCGATCGCGTGCGCGTCCAGGCCGTCCCAGGCCCACAGGCGGAGGGGCTCCGCATCCGACTCCGCCACGCGCGAGAGGGCCAGGCGCACCCGCTCGTGCAATCGGCGCGACTCCTCGTCGGTCTGCAGCTGCGGCGGCTCGACCAGTGCGAGCCGCTGCGACAGGAGGGACTGCCGGCGCTGGCCGCGGAGCGCGTTCCGCAGCAGCGCCCGGGCGATCGCGAGCGCTTGCGCGACCGGGTCGGGCGGGGCGATCCTCCGCTCGCGCAGCACGGTGATCGTCAGCGCGAGGACGTCGTCGGCGGTCCCGGCGTCGGCGCGCCGCCACAGATAGCGGCGGACCGGGTCGGCGACCGAGGCGGCGAGCGCGGCGAACCGTTCGGCGTCGGCGAGAGGATCCTGCATGACCTCATGGTCGCCCCTCGCGCGCCGGTTCGCACATCGGCGCCTCGAGACGCCGGTGGCCATCGGCGCCGGGACGGGCGAGGCTGGAGGCATGGATCACGACGCCCGTCCGGCCCCCGCCCGTCCGGTGGCGCTCGCCGCGGTGGCGAGCTCCGCGTTCGGCCTTCTCGCGCTCGTCGCGTTCCCGGTCCCGCTGCTGTCCGCGGCCGCGGGCCTCGTGGCGGTCCTCCTCGCCCGCTCGTCGCGGGAGCGGCTGCGCGCCGAGCCGTCGCTCCGCGGTGTCCGGGCGAGCCTGCTCGGCTTCGTGCTCGGGACGGCCGCGCTGGTCGTGGGCGCGGCGCAGGTGCTGGCGCCGTACGTGCTGATGACGCTGTTCTTCCTGTAGTCGCGCGCCCTCTACGACGTCAGCGACGCCAGGGTCCCGATCAGCGCGATGACCTGGATCGCGCTCAGCAGCCAGCCCACGATCACGGCGTAGGTCGCGAACCCCCAGCCCGCACGCCCCGACCGGCGGATCCGGGACCGGCCGAGCAGCCCGCAGACGACCGCCGCGGGTCCCACCAGGAACGCGAGCACGAACCCGGCGATCGCCATCGGCTCCACGACCGGATCGGTGACCAGCCCCGCGTCCCTCCGCGCCCGCCCCTGCGCGTACGAGACCGGCACGGCGATCGCGAGCACGATCACCGGGGAGAGCACGAGCAGGATGATCGCGGCGTGCCACCCGGTGAGTCCGTAGAGCATCCCGCGAGCCTACGGACGTCGACCGTCGGAGTCGTCACCCGCGCGGGGGAGCCCGCTCGCTAGCCTGTACCCCGGCGATCCGCCCGCCCCGCCCCCTTCCCCCGCCCGAGGAGCCTCATGCCCACCTGGTCCCTGCACGGAGACGGCCGCACCGTCGAGCCCGGAGCCGTCGTCGCCCCCGGCGAGCGTCTCAGCTGGCCCGCGACGATCGCGATCGGCGTCCAGCACGTCGTCGCCATGTTCGGAGCGACGTTCCTCGTCCCCGTCCTCACCGGCTTCCCCGTCGCCACGACGCTGCTCTTCTCGGGTGTCGGCACGCTCCTCTTCCTCCTGATCACACGCAACAAGCTGCCCAGCTACCTCGGGTCGAGCTTCGCGTTCATCGCCCCGGTCACCGCCGCGACAGCCGTCGGCGGAACCGGGTCGGCGCTCGCCGGGATCGTCGCCGTCGGCCTCCTGCTCGCCGCGGTCGGCGTCCTGGTGCAGTTCGTCGGCCTCGGCTGGATCGACCGCCTGATGCCCCCGGTCGTGTCGGGTGCGATCGTGGCTCTGATCGGCTTCAACCTCGCTCCCACCGCCTGGGACAGCTTCGAGCAGGCCCCCGTCACGGCGACCGTCACCCTCGCCGCGATCATCCTCGGCGGAGTGTTCTTCCGCGGCTTCCTCGGCCGCGTCTCGATCTTCGTCGGCGTCGTCATCGGCTACGTCGTGGCGCTGCTGCGCGACGAGATCGACTACTCCGCGGTCGGCGAGGCCGCCTGGGTCGGCCTGCCGCCCTTCTCCTTCCCCGATTTCGCGTCCGGATCGACGTGGTCGGGCATCGCGATGTTCCTCCCCGTCGTGCTCGTCCTCATCGCCGAGAACGTCGGCCACGTGCGCGGCGTCGCGACCATGACCGACTCCTCCGTCAACGCCCACACCGGCCGCGCGCTGATCGCCGACGGCGTCGCGACCGCGGTCTCGGGCACGTTCGGCGGCTCGGGCACCACGACCTACGGCGAGAACATCGGAGTGATGGCCGCCACGCGCGTCTACTCGACCGCCGCGTACTGGGTCGCCGGCGTCACGGCCGTGCTGCTCAGCCTCTCGCCCAAGGTCGGAGCGGTCTTCAACTCCATCCCCGCGGGCGTCCTCGGCGGCGCGACCACCGCGCTCTACGGCCTGATCGGAGTCATCGGCATCAAGATCTGGGTCGACAACCGCGTCGACTTCTCGCGCCCGGTGAACCAGTACACGGCCGCCGTCGCCCTGGTCATCGCGATCGCGGGCTTCAACTTCGCCTCGGGCGGATTCCAGCTCGGAGGCATCGTGCTCGGCGCGGGTGCGGCGCTGGTGATCTACCACCTGGGCAACGCGATCGCGCGCTGGCGCCGCACGGGCGCGGACGACGGCGGGCCGCTGCCCGCGATCGGGCAGCTGGGCGGGGACGTGCAGAAGTAGGGGGTGTGTGAGTCGGCGCTAGGGTGCGGGAATGGTCGACGTCGCCCCCTCCGCTCTGTCCTTCCTCCGCTACGACATGAGCGAGGCGGGGTCTGCGGCCTCGCTGTTCACGGGGTCAGGCACCGGCGCGCTGTGCGGGATCTACGTGCTCGAGTTCGAGAACGGCCAGCGCTACGTGGGTCAGACGACGAACATCGTGAGCCGGTACGCGTCGCATCGTCGTCATCACGGAGACGTGGTGGCCTTCCGCTTCGCGAAGTGCCCCCGGGCTCGGCTCGACGAGGAGGAGCGCGCGGAGATCCGCCGGCAGGAGCAGACGCACGGTCTGCGGAACCTCACGCTGACAGGGTGGCCGGGTGGCACCGGCGATCGTGCCGCGACGGTCGAGGAGGGCAAGAGTGTCCTGCTGCCGTGGGAGCGGGATCGACGCGGGAAGATCGGCGAGGAGGGGGCGTCGACGCTTCCGGGACGGTTCTGGGAGCTTGCGCGGCGTGACGACTACGCAGTTCTGTCGGAGTACCTCGCCTACTACGTGAGCGAGACGATCGCCGACCCGTTCGGGACGCAGAAGGTTCTCTGGGTGCTGTCGGCGCTGCCGTCGACCAAGCGATCGAGGACGTCTCGGCGCCTCTTCACGTTCAGCTGCGGGATCCTCGAGACCGTCTTCGCGGTGGAGTACGTCGAGGACGGGGTGACGGACGTCGCCGTGAGGGTCAACGTCGATGCGCCGACCTTCGACGAAGCGGTCCGAGCGCTCGGTCCTCTTCCCGATGTCTTCTACGACCGTGAGGACGCCTCCTACAAGAGCGCGGAGGTCGCGTCCTTCGTGTTCGGCTCCTGGAATGAGTTCGCGGATGCGCTCGAATACCCACCCTTCCTCGAGGCGGCCTACAAGCTGAACACCACGATGATGCGGCGGGGCTCCTCGCCGCTTCGGCGCCACCACAACTCCTTCTTCGCGGACGATGTTCTGCGTGTCGCTGCGACGCTGGATTCTCCTGCGGGTATGGCCACCGAGCCGCCGCAGTGAGCCACCCCCGCGGATCTGTCAGTTCGCAAGGGGTGAGCAAGACTCGTGTTCGAATGTCGGTGCTCGCTGGCATCATCCGGGTATGGCAACGATCGACCCGTACACAGCACCTGCCGAGGGCTCTCCTTCGGTGCACGCGTGCTTCGAGGAGGCGTACGGCGGCGCGATCGACGCAGCCGAGGCGCTGCGGCGGTTCCGGGGGCGGATCGACGGTGAGCAGGCCGAGCTGATCGAGCTGTCGCGACGCCTGGCGATGGCGGTTCCGGAGGCGCTCGTCGACGCCGGCGTGCTCGGCAAGGGCGAGCGGCTCGAAGCGGCGGCCCGCGCGCACGTCGCCGAAGTCGCCACGTCCTTCCGGCTGTCCGAGGCGCACGCCGGGGCTCTGGTTGAGGAGAGCCGACTCCTCGTGAACGAGCTGCCGGCGACGCTCGCCGCCCTGAAGGAGGGGGCGTGCGCCAGTGAGCACGCCCGGGTCGTGGTCGCCGAGGCGGTGACCGTGCCGGCGGAGGCGCGGGGGCGCTTCGATGAGGAGGCGGCGGTCCTCGCCGCATCGTGCACGCCTCCGCAGCTGCGGCGCCGGCTCCGTGCGCTGCGCGAGCGGCTGCATCCCGAGACGCTGCGCGAGCGCCACCGCCGCTGCCGGAAGGATCGCGCTGTCTGGGTCGACGGCGAGCTCGACGGCATGGCGACGCTGCACCTGCACCTGCCCGCGCAGGACGCGTTCGGCGCGTACGACCGGATCGATCGAGCTGCCCGCTCCGTCCGGGAGGCGAGCTCCGGAGCGATACCCGCCGAGCGCGACGCGCGGAACCTCCGGCAGGTCCGCGCCGACGTGGCGACGGCGCTGCTGCTCGACGGCGAGACGGCGACCGCGACGGAAGAGGCGCACGATGCGCGAGACCCCCTCGCCGGGCCTGCCCGCACCGTCGTCCCGCGCGGCATCCGCGCCGTGGTCGCCGTCACCGTGCCGGTCCTCACCCTGCTCGTCCGCTCCGACGAGCCCGCGATCCTCGACGGCTACGGGCCCGTCGACGCCGAGACGGCGCGCGAGCTCGCTGCCGGCGCTCCGAGCCTCACCCGGATCCTCACCGATCCGCACACCGGAGCGACGCGCAGTGTCGGCCGCCGCAGCTACCGTCCGCCCGCCGAGTTGCGCCGAGCGCTGGCCCACCGCGACGAGACGTGCCGGTTCCCGGGCTGCCTCCGCCCCGCGCGCACCGCCGAACTCGACCACACGGTGCCGTGGCAGCACGGAGGAGCCACCGACGCCGTGAACCTCGCCCACCTCTGCGCGTCCCACCACCGACTCCGGCACGTCAGCACCTGGAGTCCCGAGAACCTCGGCGACGGCGGCGTCCGCTGGCGCAGCCCGGCGGGACGGGTGCGGCAAGTGGAGCCGCCGGGGCCGCTACCGCCGGGGCCACTGCTACCGAGCAGCGAGGGGGTGCCGTTCTGAGTGAGGAGGCGAGCGGCGGGAGCCGGTCCGCGGGTCCTCCTGCGCGCCTTCTTCGGAGCCCCGGTAGTGCGCCCCTCCGAGCCCGAGTTCCTCCGAGCCCGAGCCCCTCAGGGCCGCGAGCACCTCACGCCCGCGAGTGCCTCACGCCTCCGCGCCCCTCAGAGCTCCACCGTGCACAGCGCCTGCACCGCGCTCCGGAACTCCGCCTGCATGTCGCGCGAGTCGCGCTGCAGCAGCCACTGCACCTGCAGCCCGTCCATCGTCGCGATCGTCCGGATCGCGGCGCTGCGCGGGTCGACGCCGGGGAGGAGCTGGCCGCGGGTGAGCATGTCGCCGAACGCGTCGGTGAAGAGGTCGATGATGATGCGGTACCGCTCGGCGAAGTACCCGTGCGCCGGATGGTCGGCGTGCGTCGCCTCCGCCGAGAGGGCGCACTGCAGCTCGATGAGTCCGGGGATCCGCGTGTTGTACGACACGAGGTCGACGAGGGCGCGCACGGTGTCCACGCCCGGGATCGTCCCGCCGCTCGGCACGCGCGCGATCGACATGTCGTCGCGCAGGGCCAGGACGGCCGAGAGCAGCTCCCACTTGTTCGCGAAGTGGTGCAGCACCCCGGCCTGGCTGAGCCCCACCTTCTCGGCGATCTCGCGGAGGGACGCGGCGTGGTACCCGCTCGCCGAGAACACCTCGAGGCCGGCGGCGACGATCTCGGCACGCCGGGCGGCCGTCTTCGCGTACTGGCCGCGCGGTCGCCGCGGAGGAGAAGTGGGGAGTGCCATCGTGTGCCTCCTGGCGCTTCGGTGCGGATGCTGAGGGGCGGATGCCGAGGGGCGGACGCTCTGATGCGGAATGCAGTGGTGCTCGGTCCGAGAAACCTAACTCCTCGGGGTTTCTCCGTCAAAGCCCCAGGGGTGCCCTGGTGGAACCTCCCGCGGGGACATCCTGCACGGTTCCCCCGCGCTCTTCCCTGGTAAACCGAGCGGTGCTAGGTTTTCTGGGACGGTCGTCCGCCGCCCCCTTCAGCGTAGAAAGAGACTCCTCGTGACCGACAGCTCCACCGCCTCACCGACCGGCACCGCCTCGTCGACCGGCACCGCCCCGCGTCTCAGCGCCGAGGGCCCCGACGCCGACGCCCGCTTCACCGAGCTCCTCGAGCGCCTCACCCTCGAGGAGAAGGTGCAGCTGCTCACCGGCCGCGACTTCTGGACCACCTGGCCGATCGAGAAGATCGGCCTGCGCCGCATGCTCGTCTCGGACGGCCCCTCCGGCGTGCGCGGCGAGGTCTGGGACGAGCGCTCGCCCTCGCTGAACCTGCCCTCGGCGACGGCGCTGTCCTCCTCCTGGGACCGCTCGATCGCGAGGCGCTACGGAGCCGCCGCCGCGGTGGAGGCACGCCGCAAGGACGTCGACGTCGTGCTCGGCCCGACCATCAACCTGCACCGCTCACCGCTGGGCGGCCGCCACTTCGAGGGCTTCAGCGAGGACCCGGTGCTCACCGCCGACCTGGCCGCGGCCTACGTGGGCGGCGTGCAGGAGAACGGCGTCGGAGCGACTCCGAAGCACTACATCGCCAACGACTCCGAGACCGACCGCTTCACCGTCGACGTGCGCGTGGGCGACCGCGCGCTGCGCGAGCTGTACCTCCTCGCCTTCGAGCGCGCGATCGTCGAGACGCGCGCCTGGCTCGTGATGAGCTCCTACAACTCGATCAACGGCACGACCGCCACCGAGAACGACCTGCTCGAGACCCCGCTGAACAGCGAGTGGGGCTTCGACGGCGTCGTCATCAGCGACTGGACCGCGGTGCGCTCCGTCGACAGCGCCCGCGCGGCGCAGGACCTCGTGATGCCCGGCCCCGACGGACCCTGGGGAGTCGCGCTGGTCTCCGCCGTGCGCGCGGGAGAGATCGAGGAGTCAGTGATCGACCGCAAGGTCCGCCGCATCCTCCGCCTCGCCGCCCGCGTCGGCGCACTCGAGGGCTTCGAGCCCGCCGTCGCCGAGCCGGTCCTCGTCGAGGACGGCCGTGCGTTCGCCCGCGAGGCCGCCGCGGCCGGCAGCGTGCTGCTGCGCAACACGGGGGAGCTGCCCTGGGACGCCACCGCCCTCTCCTCCGTCGCCGTCATCGGCCACAACGCCCGCGACGCCCGCACGCAGGGCGGCGGATCTGCGACGGTGCTGCCCGAGAAGGTCGTCACCCCGCTCGACGGCATCCGGAACGCGCTCCCCGGCGCCCGCATCGACTACGCGCTCGGCGCGGTCGTGCAGGACGGAGTCGCGCCCCTCGCGCTCGAGACCATCACGAACCCCGCGACGGGCGAGCCCGGCCAGCGCGTGCGCTTCCTCGACGCGGAGGGGTCCGAGCTGTTCGTCGAGGACCGCCGCGCGACCGCGCTCGTCTGGTTCGGCGGCAGCGCCCCGATCGCCGCGTCCTCCCGCGTCGAGTTCTCGACCGTGCTGCGCCCGAGGCCGACGCGACCGTGCGCCTGGGCTTCGCGGTCGTGGGCACCGCGCGGATCTTCGTCGACGGGGACCTGTTCCTCGAGGAGACCCTCGCGCCCGTGGGCGCCGACCTCGGAGCCGCGCTCCTCGCGCCGCCGTCGGTCTCGGGTCCGCTCCCGGTCACCGCGGGCACGCCCGTCGACATCCGCATCGAGTACGACATCGAGCACACCGACGGCGAGCTCGAGGGCGCCCTCGGCTTCACCTACGGCATCGAGCCCGAGGACACCCCGGCCGAGCAGCTGATCGAGGAGGCGGTGGCCCTCGCCCGCGACGCCGACGTCGCGCTCGTGGTCGTCGGCACCAACTCCGCCGTCGAGTCGGAGGGCTACGACCGCAGCTCGCTGGACCTCCCGGGCGAGCAGGACGCCCTGGTGCGCGCCGTCGCCGCGGCGAACCCGCGCACCGTCGTCGTCGTCAACTCCGGATCGCCGGTGCTGCTGCCCTGGCGCGACGAGGTCGCCGCCGTGCTCGTCGGCTACTTCGGCGGCCAGGAGATGGGCGACGCGGTCGCCGACGTCCTGCTCGGCGCCGTCGAGCCGGGCGGACGCCTCCCCACGACCTGGCCCGCCGCGATCGAGGACGTCCCCGTGCTGTCGACGCTGCCCACCGACGGCGAGCTGCACTACGACGAGGGCATCCACATCGGCTACCGCGCGTGGCTCCGGAGCGAGGTCGAGCCGGCCTACGGCTTCGGCCACGGACTGGGCTACACGTCCTTCGACCTGGTCTCGGTCGCGCCGGTCGCGCCGACCCGGGCAGGCGAGGACGCCGTGCTGCTCGTCGACGTGGTCAACACGGGGGAGCGCGCGGGCAAGATCGTGCTGCAGGCGTACGCCGAGCGCCGCGACTCCGCCGTCGAGCGCCCGGTGCGCTGGCTGGTCGGGTTCGAGAGCGCGCAGATCGAGGCGGGAGCGGCCGCTCAGCTCGCGGTGACCGTGCCGACCCGCCTGCTCGCGACCTGGAACGACGGCTGGGACTACGAGGCCGGCGACTTCACCCTCCGCATCGGCACCTCGCTGGAGGACGTTCCGCTGACGACCCGGCTCGAGCTGATGGTCTGAGACCGGAGCGGGACTCCCGGGCCGTTCCTGGGAGTTCCGCTCCGCCTAGCTGGGAGCGGGGTCGGGAGCGGGTTTCTATCACGTTCGGGACATCCCGCAACCCGGTGCGCTCCCAGGCGGCTCGCGCTTAACGTCGAGGAAGACGGCCGCAAGAGCGGACCGCCGCACACCGAGTGACAGAGCAAGGAGCACCACCGTGCCGCAGATCATCGAGACCGTCGACGTCAACGTCCCCGTGTCCGTCGCCTACAACCAGTGGACCCAGTTCGAGGAGTTCCCCAAGTTCCTCGACGAGGTCGAGTCGATCCAGCAGGTCACCGACGTCCTCACCGTCTGGAAGGTGAAGGTCGGCCCCGTCGAGCGCGAGTTCGAGGCCAACATCACCGAGCAGCACCCCGACGAGCGCGTCGCGTGGAACAGCACCGGAGGCGAGACCGACCACGCCGGTGTCGTCACCTTCCACAAGCTCTCGGACTCCGAGACCCGCGTCACCGTGCAGCTGGACTGGGAGCCCAAGGGCTTCCTCGAGTCGATCGGCTCGCTCGTCGGCGCCGGCAGCCACGCGGTCAAGAAGGACCTGAAGAACTTCAAGGAGTACATCGAGTCCAAGGGCACCCCGGACGGCGCCTGGCGCGGCGACGTCGAGGCCTGAGGCTCCGATGTCCGACAGCAGCACCCGCCCCGAGGACCTCAACGACTCCGAGGGTGAGAAGAAGGACGGCGGCCTCGGCGACGAGGGCACCATCCCCGATTCCGAGACCGGCCTGGCCGTCGGAGTGACCGGCGACTCCCACTTCAACCCCGAAGAGGACGCCCCGGTCGAGGACGAGTCCTAGGACCCACCCGGGTCACGACCCCGCGAGATGCCACTCGTGCGCACGCCTGACGGCGTGTCGCAGACGCGAGTGGCATCTCGCGTTTCCGCGCTCGGGCGGATGCGTCTCAGCGCCAGGCGCGGGAGTACTGCGGCGGCACGACGGCATCGAGGTCCGCCCCCAGCTCCTGCGCCATCCGCGAGGCGGCGTGCGGGTCGCGGAGCAGCTCCCGCGCGAGCAGCACCACGTCGGCCTCGCCCGCCGCGAGCACCCCCTCGGCCTGCTCGGCCGTCGTGATCAGGCCCACTGCTCCCACCGGCGCACCGGTCGCCCGGCGCACCTCGCGCGCGAACGGCACCTGGTAGAGCGGAGCCACCGGGATCTCGGTGCCGCGGACCAGGCCGCCGGTCGAGACGTCGAAGAGGTCGGCCCCCGCCTCCTTCGCCCAGCCCGCGACCACGACGGTCTCGTCGAGGTCCCAGCCGCCCTCGGCCCAGTCGGTCGCCGAGAAGCGCACGAGCAGCGGCAGCTCGCCGATCTCGGCGCGCACCTCGCGCACGATCTCGAGCAGGAGCCGCGCACGGTTCTCCAGGGAGCCGCCGTACTCGTCCTCGCGCCGGTTCGACAGCGGCGACAGGAACTGGTGCAGCAGGTAGCCGTGGGCGGCGTGCAGCTCGATCACGTCGAAGCCCGCCTCGACGGCGCGGCGAGCGGAGTCGCGGAACGCGCGCACGAGGCCGGGCAGCTCGTCCGCCGCGAGGGCCCGAGGCGCGGCGTAGCCCTCGAACGCGACGGCGGACGGAGCGACCGTGTCCCAGCCGCCCTCCTCCGTCGGTACCGTTCCGCGCCCGCTCCACTCGCGGTACGTCGACGCCTTGCGGCCGGCGTGGGCGAGCTGGACCCCGGCGAGGGCGCCCTGCTCGTGCACGAAGTCGACGATCGGCGCCCACGTGTCGCGCTGCTCGTCGTTCCACAGCCCGGTGTCCCAGGGGCTGATCCGCCCCTCCGGGACCACTCCCGTCGCCTCGGCGATCACCACGCCCACGCCTCCGCGGGCGATCGAGCCGAGGTGCACGAGGTGCCAGGTCGTCGGCACGCCGTCCTGCGACTCGACGGAGTACTGGCACATCGGAGCCGCCCAGAGGCGGTTGCGGGCCGTGCGGGAGCGGAGGGTGAGGGGCTGGAAGAGAGCGGGAGCGGTGGTCATCCAGGCGACAACCGCTCCCGGCCTCCGGTCATTCCCGGCGGTGCGAGGCGTCAGCTCGGCCAGGTCGAGCCGGGCGCCTCCTGCCACACCGCGTCGGACGGAGCGAGGGCCGCGAGCTCCTCGAACAGCGAGTCCGGGATCTCGAGGGCGTCGTCGGCGACGAACTCGTCGAAGTGCTCGGCGGTCGTGGCGCCGACGACGGTGGTCGTGATCCGCTCGTCGCGGGTCGAGAACTGCAGGGCGGCCGCGCGCAGCGGCACGCCGGCGCGGTCGCACGCCTCGCCCATCTCGGTGACCGCCTGCACGATCTCGGGCGGCGCGGGGCGGTAGGCGTACGTGTCGACCGGCTGGGGCCAGCGCGCGAGCGCGCCTCCTCCGTAGACCGCCGCGTTCACCACGACGACGCCGCGGTCGACCGAGACGTCGATCAGCTCGTCCGACGAGCGGTCGACGAGCGTGTAGCGGTTGTGGGTGATGACGGCGTCGAAGAGCCCCGTCTCGACGTAGTGCTGCAGCATCGGCGCCGGTCCGCCCGAGATGCCGATCGAGAGCGCGACTCCCGTCTCCTTCATCGCGACGAGGGCCCGCACGGGGCCGTCCTCGGCGAACGCCTCCTCGTACGAGATCCGCTCCGGGTCGTGCAGGTAGAGGAGGGGGAGCACGTCCATGCCCAGGCGCTCGCGGCTCTCGTCGAGGCTGCGCCGCATCCGCTCGCCCGAGTAGCTGCCGGTCTCGGGATCGCGGTCGAGCTTCGTCACGACGGTGACGCCGTCGGGCACGCCGCCGTGCGCTCGCAGCGCCTCGCCGATCAGGCGCTCGCTGTGACCCTGCGCGTACTCGTTCGAGGTGTCGATCACCGAGACGGCGCGGTCGGCGGAGGAGTCGAGCACGCGCTCGAGGGCGGGCACCCGAGCGAGGTCGCGGACGCGCTCGGGCTTCCACGACGTACCGAGGGTGAGGCGCGTGACCTGGGCGCCGGAGGGGCCGAAGGGGCGCAGGAGCGGGGAGCCGGGGTTCGAGGACTGCGATGTCATGTCCCCAGCTTGTCAGTGCGCGCCCGTCAGTGCGGAGCGGTCCCCGCAGGACCGGTGCGCCCGCGGTCCCGCGTCACAGAGGACCCCGCAGTTCCACGATCGCCTCGGCGACCCGCGACACCAGATCCGCCGGCAGCTCCCGGTTCCACGGCAGCGCCACCGTGTCCTTCCCGGTGCGCAGCGCCGCGAGCTCGTGCTCGAGTCCGGGCGAGAGGCGCGGCACCGGATGCAGGCCCACGTGGGTCTTCCAGCCGGCCCAGTGGATCGCGTACCGGCCGTCCAGCATCACGGCGGGCATGCCGTAGCGGATGCGCTCCTCGGCGTCGGGCGCGGCCCGCAGGAGCAGGCGCCGCACCTCCTCCAGCCGAGCCCGCCGCTCGGGCGGGAACGCGGCGAGGTACTCCTCCACGGTGGCGGCGGCGCCCATGGCGTCATTCTGCTCCTCGCCGGCACGATCGGGAACTGTCAGGATCGGGAGCATGGCCCCCGACCCCCTCGCAGCCGTTCTCGACTCCCTCGTGACTCCCGCCCTCGTCCTCGACGAGGCCGTCCTCGACGCGAACATCGCGGCGACGGCCGCCCGGGCCCGCGAGCGCGGCCTGGCGCTGCGCCCGCACGCCAAGACGCACAAGTCGCTCGAGATCGCGCGCCGCCAGCTCGCGCGGGCGCCGTCGGCCTCACGGTCGCGACGGTGGGCGAGGCCGAGGTCCTCGCCGCCGGCGGCTGCGACGACCTCTTCATCGCCTACCCGCTCTGGCTCGACGCCGAGCGGGCCGGAC
>NZ_MUKN01000020.1 GCF_001995175.1 Rathayibacter rhapontici
GCCGCGACCGGCCGAGGGCCGGTCGCCGAGAGCGGCGCCCGCCTCCATCCCGCGCCGGGCGACGGCCGCCGGGTCGCCGATGTTCCCCGCGAGCGCGCCGTAGTAGGCGACCGCGTCCGGCACCGTCGCCTCGGCCGGCTCCGGAGCGCCCAGGTACGCCTCGACGGTGAGGATCGCGCGCGAGGCGTGCCCCGCGAGCCCGCGGACGTCCCACTCGCCCAGGGCGGGCAGCGTCCACTGGTCGTCGCGGATCCGCTCGAGCAGGCGGACGAAGGCGGCGGCGGAGGTCTCGAACAGCGCGGAGTCGGCCATGGACCCCATGCTGGCACGCGCTCTGGACCTCTCACCGGGGCGGTCGGGACCCCAGAATGGCCGGATGACCGACTCCGCCCCCGTTCAGCCGCGCCGCCCCGCACCGGTGCGCCTCGTCGGCCGCACGGTCGTGCTCGAACCGCTCGGCGAGGAGCACGTCGACGGCCTGCGCGCCGCGATCGCGCGCCCCGAGGTCTTCGCCGGCGGCTACGGAGGGGGAGCAGCGGGACTGGATCCCGATCCGGCCGCCTTCCGTGCGTTCGTCCGCCGCTACTACCCGTGGTCGGGACTGCCCTGCGCCGTCCTCGTCGACGGTCGCGTGGTCGGGGTGACGGCGCTCGCCGACTTCGACGAGGCGCGCGAGGCGGCGCACCTCGGCTGGACCGCCTACGCACCCGAGGTGTGGGGCACCGCGGTGAACCCCGAGACGAAGCGGCTGCTGCTCGGTCTCGCGTTCGACAGCGGCTACTCCCGGGTGAAGCTGCAGGCCGACGCGGCCAACACGCGGTCGCGTGCGGCGATCCTCCGCCTGGGGGCGACCTTCGAGGGGGTGCTGCGGCACGACCAGCGGCGGGCCGACGGATCGTGGCGCGACACGGCCGTGCACTCGATCCTCCGCGAGGAGTGGCCGGCGGTGCGCGACGGCCTCGACCGGCGCCTCGAGGCGCTCCGATAGCAACGGCGGACCCGCTCCCGCAACCGGTGCCCCCTGATGCGGGACAGGAGTAGGAAGAGGGCATGGAACGGATCCACTACGCGGGCAGCTCGGTGCTGACCGGCAGCGCCATCGCCCGGTCGCTGGTGCACTACGCCGAGGCGCTCGCGCTGCGAAGGGGGTCCGCGGCGGTCGAGATCCCCGTCCGGCGCCCGGACGGCGGACTCGGCACGGCGGCCCTGCTCATCGGCCCCGCGAGCCAGCTCCTCAGCGAGCCGGAGGAGAGCGACGCCGAGGAGATCGTGGACGAGGAGCTCGTGGCGCGGATGACGCGCGAAGCGGGGCGTCTGGGCGTGTCGCACCCGGTCGCCGAGCCGCAGGACTCGGAGAGCGCGCTGCACCTGCCCGACCTGGACTTCACGGGGTTCGACGACGACGAGGTGCGCTGAAGTGGCCGCACGAGGACCTCTCGGTAGGATCGGCACCTGCCGCGACCACCGGAGCGGAAGCGCTGCCCCGGCGTCCCCCGGCCCCCACCGAGCACCGCGGCCCGAACGGAGAGTGGCCTGATGGGCCGACTGATCTACGACTCCACCCTGGAGGCCGACTTCGACGACCGCCTGCTGGCGCACATGCAGATCGTCATCGGATCCAAGCTGTCGCGGAACGAGTCCTTCTACTTCTCGTGGAAGGACTCGCAGGCGGTCGGCGACGGGCGCACCTCGATCTGGCTCCACCCCGCGATCCCGCTGCGCTTCAAGTACCACGGGGGCCGCGCGCCCTCGATCAACCCCGACTGGATCCGTCAGCTGCTGGCCGATTCGCACACCGCACACGGTCTGCGCATCAGCGAGGAGCCGCACGGCAGCAGTCGACCGAGCGAGGAGCCCATCCTGTGAAGCGTGTCGAGATCATCTACGGCGGATCGCCCTACAGCCTGAGCGACACGAGCGCCGCGGAGGTGCGCGCCGAGGTCGAGCGGGCGCTCGACGGCGAGGCGTCGCGCTGGCTCGTCGTGAACCAGGGCGAGGGCGAACCGCGGAAGACGGCGATCCTGATCACTCCGGGAGTCGCGTTCTCGGTCGCGGACGTCGCGCTCTGAGCGGTCGCGCCTGCTGATCGAGTAGGGCACGCAGCGGCCGTCTCGAGATCCGCGATGTCTGGAGCGGGTGGCTCAGGGGCGCAGCAGGGGCGGGAACTCGGCGGGGATCTCGCTCGCCAGGTAGCCGGCCGCGCCGATCCGCTCGCTGAGACGGGAGTCGGCCTCGGTGTGCAGGTGCACCGCCCAGGCCGCCGCGCCGGCGCCGTCGAGTCCTCGTGCCCGCAGGCCGGCGGTCGCTCCGGCGAGCACGTCGCCGCTCCCGGCCGTCGCGAGGCCCGGATGCTCGCCCTCGGCGCGCACGAGCACGCCGTTCGGGCTCGCGACGACGTTGAACAGGCTCACGACCGCCTCGTAGCGTCGCGCGATCGCGACGGCGGCCGTCTCGACGTCCTCGATCTCCGCACCGAGCAGCCGCTCGGCCTCGGCGGTGTTCGGAGTCATCAGGAGCCGTCCCGCGAGCGAGCGGGCGACCCGCTTCTGGCCCGGCAGGACGCCGAGCGGGAACGCGTCCAGGTGCACGGCGGGCACGTCCCGCAGCAGCGGAGCGAGGGCCCGCAGCGTCGCGGCCGTCGCCTTCGGATCGTCCAGGCCGGGGCCCACCAGTGCGACGTCGGCCGAGGCGAGCTCGCCTTCGAGCGCCTCGAGACCGCGGCCGGTGATCGACCCGGTCCGCGACTCCTGCAGCGGGACGACGCCGCACTCGGGGAGCGCCACCGCGGTCGCGGAGGCGACGGACTCGGCGACGCAGAGCGTGATGCGGCCCGCGCCGACCCGCAGCGCCGAGATCCCCGCGAGCAGGGCGGCACCGGGGGTCTTCCGGGCCCCGCCCACGACGACCACGTCGCCGCGCGCGTGCTTGGATCCTCCGGGCTCGGGCAGCGGCCAGCGCCCCTCGAGCAGTGCGCGGTCGATGACCTCACTCATGCGGGTCTCCCTCTCCTTCGTCGCGATCGTCGTGCCGGGTGACCGGCGCGCCGGTCCGCTCCAGGTGCTCGGTGCTCGAGAAGCGCTCGACGCTCCAGCCGTCGTCGCCGCGGATCAGGCGCGTCACGGACGCGTTGGCCACGGGGGTGGAGGCTCCGATGTCGAGGAGCTCGCGCTCGGACAGGCCCTCGCAGACGTAGCGGGTGATCAGCACGACGGCGTCGTGGCAGAAGAGCACGGCGGGCCCGGTCGGCGCGACGGCGTCGAGGTGGTCGAGGAACGAGCGCATCCGGAGCGCGAGGTCGGTCCAGGACTCGCCGCCCGGCGGCCGGTAGTAGAACTTGCCGTGCCACTCCCTCCGCGCCGCCTCGTCGGGGTGGCGGGCACGGAACCCGGAGGTGGTCAGCCGGTCGGCGATGCCGAGGTCGCGGTCGCGGAGGCGCTCGTCGATCCGGAGCGGCAGGTCGAGGCCGGCCTCGGCGAGGGCGAGGTGCGCGGTCGACGAGGCGCGGACGAAGGGCGAGCTCCAGGCCGAGACCGGGGCCGCCTCGCCGCCGAGCCAGCGTCCGAGCGCCTCGGCCTGCTCCCGCCCGGCCCCGGACAGCTCGACGTCGGCGTCGCGCCGGTCGACCGCGATCTCGAGCGCCCCCTCGGCCTCGGCCGCGCTGGCCGCGACGTTGGCGACGCTCTCGCCGTGGCGCACCAGGAGGAGCTCGGTCGGTCCGGTCGTGCGCGGGGGAGCCATGGAACCAGCATCCGCTCGGCGCCCCCGGACGGGTAGGGGTTTGCGACCGGGGAGGAGCGCGCGCTACGGGCTCTCGACTCCTCCCGGCGCACGGACGAGACTGGGAGGACGACCTGAGGAGACCCATGATCCCGACGCTGTCCTCGCGCGCCATGCTCGTCATCGGCCTCGTCGCCGTGGTGCTGCGCATCCTCCTGATCGACATCGCGCCGTTCGTCTGGGGGCCCTACCAGGGGTCGTCGCCGACGCTGGCGCTCCTGCTCCAGGTGCTCTCGATCACCGCCGGAGTCGCGTCGGGCGTCGGCTACGCGTTCCTCGCGGGCGCCTTCGTCGTGCGGCACCTGGAGGTGCGCGAGGAGGCGGAGCGGCGCCGCTCCGTCCACTTCGTCGGGCGGTCGGCGGCGAAGGAGTAGGCGCTCAGGCGCTCAGGCGCTCTCCTCGGCCGACACCGCGGTGATCACGGCCGCGAGCGTCTCGGGGTTCCCGAGGATCCGGAAGTGGCCGCCGGTCTCGATCCGCACGTTCACCGCGCCCTCGAGCATGCTGCCCTCCGGGATGTGCGGGTCGAAGACGCCGAAGACCGAGGTGATGCGCGCGTTCGCGCCCGCCCGGCTCGCGAGCAGCAGCGTCGTGGCGTCGCGCGGCGAGAACGAGCGGAGGCTCTTCAGCACGAGGTAGGGGGCGTAGCGCGAGCCGCCGAACGGGGTCGAGACCGCGACCATCCGGTCGACCCGGCCGTCGGGGTCGAGCTCGGTCATGACGTACTTGCCGATCAGCCCGCCCTTGCTGTGCGCGACGATCACCACGTCGCGCAGGTCGTGGCGCTCCAGGTAGGCGGCGACGTCCTCCGCCGTGCGGGCGACCGGGCGCCCGTTGCGGCCGAGGTCGTCGAGCACGTGCAGAGGGTGCCCGCGGCGGTGCAGCGGGTCGATGATCGGGCGCAGGAAGGACCAGGTCTCCCAGATGCCGGGCAGGACGAGCACGGGGCGGCGGTCGCCGTCGAGGTAGTCGTCGGGCGCGCGGCGCGAGACGAAGCCGCGCACCTGCCAGCGACGGCGTAGGCGTAGTCCTGGATCCACCAGAGGCCGTCGCGCAGGATCCGGTTCACCGGACGACCTCGATGACGCCGGTGTCGGCGGTCGTCCCGCCGCGGGTCGCGGTGGGCGTCTCGATGGAGGTGGCGAAGCGCCCCAGTTCGCGGGCCAGCTCCTCGGGCTCGGTGCGCGGGACCACGTGGCGGGAGCGACCGAGCTCGATCACCCGGGCGTCCGAGCACGCGGCGGCGAGACGCGCGCACCAGTCGCGCGTGCCGATCGGGTCGTCGTGGCCGCGGACGATCAGCACCGGCTGCGCGAGCACGGCCGCCCGTTCGACGATCGGGTGGTGCAGCATCTCAGGGAGCTGCCGGAGGTACCAGCCGATGCCTCCGCGCAGGTAGTCGCCGAGGACGAGCGCGTCGACTCCGATCGGCTCGCCGAGGCAGTCGCGGGCGAGCGCGAGGCCCTGCCGGACGGCTCCGGGGCGGGCGGGATCGACGACGGGCCCGATCAGGACGACGCCCTCGACGACCTCGGGGACGAGCGCGGCCAGCTCGACCGCGACCTGCGTGCCCATCGAGTGGCCGACGGCGACAGCGCGGGTGACGCCGCGATCCTCCAGCACCCGCGCCACGAAGCGGGCGTGATCGGCGATGCCGACGCGTCGCTTCGGCGGACGGTTGGCGCCGAAGCCCGCGAGGTCGACGGCGACGACGCGCCCGTACCGCCGCAGCGGGGCGACCAGGCGCGAGAACGTGCGGTGCGACATCCCGATGCCGTGCAGGAGCACGAAGGTGCGGGGCGCGTCGAGCGGGCCGAGCGCGTAGGAGCGCAGCTGCACGCCGTCGACCTCGTGGTGGACGGCGGAGACTCGACGGGGCATGCCTCCAAGGCTAGGCAGCCGCCGGATGCCGCGCGCGGGGATGCGCGGGGGCGGTGGCCTGGGCTAAGGGGCGTCGCTGCCCGGCTCGGAGGCGAGCGCCTGGGCCGAGGCCGTCGCGCCGGCGGCGCAGGAGGGAGCGGGCTGCTCGGAGTACTCTCCCGTCGCGCACGCGGCGGCGTCGATCCGGGCCTCGCGGGACGTCACCTGCAGATCCGGACCCGCGACCTCGATCGTCGCTCCGCCGATCGCGTCGAGCAGCCACGTCTGCCGGGTCTCGGCCTCGCCGATGCAGCCGGCGTACGTCATCGCGGGGTCGGGGAGCGCCGACCAGGAGTCGGCGCCCGCGTCCACGAGTGCGAAATCGAGGAAGTTGCACGCCCCGCTCACGTGGAGACGCGTCTCCGAGTCGCGCGTCACGAGCGCGAGAGTGAGGGAGCGGGTCCAGTCGAGCTGCTCCTGCCCCTCCGACGCTCCGGTCACGCCGTAGGTCCCGAGCGCGTCCGCTCCGGTCGTGGACGCCGGCGACGGGTCCGTCGGGGCGCCGCCGTCGGCAGGAGGGGACTGCGAGCATCCGGACGCGGCGATCAGCACCGCCGCGGCCAGCGCGGCCAGAGTGCCGCGGAGGAGGGTCTGCCGCATGTCGTCTCCTGTTTCTCCGCCGGGGTGGCCGGTGCCCGCGTCGTCGGGCGGATCTCGCTTCGTCCGCGCCGAGTCGACGGGGAGGCTCTGAAGACGACTGTAGGAGGTGGACCGGCTCGGCGGCCTCGATCCGCACCATCGCTGCCGGCGTGCAGGAGCAGGCGCCGGTCAGTACAGTGCGGCGAAGAGCTCGCTGCGGGTGGTGACGCCGAGTTTGCGGTAGACGCTGCGGAGCTGGGTCTTCACGGTGTTCGGGCTGACGTGCAGCGCGGAGGCGATGTCGGCGGTCGATCCGCCGAGGGCGGCGCGCTGGGCGACCTCCTGCTCCCGGGCGGTCAGCAGCGGGGGAGCGAGGGCCGGGGTGGGCTCGAGCGCGCCCGCGGGGGCGACACGCGGCTCCCGCCGGGCGAGCAGGCCCGAGACCGTGGCGCGGTCGTGCTCGGGGAGCACGGTGAGGAGCCAGTAGAGCCCGTGCTCGGACGCGAGTGCTGCGATGCGCTCGAGGTCGTCCGGGGAGCGGTCCGGCCCGACGACGAGCACCAGGAGCTCGGCGCGGGGAGCGAGCCGGATCGCGCGGAGCGGAGCGAGGAGGTGACGGGCGTCGGCCGCGCGTCCTTCCCGGGTGAGGACGAACGCGCGGAGGGCCGCGGTGAAGTGGTCGAGGATCGTGCTGATCGACGTCCCGGAGCCCAGGGCGTCGATCGCACGACCGGGCCGAGCAGCGGCCGCGTGCAGGAGGTAGCGCGTGATCCGCACGGATCCGGCATCGATCTCGGAGAGCGTCGACAGCGGCCTCGCTCTCAGCTGGGTATCCAGCTCGGCTCTGAGGACGCGCGGTCGCTGCTCCCATTCGACGATCGCGCGGACGTGGAAGTAGTGCGCCCAGCGGTGCCTGATGGTGGTCGGATCGATGCCGTCGACGAGGCGGCGGGCTCCCTCGCGATCGAGGACGTCGAAGCGCAGGAGCGCCTCGGCGAGTGCCGCCGAGGCGCCGCCGCCAAGAGGCTGCTCCGCCCCGCCGCAGAACTCGTCGAGGGAGCGCTGCGCTCGGGCCCGCTCCCCGTGGAGGGCGGCGAGGAGGGCGGCGGCCCCGCCTGCCAGCGACCGCATCCGGCCGGCCGACGGTGCGCACTCCGTCGCACGGGCAGCGGCTTCGTAGAGATCGATCGCGTCGCTCGTGGCGCCGACGTCTTCGAGAGCGCGAGCCCACTGGAAGAGCCGCTCGGACCGCCCGCCGGCCGTCGTCGCCTCGCCCTGCGGAGTCGCGTCCGCCAGGGTCCGGCACTGCGCGACGAGCGGGAGAGCCTCCGCTGCACGGCCTGCTCGTCTCAGTTCGACGATCCGGGAGGTGAGGGCAGGGATCCCGCACGGATCCTCGTCGGCGTCCGGTGCGGCGCTCGAGCGGCTGCGGACGAAGTCCCGGGCCCGGATCCACCGCGGACGCTCGTCCAGGACGCTCTCGGGGATCCGATCGAGGATCGCCAGAAGCTCGGCCCGGCGGACGTGGACGAGACGCGGCCAGTGCTCCTCGAGGAGCTCGACGGTGCGATCCCACTCCTCCGACTCGGCGGCGCTGCGGAGGGCGGCGAGGTGTCGGCTCTCGGGCACGAAGCGGTTCTCCGGAGGACGGGGTGCGGACTTTCCAGGACGTCGTCGCCGTTCGTCCTGCACGCTCGAGCGACGACGAGAAGCTGCTTGCGCGAAGTCTAGTGGCGCCGCGGGAACGACCAGCGGATGATGGACGCGCTTCCGGTTCCGCCCCGCGCGCGATCGAAGTCCACTGCTCGAGTAGAAGCGATCATGTCCTTCTCGCGGGACTGCTGGTGGGAGCAGAAGGAACACGGGAAGAGTGATCGCGCGACGCGAGTCGGTCGGCCGAGATCGCTCGTTCGAGAACGACGTCTCCGTCGTCCGCGCCTCGCAGGCGGTCGCCCGGGTTCAGAGGGACGCGGGTCCGTCGCTCCGATCGAGCGGCCCCCGGTTCTCCGCTCGGGTCGTACTCGGCCTCATCGCGACGGCGAGAGAGCGGTCGACTGATCGATGGCCAGGAACTCGGCGTTCTGGATCTCGGCGAAGGACGCACCGGCCAAGCGCTCGATCACCGCGATGTGCCCGTCCTCGGCGTCGTCGTCCTCCGTCAGGGCCGCCTCGGCTTCGAGCGGCGCACCGGTGTCCTCGATCAGCTCGCCCGCGAGCTGCACGCGGAGTCGCTCCTGCGGCCCGATTGCCTGGATGACGTACTGATCGGCTGTTCCACCGAGGATCACGAGGAAGAGCTGCGCGTCACCGGCCACCACCTTCGCCGTCTCGCCGAACATCGGATCGGCGAGGACGACGTGCGGTCCGACCTGCGCCGCGGTCAGCGCCTCAGCGGTCATCCCCGTGGCGTCGAAGAAGGAGGTGGACGGGCCGGTCGCCCCCACGCTCTCGAGAGTGCGGTGCGGGAGGATGCCGAGCGCGATGTCGTAAGCCATGGAGCCAGCCTCGCAGAGTCGCAGGAGACGGTCATGGGACCCGGCGCAGATCGTCGGCGGCGGACAGGGCAGTGGACGGGCGCCGTGCGACGAGCAGAGCGGGACGCGGTCGGGACCCGGCCGCGACCGGCGCCGATCAGGCGTGTTGCCCTGGAGCGGGCCGGTGCACCACCCCGGATCACATCGCCGGATCCCCTTCGGTCGCAGTGAGCCGGGTCGGCGGGAGGGCGAGCTCAGCGGACGGCGTCCGGCTCCGGCGCGAAGGTCAGTGTGCGGAGGCGGCCGGAGGGCCAGATCCGGCGGGCGTAGGCGAGGACCGCGGCCGCGACGAGGAGCAGAGCGAGCATTCCGAACAGCCCTGCTTCCGGTCCGTACGATCCGCCCGAGAGGATCCCGTCGTCCGTCGGCCGGGTGCTGAAGCGGCCGGGGACGACGGTGATCCCGCTGATCGGGAGGCCCCAGACGGCCAGGGCGAGGTTCCAGGACGCGTGCAGGGCCAGCGGGAGCCAGAGTGACCGGGTGACCACGAAGGCGATGCTCCACAGTGCGCCACCGAGCGCCGTGCCGACGGCGCCGACGGCGGTGGCATCGGGGTTGCCGAGGTGCAGGAGTCCGAAGACGACCGAGGTCGCGGCGACTCCGATCCAGCGGCCCGCGGGCAGGCTCCGGACGACCTCCACGACGCCGGTCAGGAGCAGGACCCGGAACATCAGCTCCTCCACGAGGGCCATCGCTCCGATGACGGCGGTCCACAGGCCCAGCTCCGGGAGGGACGGCTCCACCGCCCGGACGTCGATCACGCCGAGTGCCTGCTCGACGAGGAACACGAGGGTCACCGCGGAGAAGGACGCCGCGATCCCGACCGTGAGGTGCAGCGGTGTGCGGCGGTCGATCGCGAGTCCGAAGCTCCTGACCATCGGACGACCGGAGCGGCGGAACCGCAGGGCTGCGACCAGAGCGAGACCGACGGCGACGAGCAGGACGAGCAGATCCACGGGGCTCCTCGGGAGATGACGAAAACTCGATTCTAGGAGAGGGATCGAGGGGGAGCAGCGGGCGGCGCGCTCCGGTGGCGAGGCCTCGCGTTCCGCAGCGTCTCCCTCGCCGAAGGCCGAGCGGAGCGACGGCGCGGCGGACACGGTGCAGCGACACGTGTGCAGATCCCGCCTCGATGCACGTGTGCCTCAGGCGCTCAGCCGTGCCGCCCGCTGTCGGCGGCGACGCGGCGATGCGGGACGACCGCATCAGAGGGGTCGTGGGTGCTTCCCGTCAGCGTGCTGCATGCTCGAGCGGGGAGGGTCACGGCCGGCGCCGGGCCCGAGAGCCGGCCGTCGAGGTCGCGCCGAGAGATTCGGGCCGAGAACGGTCGTCCTCGGTCGTCCGAGGAGTGGCCGCTCCGGTCATCTCGGGGGCTTCAGATCGGACGCTTTCAACGCGCGACGCAGTGCGTGGTGAGAACCGAATCCCGTTCGGCGCGCCAATGCGTTCATATCCACTCGATCACCCGATTCCCGAGTGTCCTCGAGGAAGTCGACCGCCGCTTGACGTCGGTGAGCGCGCAGAGCATCACGCGGTGAGATCGACAACTCCGCGGTGAAGACGCGCCACAGGTATTCGCGAGTGACGCCGAGTTCCGAGGCGAGCTTCTCGACCGTGAAATCGGGATCGGGAGCTCGTCTCTCCAGCGCTTCTCGGGCACGGCGGACCAGAGACTGCGCTCCCGTCTGCGTGACGACTGCGACAGGTGCGTCCGAGTGAGCGACGAAGCCCTCGAGGCAGGAGTGGATCGTCACGGCCAATCGAGAGGTATCGACCAGAGGAAGTGCCGGGTCGGTGTTCAAGACGATGTTGACCAGCGATATCAGCGCCGCGTGCGGCCATTCCTGGCGGGCGTTCGACCATCTGGCCGCAGGGAACGACGACGGATCCAGCGCGGAGAGAGTGCCGGTGGCGGGCGCTTCGATCTCGATCCGCGCGCTCGGTCTCCGCACGTCCATCCGCGCGCGCTGCCCGGGGGCCAGGGCGAACGAACTTCCCGCAGAGATCACGACCGATCCATCGCTTCCCGCAGTCTTCTCGGGCGGACTGATGGTGATCTCGGCGTCGAGCTGAAGAACGAACAGTGCCGATCCGGGCGGTGCCGTCACGACGCCCGTCGCGGCACCGTGCCATGTTCTCGTCAGGAGATGACCGGACACGTACCGCTCGTCGACCGAGATCTCCACAGCGCCGGAACTCGTGAGACCTCTCGCCGAGAACCACGCTGCGGCTGCATCATCGCGGAGGATCACTGGTTACTCGCTTCGGACGGGAATGACGCCTTCTCGCTTCAGGTCGGGATATCGCGGCCGTTGCGCTGCCCCTCAAAATATCGACGCGGCCGTCGTCCGCCGGTGCTTTCTCTCCATGTGAATCAACATTCTCGCTAAGTGACTAATCGCCCTGTTCTTCTGGACCGGACAGCGAGGAGACGTCACGATCGGCTCGTCCCTAGAGAATGCGAAAGGTCCTCATGAACAGCACTCAGCCCGACCCGATCCTTGGCTCCGCAGAAGGCGTCCAGCGGCGCACGATCGTCGCCGGCGCGGCCTGGACGATCCCGGTCATCGCGACCGCCGTCGGCGCTCCGCTGGCCGCCGCGTCGGATCAGCCGACGCTCACGTTCACCAACGGGCCCTACAGCGCGAACGGCTGCGGGACGCTCGGAGATGTCGTCATCCGCGCGACCACCGACGGTACGACTCCAGTCACCTCGGGAACGCTCATCAGCGTCACCCTTCCGGCGGGCTTCACCTGGTCGGACGGCTTGACCGGACCGCGGGCGTTCCCGGCCGATGGCAATGGTGAGGTCGCGGTGAGCGGGATCCGTGTCCCCGCAACGGCGACGAACGCCACCCTCACCGCGTCGACCGGCGGGCTGACCGCCGCAGCGCCCGTCAGCGTCACTGCGAACCAGAGCGTCTTCGCCGCCGATGGCAGCCCGCTCGGGACCGGGCAGCCGGTCGGTCTGGTCGGCCTCAAGGGCGACGGGGCGAACGCGTGGGGTGTGACCTCCAGCGGAGACCTCTGGCTCACCAACGGCGGACCGTGGGCGCCGATCGCGGGCGGCACTGGCGTCAGCGACTACTACGTCAACGGCGGTGGCGGTGCCTATCTGAAGGACGGTGTGGTCTACGGTGCCGGCGGTGCCGTCTTCGGGTCGGGTCAGCCGGGAACCCTCGTCAGCATCGAAGGCGACGGGGCCAACATCTGGGGTGCCGACGCCGCCGGCAACCTGTTCCTCTCGGGTGGAGGAGCATGGCTGCCGATCGCGGGTGCCACCGGCACCAGCGACTACTACGTCAACGGAGGCGGCGCAACGTACCTGAAGAACGGTGTGGTCTACGGTGCCGACGGTACCGTCTTCGGGTCAGGTCAGCCGGGAACCCTCGTCAGCATCGAAGGCGACGGGGCCAACATCTGGGGTGCCGACGCCGCGGGCAACCTGTTCCTCTCCGGCGGAGGAGCATGGCTGCCGATCGCGGGTGCCACCGGCGCCAGCGACTACTACGTCAACGGCGACGGCGGTGCCTACCTGAAGGGCGCCTGCTAGGACTCGACGTGCGGGTGGGCGTTCGATCGCCCACCCGCCGCGCTGTCTGCCGACTACCTCCGCTCCGAGTCGCTCCGACCTGTCAAGCCGCCGCGCAGCCCCCCGAGCACTGCCTAGCCTCGGAGCACGGCGGCGCCTGCCGGCCGGGGGAGGACATCGACATGCGGATCGCGATCGTCGGAGCGACGGGCAATCTGGGCACGGCGCTGCTGCGGCGCCTGGAGGGGGAGGAGTCGGCGGAGGTCGTCGGCATCGCTCGCCGGGCGCCGAGGCCCGACTCCTCCGAGTACCGGGGAGCGACGTGGAAGGAGATCGACGTCGCGTCGAGCGCGGCGTCGCGGCAGCTGCGCGAGGCCTTCGAGGGCGTCGACGCGGTCGTGCACCTCGCGTGGGCCATCCAGCCCAGCCACGACCCGGCGTTCCAGCGGCTCGTCGACGTCGGGGGCACCGCGAAGGTGCTCGAGGCGGCGGCCGCGAGCGGGGTCGGCCAGGTGCTGGTCGCCTCCTCCGTCGGTGCGTACAGCGCGGCGCCCAAGTCGGAGCGGGTCGACGAGAGCTGGCCCACGGGCGGGCTGCACACGTCGACGTACAGCATGCACAAGGCGGCGAACGAGCGGGCGCTCGACGTGTTCGAGGCGGAGCATCCGGGGATCGTCGTCACGCGGCTGCGGCCGGGCATCGTGTTCCAGAAGGCGGCGGCGACCGAGATCGCCGGGCTCTTCGCGGGGCCGCGCTACCCGACGCGGTGGCTCGGAGCGATCCGGCCGCCGGTGCTGCCGCTGCCGCGCACCATGATCTTCCAGGCGGTGCACGCGGACGACGTCGCCGACGCCTTCTGGCGGGCGATCGACCGCCGGGCGGGCGGTGCGTTCAACATCGCGGCCGAGCCGGTGCTCACGCCGCAGCGGATCGCGGACCTCCTGGGCGCCCGCTGGATCCCGGCGCCGACCGGCCTGATCCGCTCGCTCGTCACCGCCACCTGGCATCTGCGGATCCAGCGGACGGACGCGGGGTGGATCGACATCGCGACGAACGTGCCGGTGATGTCGACCGAGCGCGCTCGCGAGGTGCTGGGGTGGGAGCCGGCGCGCACGGCCGAGGACGCGTTCCGCGAGCTCCTCGCCGGGCTCGGCGACCGCACGACGAAGGCGGGATCGCCGCCGCTGCGGGGCTGACGGGAACACGGGAAGGGCGGCGGATCCGAGGATCCGCCGCCCTTCCCGTGCGAGGGGGAGAGGCTACGCCTGTCCGTTCTCCTGCACCGCGTGCTTGGCCTCGCGGGCCGAGTCCTTGACGTCCTCGGACGCGGACGTGCCGGCGTCCTTGACGTTCGCCGCGGCGTCGGTCGCGGTCTCCTTGACGGACGCGAAGGCCTGCTGCGCGGGCTCCTGGAGCTCGCTCGCCGCCTCCTTCGCCGCGTCGGTGACCTTGTCGACGACCGGCTGAGCCGAGTCCTTGACCTTCGACGCCGCCTGCTTCTCGGCGTCGGACGCCGGGATGAGGGAGGCGACGAGCAGGCCTGCGCCCAGCGCGATCAGGCCGACCGCGAGCGGGTTGCCCTCGGCCTTGCCCTTGACCGAGCCGGCGGCGCCCTTGACGGAGTCGCCCGCTCCGGAGACCGAGCCCGAGACCGAGTCGGTCGCGTCGTGGACGGTGCCCATCACGCGGTCGCGGACCGAGCCGACAGCGTTCTTGACCTTGTCGGTCTGGCGCTGCGCGATGGCGTGCGGGCTGACCTTCTCGGCCAGCGCGTCCACATCCGTGCCCAGCTCGCCGCGGGTGCGCTCGATGTCGGCGCGGATCTCGTCCGCGGTCTTGTTCTGTGCTGCGTCGTACGTCATCGTCCTGCCCCGTTCGGCTTGAGTGATTCGGGAATCTTCTTGAGGGAGTCGACCGTCTCGGGTGCGCCCTCCACCTGCTTGAGGCTCTTGCGCCCGACGGAGTAGAGGATCGCGGCGATGACGCCCCAGATCACGGCGACGACGACGGCCGACCAGCCGTTGTCGATCAGGTGACCCAGCCCCCACCAGAGGGCGATCGAGAGGAACAGCACGGCCATCAGCGCGGCGTAGCCGGCGCCTCCGAGCAGTCCTGCACCCTTGCCCGCCTTGCCGGCGGACTCCTTGATCTCGGCCTTGGCGAGCGCCATCTCCTGACGGATCAGCGTGGAGAGGTCGCGGGACACCTCGCCGAGCAGCTCGCCCAGCGATGTGGTGGCGGCGCGTTCGTCGGGGGTCGGCTCACCGAACCCGGCGCGATGCGCTCCGGTGGGGTCGGTCATGGCCGGCTCCCGCCCGGGAAGGTGTCGTAGCCCGTCGAGGTCGGCGGCGTGCTCAGCGGGTCGGCGACCGGCACTGTGGGCAGGTGGTCGCGCTCGAGCGAGCTGCTGCCGGTGGTCCCCGTGTAGGTGTCGTCGACGAAGGGGCTGTCGATGTACGCGGTGTCGACGCTGGACGCGGCGGGGGCGCTGTACTCGGGGCCCGAGGTCGAGGCGGCGGCCTCCTTCTCGTCCTTCGCCTCGGAGGTGAGGGCGCGGATCAGGCGTCCGCCGACGAGGCCGGTGGCCGCGGCGATCAGGATGAACGCACCCGGACGGCGGCGGGCGAAGGACTTGACGTCCTCGAGCAGCTCGGCGGGCTCGCGGTCCTCGAGCCACGACGCCACGCCCTGGGCGCGGTCGGCGAGCTGCGAGACGAGGTTCGTGGCGGCGTTGCTGCCGCCCTCGCCCTTGGCGAGAGAGGTGAGGTCGTCGCTGAAGGCGCGGACTCCCTTGGCGGCGTTGTCCTTCTGGGCGTGCGCCTGCTCGGTCAGCTGGCCGCGGCTCTGGTCGAGGAGGTCCTTGACCTGCACCTTGGCCTCGTGGGCGACGTTCGCCGCCTCCTGCTTGCCCGTGGAGAGCACGTCGCCGGCGGCCTGCTTGGCGTCGCCGGCGACGGAGCCGGCCTGCTCCTTGGCGGTGCCGACGGCCTCCTTCGCGGCGTCGACCTTGCCGGAGGTCCCGGAAGTGCCGGTGGTCCCGGTGGTCGTCGTGGTGTCGTAGCTCGCCTCGGTCGCGCCGTAGTTGGCTGCGCCGTTGCCGAACGGAGGTGAATCGGGATCGATGGTGGACATCGTCAGTCCCTTCCAGGATCGAGTCGGGGGAATTTAGGTGTGCGTGCCGACGTGCCGCTCCGAGGATCGGTGCACCGGCAAGGGACAGTCTGGGCAGCGCTCCCAGGAAGCGGGAAGGGCGTAGCGCTCGAGCGCCGGAGAGGTCTACCATCGCGCTCCCGCGACGCTCGGAGCGGTCCTGCGAACGACGACGGGCCGCGGGAACCGGGGCGCCTTGGAGCACACTGCGACGACGCCGGGAAAGCGCTGCCAGTCCGAGACTCCCGCGCTCGCGGCGCCGCGCAGTCAAGCCCCTTCTGACCCGTCAACAGGCCTGCCTACGGTCGAAAGGACACCGGGTCGCACCCGTCCGTATCTGCGAGGAAAGGGAACCACCAGCATGTTCTTCCACAAGCAGGAGTTGCAGTTCAAGTCGTCGCCGTCCAAGCCCGACGCGGTCTTCGCGAGGAGGTTCCAGGAGGTGCTCGGCGGGCAGTACGGCGAGATCACCGTCGCCATGCAGTACGGCTTCCAGTCATGGAACTCGCACCAGCCCGGCAAGTACCGCGACCTGCTCTTCGGCATCGGCGCCGAGGAGTTCGGCCACGTCGAGATGATCGCCGTGATGATCGCCCAGCTGCTCGAGAAGGCCCCGATCGAGCAGTCCGAGGACGCGATGAAGAAGGATCCGGTCCTCGCCGCGGTGATCGGAGGAACCGACATCCAGCACGCGATCGTCGCCGGCGCAGGCGCCCGCCCGGTCGACAGCATGGGCAACCCGTGGCAGGGCTCCTACATCACCGCCAGCGGCAATCTGCTCGCCGACTTCACCGCCAACGCCAACGCCGAGATGCAGGGCCGCCTCCAGGTGGCGCGGCTGTACCACATGACCGACGACCACGGCGTGCGCGACCTCATGTCGTTCCTCCTGGCCCGCGACACCATGCACCAGAACCAGTGGATGGCGGCCGCCGCCGAGCTGCGCGCCGAGGGCAAGGAGGACCTGCCGGTGCCCTCGAACTTCCCGCTCGCGAACGAGGAGCGCTCGGTCTCGTACCAGTACCTCAACTTCTCGGACGGGCAGGCGGCCAAGGAGGGCACCTGGGCCTCCGGCCCCACCCCGGACGGCAAGGGCGAGTTCAGCTACCACGACGGGCCCACCACCAGCGCCCCGATGCCGCCGGCCACCCAGCCGGACCCGCGCTTCTACGGCACCGACCCGAAGCCGAACATCGTCGAGAAGGTCACCGGAGCGGTCAAGGACGCGGTGAGCAAGAAGTGACCGCCCGACGGATCCTCGGGGCGCTCGGCGCCTCCGCTCTGATGGTCGGCCTGCTGGCCGGCTGCACGGGCGACGCGCAGACGCCGAACCAGTCCGGCAGCGCGGTGCGACCAGCGCCGACGACGGATCGACGCAGACGCCCACGAATCCGCCGTCGGACACTCCGGCATCGGAGACGGCGACTCCCGCGACCTGAGGGGCGGAGCTTGGCCCTCCCCGGGCCGGGAAGCAACCCCCTGCCCCCGTTCAGGTGGCCGCGAGCTTCGGTGCCTAACGTCGTGCTCAACGATCAGTGAAGGAGGCACCACCTATGGGGCTCGATGACAAGATCAAGAACGCCGCTCAGGACATCGCCGGAAAGGCGAAGGAAGCCGTCGGCGACCACAACAACGACAGGGACCTGAAGGCCGAAGGCCAGAAGGACCAGACCGCCGCATCGACCAAGAAGGTCGGCGAGGACGTCAAGGACGTCTTCAAGTAGGCAGTCGCTCACGTCGGCGGCGCTCCCCTCGGGGGGCGCCGCTTCGTGCGTTGAAGCCCTTCTTTGCTGGTCGAGTAGCCGGGCAGCGGTGTATCGAGACCGACGTCCGCACGAAGTTCGGGAGTGCGTGGATCTCGATACGCAATCTGCGAGGGCTACTCGATCAGCAGGGGGGCCTGCTGATCGAGTAGCCGCACAGCGGCGTATCGAGACCCGCGTCCAACGAGTGCCTACGGCTGCAGGACGACCTTGATGCAGCCGTCCTCCTTCTTCTGGAACGTCTCGTAGAGGCCCGGCGCATCCTCGAGCGGCGCGTGGTGCGTGACGAGGTCCATGACGCCCAGCGGGTCGCTCGGGTCCTCGACCAGCGGCAGCAGCTCGTCGATCCAGCGCTTCACGTTGCACTGGCCCATCTTGAGGGTGACCTGCTTGTCGAACATCGACTTCAGCGGCAGCGGATCGGCCTCGCCGCCGTACACGCCGCTCAGCGACACGGTCCCCCCGCGCCGCACCAGCTCGAGCCCGCCCTGGATCGCCGCGAGCCGGTCCACTCCGACCGTGTCCATCGCCTTCCGCGCGAGCGGATCGGGCAGCAGCCCGGCCATCGACTGCGCGAGCGATCCGACGGGCGAGCCGTGCGCCTCCATGCCGACCGCGTCGACGACGGAGTCGGGGCCGCGCCCCTCGGTCAGGTCGCGCAGCTCGGCGACCACGTCGTCCGTGAGGTCGAACACCTCGACGCCGTGACGCGCCGCCATCGCGCGCCGCTCGGCGACCGGGTCGATCGCGAGCACCCGGAAGCCCTTGTGCACGCCGATGCGGGCGGCGAACTGACCGACCGGGCCGAGCCCGTAGACGGCCAGCGTGCCTCCCTCCGGCACCTGCGCGTAGTCGACGCCCTGCCAGGCGGTCGGCACGATGTCGCTGAGGAAGAGGTAGCGGTCGTCGGGCAGGTCGGAGCCGACCTTGACGGTGTTGTAGTCGGCGAGCGGCACGCGGAGGAACTCCGCCTGGCCGCCGGGGACCTGGCCGTACATCTTCGTGTAGCCGAAGAGCGCGGCGCCCGACTGGTACTCGGTGACCTGCGTCGTCTCGCACTGCGACTGCAGTCCGCGGCGGCACATGAAGCACTCGCCGCAGGCGATGTTGAAGGGGACGACGACGCGGTCGCCGACCGACAGCGAGGTCACTCCGGCGCCCACCTCCTCGACGACGCCCATCGGCTCGTGGCCGAGGATGTCGCCCTTGTCGAGGTACGGCCCGAGGAGGCGGTACAGGTGCAGGTCCGATCCGCAGATCGCGGTCGAGGTGATGCGGACGATCGCGTCCGTGGGCTGCTGGATGCGGGGGTCGGGGACGGTCTCGACCGAGACCTTCTCGATGCCCTGCCACGTGAGTGCGCGCATGCTTGCTCCGTTCTGACCGGCGCTCGCCGGTCGTGCCCCTCCAGGCCACACCGCGCGGGGAGGGGCTGTCAGGGGGTTGACGCCCCGGCGCTCGGATCGTCGGCGGATACTCGGGCGACCGGGCCGGGGATCCTCGGGTCGCGGGCAGCGCGCACTGGGAGGACGTGCATACGGCGTTCACCTCGCACACGGGCGGCGGGTGGTGTGATGGAGGGATGGAAGCTCTCTACACCGCTATCGCCCACGCCTCCGGTGGAGGACGCGACGGCCACGTCCGCACCGAGGACGACCGCCTCGACCTCGACACCCGCCCGCCCCAGGAGCTCGGCGGCTCCGGGGACGGCACCAACCCCGAGCAGCTGTTCGCGGCCGGGTACTCCGCCTGCTTCCTCGGCGCTCTGCACGGCGCGGCCGGGAGCTGAAGATCGACACGACCGACGCGGCCGTGTCGGCGAGCGTCTCGATCGGCAAGAACGACGACGGCGGCTTCGGCCTCGCCGTCGAGCTCGACATCCACGTGCCGAACGCGAGCCCGGAGCAGGCCCAGCAGGTCGCCGAGAAGGCGCACACGCTGTGCCCGTACTCGAACGCGACGCGCGGGAACATCCCCGTGGAGCTCACGATCGTCTCCTGACGATCCGCTCCGACGACGGCCCCTGCTCCTCTCGGAGCGGGGGCGTCGTCGTCGACGGGGTCCGTTAGGGTCGGACGCATGACCGAGAACCCGTCGCGCGAGGAGTCGGAGGCCCGGGCCGAGCTCGAGCAGATCCGGCAGAGCATCGACAACATCGACGCCGCCCTGATCCACCTGCTCGCCGAGCGCTTCAAGTTCACGCAGAAGGTCGGGCGGCTGAAGGCGGCGCACGGACTGCCGGCCGCGGACCTCGACCGCGAGGCGCGCCAGATCGCGCGGCTGCGGTCGCTGGCCGAGGAGTCGCACCTGGACCCGGCGTTCGCCGAGAAGTTCCTGGGCTTCATCGTCGCCGAGGTCATCCACCACCACGAGCAGATCGCGAACGGCGCGGAGGCCTGAGGGCCTGAGCGGCGCCTGCGCGATCTGCAGGTGCTCGTGCGATCTGCAGGCGCTCGTGCGATCTGCAGGGGATCCAGGCTGATCCGCGTCCCGCGACGCGGTGGGAAGCGCGTTCCCGCGCGGATCCCCTGCAGACGGTACGAGGGCTGCTCGGCTGCGGTGCCGCCTGCGGAGTGGTGCTCGTGCGATCTGCAGGCGTTCGTGCGATCTGCAGGGGATCCGGCTCCGATGCCTGCTGGTCGCGCGGTGGGAAGCGCGTTCCCGGGCGGAATGCCTGCAGATGGTACGAGGAGTGACCGGGAGGGTGCAGCCTCCGGAGTGGCGCTCGTGCGATCTGCAGGGGATCCGGGCGGATCCGCGCCCGCGGCGCGGTGGGAAGCGCGTTCCCGCGCGGATCCCCTGCAGATCGTGCGACGAGCCGCCTACGCCTCCGCGGGGCGGCCCAGCGCGCGCACCGAGGTGACGCGGCGGCGGGCGATCGCGGCGACCGTCAGCAGCAGGCCGAACAGCAGCCAGAGCACGAGGCCGACGACCGCGCCGCCGACGCCTCCGGTGCTCTCGACCACGCCCGACAGCGCGTTCTGCGCGGCCGACAGCGGCAGGAACCCGAGGGCGTCCTCGAACACGCCGGGCACCGTCGAGATGATGCCCGCGCCCAGGCCGATGACCGCGGCGAGCATCGCGAGGAAGCGCCCCACTCCGCCCAGCAGCGCCACGAGGCCCTGGTTGACGGAGGCGAACGACGCACCCACCAGCATCGACAGCAGGGCGAAGCCGACGAAGGCGCCGGCGTCGAGATCGGCGACGAACTGCATCACGATCGCGACGGCGAGGCCCTGCACGAGCCCGATCCCGAGCGCCGGGGCGTAGGAGGAGAGGGCGAGCGCCGCGGAGGACCGGGTCGAGGTCAGCGCGCGGTGCGAGAACGCGGCGAGCACCAGGAACGACGCGAGGGCGCCGAGCCAGAGGGCGATCGTGGTGAAGAACGGCACCGAGGAGGCCCCGAACAGCGACGTGGAGCTGCTCGCGTTCTCGACGGGATCCGCGACCACGTCGGCCAGGTTCTGCGACTCCGCCTCGGTGTAGGTCGGCAGCTGCGCGACGGCCGAGTCCAGGCCGGTGGCCAGGGTCCGCGTGCCGTCGGCGAGCTGCAGGGCTCCGTCCGAGACTCCGACGGCTCCTTCGGCGAGCTGGTCCGCTCCGTCGGCGGCCGAGGAGGCGCCGGTCGCGAGCTCGGCGGCGCCGTCGGCGGCCGAGGTCGCGCCGGTCGCCAGCTGAGCGGCACCGGTCGCGGCCGCCGAGGCTCCGGTCGAGAGCTGGGCCGCTCCGGTCGCGGTCTGGTCGGCTCCGTTGGCGAGCTGTCCGAGGCCGGTCGAGAGCGACGTGACTCCGGTCGCGACCTGGCGGGCGCCGCCCGCGGCCTGCTGCGTGCCCACGACGAGCGAGGGCGCCTCGGGGGTGCCGACGCGGATGCCCGCATCGAGCGCCTGCGTCGCTCCCGCCGCCGTCGCGGTCAGTGCGACCGGGCCGTCGGCGGCGGTGAGGGCGTTCGCGACGATGCCGCTCGCGGCCAGGCACTGCGGGTCGGCGCAGCCTCGAGCGCCTGCTGCAGCGCCGCGAAGGTCCCCGCGGTCGACTGCGCCGCGCCGCCCGAGAGCTGCGCGATCTGCTGGGTGCTCTCGCCGATCGTGACGGTGCTCGCGCTCAGCTGGTCGAGCCCGTCGGCGACCGCGGTCGCTCCGGTGCCCAGCTGCGCGGCGCCCGTCGCCGAGTCGCGGGCGCCGGTGGCGAGCTGCGCCACTCCGCCCGACAGCGCCGACGTGCCCGTGCCCAGCTGCGCCACTCCGCTCGACAGGTCGGACGCGCCGGTGCCCAGCTGCGCGACTCCTTCGGACAGCGCCGACGCGCCGGTCGACAGCTCGTCGATGCCGTCGGCGAGGGAGCTGGTGCCGTCGGCGAGCGAGGAGGCGCCCGTGCCGAGCTCGGTCGCTCCGTCGGCGAGCGTGCCCGCGCCCTCGGCCGCCTGGCCGATCTGCTCGTTCAAGTTGTTGAAGCCGACGTAGACGTTCTCGAGGTACGCGGTGGTGAGCTGCGTGTTCAGGAGGGACGTCGCGGTGCTCGTGACCGTCGCCGAGATCGCGTCGTCGACGAGCTTCGCCTTGTCGCTCGTGGCGATGTCGATGGTGGCCTTGGTCGCCGCCGCCGCGTCGCCCGCGTACGAGGTCGCTGCCGCTGAGAAGTTCGAGGGGATGGTGACGACGGTGGCGTAGGAGCCGTCGGCCAGTCCCTGGGCGGCGTCGTCCTTGTCGGTGAGGACCCAGGTGAAGTTCGAGGTCGAGTCGGAGCCCGAGACGTTCGCCACCGGAGTGGGGGACGCGGTCGGCGTCTCCTCGGTGCCGCCCGTGACCAGCCCCGCCGCGAGCTGGCGCCCGAGCGGCACGGTCTGCCCGTTGAGGTCGACCGGGGTGTCCTCGTTCACGACCGCGGCCGTGACCTGGTCGAGGCGCTGGGTCGGGTCCCACAGGGCCCAGACGAGCAGCCCGCCGATGGCGAGGGGGACCAGGACGATCCCGAGGAGGGTGAACCAGGACACCTTCTTGGCGCCGCGGGGACGCTCGAGGGAGAAGAGAGCCATCTGTCAGAGGACCTTTGCGATCGCGCGGTCGGATGCCGCAGTCGGGACCGCGCGCACGTCGCGGTCGGAGGGGAGGAGGTCGTCGAGCGCGTCGGGCTCGACGGCCGAGGCGACGACGGTGAACGGGCGCTCGTGCTCGAGCGCGTGCGCCCGGGCGCCGTCGAGCTCGGCCCGCAGGTCGTCGCGCAGCCGCGGATCGGTGACCGCGTCGACGTCGTCGAGCACGAGGAGCGCCGGGTGCGTCGAGAGCGCCGCGCGCACCTCCTCGATCGGATCGGCGGCGCCGGCCAGGCGCACGAGGCCGACCCGGCCGCGCACCGCGGAGGCGCGGATCGGCACGACGAGTCCGTCGACCTTCAGGCGACCGGAGTCGGGGGCCAGCCGGCCCGCCAGCGTCAGCAGCAGGGCGGTGCGTCCCGAGCGGTGCGGTCCGTGCACGACGAGCGCCGCTCCGGCCGGCACCCGCACGGCGACGTCGCGGTAGAGCGGTCCGTCGGGACCGTCGAGCGAGAGGCCGTCGGCGGCGATCGCGTCGGTCGCTCCGGGCTCGGGCCACTCGGCGAGCGCGAGCTCCTTCGTCAGGCCCTCGCCCTCCACGTCGAAGGAGGGGAGGAGGCGGTCGAGCCAGCGGGGCATGTGCCACGCGCGGTCGCCGAGCAGGTGCAGGACCGCCGGGACCAGCGTCATCCGGACGATGAAGGCGTCGACGAACACGCCCACGGCCAGGCCCAGCGCGATCGGCTTGATGTTGGTGTCGCCCTCGGGCACGAACGCCGCGAAGACCGAGAACATGATGACCGCGGCCGCCGTGACGACCTTCGCCGAGCCGACGAAGCCCGACTCCACCGCGGTCCGCGCCGAGCGCCCGTGGACGTAGTCCTCGCGCATCCGCGAGACGAGGAACACCTCGTAGTCCATCGCGAGCCCGAACAGCACGCCCATCAGGATGATCGGCATGAAGCTGATGATCGGGCCCGTCTTGTCGACGTGCAGGGCGTCGGCGAACCAGCCCCACTCGAAGACCGCGGCGACGGCGCCGAACGACGCTCCGACCGACAGCAGGTAGCCCAGCGTCGCCTTCAGCGGCACCCACAGCGAGCGGAACACCATCGTCAGCAGGACCAGCGACAGGCCGACGACCAGGATGCCGAACGGCAGCAGGGCGTTCGCGAGCGTGTCCGAGATGTCGATGCCGACGGCGGTCTGGCCGGTCACCGCGAGGTCGACGCCGTACTCCTCCTGGAAGTAGTCGTGCCTGTCGCGGATCTCGGCGACCAGCGCCTTGGTCTCCTCCGAGTCCGGTCCGCCCTCGGGGATCACCTGGATGATCCCGGTGTCGGCGGTCTCGTTGGGAGTGGCCAGCGGCACGGAGGCGACGCCGTCGAGGCCCTCGATCTCGGTCTTGAGGTCGGCCATCAGGCCCAGCGGGTCGGTCGAGCCGATGATGGTGCCGGTGACGATGAGGGGGCCGTTGTAGCCGTCGCCGAAGTTCTCGGCGAGCAGGTCGTACGTGTCGCGGGCGGGCGTGCCCTCGGCCTGGTAGCCGGCGTCCGGCAACGCGAGGCGCAGGCTCAGCGCCGGGATGCTCGCGACTCCGAGCACGCCGATGACGGCGATGATCGTGACGATCGGGAACCGGGTGACGGCGCGGACCCAGCCGCGGAAGAAGCCCCGCGGGACCTCGGCGTGCGCGTGCGTGCCCGGCGAGGCGGGAGCCGCGTCGGGCTCGACATCGGTATCGGCGTGGGCTCCGGCGACCTGCTTCGCGGTCGCCTTCTTCTTCGCGCGCCGCTCCTTCGGGCGCAGGCGCTCGCCGGCGAATCCGAGCAGCGCCGGAGTGAGGGTGAGCGCGATGACCACCGCGATCGCGACTCCGCCCGCCGCCGCGATGCCCATGGTCGTCAGGAACGGGATGTTCGCGACCGACAGACCGACCAGTGCGATGATCACCGTGAGGCCGGCGAAGACCACCGCGGAGCCGGCGGTCGCGACCGAGCGCGCGGTCGACTCCTCCGGGTGCATGCCCTGCTTCAGCTGGTCCTGGTGGCGGCTGATGATGAAGAGGGCGTAGTCGATCCCGACTGCGAGCCCGAGCATCAGGGCGAGCAGCGGAGTCGTCGACGAGATCGACGCGAAGCGGGTCGCGATGAAGATGGCCGACATCGAGAGCGCGACGCCGAGCAGTGCGGTGACGAGCGGCATGCCGGCGGCCAGGAACGAGCCGAAGGTCAGGACCAGGACCACGAGGGCGACGATGAGGCCGATGGCCTCGGTGAGCGTCACTCCGGGCAGGTTCTGCGAGAAGAGGTCGCCGCCGAGCGACACGACGGAGCCGGCGGGCAGCGCCTCCTCAAGGGTCGTCGCCTCGGCCTGGAGGGCCTCTCGGGACTCCTCGGAGGTGGTGGTCGCGGAGCCCTCCATCTGCGCGGTGATGACGAGGGCGTTCCCCTCGTCCGAGATCGTGCCCTCGACGGTGTCGGAGTAGGGGTCGGTGACCGCCGCGACGCCCTCGATGCCGGTGAGCGCCGCGACGGCGTCGGCCACCGGCCCGGTGATGTCCGCGTCCTCGACGCCGCCGCCGTCCGGAGCGACGACGACGTAGCGCGCGGAGGTGCCGCTGACCTGCGGGAACGTGCGCTCGAGCTGGTCGAGCGCGGTCTGCGACTCGGTGCCCGGGATCGAGAAGCTGTTGTCGGTGCCCTGGTTCAGCAGCACGGCGCCGCCGCCCGCGAGCACGACGACGGCCAGCCAGAGGACGGCGACGAGACGGTGGGCCTGGTAGACCCATCGCCCGAGTCGGTAGAGCAGCGACGACACGCGGTCTCCTGATGATCGAGGGGGAGGAGGACGATACGACGGTGTACCCGATACACGAATGTATCCGATACAGGAACGTATCCGATACAGTGATTCCGCTCAACGCCCCTTGACAGCTCTCGGAGAGGATCCAGGAATGACGGTGATCGACGCTCCCGAGCAGTCCTCCCGACGCAGCCGCACCCGCGAGCGGCTGCTCGACGCGGCCTACGACGTGTTCGCCGAGACCGGAGTGCACTCGGCCTCGGTCGAGCAGGTGTCGGAGCGGGCCGGCTTCACGCGCGGCGCGTTCTACTCGAACTTCACGAGCAAGGAGGAGCTGTTCTTCGCCCTGATGGAGCGCGAGAACGGCGCCCGCCTCGCCGGGCTCGTCGAGCAGATGGGCCGCACGCTGCCCAAGCTCGCCGGCACCGCCGAGCCGCTGACCGCAGAGGCGCTGGGCGCGGTGGTGCTCGACTTCCTGCACGGCCCCTTCGACGACGACCGCCGCTGGTGCCTCGTGCAGGCCGAGTTCGAGCTGCTGGCCCTGCGCGACCCCGCCATCGCGACGCGCTACAGCGGGTTCCGGGCGCGCTTCGACGCCTCCCTCGTCGACATCATCGGCTCGGCTCTGCGGGAGGTCGGCCGGGACTTCGCGCTCGAGCCCACCGCCGGGGTCCGGCTCGTGCTGGCGAGCTACGAGGGCGCCGTGAAGCAGTCCCTCCTCGACGGCGACTCCGACGGCCAGAGTCTCGAGCGGCTCCGCTCGTCCCTCACAGGAGTCGTGATCGCGGTCTCGACGCCGGTCTGAGCCCGCGGTCCCCGCCGGCCCCCGCGCGCGGCGAAGATGGACCCATGGAACTGCGTCAGCTCGAACACTTCCTCGCCGTGGCGAAGGAGCAGCACTTCACCCGCGCCGCGAGCGCGCTGCAGATCTCGCAGTCCGGGCTCTCGGCCTCCATCCGCGCGCTCGAGAGCGAGCTGGGCAGTCCGCTGTTCACCCGCAGCACCCGGCGCGTGGAGCTGACGCCCGCCGGCCGGGCGATGCTCGAGGAGTCGGAGCGGTCGGTGGCGAGCGCTCTCGCCGCGCGGGATGCGGTGCGGGCGGTGCAGGGCGTGCTGCGGGGGAGCCTCGCGGTCGGCACGGAGGAGTGCCTGGGCGGCGTGCACCTGCCGCGCGAGCTCGCGACCTTCCGAGGCGAGCACCCCGGAGTGGCGCTGCGGCTGACGCACGACGGATCCGGCGCGCTGCTCGAGGCGGTGGCCGCCGGTCGCTCGATCTGGCGCTCGTCGCCGACATCGGAGCGACGCCCGCGGGCGTGCGGACCCTGCCGCTCGCGAGCGAGGGCTTCGCGGTCCTGGCGCACCCCGATCATCCGCTCGCCGACCGCGCGGTGTGCCGCGTGCCCGATCTCGTCGGCGAGACGATCGTGGGGCTGCAGGGGCACTGGGGTGCGAGCCACTTGGCCGCGCAGGCGTTCGCCGAGCACGGGCTCGGGTTCGAGGTCGAGCTCGAGGTGAACGACGTGCACACGCTGCTCGATCTGGTCGGCTACGGCATGGGCGTCGCGGTGGTGCCGGCGCACTTCGCCGAGAAGCGCCCCGAGGCGCTGACCGCGGTGCCGCTCGAGGATCCGCTGCTCGTCTGGCGCACGATGGTGGCGGTTCCGGAGCGGCCGACCGCGGCGGCCCGCGCCTTCGTGTCGGCGCTGCCGTCGCCGTCGGCGGTGCCGGTCGAGTAGCGCCGCCCTGCTGCTGGTCGAGTGGCCCCGGAGGGGCGTATCGAGACCCGCGGGTCCGGCGGTGGTGGATCTCGATACGCCCGCTGCGCGGGCTACTCGATCAGCGAGTGCTCCCTGCTGGTCGAGTAGCTCCGCCCTGCTGCTGGTCGAGTAGCCGCGGAGGGGCGTATCGAGACCCCGCCCGGCGCTCAGTCGAGCGACGCGAGCTCCTCCGGGGTCAGCTCCAGGTCGGCCGCCGTGGCCGAGTCGCGGATGCTCTCGGGACGCGACGAGCCCGGGATCGGCAGCACGATCGGCGCCTTCGCCAGCTCCCACGCCAGGCAGACCACCTGCGGCGAGACTCCGTGCGCCTCGGCGACGTCGGCGAACGCCGAGTAGCGCGAGCCCAGCTCAGCGGCCGACGAGATCCCGCCCAGCGGGCTCCACGGCAGGAACGCGATGCCCAGCTCCGCGCAGAGCTCGAGCTCCGGCTCGCTCGAGCGGAACGACGGCGAGAACTGGTTCTGCACCGAGACGAGGCGACCGCCGAGGATCCCGTGCGCCTCCCGGATCTGCGCCGGGTCGGCGTTCGAGATGCCGGCGCGCACGATGACGCCCTCGTCGAGCAGCTCGACGAGCGCTCCGATCGAGTCGGCGTACGGCACCGCCGGGTCGGGCCGGTGGTACTGGTAGAGCCCGATCGCCTCGACCCCGAGACGCTGCGCGGACGCGCGGGCCGCCTCCTTCAGGTGCTCGGGACGCCCGTCCTGCGTCCACACGCCGGGCTCGGGGCGCAGGTGCCCGCCCTTCGTGGCGACGAGCACTCCGGAGGTGTCGCCGCCGTAGCCCCGCAGCGCCTCGGCGATCAGCAGCTCGTTGTGGCCGAGGTCGTCCTCGCCGCCCAGGTGGTAGGCGTCGGCGGTGTCGACCAGGGTGACGCCGGCGTCGAGTGCCGCGTGGATCGTGGCGATCGACCGGTCGCGGTCGGGCCGGCCCTCGATCGACATCGGCATGCCGCCGAGGCCGATCGCGCCGACGGTGATGTCGCCGAGTGCGCGCTGCTTCATGAGTCCTCTTCGTTCGGGGGGAGTGCGGAGTGGGAGACGGGGACCGGGGTCACCAGGCGTAGTCCTCGGGCGCCGTGCGGTGCCCGGGGAAGATCTCGTCGAGGCGGGCCAGGTCGTCGGAGTCGAGCGCCACGTCGACCGACGCGACCGCGCTCTCGAGCTGCTCCATAGTGCGCGGGCCCGTGATCGGTCCGGTCACGCCGGGCTGGTGCAGGAGCCACGCGAGCGCCAGCTCTCCCGGGGCGACGCCGCGCTCGCGGGCGAACGCCTCGTACTGCTCGAGCGCCGGGCGGTTCTTCTCGATCGCCTCGGCCGAGCGGCCGGCGTTCCGACGGCTGCCCGACTCCGTCTTCTCGATCACTCCGCCCAGCAGCCCGCCCTGCAGCGGCGACCAGGGGATCACGCCGAGCCCGTAGTGCAGCGCGGCCGGCAGCACCTCGCGCTCGATGTCGCGGGTGAGCAGGTTGTAGATCGACTGCTCCGACGCGAGGCCGGTGAAGTGCCGCGATCGGGCCGCCTCCTGCGCCTGGGCGATGTGCCAGCCGGCGAAGTTGCTCGAGCGACGTAGAGGACCTTGCCCTGCTGCACGGCGACGTCCATCGCCTGCCAGATCTCGTCCCACGGCGTCGAGCGGTCGACGTGGTGGAACTGGTAGAGGTCGATGTGGTCGGTCTGCAGGCGGCGCAGGCTGTCGTCGAGGGCGCGGCGGATGCTGAGGGCCGACAGGCGGCCGCCGTTGGGCCAGGAGTCGCGGCCGCGCTCGGCGCCGGGCGCCGCGTACTGCTCCATGTCGCCGTAGACCTTGGTCGCCAGGACGGTGCGCTCGCGGCGCTCGCCGCCCTGCGCGAACCAGCGTCCGACGATCTCCTCGGTGCCGCCGCGGTTCCCGTCGCCGCCGTAGACGTTCGCGGTGTCGAAGAAGTTGACTCCCAGCTCCTGCGCCCGGTCCATGATCGCGAACGAGTCGGGCTCGCTGGTCTCGGGTCCGAAGTTCATGGTGCCGAGGACGGCGCGGGAGACGGACAGGCCGGTGCGGCCGAGATTCGTGTACTGCATGCTCCCATCCCACGCCGCCCCGGCCCCCGTGTCCAACAGGGGCTCGTCATGGCATTCAGCGTTGGCGGAGGTCAATGCGCCGGCCGCGCGGCGGCGGCGGCGGGCTCGGCCGCGTTAGAGTCGCCGGGTGGCACGGCAGACGACGACCCAGCGCATCCTGATCGCCCTCTCCTCGACGCTCCTGCTGGCCGGGTGCACGTCGCCGGCCCCGAGCCCGAGCGCTCCGGCCGAGACTCCGGCCGCGACGACGGAGCCCGCCGCCGCTCCGCGCCCCGTCCCGAGCGAGGTGCTCGCGCCGGTCCCCCTGGCGGGCGCCTCCGGATCGACGCCGTCGACGGGATCCTGCGCCTCGGCCGCCGCCGCGCCGTCGGGATCGATCGGCGACGTCGACCTCGAGTCCGTCCGGGACAGCGGTCCCAAGACCGGTGCGACCGGCGCCGTCACGACCGCGACCGACGGGAGCCCCGCCTCCTATCTCGTCGCCGGGGGCGACATCAGCGCCGAGATCGCCGAGCGCTTCTGCGTCAGCCCCGAGTTCCTCGACGCGCTCAACTCGGCGCGCCGCGACGGAGTGGGCATCGACTCGCTCTACGCCGGCGACACGCTCAACCTGAGCCCGTCGGCCGTGCTGAGCGTCGGCGACCAGAACGGCCGCGTCCTCGACAACGACGCTCCGAGCCCGCTGCCCGAGCAGGAGGACTGACCGCCGCGCGGTGTCGTCAGGCCGCGACGAGGCCCAGGAGCACCGCCGTCACCGCGACGGACGCGGCGAACCCCACTCCGCGCCGGCCGGCCTTCTCGCCCTCGGCGAGCCAGGGCAGCGACTCCCAGCGCAGGGCGGCTCCGGCGACAGCGGCCGCGGTCACCGCGACCAGCGCGAACCACGGAGCGAGCGTCACCGCGGTCCAGTCGGCGAAGACCCGGACGAGCGCGAGCACGAGCGCCGCGTCGACCAGGTGCGAGAGCAGGCGGAAGCGGTCGCGGGCGAGGAGCGTCCCGAACCGGGGCAGCGGCACCGCGGCCAGAGCGGTGCGTCCGACGACGTAGACGCCGATGACGAGTGCGACGAGCGTGGCGAGGATCACGACCCCTCCTCCAGGACGTGGGCGAGCAGGTCCAGGCCGACGTCGTCGACCGAGGTGGCGGTGCTGCCGTTCACGAAGACGGCGACTCCGCGCTCGCGGTCCATCGCGAGCATCGTGGAGTAGCCGGACGTGCCTCCGTCGTGCCACGTCGTCTCGCGGCCGTCGGCCGCCTCGGACGTGAACCACGCGAGGCCGACGCGATCGGATCCGCCGGCGTCGTGGCGAGGAGCGAGCACTTCGTCGGCTGCGACTCCGAGAGCCGGATCGTCGGTGAGCAGCGCCTGCGCGTAGCGGGCCATGTCGGCGGCCGTCGAGCGCACGCCTCCGGCCGGGGCGTAGCCGCCCATCGCCCAGGCGTCGACGGAGCGGCCGCTCGCGGCGTAGCCGGTCGGTGCGTCGGGGCCGAGGCCGTCGGCGGTCGTCGGGACGCGGCTGTCCGCCATGCCCAGCGGTGTGAGGATCCGCTCCTGCACGAGATCGGCGTAGTCGCTCCCCTCCGCCCTCGCGAGGGTCTGGCCGAGCACCGCGGCGCCCAGGTTCGAGTAGAGGAACGGCTCGTCGACACTCGACGCGTCGGCCGCGTGGCGCAGCACGTCGTCGGCGGAGTAGCCCGCGTAGGGATCGGTTCCCCGCAGCTGCGAGAGCAGCGAGCGTCCGATCGTGCCGAGTCCGCTCGACAGGCGCGGCAGCCCGGACGTGTGCGTCGCGAGCTCCTCGAGGGTGCCGTCGAAGCCGCCGACGTCGGCGTGATCGGCGGCCCGGTCCTCAAGAGCGACGGTGCCCGAGGCGGCGCTCTGCGCGAGCAGGAGCGCGGTCATCGTCTTGGTGACCGAGCCGATCTCGACCTCGGTCCTCTCGTCCGCGCCGAAGCCGGCGAAGCGCACGCCCTCCGGAGTGACGACCGCGGCCACGATCTCGTCGCGGACGCCGTCGCCGAGGTGCTCGGCGATCCAGGTGGCGAGCTCCGCGTCCCCGGTCGCCTCGGGGGAGAGGGACGGGGTCGGCGGGCGGAGGAGCACGCCGGCGGCGAGGACCGCGGCGGCGGCCGCGGCGGCCACGACGACACGGGTGCGGCGCGTCATCGGGGGCCTCCGGCGGCGAGCAGGATCACCAGCAGCGGGACGAGTCGCTCCGGAGGGACGCCGTAGCGTCCGCGGCCGCGCGCTTCGAGCCAGCCCGCCGCGACGAGCTGGTTGACGTGGTGGTAGATCTGGCCGGTGGTGCCGGCGCCCTCGCTCTCGGCGAGCTGCGCGACCGTCTCGACTCCGCCCGCGACGGCCTGGAGGAACCGCAGGCGCACCGGACTGCCGAGGGCCGCGAGCGCGGCGGGGCCGGGGCTGGCGCCCCAGTCGCGCTCGAAGAACGCGTCGGTCGTGAGCCCGTACTGCCACTCGACGGGGCCGGCCGGAGTGCCGACGGAGCCCGCGAAGACGACGCCGCCGGGAGGGGGGAGCCGGTCGCGGAGGGCCGTGATCGCCCAGAGCGGGTCGTCGTGCGGGGGTCCGGGGACGGGAGCGACGGCTCCGCCCGCCTCGAGCCGGTCGAGACGGGCGCGGAGCTCGTCGAGCTCGGCGGCGAGGTCGCGGGAGGTCATGCCTCCATTCTTGCAACTATTCCGTAATAACGGAACCCTCCTGCGCGCCCCTCCTCCAAAAGTTGCGGGAAGCGTGAGTACTCACCGCAACTATTGGCGAAGCGCGCCGGGCGGCGGCCCCGAGCGGGCAGGAGTCCGTGCGTCGTCCTGCCGCCCTCGAGTCCTCCGAAGTCGTCGTACTCGAGCCCCAGTGCGACGACTCTTGGACAGCGGACGGGCGACGTGCTCGGAGACGCGGCGATCCTCCAGAAGTTGCGGGAAGCGCGAGCGTTCACCGCAACTTCTGAGGAAGCGAGCGGGCGGGATTACGCGCGTCGTCCTGCGGCCCTCGAGTCCTCCGAAGTCGTCGTACTCGAGCCCCAGTACGACGACTCTTGGACAGCGGACTCGACGACCTAGGAGACGCCGCGATCCTCCAGAAGTTGCGGGAAGCGCGAGCGTTCACCGCAACTTCTGGCGAAGCGCGCCGGGCGGCGGCCCGGAGTGCGCGCCCATCCTCCAGAAGTTGCGGGAAGCGCGCGCCGTTACCGCAGCTTCTGCGGAAGCGAGCCAGCAGGAGCCCGCGCGGCGATCCTCCGGAAGTCGGCGGAACCGCGCGCGCTCACCGCGACTTCTGCGGAAGCGCCGCCGGAATCAGGCGAAGTGCTTCGGCAGCACCGCGCTGTTCACCGTGCGCAGCTCCGCGAGCGGCAGCGTGAACAGCCCCTGCACCTCGACGGCCGGAGTCGCCGCGTCCGTCACGCCGATGCGCAGCACGGGGTACCCGCGCCCCTCGCACAGCCCGCGGAACTTCACGTCGTCCTCGCGCGGCACCGACACCAGCACGCGGCCGGTCGACTCCGAGAAGAGCGCCGCGGTCGCGTCGACCCCGTCGCGCTCCATCAGCTCGTCGAGCCAGATCCGCACACCCACGCCGAAGCGCAGCGCCGACTCGGCGACGGCGACCACGAGCCCGCCGTCGGCGAGGTCGTGGGCGGAGGCGATGAGCGACTCCCGCGCGCCCGCCGCGATCAGCTCGGCGAGGGCCTTCTCCTGGCCGAGGTCGAGCTCGGGCGGCAGGCCGCCCAGGTGGTCGTGCACGGTGCCGGCCCAGGCCGAGCCGTCGAGCTCGTCGCGGGTCGTGCCCAGGAGGTAGACGTTGTCGCCCTCGTCCTGCCAGCCCGAGGGGATGCGGCGCGCGACGTCGTCGATCACGCCGAGCACGCCGACGACCGGGGTCGGGAAGATCGGCACGTCGCCGGTCTGGTTGTAGAACGAGACGTTGCCGCCGGTGACGGGGATCTCGAGCTCGAGGCAGGCGTCGGCGAGGGCGGTGACCGCCTCGCGGAACTGCCACATGACCTCGGGGTTCTCGGGGCTGCCGAAGTTGAGGCAGTCCGAGACGGCGACGGGGGAGGCGCCGGTGACGGCGACGTTGCGGTACGCCTCCGCCAGCGCGAGGCGGGCGCCCTGCGCCGGGTCGAGCTGGCACCAGCGGCCGTTGGCGTCGGTCGCGACGGCGAAGCCGAGGCCCGACTCCTCGTCGACGCGGACCATGCCGCCGTCGTCGGGGTAGCTGAGCGCGGTGTTGCCGAGCACGTAGCGGTCGTACTGCGAGGTGATCCAGCTCTTGTCGGCGAGGTTCGCCGAACCCAGCAGCGCGAGGGTCTCGGCGCGCAGCCCGTCTCCGGACGACTTCCGGGGCAGGCGCGAGGACGAGTCGGCCTGCAGCGCGTCGAGCCAGGCCGGGTACTCGAGGGGCCGCTCGTAGACCGGTCCGTCGACCGCGACGGTGCGCGGGTCGACGTTGACGATCTCCTCGCCGTGCCAGTTGATGATCAGGCGGCCGGAGTCGGTGACCTCGCCGAGCACGCTGGTCTCGACGTCCCACTTGCCGACGACCTCGAGGAACGCGTCGAGCTTCTCGGGCGTCACGACCGCCATCATGCGCTCCTGCGACTCCGACATGAGGATCTCCTCGGCCGTGAGCGAGGGGTCGCGCAGCAGCACCGAGTCGAGCTCGATGAACATGCCGCCGTCGCCATTGGAGGCGAGCTCGGAGGTCGCGCACGAGATGCCGGCCGCTCCGAGGTCCTGGATGCCCTCGACGAGATCGCCGCGGAACAGCTCGAGGCAGCACTCGATGAGCACCTTCTCGGCGAACGGGTCGCCGACCTGGACGGCCGGGCGCTTGGTCGGTCCGCCGTCGGCGAAGGTGTCGGAGGCGAGGATCGACGCGCCGCCGATGCCGTCGCCGCCCGTGCGCGCCCCGAAGAGCACGACCTTGTTGCCGACTCCGCGGGCGTTCGCGAGGTGCAGGTCCTCGTGGCGCAGCACTCCGACCGCGAGGGCGTTCACGAGCGGGTTGCCCTGGTAGACGGAGTCGAAGTAGGTCTCGCCGCCGATGTTCGGCAGGCCGAGGCAGTTGCCGTAGAAGGAGATGCCGGCGACCACGCCGTGCACGACGCGCGCCGTGTCGGGGTCGTCGATCGCTCCGAAGCGCAGCGCGTCCATGACCGCGACGGGCCGCGCGCCCATCGAGATGATGTCGCGGACGATGCCGCCCACTCCGGTCGCCGCGCCCTGGAACGGCTCGATGTAGCTCGGGTGGTTGTGGCTCTCGATCTTGAAGGTGACGGCCCAGCCCTCGCCGACGTCGACCACTCCGGCGTTCTCGCCCATGCCGACCATGAGGTTCTTCTTCATGGCGGGGGAGACCTTCTGCCCGAACTGGCGGAGGTACATCTTCGACGACTTGTAGGAGCAGTGCTCGCTCCACATCACCGAGTACATCGCCAGCTCGCCGCTCGTGGGGCGCCGGCCGAGGATCTCGCGGATGCTCGCGTACTCGTCGGGCTTGAGGCCGAGAGCCGCGTAGGGCTGCTCCTTCTCGGGAGTCGCCTCCGCGTTCGCGGTGGTGTCGGGGACGGCGATGCGGCTCTGTGCCATGTGCTCGAGGCTCCTGGAGAGGGGGCGGGGGATGCGCGTCGATCCTACCGGCCGCCGCCCGCGCGGCCCCGGCCGGGAGGCGGCGCCGCGGACCGGCCGCCGGGAGGCCTCCCGCGACCTCTCGGCTGCCGCACACAGCGCATAGGATCGCCGGATGAAGTGGGCGGCTCTCCTCGTGACCGTCCTCTGGGGTCTCGTGCAGTGCTTCGGGAACCTGAGCGCCGCGAACGTGAACTCGGACGAGCCCGTCTACCTCTCCGCCGGCTGGGACTACCTCCACGGCGACGTGAGCGCGAACCTGGAGCACCCGCCGACCGCCAAGTACGTGCTCGGCGTCGCGCAGCTCCTCCTGGGCGAGGGGCTCCTCGCCGGCCGCCTCGCGGCCGCGGCCGCGACGTTCCTCACCGGCGCGATCCTCTGGTTCTGGCTGAAGCGCGAGCTCGGCTTCGTGCTCGCCCTGATCCCGGCCGGCCTCTTCCTCCTCCTCCCCCGCTCGAGCGCGGGCGGGCCGGGGCGGATCGACCGGTTCGCGATCCTCGAGCCGTTCATGATCCTGTTCGCCGTCGCCGCGATGGCGGCCGCGTGGGCCTGGGCCCGGCGCGAGGGCGCGCGACCCTGGCTGATGCCGCTCGCCGGCGCGCTCCTCGCCCTCTCGGTCACGTCGAAGCTCACGACCGCGGTGCTCGCGCCGGTCGTGCTGATCCCGCTGCTGATGGTCGGCCGGCGGAGTCGCCGGCGCGCGTGGCTCGGCGCCGCGGGCTTCTCCGCCGCCTTCCTCGTCGCCGCCGTGCTCGCCTACCTGCCCGTGCATCCGGTGGAGGCGATCCGGTACCTGGTCGAGTTCCAGTCCGAGCACAACGCCGACGGGCACCTGATCGACGTGGCCGGCGCCGCCTACGCCTTCCCCCCGTGGTGGGCGAACCTCTGGTTCACGGCGGTGGGGCTCGGAGTCCCGGCGCTCGCCGTGCTGCTCGCCGGGGTGCTCCTGGCGCTGATCGCGCCACGGCAGCGCGCGCTCGTGCTCTATCTCGGCTCGGCGACGGCGCTGCTGCTCGTCTTCCACCTGGCGATCAGCTCGGTCGCCCTGCCGCACTACTACGCGGTCTGGGCGTGGCTGCTCTGCGCGCTCGCCGGAGTGGGCGTCGCGGAGGCACTGCGCGGGCGCCTCTCCCTGCCGCCCCGGGTCGCCCGCGGGGTCGGGGCGGTCCTGCTGGCCGCCTCCGTCGTCATCGGGGCCGTCTCGACGCTCGGGGTGCTGCAGGAGCGGCCGACCGGAGTCGCGCGCGTCGCCGACGCCCTCCGCGAGTGCGGTCTCGACGAGGGCCTGGTGCTCGTGCAGGGAATGTCCTCGGGCGTCTACGTCCCGTACCTCGGCGACCGGTACACGACCGATCCGGCCTCGGAGGGGATCGTCGCGATCGCGATCCAGGAGTCGGCCCGTTTCCCGGTCGACCCCGCGGTCACGGCCTACCTCGAGGGCCCCGGCGCCTCGGACGAGGTGCTGCGGCTCGACGGCCTGGACCTCGTGCTCACCCGCGGTCCCCTCGACTGACTCTCAGCGCGAGACGCAGGCTCCGGGGTCGACCGCCGCGCTCAGCGACGGCGCCTCGGCGGCCACCGGCGACAGCACCGACAGCGGGATCGCGTAGCCCACGTTGTCCACCGACGCCGCCTTGCCGAACACGACCCCCGAGACCGTGCCCTCGAGCGAGAGCAGCGGGCCGCCGGAGTTGCCCTGGTTGACGACGGCCGCGAGCGTCAGCACCTCGCGCGAGGTGGGTGCGCCGTCGACCATCAGCGACACGGTGGCGTCGGAGGAGACCTGCGCCGATCCGAGCGTCAGCGGCCCGCCGAAGGGGTAGCCGGCGACCACCGCGTCGTCGCCCGCGGCGACGGCGTCGTCGAGCGCGAGCGGAGCGGCGGACAGGCCGTCGACCGCGACGACCGCCAGGTCGGCGGCGGCGTCGACGTAGACGACCCGGCCGGTGCGCGGCGGCTCGCCCGGTGCCTCGACGACCGGCTCCGACACTCCGGCGACGACGTGCGCGTTGGTGACCACGCGGTCGTCCGACACGACGAAGCCGCTGCCCGTCACTCCGACGTCGCAGGCCCAGGCCGTGCCCGAGACCCGCACGACGGAGTCGGAGGCGGTCGCCACCTCGGGGTCGTCGGTGGCGACGTCGGCGATGCTCGGCGCCTGCGTCGGAGCGTCGATCGCCTCGACGATCCACGACGTGCCCTCGTCGACGACCGTCGACTGGAGCTGCGCGAGGAAGCCGCGCACGGGATCCGGAGTCAGGTCGTCGATGGTGCGGATGACCGTGGAGCCCGCGACGGAGGTGGTCACGAGCGGCACGCCCAGGAGCGAGACGGCCGAGGTGATCGCGATCCAGACGAGACCCGAGATCGCGACGCCCGCGACTCCTCCGGCGAGCCGATCGAGCACGCCGAGCTTCACCTTGTCGGCCCCGCGGCCGAACGCGGCGCCGATGGAGGCGCCGATCGCGTAGCCGATGCCGAGGCAGAGCACCGCGGTGCCGATCACGGCCAGCATGCGCCACTCGCTCCCGGCGGCCCAGGCCGAGACGGCGGGCACCGCGAAGGAGGCGCCGATCGCGCCGGCGACGATGCCCGCGAGTCCGCCGGCGGTGCGGAGGAACCCGCGGCGCAGGCCGTCGACCAGCGCGCCGATCAGGCTCAGCACGACGATGACGTCGACGATCACGGATGCACCCACGCGGACCTCCAGGTTGGGGGGTCCTCCAGCATGACCGACGCCGCATGCGGGGACGCCCGGAGGAGCCTGCGAGTCGCGAGGCCTGCAGAAGTAAGGCTCAGCGTTCCGACTGGGGCGGTCGCGGCCCGGTTCCGGCTCTCAGCCTCAGCTCTGCGGCTCCGAACGCCCTGCCGGATCAGAAGAACGAGATGCAGTACGGCTCCGCGACCGGCGCGAAGAAGCGGTCGACTCGCTCGCGGTCCTCCGGAGCCAGCACCACGGCGCCCGCGCGGGCGAGCGTCGACGGGCGGGCCGAGCCGAGCAGCAGCGTGCCGAGGTCGGCGACGTCGAGCTCGAGCACCGCGGCCGCGTCGGTGCGCTCGACGCGCCCTTCCCCGCCGTCGACCGTGATGCGGTAGCCGCCGTCGACGAGCCCGAGGGCGTCCCGCACCGCGATCACCAGCTCGCCGTCGGTCGTCCAGGGACGCGCGCCGAACGCCGCCGCGACATCGAGGACCCGGGTCCAGATCAGGTCGGAGACCGTGGTCACCTGCACCACGCGCGCGTCGCGCAGCGCCCAGGTGAGCGGGTCGTCGAGCGGAGCCATGTCCCACGTGACGGTTGACGCGAGGTCGACGGCGCCGAGGAAGCCCCAGAGGCCGAGGTACGCGTCCTCCGTCGCGGCGACGAGGTCGACGACCGCGAGGGTGCGGTCGTCGTCGTCCGGCCCGGTGGCGCGGTAGGTGACGTAGCCGTCGAGCACGCCCTCGGAGTCCAGGTGCACGGCCGAGCGGACGGAGGGTCCCGACACGGTCTCGCCCGTCTCCATGCCGACCGCGTTGCCCGCGGCACGCGACTGGCGCGTGATGGACCCCGGGGTGCGCGCGTGGAACGCCGCGAAGACCTCCTCGACCCGCGACTGCAGCCACGGGGTCGAGACGACCTCGACGCGTCCGGCCGGCTCGACCTGCAGGGCGAAGCGCGGACCGGTGTCGACGCGGATCGAGCGGGTGAAGGCGGAGCGGCCGAAGCCGAAGCGGCGGTAGATGGAGGCCTCGCTGGCGGTCAGCAGCGCGACGGCGGCGCCGGCCTCGCGGGCGCGGTCGAGGTCGTCGGTGATCATGGCGCGCAGGATCCCGCGGCGCCGGTGGGTCGCCCGCACGGTCACCTGCGAGACGAGGTGCGCCGGGAGCTCGCGGCCACGGCCGACCTGCAGCGTGCCGGGGAACGCGGCGTACGTGGCGACGGGCACCGCCGCGCCGTCGAGGCCCTCGGGGGCGTCGGAGTCGTGCACCGCGGTCAGGAAGCGCTGGTCGGCGACCATGTGCTCGGCCCAGTCACGCCACTGCTCGGCCGAGTACTCCTTCTCGTGGAACCCCGCGTTGATCGCGGTGCCCCAGGCGCGGGTGGCGGCGTCGGGACCGCCCTCGGCGGTCAGTGCGGCGGGGAAGTGGCGGAAGTCGAGACCGGGGAGGGACATCCGACCAGCCTATTCACCGGCCCGTGCTCGCGGGGGCCGCGCCTCACAGCACGCCCCAGCGCTTCTCCAGCGCCGCATCCACCGCGACGGCCAGCTCGTCCATACGCGCCGACGGGTCCGACGCCCGGAGTTGCTCCGCGAGGGCCGCGATCGCCGCGCGCCGCCGGGGCAGCGTCGCCGTGAACGCGCAGTCCCGCAGCACCAGCAGGAGCGTCTCCGCCGGCGCCTCCACGCGGGACAGCACGGTCAGTCGCCGCTCGAACGGCGACTCCGGAGCGATCACCCGCAGGAACCCCTCCGGATCCTGGTACGCCGCCGGCGGGTCCGGCACCCGGGCGAGCAGCGCCAGTGCCGACGCCAGCCCGTCCAGGTCCGCCGCCGCCGCGAGCGCGTCCAGCCGCGAGTCCACATCCGCCCCCGGCCCCGCCCCGAGCACGACCGCGGCGAGCGCCTGCCCGTCGATCCGCCGCTCCTGGGCCTCGTCGGGCACCGTCTCGTCGGCCGACCACCACGAGAGCAGCGGAGTCGCGGCCACCGCGAAAGAGCCTGCCCGCCGCTCCAGCGCCACGAACAGGTCCTCTCGCGCCGCGAGCGCGACGAGCGCGTCGACATCGATCGCGAGCACCGTGCCCGAGGTCTCGGGCAGCACGAGATGCCGACCCGACGGAGGAGCGAGCTCGGCGCGGGTCCGCGCGCCCGGCCCGCGCGTGCTCGCCTGCAGGATCGCGTCTTCGAGAGTCGGCTCCGTGCGTCGTCGTCCGCTTCCCAGCACCATGCCGTCACGCTACCGTCGCGGCATGACCCGCTACCTGGCGCTGCTGCGCGGAGTGAACGTCAACGGCCGCACGGTCCGCAGCGCCGACCTCGCGGCGGTCGTCGAGCGAATCGGCGGCGCGGGAGTCCGCACGGTCCTCGCGAGCGGCAACGCGGCCTTCGACTCCGACCGCGACCCCGCCGAGCTGAAGCCCGCCCTTGAGGCCGCGCTGGAGGAGCGCTTCGGCTACGACGCCTGGATCGTCCTCATCGAGCAGGAGGCGCTCGCCGCGGTCGCCCGCGCGTACCCGTTCGAGCGGATCGACGACGTCGCGCATCCGTACGTCGTCTTCGGCTCGAGCGACGCCGCACTCGACGACGCCCTCGCCGCGATCGGCACGAACGACGTCGACCTTCTGCAGAGGGGCGCGGGAGTCCTCTACTGGCGCTGCCCGCGCGGGTCGTCCACGGACACTCCGGCGGCGAAGGTCCTGGCCCGCGCCGCCTACCGCGCCACCACGACCACCCGGAACCTCCGCACGGTCGAGAAGCTCGCCGCAGCCTGACGGTTCACCCGATCTGGGGTGCCGCTCCGAGTGCGGACGGCGGGGATACTCGCTCGGTGATCCCCTCCCGATTCCCCCGCGCCCTCGGTTATCTGCTCCTCATCCCGCTCGGCGTCGTCGTGGGCGTGGCACCCGTGGCCGTCGGCGAGGGGCGATCGTCGGGGATCGTGCCGATGATCGTCGTCATGCTCGTGATCTTCGTCCCCCTCGTCGCCTGGATCCTCTCGGTGCGGTGGCGGACCGACGCCCTTTGGGACCGTCTGCGCACAGCCCATCCGGATGCCGTGATCCTCGAGGCCCAGCGGACCCCCGAGACCGTGTCGGCACTGCCTCGCGTGCAGAGCAACCGCTTCTTCTCCCTGGCGATGATGTACTTCCTGGTCATCGATGAGGACGGAGTGGCGATCCACAGCTCCAGCGCCGGGTCGGAGAAACCGGTCGTGCTCGCGTGGGACCGGCTGGGGCCGTTCTCGACGGGCGCAGTGCGGATCGGCAGACACTCCGGTACCGCCCTCGTCGTCACGGTGGCGCCCTCAGGGGAGCAGCTGCCCGTTGCCGTCCGCGACAGCGGGCCGATGGCGGCGGTGCGGATCTCGCCGACTCCGGCGGGAGTCGCGGCCCTCATCGAGGCTCTCGAGGAGGTGCGACGGCGGCCGAGGGAGGGACGGACGCCGAGCACACCGACGGCGGGCGGCCCAGCGCAGGAGAAGGACTGACAGTCTGAAGAATCCCTCACATATTGGTTAGGCTATCCTTACTCTCGGTCCACCCGGCCGACACTCCTGGAACCGCCTTCCGAAAGGGAACGATGCCCCGCGTCACCAAGCCGCTCGCACTCCTCGCGACCGCACTGCTCACCGCCGGTCTCGCCGGCTGCTCGTCCGCCGCGACCGGCTCCGAGGACGCCGCCTCGGGCGACTTCACCCCCATCACCATCGAGCACGCGCTGGGCACGACGACCATCGAGTCCCAGCCCGAGCGCGTCGCGACCGTCAACTGGGCGAACCACGAGGTCCCCCTCGCGCTGGGCGTCGTCCCCGTGGGCATGGCCGCCGCCAACTTCGGCGACGACGACGGCGACGGACTGCTCCCGTGGGTCTCCGCGAAGCTCGAGGAGCTCGGCGGCGAGACCCCGGTCCTGTTCGACGAGACCGACGGCATCGACTTCGAGGCCGTCGCCGACACGCAGCCCGACGTGATCCTCGCCGCCTACTCCGGCCTGACGCAGGAGGACTACGACACCCTGAGCGAGATCGCTCCCGTCGTCGCCTACCCCGAGACCGCGTGGGGCACCTCGTGGCGCGACACCATCACCTTCAACAGCGAGGCCATGGGCATGGCCGCCGAGGGCGAGGAGCTCGTCACCGAGCTCGAGGGCGAGATCCAGGAGGCCGCCGCCGCGTACCCGCAGCTCGAGGGCACCTCCGCCATGTTCCTCACCCACGTCGACCCGACCGACCTCAGCCAGGTCAGCTTCTACACGACCCACGACACCCGTCCGGCCTTCTTCGCCGACCTCGGCCTCGCCACCCCCGGCAGCATCGAGACCGCCTCGGCGACCACCGACGCGTTCTCGCTCACCCAGAGCGCCGAGCAGGCCGACGCGTTCGACGACGTCGACGTGATCGTGACCTACGGCGACGACGAGCTCGTGAACACGCTCAAGGCCGACCCGCTGCTCTCGCAGATCCCGGCCGTCGCGAACGACGCCATCGTCCGCCTCCCATCCACCCCGCTGGGCACCGCCGCGAACCCGACCCCGCTGTCGATCTCGTACGTCCTCGACGACTACCTCGGCCTGCTGGCCGAGGCCGCCGACAAGGCGAAGTGACCCTCACCGCCCCGCCTGCCGCCGCGGGCGTCGCCGCTGTGCGACGTCCGCGGCGTCTGCGTGCGCTCTGGCTGCTCGTCGCGGTCGGAGTGCTCGTCGGCGCGGGCGTGCTCTCAGTCATGGTCGGCTCGCGCGACGTGGCGTGGAGCGACGTCGTCGCGGCGTTCGGAGGCTCGACCGACGGCTTCGGGCAGGCCGCGGTCGCCAAGCGCCTCCCGCGCACCGTGCTCGCCATGATCGCCGGAGCCGCCCTGGGCGTCGCCGGCGTGCTCATGCAGGGCGTGACCCGCAACCCGCTGGCCGACCCCGGCATCCTCGGCGTCAACACCGGCGCCTCCCTCGCCGTCGTCACCGGCATCGTCTTCTTCGGTCTCAGCACCGCCACCGGCTTCATCTGGGTCGCCATCGGAGGCGCCGCCGTCGCGGCCGTGTTCGTCTACGTCGTCGGCTCCCTCGGCCGCGGGGGAGCGACTCCGCTCAAGCTCGCGCTGGCCGGCGCCGCCACCTCGGCCGCCCTCGTCTCGGTGATCAGCGCGATCATCCTTCCGCGCGCCGACCTCTCGGGCGGCATCCGCTCGTGGCAGATCGGCGGAGTGGGCGGCGGCACGTTCGCGAGCATCGGCCAGGTCCTGCCGTTCCTCGCGGTCGGCTTCGCGATCTGCGTGCTCTCGGCCAAGAGCCTCAACACCCTGGCGCTCGGCGACGAGCTCGCCGCAGGCCTCGGCGAGCGCGTCGCCGTCGCCCGGGGCGCCGCGGCTTTGGGCGCGGTGGTCCTCTGCGGAGCGACGACCGCGATCACCGGACCGATCGGCTTCGTCGGCCTCGTCGTCCCGCACGCCTGCCGCCTGATCGTCGGCGTCGACCACCGCTGGCTGCTGCCGTTCTCGGCCGTCGCCGGCGCGGTCCTCCTCACCGGCGCCGATGTCGTGGGCCGCATCGTCGCGCGCCCGAGCGAGATCGACGTCGGCATCATCACCGCGCTGATCGGCGCTCCCGTCTTCATCGCGATCGTCCGCCGCCAGAAGGTGCGCGAGCTGTGACCGCGGTGCTCGAGCGGAGCCACTCCGCCACCGCCGCCGCCGTCGCGTCCGGTCGTCGTCGTCGCGGGGCCCGCCGCCGCGCCGTCGTCGCCGTGCTGGCCGTCGCGGTCGTCGTCGCCTTCGCGCTCTCACTCGTCTACGGCCAGACCGTCTACACGCCCGACGAGGTGCTCCGGGTGATCCTCGGTGAGCAGGTGCCGGGCGCCTCCTTCACCGTCGGCCGCCTGCGCCTCCCGCGCGCCGTGCTCGCGGTGCTCGTCGGCCTCTGCTTCGGCCTCGGCGGCGTCAGCTTCCAGACCATGCTGCGGAACCCCCTCGCGAGCCCCGACATCATCGGCATCAGCGCGGGCGCCTCCGCCGCCGCGGCCTTCGCCATCGTGACGCTGTCGCTGGGATCCACGCAGGTCTCGATCCTCGCGATCACCGCCGGTCTCGCCGTCGCCCTGGTGGTCTACGCCCTCGCCTACCGCAGCGGAGTCGCGGGCACCCGGCTGATCCTCATCGGCATCGGCGTCGCCGCCATGCTCGACAGCGTCACCGCCTACATCCTGTCCCGCGCCGCCGCCTTCGACTTCCAGGAGGCGAGCCGCTGGCTCACCGGCAGTCTGAACGGCGCCCGCTGGGAGGAGGTCGTCCCGGTCCTCGTCGCCGTGGTCGTCCTGACCCCGGTGCTGCTGCTCAGCTCCCGCGACCTCGCCGGCACGCAGCTCGGCGACGACACCGCCTCCGCTCTCGGCATCCGGGTGAACCGCACGCGTCTCGTCGTGATCGTCGCGGCCGTCGGCCTCATCGCGTTCGCCACCGCGGCCGCCGGCCCCATCGCGTTCGTCGCGTTCCTCTCCGGGCCCATCGCCGCGCGCCTCATCGGCCCGGGCGCCTCCCTCCTGGTGCCGTCTGCCCTGGTCGGAGCCCTGCTCGTGCTCGTCGCCGACCTCGTCGGGCAGTACGCGCTGGGGCTGCGCTACCCGGTCGGCGTCGTGACCGGGGTCCTCGGCGCCCCGTACCTGATCTACCTCATCGTCCGCAGCAACCGATCGGGAGGGTCCCTGTGACCGCCGAGCACACCCTGACCGTCGAGAGCCTCACCCTCGGCTACGGCGACCGCACCGTGGTCGACGGCCTCGACCTCGTCGTCCCGCCCGGCCGGATCACCGCGATCGTCGGCGCGAACGCCTGCGGCAAGTCGACCCTCCTCCGCTCGATGTCGCGCCTGCTCGCCCCGCGCGCGGGCACCGTGCTACTCGACGGCAAGGCCGTGCACCGGATGCCCGCGAAGCAGCTGGCGCGCACGCTCGGCCTCCTCCCGCAGTCGCCGATCGCTCCGGAGGGGATCACCGTCGCCGATCTCGTCGGCCGCGGACGCCATCCGCACCAGGGCCTCCTGAGCCGCTGGAACGCGCACGACGACGAGGCCGTCGCGACGGCCCTGGACGCGACCGACACCGCCGCCCTCGCCGACCGCGCGGTCGACGAGCTCTCGGGCGGGCAGCGCCAGCGCGTCTGGATCGCCATGGCCCTCGCGCAGGAGACCGACCTGCTGCTGCTGGACGAGCCGACCACGTTCCTCGACGTCAGCCACCAGGTCGAGGTGCTCGACCTCCTCGTCGACCTCAACCGCACGCGCGGCACGACCGTGGTCATGGTGCTGCACGACCTCAACCTGGCGGCCCGCTACGCCGACCACCTCGTCGCCCTGGCCGACGGCACCGTGCACGCCGCCGGCACCCCCGCCGAGGTGCTGACCGAGGACGTGGTGCGCGCCGTCTTCGGGCTCGACAGCCGCATCATCACCGACCCGACCTCCGGCACGCCGCTGATGCTCCCGCTCGGCCGCCACCGGCTCGCTCCGCCCGCCGAGGACGCCTCCGCCCCGCAGAACTGAGGCTCGCGGCGCCGCGATCGCTTCACTTCGACGCGGAGAGCACTGCAGCCTTACTTCTGCGGACGATCGGCGACCGACGGCGAGTCCCGGACTCGACAGCGGCGGATCGCGCCCTGAGGGCACGCCGCGAGGCGCGCACGTGACGGACGTGTAAACGGTTCCAGACACCACCCCGGGCGGCGTATACGATTCTTCACAGTCCGTGGCGGGCAGCCGTCGTCGGCACACTCCGCCGCATCCTGCCCCCGACCAGAGGTTCCCCCGCCGTGTCTGCACTCTCCGCGCGCCCCGACGCCTCCGCTCTCCGCGGGCTCCGTGCGCTCCTGTTCGACCTCGACGGCGTCCTGACGCCGACCGCCGATGTGCACATGCACGCGTGGTCGCGGCTCTTCACGTCGTACCTCGAGTCGAAGGGGATCGCCGAGGGCTACTCCGACGCCGACTACTTCCGCTCCATCGACGGGCGCCCGCGCTACGACGGCGTCCGCGCACTCCTCGCCTCCCGCGGCATCGTGCTGCCCGAGGGCGAGCCGTCCGACGACCCCGCGCTCGAGACGGTCTGCGGGCTCGGCAACCGCAAGAACGCGGCGTTCAACGCCGTGCTCGAGGCGGAGGGGGTCGCGCCCTACCCCGGCTCGCTCGCGTTCCTCGACGCGGCGATCGCCGCGGGCGTCGAGGTCGCCGTCGTGACCTCCTCCCGCAACGGCGTGCCCGTGCTCGTCGCCGCCGGGCTCCGCGACCGCTTCGAGGTCGTCGTCGACGGCCTGCTCGCCGCCGAGCGCTCCATCGCGGGCAAGCCCGCCCCCGACACCTACCTCTACGCCGCCGAGCTGCTCGGACTCACGGCCGCCGAGTGCGCCGTCGTCGAGGACGCGCACTCCGGAGTCGCCGCCGGCCGCGCGGGCGCCTTCGGGCTCGTCGTGGGAGTCGACCGCGGAGTCGGCGCCGAGGCCCTGCTCGAGCACGGCGCCGACCTCGTCGTGGACGACCTGGCCGAGCTCCTCCCCTTCCTCCCCGTCTCCACCCCCGAGGACGCCGCATGAACCCCATCACCTCCGACCCGCTCGACCGCAACCGCTTCCCGGTCGACGAGTGGGCCCTGCTCGAGACCGAGTTCGCGAGCGAGCTGCAGGGGCGCACCGAGACGCTCTTCGCGACCGGCAACGGCTACCTCGGCCTCCGCGGCAACGTCGAGGAGGGTCGCGACGGCTACGCCTACGGCTCCTTCATCAACGGCTTCCACGAGACCTGGCCGATCCGCCACGCGGAGGAGGCGTTCGGCTTCGCCCGCGTCGGGCAGACCATCGTCAACGTCCCGGACGCGAAGATCATCCGCCTCTACGTCGACGACGAGCCGTTCGTGCTCAGCGAGGCGGACATCCTCTCGTACTCGCGCCGCCTCGACTTCGCGAACGGCGTGCTGCACCGCGAGCTCGAGTGGCGCACGCCGTCGGGCAAGCGCGTGCTGATCCGCTCGCGCCGCCTCGTGTCCTTCACCGACCGTCACCTCGCGATCCTCGACTACGAGGTGGAGCTGCTCGACGGCGACGCGTCGGTGCTCATCTCGAGCCAGATCCTCAACCGCCAGGACGGCGTGGACGAGTACCACGCTCCCTCGGGCAGCGAGGCGGCGGGCTTCGACCCGCGCAAGGCCGAGTCCTTCGAGGACCGCGTGCTCCAGCCGCGCCTCAAGCGCGTCAACGGCACCCGCTACCTGCTCGGCTACCGCACCACCAACTCGCAGATGACGATCGCGTGCGGCGCCGAGCACGTCCTCGAGACCGAGAACGAGTGGGACCAGACCGCTCAGATCGACGACGACCTCGCCAAGCACGTCTACCGCGTGAAGGCGAAGGCGGGCAGCCCGATCCGCCTGGTCAAGACGCTGACGTACCACACGTCCCGCGGCGTGCCGGTGCGCGAGCTCGCCGACCGCTGCGACCGCACGCTCGACCGCGCACGCGAGACCCCGGTCGAGGAGCAGTTCGTCAAGCAGCGCGAGTGGCTCGACGACTTCTGGGCCCGCTCCGACGTGCAGATCGACGGCCAGCCCGCGATCCAGCAGGCCACCCGCTGGAACCTCTTCCAGCTCGCCCAGTCGACCGCGCGCACCGACGGCGGCGGAGTCGCGGCCAAGGGCGTCTCGGGGTCGGGATACGGCGGCCACTACTTCTGGGACACCGAGGTCTACGTCCTCCCGTTCCTCAGCTACACCGCGCCGCTCGTCGCGCGGAACGCCCTGCGCTTCCGCCAGAACATGCTCGAGGCGGCGCGCGCCCGTGCCGCCGAGCTCAACCAGCGCGGAGCGCTGTTCCCCTGGCGCACCATCAACGGCCAGGAGTCGTCGGCGTACTACGCCGCCGGCACCGCGCAGTACCACATCGACGCCGACATCTCGTATGCGCTCATGCAGTACGTGGCCGCGACGGGCGACGACGACTTCCTCGCCCGCGGAGCGATCGACATCCTCGTCGAGACCGCGCGCATGTGGGCCGACCTGGGCTTCTGGCGCAGCAACGGCGACGACCACTTCCACATCCACGGGGTGACGGGGCCGGACGAGTACACGACCGTCGTCAACGACAACCTCTACACGAACGTCATGGCGCGCTCGAACCTCCGTGCCGCGGCGCGCGCGGTCGAGCTGCTGAAGGCGGTCGAGCCCGCCGCGTACGAGCGGATGGCCGTCCGCCTGACGCTCGACGAGGACGAGGTCATCGAGTGGGCCCGCGCGGCCGACAAGATGCACATCCCCTTCGACCAGCGCGCCGGCATCCACCCGCAGGACGCCGCGTTCCTCGAGAAGGAGCTGTGGGACCTCGAGAACACCCCCGCGAGCAAGCGCCCGCTGCTGCTGCACTTCCACCCGCTGGTCATCTACCGCTTCCAGGTGCTCAAGCAGGCCGACGTCGTGCTGGCGCTGCTCCTGCAGGGCAACGAGTTCACCGCCGAGCAGAAGCGCGCCGACTTCGAGTACTACGACGCGCTCACGACCGGCGACTCGACCCTCTCGGCGGTCGTGCAGTCGATCATCGCGGCCGAGGTCGGCTACCACGAGCTCTCGAAGCACTACTTCCTGTCGGCTCTCTTCGTCGACCTCGCCGACCTGCACCGCAACACCGCCGACGGCATCCACGTCGCCTCGACCGGCGGTGTCTGGAGCGCCCTCGTCTACGGCTTCGGCGGCATGCGCGACCACGGCGGGCGGATCACGCTCGACCCGCGCCTGCCCGGCGACTGGGAGCGGTTGACCTTCCGGATCACCCTGCACGGCACCCGCGTGCGCGTCGAGGTCACCCAGGACGCGGTGCTGCTCACCGTCGAGACGGGTGACGCCGCGGCGATCACCGTGCGCGACGAGCGCGTGCACGTCGAGGCGGGCAACCCCGTCCGCGTGGGCCTCGGGCACCAGGGCCCGCGCCTCATCGGCGCGCCGACCACGTCCGACATCGAGGGCACCCGCCGCTCCGACGGCACCGTCATCACCGCCTCCATCCCCACGATCTCGATGACCCCGGAGCCCGAGGTCCTCACCGGCCCGTAGGCCAGCGCTGAGCGGGCGGCCCGGGCAGCGGGCGCCCGTCCTGCTGATCGAGCAGCCCGCGCAGCGGGCGTCTCGAGATCCCCCGTGTCCAGTGAGGGCGGGTCTCGATACGCCCCTCCGGGGCTACTCGACCAGCGGGGACCGGGTTCCCCTGCTGATCGAGTAGCCCGCGCAGCGGGCGTATCGAGATCCCCGTCCACCAGCAGTTAAGCCCCCGGAACGACGGAACGGCCGGGCCCCCGAAGGGTCCCGGCCGTTCCGTCGGAGCTCGAGCGCTACGCCGCCGCGACCAGCGCGCGCACCGCGGACGTGAAGAACGTCAGCCCGTCCACGCCCGAGCGCATCGCGGCGCGGGTGTCGGGGCCGAAGCCGGGCTCGACCGCGTGCTCCGGGTGCGGCATGAGCCCCACCACGTTGCCGCGGGCGTTGCTGATCCCGGCGATGCCGTTCATCGAGCCGTTCGGGTTCTCGCCGAGGTAGCGGACGACGACTCGTCCCTCCGCCTCGAGCCGCAGCAGGGTGTCGGCCGACGCGATGTAGCCGCCCTCGCCGTTCTTCAGCGGGATCGTGATCTCCTGGCCGGGCTCGAAGCCGTTGGTCCAGGCGGTGGCGGTGCTCGCGACCATCAGGCGCTGGTCGCGGCAGACGAACGATCCGGCGTCGTTGCGGATGAGGCCGCCGGGCAGCAGGTGCGCCTCGGTCAGCATCTGGAAGCCGTTGCAGATGCCCAGGACCGGCATGCCGGCGTTCGCCGCGGCGATGACCTCGCGCATGATCGGCGAGTGCGAGGCGATCGCTCCGCAGCGCAGGTAGTCGCCGTAGGAGAAGCCGCCGGGCAGCACGATCGCGTCGACGCCCTGCAGGTCGTGGTCGCCGTGCCAGAGCGCGACGGGCTCGGCGTCGGCGAAGCGGATCGCGCGCTGCGCGTCGCGGTCGTCGAGCGAGCCGGGGAAGGTGATGACGCCGATCCGCATGTGCTTCAGACCTCCGGGTAGTGGATGCCGACGACGTCCTCGATGACCGAGTTCGAGAGCATCTCGTCGGCGATGCGGGCGATCGAGGCGCGCACCTCGTCGGTGACCTCGTCGACCGTGATCTCGAAGCGCTTGCCGACGCGGACGCCGCTCACCGAGGAGTGGCCGAGGCGCGAGAGGGCGCCGGCGACGGCCTTCCCCTGGGGGTCGAGCAGCTCTGCCTTGGGCATGACCTCAACGACGATCGTGGGCATCGTGTCTCTCCGGAGTGTCGGGGGAGTGTGCGGGAGTCCGCGCGCCCATGGTACCGCCCGCCGAATCCCGGAGGTGGTGCGCTCAGCAACCCGCGGCCGTCACCCGGATCGCGTTCGCCCACGGGTCCTCGAACCCGAGCGTGCGGCCGTCGTCCTGCGTCGCGATCGACGCGTGGCGCAGCCGCTCCTCGAGCGCGCCGAGGTCGTCGCGCCGGGCACGACGATCTCGACCTGCCCGAGTCCGAGGGCGAGCTGCCGCCGTCCGGCGCCGAGCGAGTTCCAGGTGTTCATGGCCATGTGGTGGTGGTAGCCGCCGGCCGAGACGAAGAGCGCCTGCCCGCCGTACGCGATCGTGGTCTCGAAGCCGAGGCGGTCGACGTAGAACTCCTTCGCCGTGGCGACGTCGCCGACGCTCAGGTGCACGTGCCCGACCGAGGCGCCGCCGAGGCGGGGCTGCGCGATCGACTGCTCGGTGAGGTGCTCCTGGAGGAACGTGTTCGGGTCGAGGAACACGGTGCCCATCTCGATCCGCCCGTGCGTCCACGACCACTGGGTGCGGTCGCGGTCCCAGTAGAGCTCGACGCCGTTGTGCTCGGGGTCGTCGAAGTAGAAGGCCTTGCTGACCAGGTGGTCGGAGCTGCCGGTGAAGGAGCCGGGGTGCCGGGTCGCGACGCTGTAGACGGCTGCGGCGAGCGCCGCCTCCGACTCGAACAGGATCGCGGTGTGGAAGAGCCCGGCCGCGCGGGGGCCGGCGTGGCGCAGCTCCGGGGCGTGCTGCAGGATCACGGCGGCGACGCCTCCGCGGCCCAGCACGGCGACGGAGCCGTCCCGCGACAGGACGTCGAGGGTGACGGCGTCGCGGTAGTACGCGACCATCCCGTCGAGGTCGGCGACGCGCAGCGTGACCGCGCCCATCGTCGTGTCGGGCGCGAGCAGATCGGGGGAGGCGGCGTTCATCGTGTTCACGCTAGACCCAACTCAGTTGTAGCCACAACTATTTCCTCGGGGCCTGACCGACTTCCATAGACGGCTCATCGGATCCGTCCAGCCCGTCCCGACACGACGGACGTGGAATGGAGTCCTGCCGCCGAGAAGGGCGGCCCGGCTGGAGGACGAACCATGGACGAGACGCAGGCAGCAGACGGAGCGGAGCGCCGACCCGGCGCCGAGCGGGCACTGGAGCAGGTCGAGGATCGCGCCGCGCTCCGCGTCGACGACCGGCGCCGTCGGCGCCGCGCACTGATCGCGGGTGGCGCCGGGCTCGCCGTGCTGATCGGCGTCGCGGCGGGCGGAGTCTCGTACGCGGGCACCACCGAGGCCGCGTCGTCGTCCTCCTCGAGCACCGCGACGATCGTCTACCCGGGCGGCTCGCACGGGTCCTTCGGCGGCGGCTCGATGATCTCCCCGTACGGCAGCGGGTACGGGTACGGCTCCGGCTCCTCGTCGAGCACGAGCACGAGCACGAGCACCTCGACCGACGCCGTCCCCGCCTCGACCGCGCAGACGACCGGAGTCGTCACGATCGTCTCCGACCTGACCTACCAGGGAGCGCGCTCCGCCGGCACCGGCGTGATCCTCACCTCCGACGGCATGATCCTGACCAACAACCACGTGGTCGAGGGCGCGACGAGCATCGCCGTCACCGTCGAGGCGACCGGCGAGACCTACACCGCCCGCGTCGTGGGCACCGATGCGACGAACGACGTCGCCGTGCTGCAGCTCGAGGGCGCCGTCGGCCTCACCCCCGCGACGCTCGACACCGACGGCGTCGCGGTCGGCGACTCCGTGACCGCGGTGGGCAACGCCGAGGGCACCGGCGATCTGGTCGCCGCGGCCAGAACCGTCACCGCGCTCGAGCAGAGCATCACCACGCGGTCCGAGACCGGTGCCGCCGGCGAGACGCTGCAGGGCCTCATCCAGGTCGACGCCGACATCGTCTCGGGCGACTCGGGCGGACCCCTGGTCGACGCCGCCGGCGCGGTGGTCGGGATCGACACCGCGGCGTCCAGCGGATCCGCGGACATCACGGGATTCGCTATCCCGATCGCGACCGCACTCGACATCGTCGCGCAGATCGAGGCGGGCGCCGACACCGCCACCATCGAGATCGGCTACCCGGCGTTCCTGGGCGTCTCGCTCTCGGGCGCGACCCCGTTCTCGTCCTCGACGGGGGCGGCGGGGGCCGTCATCGGCGGAGTGATCGACGGCACCCCGGCGGCGACGGCCGGTCTCGCCGCCGGTGACGTTGTCACAGCCGTCGACGGCACTCCGGTCGCCTCGGCCGACGCGCTCTCGGCGGCGCTCGCCGACCGCGAGCCCGGCGAGTCCGTCACCCTCTCGTGGACGGACGCCTCCGGAGCCGCCCACTCCGCCCCCGTCACCCTCACCGAGGGCCCCGTCGCCTGACCTCGGGCGGAGTGAAGCCCCTGTCCGCGCATTCGTCGCCGTCCGCAGTCGGCCGCCCTCTCCACCACCACCCGCCCTCCACCACCACCACCCGCCCACTCCGTCGGCACCCGCACGATCTGCAGGCACCCGCACGATCTGCAGGCATCCGCACGATCTGCAGGTGTCTGCACGATCTGCAGGTGTCTGCACGATCTGCAGGCACCTGTACGGTCTGCAGGCGATCCGGACGGGAATGCACTTTCCTTCGCAAGCCGGAGTCGCATGCCCGCCGCCTCCCCTGCAGATCGCACGAGCACCCTCCCGACTCGCCGCGTTGTTTTGACTCACTCAACACAACTGCGGTAGTGTCACCGGCGTGACGACACAGGACGACCGCCTCCGAGCCTCCGGGCTCAAGGCCACCGCCACGCGGCGCGCCGTCCTGCACGCACTCGAGGAGCACCCGCACTCCGGGGTCGACGAGGTCCTGGCGCGCGTGCGCCTCGAGCTCCCCGACACCTCCGCGCAGGCGGTCTACGGAGTGCTCTCCGCGTTCACCGACGCCGGTCTCACCCGCCGCATCGAGCCGGAGGGGCACCCCCGCCGCTTCGAGCTGCGGGTGGGCGACAACCACCACCACGTCGTCTGCCGCGCGTGCGGCGCCGTGGCCGACGTCGACTGCGTCGTCGGAGCGGCACCGTGCCTGCACCCGTCCACGTCGAGCGGCTTCGCCGTCGACACGGCCGAGGTCACGTTCTGGGGCACCTGCCCCGACTGCCTTCGGGCGTCCGCGAACTGACCCGACCCCATCACCGCAGTGGTGCGCCGATCGGGCGCGCCGCCGACAGGAGGAACATGACCGAGGAACGATTCACGACGACGAACTCCGGAGCGCCGGTCGCGAGCGACCAGCACTCGCTGAGCGTCGGGGCCGACGGCCCCCTCGCGCTCCACGACCACTACCTCCTCGAGAAGCTCGCGCAGTTCAACCGCGAGCGCATCCCGGAGCGCGTCGTCCACGCCAAGGGCGGCGGAGCGTTCGGTCGCTTCGTCACCACCGGCGACGTGAGCGCCTACACCCGCGCCGCGCTCTTCCAGCCGGGCGTCGAGACCGAGATGCTCGCCCGCTTCTCGACCGTCGCCGGCGAGCAGGGCTCGCCCGACACCTGGCGCGACCCGCGCGGCTTCGCGCTGAAGTTCTACACGAGCGAGGGCAACTACGACCTCGTCGGCAACAACACCCCGGTGTTCTTCCTGCGCGACGGCATCAAGTTCCCCGACTTCATCCGCTCGCAGAAGCGCCTCCCCGGCACGCACCTGCGCGACCACGACATGCAGTGGGACTTCTGGACGCTGTCCCCGGAGTCGGCCCACCAGGTCACGTGGCTCATGGGCGATCGCGGTCTGCCGAGCTCGTGGCGTCACATGGACGGCTTCGGATCGCACACGTACCAGTGGATCAACGCGGCCGGCGAGCGCTTCTGGGTGAAGTACCACTTCAAGACCGACCAGGGCGTCGAGATCCTGAGCCAGGAGCAGGCCGATCAGATCGCCGGAGAGGACGCCGACTTCCACATCCGCGACCTGTCCACCGCGATCGACAGTGGCGACTTCCCGACCTGGAGCCTCTCGGTGCAGGTCATGCCCTACGAGGACGCGAAGTCGTACCGGTTCAACCCGTTCGACCTCACGAAGGTCTGGCCCCACGCGGACTACCCGCTGATCCCGGTCGGCACGATGATCCTCGACCGCAACCCCGAGAACTACTTCGCGCAGATCGAGCAGGCCGCGTTCGCGCCGTCGAACTTCGTGCCCGGCATCGCCGCGAGCCCCGACAAGATGCTGCTCGCGCGCATCTTCAGCTACGCCGACGCGCACCGCTACCGCGTGGGCGCCAACCACGCGCAGCTGCCGGTCAACGCTCCGAAGTCGCCGGTGCACTCGTACTCGAAGGACGGGGCCATGCGCTTCGACTTCCAGAAGTCCGAGGTCCCGGTCTACGCGCCCAACACCCTGGGCGGCGCTCACGCCGACCCCGCTCGCGCGGCGGAGTCGACCGGCTGGGAGAGCGACGGCGAGCTGACGCGCGCCGCGGCGACCCTGCACGCCGAGGACGACGACTTCGGCCAGGCGGGCACGCTCTACCGCGAGGTCCTCGACGACGCCGCCCGTGCGCGACTCGTCGCGAACATCGCCGGGCACGTGTCCAAGGTCACGCGTCCCGAGCTGCGCCAGCGGGTGCTGCAGTACTGGGCGAACGTCGACAGCTCGCTGTCGCAGCGCGTCGCCGAGGCGCTCGAGCCCTCCGCGCCGGGTGCCGACGTGGCCCCGGAGGAAGTGGGCATCGGGGCCTGACCCCGCCGCCCGAACGAGTGCGCGGTGCCGGGCTGGACCCCGGCACCGCGCGAGTCCGATGTACCCCCGACTTCGAGAGACGAGAGAGATGACCACCGAACGATCTTCAGAGTACGTGCCTTCGCCCCTGTGGGGCTCCTACGTGTCGAGCGGATCGGCGACCACGCCGGTCGTCGGCCGCTACACCGATGTCGAGCCCGCTCGGCCCCGCCGCTCCCGCGAGTACGCGGCCGCCGTGACCGGAGCCGTCGCGCTGCCGTCGACCTGACCTCCGCCTCCGCGGACCACGATCAGCGGACGGTGCGGGCTGTCGCGTGCGGCCCCGCATCGTCCGCTTCCCTCTGCGGCCGACGTCCCCCGACGTCGGTCAGCGCGTCCCCGCTCGGTCGAGCGGGGCGGCGTGCGTGCGCCTGCCGCGATCGGTCCGGCGCACGCCCGGCCACCAGAAGGCGTCGCCCGTGAGGAACACGAGCGCCGGCACCAGGACCGTCCGCACCACGAGGGTGTCGAGCAGGACTCCGATGCAGACGATCACGCCGATCTGCGTGAGGGCGACGACGGGGAGGACTCCCAGCACGGCGAAGACCGCGGCGAGGAGGATCCCGGCGCTGGTGATGACGCCTCCGGTCGACGCGAGCGCCCGCACCATGCCCTCGCGGGTGCCGTGCGCTGCCCGCTCCTCGCTGGCCCGGGTGACGAGGAAGATGTTGTAGTCGACGCCGAGCGCCACGAGGAACAGGAACGCGAACAGCACCACGTTCGCGTCGAAGGCCGGGAATCCGAGCAGTCCCCGGAACAGGAGGTTCGCCGCTCCGAGACTGGCGAAGAAGGTCGCGAGCACGCTGGCGATCAGCAGCACCGGAGCGACGAGCGAGCGCAGGAGCAGCGCCAGGATCAGGAACACGATCGCCAGGATGATCGGGATGATCAGCGCCTGGTCCCGCTCCGAGGCCGCCTGGGTGTCGAGCGCGGTCGCGTCGCTCCCTCCGACGAGGCTCTCGGAGGCGTCGCCGTCGGCCGCCGAGTACGCGTCGCGGAGCGCGCCGATCGTCTCGAACGCCGCAGCGCTCTCCGGCTCGCCGGCGAGGGTGAGGCTGAGAGCGGTCCGTCCCTTCGCGCTCTCACCCGGGCGGACGGAGTCGACGCCGTCGGTGCCCTCCGCGATCGCGACCGCGTCCTCGACCGCGTCGTCCGGAGCGAGCACCGTCGTCTGCGCGGTGAGGCCCGCCCCGAAGGACTCGTCGATGACCGCCTGCGCCTGCACCGATTCGGGATCCCCGAGCAGCTGATCGGTCTGCGAGAGCCCGACCTGCGCTCCGATCAGCCCGAGCGAGAGCAGGGCGACGCCCAGCGTGGCGGCGACGGCGACCCGCGCGGGCCGGCGGGAGACCCCGCGGCCGAGCCGGGTCCAGAGTCCCGGTCGGTCGGGGGTGCTGCCGACGCCGGGTCGCGGGACGAACGGCCAGAAGAGTCCGCGCCCGCAGAGGACGAGGGCGGAGGGGAGCACCGCGAGGGCGAACAGGATCGCGATCGCGACGCCGATCGCGCAGGCGAATCCGAGTGCGCGGTTCCCGGCGAGCTCGGCGAGCAGCAGCGTCAGCAGGCTCAGCGCGACGGTGCCTCCGCTCGCCGCGATCGCGGGCCCGGCGCTTCGGACGGCGGTGGACATCGCCCGGTACCGGTCGGGTTCGCTCAGCAGCTCCTCCCGGTAGCGGGCGACGAGCAGCAGCGCGTAGTTGGTGCCCGCTCCGAACACCAGGACCGACAGGATCCCGCTGACGGAGGCGTCGAGCGCGATCCCCGCCGCGTCGGCCAGCGCTCCGGCGACGATCCGCGCCAGTCCGTCGGCGACGCCGACCACTGCGAGAGGGACGATCCAGAGCACTGGGCTGCGGTAGGTGGCGATGAGCAGCACCGCGACCACCAGCACGGTGACGAGCAGCAGACGCAGGTCCGCTCCCGCGAAGGCGTTCGAGATGTCGGCCTGGAAGCCGACGGCCCCCGTCAGGAAGCCGTCCAACCCCTCCGGCAGTCCTTGCGATCCCGCGGAGCGCAGCTCGACGGCGACCGCCTCGACGTCGGCCTCCACGGAGGACTCCGCCAGCGGCACCGCGACGAGGGCCGCCTCGCCGTCGTCGCTGAACTGCGGCCGGACCGCCTCCGGAGTCGTCGACAGGAGGGCGAGAGCCTCCGCGCGCTCGGCGATCGCCGAGCGGTCCTCGTCGGTCAGGCCGTCGGGGCGGCTCCACAGCAGGACGCCCGCCGTCGTGTCCGCCGACGGGAACTCCTCGAGCAGGGCGGCCACCTCCGCCGATTCCGCGGAGTCGGGCAGCCCCGACTGCGGGAAGCCCGACTCGGTGCTCGAGGGCAGCAGGGCGAACAGCGCCCCGACTGCGAGCAGCGCGGACAGCAGGGTGAGCCAGGCGCGGCGACGGGAGCGGACGAGGAGGACGAGCGGTGTCATGGGTCACTTCCGACGGGGTCGAGGAATTAGTCAGCCTACTGACTAATTCTGTTCCGCGTCCGGGAAGAACCCGGGGAAGCCGAGCCGGCGCTTCGCGTCGGCGAGCCGCTCCCCGCTGACGTCGAAGAGCTCCGTCCCCCGGTGAGGGGAGTCGATCTCGGTGCTCGTCACCCGGACCCCGTCGGCGGACACGTCGACGATCGAGGCGCCGGATGCGGCCACCGACCTCTCGTGGCGCGGGCCGGCGAGCACGTCGGTCCGATTCGCCGCTCCCGGAGCGACCACGACGGGGGCGGGCCCCGTGGTGTCGACGAACGCGTGGTGCCAGTGCCCGGCGAGGACCGCGAGGACGGTGCCTCCGGACGCCGCCTCCCACAGGTCGTGCGGATGCACGAGGCCCATCACCGTGTGCAGCGGAGCCGCCGCCTCGATCGGCGGGTGGTGCAGCACGATCACCACGGGCGCGGCGGGGTCCTCGGCGATCCGGTCGCGGAGCCACGCCAGCGTCGGCTGCTCGAGGAGCCCCCACGAGGCGCCGCCCGGCACCGAGGAGTCGAGCGCGAGGATGCGCACTCCTCGGACGGCGGTCTCCGTGTTCCACGGGCCGGCGGACCCGAAGCCCTCCCGGTCGTCGTGATTGCCGAGCGCCAGGACGAGCTCGGCTCCGCGGTCGGCGCACCAGGCTGCGAGCGTCTTCCGGAGCGCGGAGTAGGACTCGGGGGAGCCGTCGTCCGCCAGGTCTCCCGAGACGACGACCGCGTCGATCCCCTCGACGGCGTCGTGAGCGGCGAGCAGCCGGTCCAGCCCCGCCCTCGTCTCCAGGATCCGGTTGTACCGCCCCTCCGGATCCGCGAGCAGGTGCGTGTCCGAGAGGTGGAGCAGCCGGAGCGGACGCTCGGACCCCGGTTCGAGGACGACGTCGGCGGACCGCGCCGCGGCCTCGATGCGCTGCGCGTTCGTCGCGTCGGGGCCGTCCGTCCAGGCGATCGCCTCGTCGAGCGTCTTGCCGAAGCGGAGGTGCCTCGCCACCAGCCGCGCCCGCCGCGTGCTCGGAGGCACCCGCAGATGGATCCGCAGATCGAGCAGTGCGCCGACGTCCTCCCACCCCTCGTCCCGGAGCAGCAGGTAGTTGCCCTCGACCAGGACGACCGTCCCGTCCTCGACGGGGAGACTCAGAGCGCCGGGGACGGGCTCCTCGATCGAGCGGTCGAAGGAGGAGGCGCTCACCGTGGATCCGGGCGGTGCCGACCGCAGCATCCGGAGCACGGTCATGAACCCGTCGGTGTCGAACGTGTCGGGGGCGCCCATGCGGTCCCGCCGGCCCAGTTCCCGGAGTCGGTGCTGGGGGAGGTGGTACCCGTCGAGCGGGAGGACCACGGACCGCGGGATCCGTCGATGCAGCTGCTCGGCCAGGGTGGACTTCCCCGATCCCGGTGAGCCGGTGATCCCGACGATCAGCAGGGGCCGCTCCCGCCGAACGGCGCCGACGAGGGAGACGGCATCGGCGAGCGAGCCGAGGGTCGGTGGACTGCTCGGGGAGGGAGAGCGTGCATCGGAGCGGGTCATGCGCCCATTCTCGTGACCGCTGCGACCGCGTCCGAGCGTCGGGATCGGCTCCGGTGGAGGGATCTCCACCTCATCCCCTGTGGAGGGCAGCCGATCTCGACACGCCCGGGATGCGCGATTTCGGCCCGTCGTTTGACAGCGTGCCGATCGCTGCGTAACTTATTCCGAGTCGCCACAAAGGCCGCAGGGAAACGGAAAGAGCAGGGCTCGCAAGAGCCTCTCCTACGTCCCGGCCTCAATCGGGACCATCCACTCGCCAGGCAGCTTTTCGGAGCACGCCTCGTGTGCAGGATGTAAAGCTTTCGCAGGATCCCTCGGATCCAGCATCTTCGCCGCTCGGCGATGGACTTCGGTCCGGCCCGGGCAACGTCGGAGCGCCTTCGAGCGTGAGGACATCGCGAAGAAGCCGGATTTGACACGGCCTGCGGATGTGCTAAGTTATACAAGTTGCCACGGCGGCGGTGAGAATAACTTCTCTACAGCTTAGCCGGTCACACAGTGACAAGCAACAAGGATTT
>NZ_MUKN01000021.1 GCF_001995175.1 Rathayibacter rhapontici
CCGCCGCCGGCCGCCCGTGCGACCCGTGCCCCCCATGCGCCCCCGGCGCCATCAGGTGCAGCAGCCAGTTCTTCTCGTCCCCGCGACCGCCCTTCGCCCCCGTGTGCAGCAGCGCGTACCGCCGCGGCTCGCCGCCGAGCCCCCCGTCGGGCCGCCCCGTCAGCACCGCGATGACCTCCTCGCCCTCGCGCCACTTCTCGAGCGCGAACGTGCCCTCGTCCCAGATCCGCACCTCTCCGCCGCCGTACTCGCCCGCCGGGATCGTGCCCTCGAAGGTCGCGTACTCGAGCGGATGGTCCTCGGTCTGCACGGCGAGCCGGTTCGGATCGCCCTCGAGGGGCGGCCCCTTCGGCACCGCCCAGCTCACGAGTACGCCGTCGTGCTCGAGCCGGAAGTCGTAGTGGAGGCGCCGCGCGTGGTGCTCCTGGATCACGAAGGAGTCACCGGACGACGTCGCTCCGGTCCCGGGCTCGGGGACGGGCTCGGGCGTCTTCGCGGCGTCGCGCATGCTGCGGTAGGCGGCGAGGCGGTCGGCGGAGGCGTCGGTCGCCGCGAACCCGGCGAGGCGCTCCGGAGTCGGCTCGAGCCCCGCCTCCCGCGCGGCGAGCACGGGGCGCAGCAGGTCGCCGCTCTCGCGCAGGCGCTCGACGACCTCCTCCGGCGCGAGGTGGCGCAGTCCCTCCGCCCCGATCTCCTCCCAGGTGCGCGGTGCCGCGGCGAACGGGCGCAGCCGGCCCCGGAGGGAGTACGGCGCGATCGTGGTCTTCGCCGCGTTGTTCTGACTCCAGTCGACGAGGACCTTGCCTTCGCGCAGGGTCTTCTTCATGTCCGAGACGACGAGGTCGCGGTGGTCGGCCTCGAGCGCCTTCGCGAGCTCGTGCGCGACCGCCGAGATCTGATCGCTCGAGGCGGAGGCGTCGAGCGGGCAGTAGAGGTGGAGTCCCTTGCTGCCGCTGGTCACCGGGTAGGGCTCGAGCCCCATGCCCTCGAGCAGGTCGCGGGCGAGGAACGCGACCTCGGCGCACTCCGCGAGCCCCGCGCCCTCGCCCGGGTCGAGGTCGAGGACGAGGCGGTCGGGCGGGCGGCGCTCGCCGCCGGATCCCACCCGCCACTGCGGCACGTGCAGCTCGAGCGCGGCCTGCTGCGCGAGCCAGGTGAGGCCGGCGACGTCGTCGACGAGCGGGTACTCGACGTCGCGGGAGCTGTGCGCGAGGCGCGTGCGGCTCAGCCAGTACGGGGCGGAGGAGGGCAGGTTCTTCTCGAAGAAGACCTCGCCCGGGTGCTCGGCCGTGCCCACTCCATCGACCCAGCGCTTGCGGGTGACGGGCCGGCGGGCGAGGTGCGGCAGCAGGGCGTCGGCGACGGACGCGTAGTACGCGAGGACGTCGGCCTTGGTGAACCCCGCCTCCGGGTACACGATCTTGTCGAGGTTGGTCAGCTTCAGCCGCCGCCCGCCGACCGAGACGAGCTGCTGCGGGGATGCCATCCCCTCATGGTGGAGCCCCGCACGCACTGAGGGAACCCCGGCCCGCTCACGGAGGCCCCGGCCGCACGCACCGAGGGAACCCCGGACCGTCGAGGGAGCCCGGCGCAACGGGTTCCCTCGACCGTTCGGGATTCCCTCGGCGACGGCGGGTAGCGTCGAGCCACCACTTCGAAGGAGACCCCGTGCTCACCGACATCCCCCTGACCACCATCGACGGAGCCGCGTCGACCCTCGCCGACTACGCGCCCGTCAAGCTCATCGTCAACGTCGCCTCCCGCTGCGGCCTCGCTCCGCAGTACGAGAAGCTCGAGGCGCTGCAGAAGACCTACGGCGACCGCGGATTCACGGTCCTCGGCTTCCCGAGCAACCAGTTCCTGCAGGAGCTCAGCGACGAGGACAAGATCAAGCAGTACTGCTCGACGACGTGGGGCGTAACGTTCCCGATGTTCGAGAAGGTCAAGGTGAACGGCAAGTCCGCGCACCCGCTCTACGCGGAGCTGACGAAGGCCGAGGACGAGGCGGGCAAGGCCGGCAAGGTGAAGTGGAACTTCGAGAAGTTCCTGGTCACGGCCGACGGCACCGTCCACCGCTTCCGCCCGACGGTCGAGCCCGACGACCCGCGGATCGTCGAGCTGATCGAGGCGTCGCTGCCCGCGCAGTAGGCGCTGAAGACCACTGACCGACACGGGGAGGCGACGGCTGACAGTCGCTGCTTCCCCGGTGGATGGTGCGACGAGCGGGACCGGCCGCCCGGACCCCTCAGCCCGCGCGCAGCCCCGCCTCGACGCGCGCGTCGGCGGGCGCCGTGCCCTCGGGGCAGACGATGTCGGTGACTTCGAACGGCGTGCGCCGAGTGATCGGGATCATCTCGATCCCGTCCACGTGGCGCAGCAGCACGAGTCCGCCGTCGCCCGCCCGCAGGCTCCGGCGCACCTGGCGCAGGAAGATGCCGGCCATGTCGAGCTCGACGACGAAGCTGCGTCCGTTGATCGTGATCCGCGAACCGATGACCGGCTGCGACGAGGTCGACACCGAGTCCGGGAGCCGGCGCACGTCCGACGCGCCCTTCCGGGCGAATGGCGCAGGAGTGATCGAGGTGCTGCGTCCGGTCGCCTGTGCGGTGTCGGTCATGATCGTCTCCGTCCGTGACGCGCCCGGTGTGGATCTCGACGGGCGCTGTCGCCTCAGGCTATGATCCGGGTCGCCGCGGCGGGATGGGCTTGACGGATGCGCCGGCGCGAGGCAGCGGCGTCAGCCCCGCGACTCCTGCGGCTCGGGAGTGACGGCGAGCTCGCCGTGCATGCTCGCGGCGCTGAGCATCTGCTCGATCCACGCGCGGTTCAGCTTCTGCTGGTGCGTCTCGCGGAACCGGAAGTGCAGCGGCACCGCGGGGTGCAGCCAGACGGAGCTGCGGCCGTGACCGGTCGAGGCGTCCTCGGTCCAGGACAGGGAGAAGGCCTCGTTGCGCCGCAGCTTCGAGAGCACGGCGACCTTCAGATGGGCGAGGACGCGCTCCTCGAACTCGATCTCGAGGTTCTGCGGTCCGTAGGTGAGAGTGGCCACGGTCCCCCTTCGTGTCTGCGGGCGGCCCGGCGCGGACGGCTCCGCAGGGAAACTAACGTCTCGGGCGCCCGGGGCGGGAATCGGCGGACAGACACGCCGTAGGCCCATTGACGCCTCGCGGGGGATGCTGCAGTCAGCCCTCGTCCCACCCCGTCTGCGGAGTGGCGCAGGTGCCGCGGAACACGTACTGCGACGGCGCCTTCCGCTGATGCGAGGACCAGTCGATGGCGGGGCGCCGCTGCTCCGGAGGCAGGTAGCCGAGCCGGTAGACCGCCATCAGCTCGAGGTCGTCCGGCACCGCCAGGAGCGACTCGATCCTCGCCCAGGCGCCCGGCACCTCCATCGGGAACGAGACGAACTGGATCCCCATGCCGAGCTCGACCGTGCTCAGCCAGACGTTCTCCATCGCCGCGCCCATGCTGAAGACGGAGTAGAAGGACGACAGCTCGCCCGGCCGGTACTCGGCGCGGTCGAGCATCACGCCGAGCAGGAGCGGCGACCCGGCGACGAGCTTCCGGTTCTCCTCGCCGAGGGTCTGCGGCACGCGCAGCGAGTTCATCAGGAACTGCCCGCGCTTGGTGAACACCTGCTTGGTGAACGGGCGCAGCGGAGCCGGCAGCTTGTCGAACAGCATGCCGTCGCGGCGCTGCTCCATCTCCTCCGCGCTGAAGCGGAAGTAGGGCTTGTAGCGCTCGAAGAACGTGCCGTTCGACATGGCGGTGGTCATGCTGGCGCCGCTGATCTCGGCGATCCGCTCGATGGTGTCCCGCTCCTCGATCAGCACGAAGCGCCACGGCTGGCTGTTCAGCTGCGAGGGCGCGCGCCCCGCCACCTCCATCAGGAGGCGCTGGTGCTCCTCCGAGACCGGATCGGGCAGGAAGGGGCCGTTGGTGGTCGCGCGGCGGCGCACGACGTCGAGGAACTCCATGCCCTCATCCTGCCCACTCGTCCCGGGAGGGGGCAGGGGGCTGGACCGGGTACGATTTCGGAGCCCGCGCCTCGGCGGGCCGACAGGAGCGGCGCCCGATGAAGAACTCCCGAGTGGTCTTCTACCTCATCGGAGGCGTCCTCATCCTCGGCTCCGGCATCTCGTCGGCCATGCGGGGCGACGTCTCGGTCCCCGACCTCATCACGATCGTCTGCGGACTGGCGATCCTGGCGCTCGCCGCGTGGGAGTACTTCCGCACGCAGAAGCGCGGGTCGGGCTCGGACGAGCCGAAGGTCGGGCCTCCGCGCTGAGCGGCGTCCTGCGCTGATCTCCGCCTTCCTCCGCGAGTCAGCGCCGCGAGAGCACGACCCCGGCGACCACGAACGGAGCCGCGGCCAGCGCGATCGCCGGGTGCCGGCGTCCGTGCGTCCCCGCGAACGGTATGACCGCGAGCGGCACCACCGCGGGAGCGAGTGCCGCGGCCGCACGCGGATCCGACCGCAGCAGCGCGGCGAGGGCCGCGCCGGTCAGCGCCGACGTCGCGATGTACAGCGCGTGGTGGATCCAGTGCCAGCGCCCCGTCCGCACGGTGCCGGTCGCGACCGCGGTTCCGAGCGCGCAGTTGGCGGAATAACTGACGGCGGCGGCGCTCATCCAGCCGCGGGCGGCGCTCACTCCGCAGGGCCCCGCGTCAGCAGCAGCCGGTACGGAGCCGCCCGCTCGACCCGCCAGCCCTCCGGCACGACGGCGCGCAGCTCCGCCGCCGTGTAGCTGCGGCGCACCGACAGCGAGCCGTCGTAGTGCAGGAACGAGCCGGCGGCGAGCGGGCGCGTGGCGACGGAGTAGGCCGTGTAGGCCAGGCGCGAGCGCTCGATGTCGTTGTGCAGCGCGCGGGGAGCGAGGCGCTCGCTGTCCTCGAGGAGCGACGCGAGCGCCTGGGGAGTCAGGTGGTGCAGCAGGTGGTTCGACACGACCAGGTCGAACTCCTCTCCCTCGCCGACCAGATCGGCGCTGCTCGCCCGGCGGAACTCGACGCCCGGCGTGCCCGGTCGCGCGGTCGCGAAGGCGAAGGCGCGCTCGTCCGGATCGACGGCGGTGATCGCGAGACGGAGCCCGTCCTCGCGCGCCCAGCCCGCGAGGGCGAGAGCGACGTCGCCGCCCCCCGAGCCGATGTCGAGCAGTCTCGTGGGCTCGTGCTCGTCGAGCAGCGGGCGGAGGCGGGAGCGGTACAGCCCCCGCCAGCCCGACACCAGGCGGTTCACGGCGCCGAAGCGCGCGTAGGTCGCGTCCAGGAGCACCCGGTCGCACGCCGGGTCGTCCATCAGCTCCTGCGCCTCGAGCTCGCGGTGGCGGAGGTCCGGGGCGAGCGGCGCCCTCACTCCCCGCCCCGCTTCGTGAGCAGGCCCATCTCGACGGTGAGGCCCGGCCCGAACGCCATGGCGCCGATCCGCTCGCCGTCAGCCGCCTCGCCGTGCAGCAGGCGGCGCAGGATGAACAGCACCGTCGCGCTCGACATGTTGCCGGCCGTGCGCAGCACCTCGCGCGACGGGTGCATCTGCTCGTCGTCGAGCTCGAGCGCGGTCTGCACGCGGTCGAGGATGCTGCGCCCGCCCGGGTGGACGGCCCAGCGCTGCACGCCCTGCGCACCGGCCTCGCCGAGCAGCGGGGCCAGGGCGCCCGTGATGTTCTGGCCGATGATCGCCGGCACGTAGGTGCTCAGGCGCATCGTGAAGCCGTGGTCGCCGATCGTCCAGGCCATCTCGTCCTCGCCCTCGGGGGTGAGGGTGGTGTCGAGCGCGTCGATCTCGAGGACCGCGGTGCCCGGCTCCGGAGGGCGCGCGGTGACGACGGCCGCCGCGCCTCCGTCGGCGAACACCGAGGTGGCGACGATCTGCTCGGGATCGTTGGAGGACGTCAGGTGGATCGTGCAGATCTCGACGGCGACGACGAGCACGACCGCGTCCGGATCCGCGTCGCAGAACGCCTTCGCGGCGCGGAGCCCGGGGAAGGCGCCGTAGCAGCCCATGAAGCCGAGGTGGAAGCGCTGCGTCGACGGCGACAGGCCGAGGGCGCGGACCAGCTGGTAGTCGGGGCCCGGGGCGTAGAAGCCGGTGCACGAGACCGTGACGACGTGGGTCACGTCGTCGGCGGTCAGCGACGCCGCCTCGAGGGCGCGTCGAGCGGAGTCGGCGAAGAGCTCGGGTGCGCGGGCGGCGTAGAGCGCGTTGCGCGCCGCGGTGCCCGGGTTCAGCACGGCGTTCGAGCGGGCGTCGTAGAAGACGCTCGCCCCCTCCCGCACCTCGCGGTCGAGCTCGTCGACCACGGTGTGCCGGGTCTCGATCGCGGACGCGTCGAACGCGGCGCCGAGGAGCCTCGAGCCGAGCCGGCTGATGCCCTCCTGTGCGGCGAAGAGGTCGCGCACGTCCCCCTGGCGCAGCACCGTCGCCGGTACGGCCGTCTCGATGCTGCGGATGTGCACGCTCACCCGCAGGAACCTATCCCAGGAACCTGCGGGCGAGCGCTCCTCGGCGGAATCAGAGGATCGGCTTCCCGCCGGTGACGGCGATCGTGGCCCCGCTCATGTAGCTGCCCTCGTCGGACGCGAGCAGGACGTAGGCGTGCGCGACCTCGGCCGGCTGGCCGGGGCGGCCCAGCGGCACGTTCTCGCCGAACGAGGCGACCGCCTCCGGAGGCATCGTCGACGGGATCAGCGGCGTCCAGATGGGGCCGGGAGCGACCGCGTTCGCGCGGATGCCCTTCTCGCCGAGTGCCTGCGCGAACGAGCCGGTCATGCTGAGCATCGCCGACTTCGTGGCGGCGTAGGGGAGCAGCTGGTACGACGGCTGGTCGGACTGCACCGAGCTCGTCGCGATGATCGACGCGCCGGGCTGGAGGTGCGGGATCGCGGCCTTCACGAGGTGGAAGTAGGCGCTGAGGTTGGTCGCGATCGTGCGGTCCCACTCCTCGTCGGGGATGTCGGTGATCTCCTCGTGGCTCATCTGGAAGGCCGCGTTGCTGACGAGGACCTCGAGGTGGCCGAGGGTCTCGACGGTCTGCGAGACGGCGGCGCGGCACTGGGCGGGGTCGCGCAGGTCGCCGGGGAGCAGGAGCGCCTCCCGGCCGGCCTCGCGGACCCACTTCGCGGTGTCCTCGGCGTCCTCGTGCTCGTCGAGGTACGCGATGGCGACGTCGGCGCCCTCGCGGGCGAAGGCGATGGCGACCGCCTTGCCGATGCCGCTGTCGGCGCCGGTGACGAGGGCGACCTTGCCGCTGAGACGGCCGGTGCCGCGGTAGCTCTTCTCGCCGTGGTCGGCCTTCGGGGTCAGCTCGGCCTCGGTGCCGGGCGGGGTCTGCTCAGGGGATTCCGGAGTCATGACTCTCCCTCTCGTGTCGGTGGGTGGGTCGTTCCATGGAAGCCGACAGCGGGGAGCGAGCGCAGGGGGTTGACGCTCCTCGGCCGCCCCGCGACCGCCGCCGGGGCGGGATCCCGTCCGGCGCAGAACGCCGCGACTCCCCGTCAAGCCCGCGACATCCGAGGGCCGCAGGGCCTTCACTGGTCCTACCGCCGTCCCCTTCGGCGGTGATCCCCCAGGAGGTCGTCATGAGCATCCCCACCGACTCCGGTCGCGACAGCAGCGACCCGCGCCGCGACGACACGACGGCGCACGCCGCCGGAGAGACGCGCCGCTTCGAGACCGCCCCGCAGACCGGGAGCACCTCGAGCACCACCTCGTCGAGCACGTCGGACCGGTCCGACTCGTCGAGCGCCCCCGAGCACCGCGCGGCGGTCGACCCCGACTCCGCCGAGGCCAAGCAGGCCCGCGCGGCCACTCGCAAGGACATCCACGACCGCGAGCGCGAGCGCTTCGGCGGGCTGAAGATCGGCTGCGCCTTCTTCGGCTGGCTCGCCGCGACCGGCCTCGCGGTGATCCTCACCGCCCTGGTCACGGCGATCGGAGCGGCCGTCGTCGGCACGCAGGACGTCACCGCCGATCTCGCCGCCGACCCGGTCGCGTTCGGCTGGGCGGGCGGGATCGCGCTGCTGGTCATCCTCTTCGTCGCGTACTACTGCGGCGGCTACGTCGCCGGCCGCATGGCCCGCTTCAGCGGAGCGAAGCAGGGCGTCGCCGTGTGGGCGTGGGCCGTCGTGGTCACGATCCTCGTGGGCATCGCCTCCGCGATCACCGGAGGCACCCAGGTGCTCTCGGCCGTCAGCAGCTTCCCGCGCATCCCGCTCGACGGGAGCGACGCGACCATCGCCGCGGTCCTGACGGCGCTCGCCGCCCTCGTCGTCGCGCTGATCGCCGCAGTGCTCGGCGGACTCGCCGGCATGCGCTTCCACCGCCGCGTCGACCGCGAGGGACTGGCCGGCCTCACCGTCTGACCCTTCCCGCGAGATGCCACTCCGGTACGGTCCGCCCGGCGTGCCGCGTACCGGAGTGGCATCTCGCCTACGCTCGCGGAGTGATCCCCCGCGCCGCTGCTCTCGCCCACGACCTGCAGGAGTGGGCGGCCCCTGCTCCGCTCGTCGACCTCCGCGACGAGTACCTCGCGTTCCTCGCCGAGCACGGGGAGGCATCGCTCGAGCGCACCCTCGGACCCGAGCACATCACCGCGAGCTGCTTCGTGCTCTCGCCGGAGCTCGACCGGGTACTGCTCTGCTTCCACGGCAAGGGCCGCTTCTGGGTGCAGCTCGGCGGGCATATCGAGCCGGGCGACCCCTCCGTCGCCGACGCGGCTCTGCGCGAGGCGCGTGAGGAGAGCGGAGTCGCGTCGCTCGCTCCGCTCGGATCGCTGCCCCTCGACCTCGACCGGCACGGGTTGGGCGGCGGCTTCGGACGCTGCTCCCGGCACTGGGACATCGGCTACGGCGCGATCGCGGACCCGTCGGCACCCGTCGTGGTGAGCGACGAGAGCGAGGACGTGGCCTGGTTCCCCGTCGACGCCCTGCCCGAGGAGGTTCCGCCCGGGTTCGCCGAGAGGCTGGCGGGTGCGGTGCGGGCCGCTCAGGCCGTGGCGCGTTCGTAACGAAGGAAGGATCGTCGGGACCGCGGGACCGCTCCCACAGCGCTCTCCGACGAAACCGTCCTTCGTTGTGAACGCGCCCGCCCTCCGTTCCGGACGGGGCGCTCGTCGCCGGTGGGGCACGATGGGGCGATGAGCACCCCCCAGCGCCCCGTCGTCGTCGTCGCGGGAGCGAGCGGCTTCCTCGGCACCGACCTCTCCGGCCGCTTCGAGCAGGCGGGCTGGACCGTGCGTCGCATCGGGCGCTCGGGCCCGGACGCGCGTTGGGGCGACTCCGCGGGTCTCGTCAGTGCCGTCGACGGCGCGCGACTGCTCGTGAACCTCGCGGGGAAGAGCGTCGACTGCCGCTACACGCCGGCGAACCGCGCCGAGATCCTCCGCTCGCGCGTCGAGACCACTGCGGAGCTGCACCGCGCGGTCGCCGCGGCCGCGACTCCGCCGCCGGTCTGGATGAACTCGAGCACCGCGACGATCTACCGGCACGAGGAGGAGCGCGCGAACACCGAGCGCGACGGCGTGATCGGCGAGGGCTTCTCGGTCGACGTGGCCAAGGCCTGGGAGGCGGAGTTCTTCTCGGGCGAGACGCCCGGCACGCGCCGCGTCGCGCTCCGGATGGCGATCGTGCTGGGCGACGGACACGCGACCGGCATGCTGCTGCGCCTCGCACGCCTCGGCCTCGGCGGGCCGCAGTACGACTGCCGCTGGCCCGCGACGCGCGGTCGCCGGGCGGCGGGGGTGCACCACGAGTACCGGGCCACGCACGGCCGCCAGCACTTCAGCTGGATCCACGTCGAGGACGTGTTCCGCTCGATCCTGTTCCTGGAGGAGTCGTCGCTCGAGGGCCCGGTGAACCTCGCGTCGCCGAATCCCAGCGACAACACCGAGCTCTCGCGCCTGCTGCGCGCCGCCGTCGGCCGCCGTCTCGGCCTGCCCGCGCCCCGCTTCGTCCTCGAGCCCGCGATGCTGCTGCTGCGCACCGAGCCCGAGCTCCTCCTCAAGAGCCGCTGGGTCGTCCCCGGCCGCCTGGAGGACGCCGGCTTCGCCTTCGCCCACCCGGACCTGGCTGAGGCCCTCCGCGACGTCGCCGCCCCCGCCTGACCCGCCGTCTCCGTCCAAGAGCCTGCACAACGAAGGCCCACCGCCCCGCTCCGACGCTCTTCCCCGCTTCGGAGCCGCCCAGCCTTACTTCTGCACCTCCACCGTCGCGCGAGGCATCGGCCAAACGAGCCACCAGCCTCCGCAGGCACCAGTCCTGGGCTGCAACAGTCCCGGGAACCAGCAGTCCCGGGAGGCTCGGGTTCCGGGCTGCACCGGTCCCGGGAGGCACGCCTCCCGAATCCCCGCACCGCGACGAGGCGAAGCCGAGAACGCGTGCCAAGCGTTGTCGGCAAGCCGAACGCAGGACGCTCCTAGGAACGCAACCGTCTCTGCAAGCCGACTGCGCCGAGCCGCACAGGGGGCGGCTCGGGATGAGCGCCGTGCGCGTGCCAAGCGTTGTCGGCGAGCCGGACGCAAGACGCTCCTAGGAACGCAACCGCCTCGCAAAGCCGACCGCGCCACGCCGCACAGGGGGCGGCGTGGACGACATCGCGCCCCGCGACGCGCTACTGCGCGACGCGAAGCGCGATGTCGCGACGGTACTGCCCGCCGTCGAGGTGGATCAGGTCGAGTGCCTTGTAGGCGCGCGCCCGGGCCTCCGCGAAGTCCGCGCCGCGCGCGACCACGTTGAGCACGCGTCCGCCGGTGGCCACGAAGCGCCCGTCGACCAGCTGCGTCGCGGCGTGGGCGATGGTGACGCCGGGGACGGCCTCGGCCGCCTCGAGTCCACTGATGCCACGGCCGGTGACGGCGTTCTCGGGGTAGCCCTCGCTCGCGAGCACGACGGTCACGGCGACCTCGTCGGTGAAGGCGGGCCAGGGCACGGAGGCGAGCGAACCGGTGGACGCGGCGAGGAGCAGCGCCGAGAGGGGCGAGGCGAGGCGGGGCAGCACGACCTGCGTCTCGGGGTCGCCGAAGCGGGCGTTGAATTCGATCACGCGGATGCCGGCCTCGGTGACGATGAGGCCGCAGTAGAGGAGTCCGACGAAGGGGGTGCGCTCGCGCTCGAGCTGGCGGATGGTCGGGATGGCGACGGTGTCGATGACCTCGTCGACGAACGCGCGCTCGCTCGCCCAGCGGTCGGCGAGCCAGGGGAGGGGGGAGTAGGCGCCCATGCCGCCCGTGTTCGGGCCCTCGTCGCCGTCGCCGAGGCGCTTGTAGTCCTGGGCGGGCGAGAGCGGGACGACGTCGTGGCCGTCGGAGAGGAGGAAGAGCGAGACCTCCTGGCCGTCGAGGAACTCCTCGATGAGGACGTCGCCGGACTGCAGCCAGAACTCGGCGTGCGCGACGGCCGCGCTGCGCGACTCCGTCACGAGGACGCCCTTGCCGGCGGCGAGGCCGTCGGCCTTGACGACGTAGGGGGCGCCGAAGCCGTCGATGACGCGGGTCGCGTCGACCAGGGTCGAGACGCGCGTGGCTCGGCCGGTGGGGACGCGCGCCATGTCCATGACGCGCTTCGCGAAGGTCTTGGAGCCCTCGAGGGCGGCGGCGGCCTTGTCGGGTCCGAAGGTGGGGATGCGGCGCTGGCGCAGGGCGTCGGCGACTCCGGCGACCAGGGGCGCCTCGGGGCCGATGACGACGAGCTCGATGCCCTGCTCGAGGGCGAAGTCGGTGACGAGGCGGGGGCTGTTCGTGTCGAAGTGGATGACCTCGACGTCGCGCGCGATGCCCGCGTTGCCGGGCGCGGCGATGATCTCGTGCTGCTCCTCCTCTGCGAGGAGAGCCGTGATGATGGCGTGCTCACGGGCACCCGAACCGAGGACGAGGATCTTCACCTGAACAGGATAGGCCCGGGTCGTCGCGGGGCGGACTCACTCCGTCACGCCTCCTCCATGCCGGGATCGCACGCCCGCGAGATGCCACTCCGGTACGCCTCCTGCGACGTGTCCCGAGCGCGAGCGGCATCTCGCGGAGCGGGATTCCCGGGCGGTGGGCACGGCAGGATGGACGCATGGCCAAGGGGAAGATCGACGAGGCGTCCGGTCAGGGCGCGGTGCGCGCGGCGCTCGCCGGAGCGACGGACCGCACCACCACCGCGACCGCCGTGCGGTTCCTCCTGCAGATCATCGAGACGCGGGTGCCCGGCCGCAGCGTCGAGGTGCGCGTTCCTCCGTTCGGCGCCGCGCAGTGCGTCGAGGGTCCGGGGCACACCCGCGGCACCCCGCCGAACGTCATCGAGATGGACGCGGCGACCTGGCTGCGCCTCGCGACCGGCGACCTCCCGTGGGCCGAGGGCCTCGCGAGCGGCCGGATCCACGCCTCCGGGGTGCGGGCGGACCTCACGCCGTTCCTCCCCCTCCTCCGCGTCGGCTGACCGCGCCCGCCGGCTCCCTCCGCGTCGGCTGGGAGAACCCCGGCAGTCGTCGGATTAACTTCTCGTAAACGACCCTCGCGGACAGCGGACAGGCGTTTGACCTGCGGCCCACCCTGGGCTTGGCTGGGAAAGTTCCCCTCATGCGGCCGGAGACTCCTCCGAATCGCCGCTCGACGCTTGGAGATCTCGACCAGATGCGAAGCACTACCCCCGGCCGTCGACGCGGCCTGATCAGAACACTCTCGGTGACGGCAGTCGGTGCCGTCGCCGGTGCCGCGATGCTCGGCGCCGCTCCCGCGATGGCCGCCGAGGGCGACATCGCGATCGACGTCCTGTCGATCAACGACTTCCACGGCCGCATCGAGGCCAACGGCACGGTCGCCGGCGCGGCGGTCCTCGCCGGCGCGGTCGACTCCTACCGTGCCGCCAACCCGAACACGCTGTTCGTGTCGGCCGGCGACAACATCGGCGCCTCGACCTTCACCTCCAAGGTGCAGGACGACCAGCCGACCCTCGACGTCCTGAACGAGATGGGCCTGGACGTCAGCACGCTGGGCAACCACGAGTTCGACAAGGGCCGCACGGATGTCGACGGCCGCGTGAGCGACGAGTCCGACTTCCCGTACGTGAACGCGAACCTCTTCGACACCGCCACGGGCGAGCGCGCGTACGACCCCTACTTCCTCGCCGAGCAGGAGGGCGTCTCGGTCGCCTTCATCGGAGCGATGACCGAGGACCTCGGCACGCTCGTCAGCCCCGGCGGCATCTCGACGCTCTCGATCGAGCCGATCGTCGAGAACGTCAACGAGGTCGCGACCGCGCTCCAGGACGGCGACGACGCCAACGGCGAGGCCGACGTGATCGTCCTGCTGCTCCACGAGGGCGCCGACGCCGGTGCGGCCGACGCGGGCACCCCCGCCGCCGACCCCAAGTTCGGCGCGATCGTCACCGGAGTCGCTCCGAACGTCGACGCGATCGTCTCGGGTCACAGCCACCAGGAGTACAACGCGACCGTCGACGCAGGACGCGCGTTCCCGACGATCGTGTCGCAGACCGGCAGCTACGCCGAGAACCTCGGCCACATGGCGCTGACCGTGGACCCGACGACCAAGGAGCTCACCTCGCTCACCAGCGAGGTCGTGCCGCTGACCGTCGAGGTCGACGACCCCGAGTCGGACGACGCCGCCGACACGATCTTCGTCGGAGCCTTCGACGCCGATCCCGCCGTCACCTCGATCGTCGAGGCCGCCCAGGCCGTCGCCGTCGAAGAGGGCAGCGTGAAGGTCGGCACCATCACCGACGACATCTCCCGCGCCTACCGCGAGGACGGCCAGACCAACCGCGGCTCCGAGTCGACGCTGGGCAACCTCGTCGCCGACGCGCAGCTCTGGGCCACCAGCGAGCTGGGCACCCAGATCGCCTTCACCAACGCCGGCGGACTCCGCGACGACCTCCTGTTCGCAGGCGACGCCACCGTGCCCGGTGACGCCGACGGCGTCGTGACCTACGCCGAGGCGTCCGACGCCCAGCCGTTCGCCAACACGCTCGTCACGCTGCAGCTGACGGGCGCGCAGATCGAGGCTCTGCTCGAGGAGCAGTGGGTCGGGAGCGCCGCGCACCCGCAGCTCAAGCTCGCCACCTCGGCCGCGCTGACCTACGTCTTCGACCCGGCCGCCCCGCAGGGCGAGCACATCTCGGAGGTCTTCTTCGAGAACGTGCCCGTCGACCCGGCGCAGACCTTCACCGTCGTGACGAACAACTTCCTCTCGACCGGTGGCGACGGATTCAGCACCTTCACCGAGGGCACCGGCACCGCCGACTCCGGACGCATCGACCTCGACGCGTTCGTCGCCTACATCCAGGACCTCGGCACCGTGAGCCCGGACCCCGTCCAGCGCTCGATCGGCCTCACCGAGAACATCCCGGACTCGGGTGAGTACGCCGTCGGCGACACGATGACGGTCGACCTGTCCTCGCTCCTGTTCAGCACGGGTGCGCCGACCGACACGACGGTCACCGCGAGCGTCGACGGCACCGAGGTCGGCACCGCGCCGATCGACCCGACCCGGGCCGTCACCGACGACTCGACGGGCCGCGCCTCGTTCAGCGTCCCGATCGCCGAGAGCCTGGCGGGCGGCACGCACACCGCGTCCTTCGCCCTCGAGGAGACCGGCGTCACCGTGAGCGTCGACTTCGCGGTCGCCGACGCGGCCGTCGCGCCGGCTCCGGTCCCGGAGCGACCGAGACCACGGTCCCGACGACTCCCGCCGCGCCGACGAAGCCCGTCGCCGGCGGCCCGACCGGCGGTGGCGCGCACCAGCTCGCCGCGACCGGATTCGACACGACCCCGGCCCTGCTGGCCGGTGCCGTCGCCCTCCTGCTCGGAGCGGCGATGAGCGTGGCGCACCTGCGTCGCCGCACCGTCTCGAAGTAGCACCGCAGCGCACGACGAAGGGCCTCCGACTCCGGTCGGGGGCCCTTCGCCGTGCCGGGAACGCGGAAACGCCGCCTCCCCGAGGGGACGGCGGCGTTCGGGCGCGAGTGCTGTCGCGGAGCGCGGGGCTCAGTGCTGGGTCGGGACCTGACGGTAGCCGTCGCGGCGGGTGACGAGCACGGTCGCGACGGCGCCCCAGGCGGAGACTCCGGCGAGGAGGGCGACGATTGCGATGCTCATGACTGTTCTGCCTTTCGTTGCGGCGGAATCTGATCCATCCGCCGGGATGCTGTGTACAACGTCCACTCTGGCCAGTCCTGTTCCTTAGGACAATCGATGGATTCTTGCCCTGACGTGTAGCGTTGCTTCATGGACGTGCGGCGGCTGGAACTGCTCAGAGAGCTCTCGATGCGGCGCTCGATCACCGCGGTCGCGGAGGCGACGCACCGCACTCCCTCCGCCGTCTCGCAGCAGCTCAAGGTGCTCGAGCGCGAGGCCGGCGTGCCCCTGATCGAGCGGTCGGGCCGCGGAGTGGTCCTCACGGGAGCCGGCCGCGAGCTCGCCCGGAGCGCCACCGAGATCGCCATCGCGCTCGAGCGCGCGGACGCCGTGTGGCAGACCTTCAAGAACAACCCGATCGGCGAAGTGACGATCGCCACGTTCCCGACCGCCGGGCAGATGCTCCTGCCCGACGCGCTCGTGGCGCTGCGGAGCGTGGAGGGACTCGTCGTGCAGTGCGAGGACGTGGATCCGGGCACCGACGAGTTCGCCGACCTCACCGCCGACTTCGACATCGTGCTGGGCCACTCGCCCACCGGCCGGAGCGCCTGGGCGGGTCGGGGACTCGCGATGGCCGAGCTGATGGTGGAGCCGCTGGACATCGCGCTGCCGGTCGGCCACCGGCTCGCCGAGCGGGCCACGGTGACGGCCGCCGATCTGGTCGGCGAGACCTGGATCGGCGTGCCGGACGGATTCCCCTTCGAGAGCGTCATGCAGGAGATCGAGACGGCGTCCGGCGAGGCCGTGCGCGTCGAGCAGCGCTTCGCGTCGACCCGCGTGACGGAGGCGTTCGTCGCCGCCGGACTGGGCATCGCGGTGCTGCCGCGCTACACCGCGGGCGGCCCCGGCATCGTCGTGAAGCCCCTCCGCGGGGTCAGCTCGGTGCGGCACATCGTGGCGCTCATGCGTCCGGACCGCGCCGAGCGGCTGTCGGTGCGGACGGTCGTGCGCGAGCTGCGCGCGCAGGCGGGGCGCCTCGTCCACGCGATGTGAACCGCTCCTCCGCGGGTCGCTGCGACGGAGCGCCGGGCTGCGGAACGACCGGCGGACGCCCGGCCGCCGAGGTGCGGAGGTCGCCCGGTCGCCGAGGTACGGAGGGCGACCGGTCCCGGAACGGGGCCTGCAGCTGCGGCGGAGCCCGTTCGGCGTCCACTCGCAGAGTCGGCCACCGCTGAACGGTCGCGCAACGGGGCCTGCGGCATCGATGGAGCCCGTCAGGCGCCCCCTCGCGGGTCCGACGGGGTCGGGTGTGCTCGGGAGCGCGGCCCCCGCACCGCGCGCTGTTCGCCTGCACCGGACACGGTCCCCTCGACGGCGCGGACAGGGGAGAATGGAGTCATGACCGATCCGCTCGACACTCCGCAGCACTCCGACGACGTCGAGGTGACCCGCGAAGAGGTCGAGGTGCGCCGGAGCCCGCGCATCTGGCGCATCCTGGCGCTGGGCGCCGGACTCGGCGCGATCACGGCGTTCGTGCTGACCTTCGCCCTGCCCGAGACGCAGGGCTTCTCGCAGGGCCAGGTCTTCGGCTTCAGCCTGCTGCTGTTCGTGACGCTCTTCGGTGCGCTCGCCGGCCTGATCGTCGTGATCCTCGACCGCGTGGTCGGACGCCGGGTGGTCCGCCGCACCGCCGAGCGCACGGTCGCCCGCGAGAGCACGCCCGGCGACCCGCAGGCGGACGGCGGCTCCGAGCCGGAGCCGGGCACCGCCGTCCGCTGACGGATCGGCTCAGCGTCCCTTGCGCGCGGTCCTGCGCGCGGCGTTCTGCATCGTGCGCTTCGCCTTCTGCGACTTCGTCAGCTTGCGCGCGATGAACATCAGCAGGTAGGGGATCAGGCGGTAGATCACGGGAGGCTCCTCGTCTGCGCGCCCGGGTGGCGCACGCAGACGAGTCTGGACGCCGCGGCGCCGGCCGGGCACCCGGTTGCGGAGGCCCGGAGCGTGTGCTGGTGGAAGGCGAGCACACCTGCTCCCGTGCGCGGGATCAGCTCAGCTGCGTGCGCTCGACCCAGTCCAGGTACTCCGGAGTCACGGTGCCCGTGATGTACTCGCCCGTGAAGCAGCTGGTCTCGAGATCGGTGACGTCGGATCCCTCGAGGATCGCCGCCTTCATGTCGGCGACCTCCTGGTAGATCAGGTAGTCGGCGCCGATCGCCTCCGAGATCTCGGGGATCCGGCGGTTGTGGGCGACGAGCTCCTGCCGCGAGGGCATGTTGATGCCGTACACGTGCGGGTAGCGCACGGGCGGGGCGGCGGAGGCGAACGTGACGGTGTTCGCTCCGGCCGTGCGCGCCATGTCGACGATCTCCTTCGAGGTCGTGCCGCGCACGATCGAGTCGTCCACGATCAGCACGTTCTTGCCCTTGAACTCGCTCGACATCGCGTTGAGCTTCTGACGCACCGACTTCTTGCGCACCGCCTGCCCGGGCATGATGAACGTCCGGCCGACGTAGCGGTTCTTGTAGAAGCCCTCGCGGTACTCGATGCCGAGCTTCTGCGCGACCTGCATCGCGGCGGGGCGGGACGAGTCCGGAATCGGCATGACGACATCGATGGCTCCGCCCGGCGTGTACGCGGCGATCGTGTCGGCGAGGCGGTCGCCCAGGCGCAGGCGCGCCTCGTAGACCGAGATGCCCGACATCACGGAGTCGGGGCGCGCGAGGTAGACGTACTCGAACGAGCAGGGGATGAGGCGCGGGTTCTTCGCGCACTGGCGGCTCGCCATGCGGCCGTCCGGAGTGATGAAGATCGCCTCGCCGGGAGCGACGTCGCGCACGATCTCGAAGCCCTGGGCCTCGAGCACGAGCGACTCGGAGGCGACGACCCAGTCGTCGGTCGCGCCGACGTTGGAGCGGCGGCCGACGATCAGCGGGCGGATGCCGAAGGGGTCGCGGAACGCGAGGAGGCCCACCCCGGCGATCAGCGCGATGGTGGCGTAGGAGCCCTCGACGCGCTCGTGCACGCGGGCGACCGCGTCGAACACCTCGTCGGCGTCGAGGTCGCGGCCCGAGATCGACGCCTGCAGCTCGTTGGCGAGGACGTTGACGAGGAGCTCCGTGTCGGAGGTGGTGTTGAGGTGGCGGCGGTCGACGCGGAAGAGCTCCTCGGTGAGCTCGCGCGTGTTCGTCAGGTTGCCGTTGTGGACGAGGATGATGCCGTACGGCGCGTTCACGTAGAACGGCTGCGCCTCCTCCTCGCGCTCCGCGTTGCCCTTCGTGGCGTAGCGGACGTGCCCGAGGCCCATGGTTCCGAGCAGCGACCGCATGTCGCGGGTGCGGAACGCCTCGCGGACCTGGCCCGCCGCCTTCTTGATGTGGAGGGTGCTGCCGTCGGCCGTCGCGATGCCGGTCGAATCCTGACCGCGGTGCTGCAGGAGCGACAGGCTGTCGTAGATGGACTGGTTGACGGGTCCCGAGGAGACGATTCCTACGATTCCGCACATGCCGGATGGGCTCCCAATCGGGTAGCAGGGGGGGATGACGGTCCATCCTGACACGTGGGGGACGCATCCCCTAATGGTTCGCCCTGGGCGGATCGGCCGGTGCACGGCGGTGCGGAGGCGCCGTCTCGGGCGGATCCGCCGAGCCTCCGCCGGTGCAGCGAAGGCCTCTCGCGGACTCTCGGCGGGGCGGGCCAGTCGGTAGGGTCGTCGCGTGAGTGATGAGACGAGCAGCTACGCCCGCGCCGGAGTCGACACCGCGGCGGGTGATCTCGCGGTCGAGCTGATGAAGTCGGCCGTGTCGGCGACGCACGACCGCCACGTGCTCGGCGGGGTCGGCGGGTTCGCCGGCCTCTACGACGTGTCGTTCCTCAAGGACTTCCGCGCGCCGCTGCTCGCGACCTCGACCGACGGCGTCGGCACGAAGGTCGCGCTCGCGCAGGCGATCGACAAGCACGACACGATCGGCCAGGACCTCGTCGGCATGGTCGTCGACGACATCGTCGTGGTGGGCGCGCGCCCCCTCTTCATGACCGACTACATCGCCTGCGGCAAGGTCGTCCCGGCGCGCATCGCCGACATCGTGGCCGGCATCGCGCGGGCGTGCTCCGCCACGGGCACGGCGCTCGTCGGCGGCGAGACGGCCGAGCACCCGGGGCTCCTCGGGCCTGACGACTACGACGTGGCCGGAGCGGCGACCGGAGTGGTCGAGGCGGACGCGGTGCGCGGCGCCGACCGCGTGCAGGACGGCGACGTCGTGATCGCGATGGCCTCCTCCGGACTGCACTCGAACGGCTACTCGCTCGTGCGCCACATCCTCGCCGAGCGCGGCATCGGCTTCACCGACCGCTCGGCCGAGCTCGGCGGAGTCGTGGGCGAGGTGCTCCTCGAGCCCACCCGCCTCTACACCCGGCCGCTGCTGGACGTGCTCGAGCACGAGACGCTCGGCGCGGCCGTGCACTCGATCAGCCACGTCACCGGAGGCGGCATCGCCGCGAACCTCGCCCGCGTGCTGCCGCGCGGCTCCTGGGTCGAGGTCGAGCGGTCGACCTGGAGCCCGTCGGACGTGTTCCGCGCGCTCGCCGGGATGTCGGGCGCGACGCTCGAGAGCACCGAGGGCACGTGGAACCTCGGGATCGGGATGTTCGCCGTGGTCGACGCGGAGGCGGCTCCGTCGGTCATCGCCTCGCTCGAGGCGTCGGGCGTGCCGTCGTGGATCGCAGGGCGCGTGTCGATGAGCACCCGCTCGTTCGAGGGCTTCGAGCAGGGCGCCAAGGGCGTCGACGGCGGCGCGGTGCGCCTGGTCGGGATGTACGCGGGCTGACGCCGCGGGCAGTTCCTGCTGGTCGAGTAGCCGCCGCAGGCGGCGTATCGAGACCCGCGTCTCCAGGAGGGGCGGATCTCGAGACGCCCGCTGCGCGGGCTGCTCGATCAGCAAGGTGGGCGTCAGGCCGGGCGGTGGTGCTGCGAGCGTGCGTGCGCGCGCTCCCAGGCGTGCTCGTGGCGGGTCAGCAGCCAGGAGCCCCAGGCGCAGAGGGCGAAGGCGGCGGCCGTCGCCAGCAGCACCGTGATCCAGGTCGGAGCGTCCCGGCTGACCAGGAGGTTCGCGGCCGCGATGAGGACGCCCAGGGCCGAGCCCGAGCTCGTGCCGAGCACGAACGCGGAGTCGCTGCGGTTCACGGCGCGGACGGACACCATGCCCGCCACGGCGCCGACGCCGCCGCAGAGGCCGATGCCCGCTCCCGAGAGGACGCCCATCAGCATCCCGAAGCTCACGAGCGCCGACGGGTCGAGCGGACCGGACGCGAGCGCGGCCGGCAGGTAGAGCACCAGGGCGACGGCGGCGCCGACAGCGCCTCCGACGAGGACCGCACCCACCAGGAGGGCGGCGGTGACGTAGCTGAGCCGTGCGACAGGGTGCACGGATCCTTCGGGTTCGAACATCGCGGCTCCATCGACGCGAGCGCGCGGACCGTTCCGCGCGCCGTCCTCGGACACTACGCCGGGCGGAGTCGGCGCGGAACGGGCTTGCGGCGGCGCGCCCGAGAGTGCGTCTACAGGCAGCCGGGCATCGGTCGGACCGTGTAGTTCACCGACGACGACGTGAACCCTTCGACGAAGGAGCATGCGCCCTCGGCCGCGTCCTGGATCACGGGAGCCGGTCCGCTGGGCCTGGCCGTCCCGATCGTGTCGTCGAGTGTCGACGTGAAGGTGATGGGCTGCGACGGCGTCCCGACGGCGGAGATCGTCCCGCGGACGAAGCTGCCCTCGGCCAGTCTGACGACGACCCCCGGCTGGACGACGAGAGTGCCGTCGACCTTCCAGTACTCGACGCTTCCGCTGACGATGTCGTGGACCCACCCCTGGCCGAGGATCAGAGAGTCGCTCGCGCGGATCCGAGCGAGCAGGATGTGCGGGTTCGTCATGCCCGGGGCGGTGTTGCCCGCGAGTGCCGTGGACGTCTTGAGGAGTGCATCGTGGATCTCGATCGGCGTGGTCGTCAGCCCTCCCATGCCGGTGAAGACGTTGTTCCTCACGATGACCGGGTGCTCCGGCGGCAACCAGTCGCCGCGAGGTTCCGACGTGGGGACGGACACGTACACCCGCCCCCGGACGAACTCGTTGTCCTGGAGATCCACCGACGTTCCTCTCAGGCGCACCCCGCCCCAGATTTGCGAGTGCGAGATCCGGACGGCGCTCTCGGACTGGCCGCAGAAGACACCCGTTTCGGCGTACTTCACGACGAGGTACTGCGCATCCATGCGGCAGATCGTCGATTCGTACGGGTACTCGTCGTACCAGTAGTGCTGCTCGAAGACGTCGATTCCCTTCCACGGAGTCGCGCGGGCGGGCAGGACGGCGGTCGTCCCGTCCGTATCGCCGCCGACGGTGTCGTCGTGGATCGACGTGACGACGACGGGTGCGGTCGAGGTGCCCGACGCCTTGAGTGGAAGGTTCGCGGCGATGCCGTCGTAGACCTTGATGATCGTGCCCGCCTCGGCGGTCCATCTCACCGGCGCCTCCCCCTCTCCGGTGTCCTGGAGGTCGAGAGTGCGGGAGATCGTGTAGACCCGGGCTCCGCGGGGCGAGAGTTCGTACAAGTCGCGATGCCCTATCGTCGCGAGATCGAAGACGTCTCGTGGGCTGATCGTCGTCGTCGCCGCGCTCTCCCGCACGACGGGGGCGTAGCCCGTTCGCGTCCCCGTCACACGAACGGTCACCCGCGTGCCGGATTGCGCGATATCCGTCCTGAGCGTGGGAGCGGCCGCCCACTCGCCATAGCTGTCCTTGATCGCTGCCCCGTTCGCGTACCACCGGTACTCCAGACGCCAACCGGAGCTCCACGTTCCGGCGTTCGCCGTGAGCAACGAGTACACGGTGGGCGTGCCCGAGACGGTGGGCGTCGGAGCCACGAGGACCTTCGGCGCCAGGGTGACGGACCGCGCGGTGGTCGGCCCGCTCCCGACCGCGTTCACCGGAGTGACCGTGAGGCTGTAGGTGCCGCCGGGAACCAGGCTGATGTGCGTCACCGACCGCTTCTCCGGACCGTAGAGGTGCGACCACGCGCCCTGACCGGTCGAGTCGACGCCGTCCCGGGTGAGCCGGTAACCGGTGATCGCCGAGCCGCCTGTCGTGGCCGGCGGCTGCCAGGAGATCGTCGCGGTCGCCGCCGCATCGTCGACCACGGCGACGACACTCGTCGCCGCGCCGGGAGGACCGGGCTTGATCGTGGCGGTCGGAGCGGAGGTCTTCGGAGTGGTCGTGTAGCCGGTCCGGCTGCCCGTGACGGTGACGGTGAGCGTCCGTCCGGAGTCGGCGGTGACGGCCTTGTAGGTGGCGGCGGTGGCGCCGGTGATCGCGGTTCCCGAGCGCTTCCACTGGTAGGCGTACGAGGTGGGCACGGGGTTCCAGGTGCCGGTCTTCGCGGTCAGCACGGAGCCGACTCTCGTGGTGCCCGTCACCGTCGGGGTCGGCGCCGTGGTGAAGGCGCGCGGGGTGGTGATCGTGGCGGTCGGAGCGGAGGTGCGGGGGGTGGTCGTGTAGCCGGTCCTGCTGCCGGTGACGGTGACGGTGAGCGTCCGTCCGGAATCGGCGGTGACGGCCTTGTACGTGGCGGCCGTCGCGCCGGTGATCGCGGTTCCCGAGCGCTTCCACTGGTAGGCGTACGAGGTGGGCACGGGGTTCCAGGTGCCGGTCTTCGCGGTCAGCACGGAACCGACGGCGGCGGTTCCCGAGATCGTGGGCGTCGGCGCGGTCGTGAACGCGGTCGCGGCCGATGCCGGAGCTGCGGGGAGGAACGCCAGCAGCAGCGCGGCGACGACGATCACGGCGAGGCGCGCGAGGCGCGGAGTTCTGGGGGGCACGAGGAACCGATCGGTCGAGTGGCGGGAGCCGAGACGGTGCTCAGGGTTCCGAAGAGAGGAATTCGAGCGCTCTAGGGGCGGAGTCGCTCATTATCAGCACGGCATCGGAAGACGCACTATCCCCAGGGCGGGGACATAGGATCGGCGTCCTCCGCGCGGGTGATCCGGTGGCCTGGCGGATCGGCGCGATAGGTATTTCCCCGTCCTGCACGAGTCGTTCGTGACAACCGGTCCGCGGTGGCGCTCACAGCGGTTCCGGCGCCCCTCATCGCCGGCGCGGCCTGGAGAGACGTGCCGTCCTGACAGCGCGACGCCGGCCGCACGAGCGGTCGGCCTTCTCGGACCGACGTCGATCGGCCTCCGCTGTCACGGCGGGAACGACATCGCGGAGAGCGCTCACAGAAACGGCCGAAAGGGGGGTCAATCGTCCTCGCTTCGCGCAGATAAGTTGTGCCTCGCGCGATCGGAACGCTCGCCTCTCTCCTCGAGGTCCGTACTCCGACATCCGCGTCCCCACCCTCTCGCCTTGCGCTGATCACCCGATCGCAGCGGACGGCGCTCACCCGATGACTCGACGGCGCGCAGAGATGCGCCGCTCGTCGCGCACGCCGATTTGGAGACGAACCCATGGAGCGAAAGCCCCTCATCCCGCGATGGCTCACCGCCGTCGCCGCCGCCGCCGCGCTCGCGCTGGCCGCGCCCTCCGCGGCGGTGCCGCCGAGGCGGAGCCGACCACGCTGAGCACCGCCGCCGTCACGGCTCCGACCGAGGCGGCCACGTCGGCGGCCCGCGCCAGCACTCCGTGGGAGCCGCTGAACGTCTACTCCACCGCCGACGGCTCGGCGCGGTCGGCGACGCTCTACTGGGACGCGCCCGACTACGACGGTGGATCCGCCATCACGGGCTACCGGGTCTCGCGCGACGGGATCGACGCGTCCGGTGCCGGGCCCTGGTCGACCGTCGTCTCGGCGTCCGCCCGCTCGCAGAAGTTCACCAACCTCGAGTCGCAGTCGGGCTACTGGCTGACCGTCTCGGCGATCAACGCCTACGGCACCGGGTACGTCTCGGAGTCGTGGGTCTACATCCCGTACGTGACCTCTCCGGGGACCCCCACGAACGTGACCGCGACCAAGGACGACGGCGCGCGCACGGCCACCCTCACGTGGAGCCCTCCGTACGACGACGGCGGCGGAGCCATCACCGGCTACGAGGTCTCGCGCAACGGCGTCGACGCGGCGGGCAACGGCCCGTGGTCGACCATCGTCTCGGCGTCCACCCGCTCGCGCACGTTCTCGAACCTCGCGCTCGGCTCCACCTACACGCTCTCCGTCCGCGCCCTCAACTCGGCCGGCTCCAGCATCACGTCCTCCAGCTCGGTCCGGATGGGGAGCGCCGCCCTCACGGCCGCCACCCCGACCATCACCGGCACCGCGAAGGTCGGAGCGACCCTCACCGCGAACCCCGGCGCCTGGGGTCCGGCCCCCGTCGCCTACGCCTACCAGTGGAAGGCCGACGGCACGGCTCTGAGCGGGGCGACCGCCTCGACCTACAAGCCGAGCAGCGCGACGCTCGGCAAGCGGATCACCGTGACCGTCACCGGCAGCAAGACCGGCTACACCGCCGCGACCCGCACCTCCGCCGCGACCGCCGCGGTCGCCTCCGGCACCCTCACCGCCGTGAAGCCGACGATCACCGGCACCGCGAAGGTCGGCTCGACCCTCACCGCGAACCCCGGCGCCTGGGGTCCCGCCCCGGTCTCGCTCGTCTACCAGTGGATGTCGAACGGCACGGCCATCAGCGGCGCCACGGGATCGACGTACAAGCCCACGAGCGCCGTGCTCGGCAAGACGATCACCGTCACAGTGACCGGCAGCAAGACCGGCTACACCCGGGTGACCCGCACGTCCGACGCGACCGCCGCGGTCGTCGCCGGCACGCTCGTCGCCCCGACGCCGACCGTGTCCGGCACGGCCAAGGTCGGCTTCACCCTCACGGCGAACCCCGGCGCCTGGGGTCCGGCTCCCGTCACCCTCACGTACCAGTGGAAGGCGAACGGCGTCGCGATCAGCGGAGCGACGTCGTCGACCTTCAAGCCGACCAGCAGCACGGTCGGCAAGAGGGTCACCGTCACCGTGACGGGCAAGAAGACCGCGTACACCACGGTCTCGCGCACCTCGGCGGCGACCGCCGCCGTCGTCAGGTAGCAGCTCCGGGCCCGCGGTCCTCCTCCCGTCGCAGCGGAGGAGGACCGCGGGCCCGCGTGCGCCGCACGACCCCGTTCCGCTCCACTCCGATCTCGATGCGCCGGCCCGTGCGGTCGACGTGGAGGCACCTGTGCGCCCGCTCCCCTTCCTCCGCCGCGGACTCGCCGCGCTCGCCGCGGTCGTCCTCGTCGCCGTGCTCGCTCCGGCTGCACCGGGAGCCGATCCCGCGAGTGCCGTTGTCTCGGCGAGCGCGTCCGTCTCGGCGAGTGCGTCCGTCTCGGCGAGTGCGTCCGTCTCCACGGGCACCGCCGTCTCCGAGCGCAGCGCCGGCACCACGAGCGCCGCCTCCTCCACGAGCAGCGCCGCGGCCGCGGGCGCCGTGATCCCGGCGAAGTTCACCGACACCCTGGTCGCCGACGTCCCCTCGCCGACGGCGCTCGCCTTCGCCCTCGACGGGCGGGCGCTCGTCGCCTCCCGCGGCGGGCCCATCCGCATCGTCAAGAACGGCGTGCTGCTGGCCACTCCGGCGATCGACCTGCGCGCCAAGATCTGTGCCAACGGAGAGCGCGGCGTGCTCGGGCTCGCGGTCGACCCCGACCCCACGACCCGGGCGGTCTTCGTCTTCTACACGGCACGCGGATCCGATGCGGCCTGCCCCACGAACGCGAACGGCACGAAGATGCCGACCGGAGCCCCGCGCAACCGCGTCTCGCGGTTCGTCCTCGGCGCCGACGACCGGATCGACCCCGCCTCCGAGATGATCCTACTCGACGGCATCTACTCCCCGGCCGGGTACCACAACGCCGGCGACCTCGCCGTCGGCAAGGACGGCCTGCTCTACGTCAGCATCGGCGACGGCGGCTGCGACTACCGCGGCGGTGTCGGCTCCACCGGCGGCAGCGGCTGCGGCGGCAAGAACGACGCCGCGCGCGACCGCAACATCCTGAACGGCAAGATCGCGCGGATCACGAGGACCGGCGGTGTTCCCGCGAGCAACCCGTTCCTCGGAACCGGGACCGCCTCGTGCCGCCTCGCCCCCGCGGCGAGCGGCACGGTCTGCCGCGAGATCTTCGCGCAGGGCCTGCGGAACCCGTTCCGGATGGCGTTCGACCCCGACGCGACCGGCACCGTGTTCCGCATCAACGACGTCGGCCAGGACGCGTGGGAGGAGATCGACGCCGGCATCAAGGGTGCCGACTACGGCTGGAACACCCGCGAGGGGCACTGCGCCCAGACCGGCTCGCCGACGAACTGCGGAGCGGCGAAGCCCGCCGCGTACACCGATCCCGTCTTCGACTACTCCCACGCCGACGGCTGCGCCTCGATCACGGGAGGCGCGTTCGTGCCGAACGGGGTCTGGCCCGCCGCGTACACGGGCGCGTACCTCTTCGGCGACTACGTCTGCGGCAAGATCCGGGCGCTCAGCCCCGGCGGCACCGCGACCGACCTCGTCAGCGGACTCGGCACCAGCAGCGCCGTCGCCATGGCGTTCGGACCGTCGCGGGGCACGCAGGACCTCTTCTACACGACCTACGCGAACGGCGGCCAGCTGCGCCGGCTCGCCTACACCGGCACCGCGAACCGCGCACCGACCGCCGTCCTGACCGCCTCGCCGGCCTCCGGATCCGCGCCGCTCGCCGTGACGCTGAAGGGCGCGGGGAGCAGCGACCCGGACGGCGACGCGCTCACCTACCTCTGGTCGTTCGGCGACGGGACCGCGTCGAAGACCACGACGGCCTCCAGCTCCACCCACACCTACGCCCGGGGCGACTGGACGGCGACCCTGCGGGTCCGCGACTCCGCGGGCGCCGTGTCCGCCCCGGTGACGCAGCGGATCTCGTCCGGGAACCGCGCCCCGACCGTCTCGATCACGTCGCCGGCGGCCGGGTCGACCTTCACCTCGGGCACCACGTACCGGCTGCGGGCTACCGCGACGGACCCGGAGGACGGCGCCCTGCCCGCGTCGTCGCTGTCGTGGACCGTGCAGCGCCGGCACGCCGAGCACACGCATCCGTTCTTCGGGCCCGTGACCGGCAACGACGTGCCGTTCACCGCGCCGGGCCCCGAGGATCTGGCGGCGGCCGGGAACAGCGATCTGCTCGTCACCGTGACGGCGACGGACTCGAAGGGCCTCGTGCAGACGTCGACCCGGGTGTTCGCGCCGAAGAAGGTGTCGGTGACGATCGCGACGAGCCCCGCCGGTCGCACGGTGCTCGTGAACGGCACGCCGTTCACCGGGCCCGCCACCGTCGTCTCGTGGGCGGGATCGCCGCTCCAGCTCGAGGTGCCGGCCCAGTCGACCGCGTCGGGCACGCCCTACGTCTTCTCCCGCTGGTCGGACGGCGGCGCCGCGGCGCACAGCATCACGACACCGGGCGCGGCCGCCACGTACACGGCGACGCTGCGGCCGGCCGTGCTGGCGGGCCCGCCGACCGCGGTGACCACGACGGCCTCCGGAGCGGGGACGGCCGTGCTGTCGTGGGCGCCGCCCGCGGGCGGGCCGACCGTGACGGGGTACCGGGTGTCGCGCGACGGGGTCGACGGGAGCGGCGCGGGACCGTGGGCGGCGGTGGTCGCCTCGACGAAGCGCTCGCAGACCTTCACGAACCTCGTCCCGGGCGGCACCTACCGCCTGTCGGTGCAGGCGGTCACGGCCGACGGCGCGGGGGCGGCGGTCGGCGCGACGGTGCTCGCGAAGTAGCGGGCGTCAGCGGCGCAGCGTCTGCCGGGGCAGCTCGCCGAAGCGCTGCGCGTAGTGCTGGGCGAAGCGGCCGGCGCCGACGAAGCCCCAGCGGGCGGCGACGTCGCCGACGACGAGCTCACCGGGGGCGGCGGTGCTCAGCTCGTCACGGGCGCGGTCGAGGCGCACTCCGCGCAGGTAGTGGCGCGGAGTGGTGCCGAAAGACCTCTGGAAGGCGAGCTGCAGGCCCCGGATCGTGAGGCCGGCGGCCTCGGCGATGTCGGCCACGCCGAGGGGCAGATCGGCGTTCGCGTGCACGAACTCCACGGCGCGGCGCAGGCGCCGGGCGCTCACCGACGGCGGAGTGACGGGCATCGGCACGATCCGGTGGGCGAAGGTGCGCAGAGCCGCCTCGGCGGCGAACCGCGACGCGGAGTCGCGCTGCAGCTCGGTGGGGGCCTTCGCGACGGCGAGCGTGTCGCGGAGTCGGCGCACGGCGACCCACCAGGGAGCCTGGTCGCCCGCCACGGGAGCGAAGCGGATCGGGCCGGGCTCGCTGCCGTGCAGCTCTGCGGCGGCGCGCTCGAGGTAGGAGCGTCGAAGTGCACGAGAGCGTCGCGGTACTCGTGGGCCTCGAAGCCGAAGGGCCGCCCGGTCGGGAACATCGCGGGGCGGCCGACGACGAGGCGGTTCTCGTCGCGCCCGAGATCGACCGAGGCGCGGCCCTGCGTGAGCCAGAGCACGACGTAGACGCCGGCGGGGTCGACCGTGCCGCGCACACGGCCCAGGAACGAGGCCGAGTGCAGGCTCACCGGGCCGCCGCCGGTCGAGGCGTAGCGGTACTCGAACGGGGTCGTCGTGCGCTCGGCGCGGAAGCCGGAGCCGTTGTACCCGCGCTGGTAGAAGTCGCGGGCCTCGTCGAGATCAGCGCCGCGCCGCTCGCTGCGCCACACCGGGAGGCGCACGCCGCGGGAGCCGCCGGAGGGCGCGCTCGGAACGGCGACGGGACTCATCGTGTCAGCGTGGCAGAGACCACCGACATCGACCGCCCGGAGCGGGTCAGGGCCCCGGAATCGGGGCGGATGTGCACCGGAAGGGCCGATCCCGGTGCGGATCCGCTCACGGGACCAGGCCGCGGTCCATCCAGAAGAGCCCGAGCGCCGCGACCGCCGCGGTCTCGATCATCGCGCCGCTGCGGATCAGCTCGGCGACCTCGTGGTCCGGGAACCACCGCTGCACCATGTCGGACTCGGTGGCCTCGCGGGCGTGCTCGCCGTGCTCGAGGTCCTCGGCGAGGAAGACGTCGACGGACTGGGCGACGAAGCCGTACGCCTCGCTCAGCCGGCCGAGGTGCCGGAGCCGCCCGGCGCGCAGGCCCGTCTCCTCGCGGAGCTCGGCGCGGGCCAGCGCAGGGGCGTCGCCACCGGGGGAGCCGTGCGGCCAGCCGCCCGCCGGGAACTCCCACGCGCGTCGTCCGATCGGGTAGCGGAACTGCTCGACCAGCCAGAACCCGTCGCCCTCGCGGGGGAGGATCAGGGCGTAGTCGTCGCGCTCGACGACGGAGTAGACGCCCGTGCTCCCGCCGGGCCAGAGCACCTCGTCCTCGCGGACGCGGATCCACGGGGTCTCGTAGGCGACCCGCGTCGAGAGCTGCTCGACGCGGGCGGCGGACGCGGTTCCCGAGGGGTCGCCGGTCACCGGCACGGCACCGGAACGCAGAGCGGGGCCGCCCGAACCGGACGACCCCGTCGACGACGATGCGTCACGCACGCTTCTGGTGCTGCTCCTCGACGAAGTCCGTGTCGTCGCCGTCGTCCTCGGCGTCGATCCACTTCGAGTAGTCCGGCTCGTCCGGGTGGCTGAGCTCTCGCTCCAGCGCGCTGTAATCGACCGCCGGGCTGAACGACTTCAGCTCACGGGCGATCTTGGTGTTCTTCGCCTTCTGACGGCCGCGCCCCATGGGTGACCCCCTCACGATGACAGGCCAGACGGGCGATGAAGCCGGCTGGGGAAGTGGTTATCAACGACGTGGTTACGAACGATGAACTGAGAACAGTGAAATCTACCCGGTAGTTTAGCAGACGGGGCACACGCCACTCCGGGCCCGGGGCATCCGGATCGAGGCGGCCCCTCGACGACGGGGGGAGCAGCGTGGACCGACCCTCCGCGCCGCGGTCCGTCGTCGTGATCGGCGCCGGTCAGGCCGGTCTCGCGGTGGCCTACTACCTGCGGCGTCTGGGGCTGGAATCCGGCCGTGACCTGGTGATCCTCGACCGCGGCCCCCTGCCCGGCGGCGCGTGGCAGTTCCGGTGGGAGGCGCTGCGGCTGGGGTCGGCGCACCGGGTCCACGATCTGCCCGGCATGGACCGGATGGGGCTCTCCTTCGCGACCGCCGATCGGCGGCGCCCGGCGCGCGATGTGGTCACCGAGTACTACGGCGACTACGAGCGCGCCTGGGACCTGCCCGTCCGGCGCCCCGAGGCGGTGCGGAGCGTCACGAGTGCGATGCCGGGCGACCGCTCCTCCGCCCTGGTGATCGAGACGGACCGCGCCGTCGAGCACGCTCGGATCGTCGTGAACGCGACGGGGACCTGGGGGTCGCCCTTCGTGCCGTACTACCCGGGCCGCGACCGCTTCAAGGGCGTGCAGCTCGACACCACCGAGTACGTGCGGGCCGAGGACTTCGCGGGCAAGCAGGTCGTCGTCGTGGGCGGCGGCACCTCGGCGATCGGCTTCCTGCTCGAGCTCGAGCGGGTCGCGCGCTCGGTCACCTGGGCGACGCGGCGCCCGGTCGAGTTCCGCGACGGCGAGCAGCTCGCCTTCGAGTCGGCGGTGGAGGCGGTGGCCGAGCAGGACCGCGCGGCGCGCGCCGGCCGGGCCCTGCCGAGCATCGTCGGCGGCACGGGCGTGCAGCGCACCCGGAGGGTCGTGGCCGGGATCGAGCGCGGGGTGCTCCGCGAGCGGGGCGTGTTCCGCTCGATCGAGGAGGACGGCGTGCGCTGGCCCGACGGGAGCTTCACGCGCGCCGACGCGATCATCTGGGCGACGGGGTTCCGACCGGAGCTGCGCCACCTGGCGCCGCTCGGGCTGCGCGAGCGCGAGGGCGGAGTCGCCGTCGCGAACGGCGCGTCCCTCACCGACCCGCGGGTGTTCTTCGCGGGCTACGGACCGACGGCCTCGACGATCGGGGCGAACCGCTCGGGGCGCACGATCGCGCGCGCGGTGGTGGCGCGGCTGCCCTGAGGCTCAAACGCGCCCGTCCCAGTCCACCGGCACGACGGACCCGCGGTGGCGGATCCCGTCGACCCGGATCGGCCCGGCGAGGGCGGGCGAGATCGGAGCGACGACCAGCGTCTCCCCTCCCGGCGCGAGCCCCAGCGCCGCCGACAGCACCGCGACGGCCGAGGCCGCCGACCAGGCCTGCGGTCGGCAGGCGGCGGGATACGGCACCGGCGCGGGCGCCTCGGCGGCGGAGTCGCCCGAGTGCAGCTCGGGCATCCGGTAGCCGAAGCCCTCGGCGGCGGCGAGCAGGCCGCGCGCGAGCGTCGTCGCCTCGGCGCCGAAGCCCGTCGCGGGCCAGCCCCGTGACGGCGATGGCGGTGTCGTGCGCCCAGACCGTTCCTCCGTGGTACGAGAGCGGCCAGTAGCCGTCGGAGTCGGTCGACATCGTGCGCAGTCCGTAGCCGGAGGAGAGCTCGGGCGAGACCAGCAGCTCGGCCACGCGCGCGGCGCGCTCGGCCGGCAGGATCCCGGTGCCCAGCAGGTGGCCGATGTTGCTCGTGACCGTGTCGACGGGCCGCTTCCGCGCGTCGAGGGCGATCGCGGGGTAGCCGCCGGCGGCCGTGTCGATCCAGAACGACTCGGCGAACCGCGACTTCAGCGCCGCCGCCCACTCGCGCCACGCGGTGCCGTCGCGGCCGAACCGCTCGAGCAGCGCAGCGCCTCCGATCGCCGCCTCGTAGGCGTAGGCCTGCACCTCGCAGAGTGCGATCGGACCCTCGGCCAGGGTGCCGTCGCGCCACTGGATCGAGTCGCCGGAGTCCTTCCAGCCCTGGTTGGCGAGGCCGTGCCCGGTCGTGTCGACGTACTCGAGCAGGCCGTCGCCGTCGGAGTCGCCGTGGTCGCGGAGCCAGTGCAGCGCCGACTCGAGCGCGGGCAGCAGGGCCTCGACCTCGACCTCGGGGAGTCCCCAGCGCCAGGCGTCGTGCAGCAGGCAGATCCAGAGCGCCGTGGCGTCGACGGTGCCGAAGTAGAGCGGAGGGAGCGAGACGCCCTCTCCCGGGATCTCGAGGGTCGTCGAGCGCAGCTCGTGCATGATCTTGCCGGGCTGCTCGGCGGTGCCGGCGACGTGCTCGGTGCCCTGCAGCCCCGCGAGCACGCGCAGGGTCGAGCCGGCGATCCCGGTGCCCAGCGGCAGGAGCATCCGCGCCGCCCAGATCGAGTCGCGGCCGAAGAGGGTGAAGAACCAGGGGGCGCCGGCGGCCAGGAACGGCTCGTCCGGACGGTCGACGGTGACCATCCGCAGGGCGTCGAGGTCGTCGAGGGCGACGCGGCACCAGGACGCGAGGCGGGAGTCGCCCGCGTCGACCGTCGTGCCGCTCCACTCCGCGGGGTCGGGGGCGCCGGCGACGACCGCGGCGGAGTCCTCCATCGCGACGCTCCACTCCACCTCGACGGCGCCGCGGGCGGGGACCACGACGTCCCAGGTGAACGTCGTGCTCGCTCCTGTCGCAATCGCGGCGCCCGGCGCACGCACGTCGGCGCGGACGGTGCCCGAGGTCCACACGACGGAGCCGTCGCCCGCCTCGGTGCGGACGTCGGCGTCGTCGCGCAGGCCGGCTTTCACGACGTGCACGAGGGAGAAGTCGGGCTCGAGGGCGAGGTCGAGTCGCGTGGCGACCTCCTCGGGCAGGGCCGACTCGAGGCGGATGCTCTCGCGGAGCGATCCGGCCGCGACGGTGCGCGTGCGGACGACGCGGAACCGCGGGTCGGCCGACGAGTCGTCGAGGCGGCGGGCGAGGCCGGTGAAGCGGGCGGAGGAGGCTCCGTCGCGGCCGGCGGCGATCGGCTCGAGGGGGAGCCCGCCGACGAGGAGGGAGGCTGCGGCGAGCACGCGGACGTCGCCGTGGTAGAGCCCGTGGATCGGCTGCGGGCCCAGCTCGCCCGTCTCGTCGCACCACAGCTGCGAGGGCGCGCGGAGGAGGACGACGGCCTCGTGGAGGAGGGGCTGGAGGGGCGTGCTGCTGCGGTCGTCGCGCTCGGTCGTCACGGTCGACTCCTCACTGAATCGTCGGTGCGGGCCGCGTCGTGCAGCGCCTGCGGGATCGGACCGTCGGTGGCTGCCGGTTGACAGCACCGCGGTCGGAGGTAATGTAGCACTCGCATTTGATCGATCAAATCGGCGCTCGGCGCCTTCTTGGAACGATCGAACCGCATCCGGACCCGTCGAGGAGGACGCATGGCACTGCCGACCGTCGAAGACGTGGCCCGCGCCGCCGGAGTCTCGCGGCAGACCGTCTCGAACGTGCTCAACAGCCCGACGATCGTGCGTCCGGCCACCCGCGAGCGGGTCGAGAAGGCGATCGCCGACCTGAAGTACCGGCCGCACGCCTCCGCCCGCCGCCTGCGCACCCGCAAGTCGGGCACCATCGGCGTCCGGATGGACCGCGTGCTCGACGGCATCTCGGGCAGCCTGCTCGACCGCTTCCTGCACGCCGTGACCGAGCAGGCGGATGCGCGCGGAATGCGCATCCTGCTGTACACGGCGAGCACCCCCGAGGACGAGATCGCGCAGATCGGACGGCTCCGCGACGGCGCCGACGTGGACGCCTTCGTGCTCACCTCGACCTTCTACGGCGATCCCCGCACCGCATGGCTCCGCGACCAGGGCGTGCCCTTCGTGACGTTCGGCCGCCCCTGGGGTCTGGACGACCAGGGCGATCCGCAGCACCTCTGGGTCGACGTCGACGGCGCCTCCGGGGTCGCGCAGGCCAGCCGGCACCTCGCGGACCAGGGGTGCTCGACCGTCGCGTTCTTCGGCTGGCCGAGCGGATCCGCGACCGGCGACGACCGCCGCAGCGGCTGGGAGCGGGTCATGGGGGAGCGGTTCCCCGGAGTCGCACTGCTGCGAGCCGAGGCGGAGGACGACGTGCAGCAGGCCCGGTCCGCCGCGATCGCGTTCCTCGAGGCGAACCCCGCGGTCGACGGTCTGGTCTGCGTCTCGGACTCCCTCGCGCTCGGCGCCTCGATGGCCGCCGTCGCCGTCGGCCGCCCCGACCTCTCGATCGTCGGCTTCGACAACACCCCGGTCGCCGCCGCCGTCGGCCTCTCGAGCGTCGAGCAGGACCTCGGCGCCGTCGCGGCCGGCGCCCTCGAGCTCCTGCTCGGCGAACGGGGCGACGACATCGTGCACCGCGAGCTCGCCGCCGGAGAGGCCCACCGCCTCATCGAGCCGCACCTCGTGGTGCGGACACCCCTCCACCTCTGACTCCCACAGCCCCGAGCACCTCCCGGTGCACCTCCCGATCACGAAAGGTCAGGCCATGACATCCACCTCCACCGCGGCACGCTGGGGTGCCGCGATCCTCGCGAGCGGCCTCGCGGTCACGCTCGCCGCCTGCTCGAGCGGCGGCTCCTCCTCCGACTCCTCGTCCGACGCCGGACTCACGGTGATGATCGGCTCGTCCGGCGACGCCGAGACGACCGCGGTCACCGACGCGGTGAACGCCTGGGGCGAGGAGAACGGCACGACGGTCGAGGTCGTCGCCGCCAGCGACCTGACGCAGCAGCTCGGCCAGGGCTTCTCGGGCGGCAACCCGCCCGACCTCTTCTACATGAGCTGGGACCAGTTCCAGACGTACGCCAGCAACCGCTACCTCGAGCCGTACGCCGAGGACGCCGGGAACGCCGACGCGTTCTACCCGGCGCTGCGCGAGGCCTTCACCTACGACGACCAGTTCTACTGCGAGCCCAAGGACTTCTCGACGCTGGGTCTCGTCATCAACACCGACCTCTGGGCGGCCGCCGGTCTCACCGACGCCGACATCCCGACCGACTGGGCGGGCCTCGAGTCCGCTGCCGCGAAGCTGACCGCGAACGGAGCGACCGGTCTCTCCTTCGGCGCCGAATACGCGCGCATCGGCACCTTCATGAACCAGGCCGGCGGCTCGCTGCTGTCCGAGGACGGCGAGACCGTCACCGCGGACACCCCCGAGAACGTGGCCGGACTCACCGAGGTGAAGAAGCTGCTGACCGACGGGACGCTGAAGTTCCCCGCCGACCTCGACTCCGGCTGGGCCGGTGAGGCCTTCGGCAAGGGCGCCGCGGCGATGGTCATCGAGGGACCGTGGATCAACGGCGCGCTCGAGGCCGACTACCCCGACGTGAACTACACCGTCGCCGAGCTCCCCGCGGGCCCCGGCGGGAAGTCGACCTTCACCTTCAGCAACTGCTGGGGCATCCCGGTCGGCAGCGAGACGGCGGAGCAGGCGCAGTCGCTGGTCGAATCCCTCACCGCCGACGAGCAGCAGCTCGCATTCTCGGACGCGTTCGGCGTGATCCCCTCGACCGAGACGGGCGCCGCGGAGTACGCGACGAAGTACCCCGAGAACGCCGCCTTCGTGACCGGGAACGACTACGCCGTCAGCCCCGTCGCCTTCGCCGGCGCCGCCACCGTGATCACCGACTTCAACTCGGCCCTCGAGGGCCTGGCGTCGGGCGATCCGGAGGCGATCCTCGCCGACCTGCAGACGAACCTGCAGGACGCGCTCGACACGGCGAACGCGAAGTAGCCGCGCGCCGGAGGCGTCGGGGCCCGACCCGCCGCCTCCGGACGCCTGCACGATCCGCAGGCACCCGCGCGGTCTGCAGGCATCCGCACGAACTGCAGGCATCTGCACGGTCTGCAGGCATCCGCACGATCTGCAGGGGATCCGCGAGATTCCGACTCCTGCGAGCGGAGGAACGTGCTCTCCCGCGAGGATCCCCTGCAGATCGCACGTCGATCCCCTGCAGACGGCGCGAAGTCCTGCAGATCGGCACCCCTGCAGACCGCACCGACACCTGCAGATCGCACCTCCGAGCCCCGCCCCCGACACGTCGAAGGAGACGCATCGATGACCGCCCCCGCACCCGCACGCAGGCGCCGCTCCGGCATCCGCGGGCACGAGGCCCGCTACGGCTGGCTCTTCACCCTCCCCGCGATCCTCGTCATCGGCGTCTTCCTCGTGCTGCCCATCGGCCTCGCGCTGTGGGTCAGCGTCAGCAACTGGAACGGCCTCGGCTCGCCGCTGGGTCCGACCGCGCAGTTCGTCGGCGCCGACAACTACCAGGCGGTGCTCACCGAGCCGGGCCTGGCGCAGAAGGACTTCGGCACCTCGATCCGCAACAACCTCTACTACGTGCTGCTCGTCGTGCCGCTGCAGACGGCCCTCGCGCTGTTCCTCGCGGTGCAGGTGAACCGGCGCATCCTGCGCGGGCGCGGATTCTTCCGCACCGCCTTCTACTTCCCCTCCGTCACGTCGTCGATCGCGATCACCGTGATCTTCCTGTTCCTCTTCAGCGCATCAGGCGTCGTGAACGCCGTGCTCGGCTGGTTCGGCGCCGACGGCCCCACCTGGATGGCCGACCCGTCCGGGATCCTGCACAGCGTCCTCGGCGCCGTCGGAGTCGACGGCTCCGGTCCGCTGGCCGCCGCCGCTCCGCTCGGGCTCACCTGGTGGGACTGGCTGTCGGGCCCCTCCGTCGCCATGTGCGTGCTGATCACGATGGCGATCTTCACCACGTCGGGCACCTTCATGCTGCTGTTCCTCGCGGCGCTGCAGAACATCGGCGCCGAGATCGACGAGGCGGCGCTGATGGACGGCGCCGGGGCGCTCCGCAAGTTCTTCTCGGTCACCCTGCCGATGCTCAAGCCCACGCTCTTCACGGTGCTCACCCTCGGGTTGATCGGCACCTGGCAGGTCTTCGACCAGATCTACCTGACCGGAGGCGGCTCACCCGGCAAGACGCTGCTCACGCCCGCGTTCCTCGCCTACGAGTCCTCGTTCACCGACCTCCGCTGGGGGCAGGGCGCGGCGATCGCGTTCATCCTCTTCTTCATCATCGTGGTGCTCACGCTGCTGCAGCGGGCGCTGCTGCGCGAGAAGGGCGAGCCCCGCAGCCGCCGCCGCGCCGCCCGGGCCGACGCCGCCACGACCCTCACCACGGGAGGTGTGCGATGAGCACCCTGATCGACTCCGGCACACGGGCCGTCGACGAGACGCCCGCCGCGCCGCTCCCGCGCCGCCGCGTGCAGCTCGGGGCCCGCGGACGCGCCTCGCTGATCGGCGGCTACCTGCTGCTGATCGCGCTCGCGCTCGTCTACATCTACCCGTTCCTGATCTCGGTCGCGTCGTCGTTCAAGACCGACGCGGATGCGACCTCGAACCCGCTCTCCCTGCTCCCGGCGACCTGGTCGTTCGCCTCGTACGAGCGGCTCTTCACCGACGTGCCGCTGCCGCTGTGGACGCTGAACTCGGTCATCGTGACGGTGTTCGTGACCATCGGGCGCGTGTTCTTCGACTCGCTCGCGGGCTACGCGCTGTCGCGGCTGAACTTCCGCGGGCGGGGCTTCCTGTTCGCGCTGTTCATCGGAGTGATGAGCGTGCCGGCGGTCGTGCTGCTGATCCCGCGGTTCCTGATCCTCAAGCAGCTCGGGCTCTACGACAGCTACGCGGGGATGATCGTGCCGCTGATCGTGGACGCGGCGGGCATCTTCATCATGAAGCAGTTCTTCGACTCGATCCCGCTGTCGATCGAGGAGGCCGCGCGGATCGACGGGGCCGGCGTGTTCCGCACGTTCCGCTCGATCGTGGTGCCGATGGCGCGTCCGGCGATCGTGACGCTGTTCATCCTGTCGTTCCAGGGCTCGTGGAACGAGTTCTCGCACTTCGTGGTCTCGCGGCAGTCGCCGGAGCTGAACACGCTGACGACCGGAGTCGCATCGCTGGTCTCGGGGCAGCTGGGCACCGGCAACCAGTACCCGCTGCAGCTGGCGGCGGCGGTGCTGATGTCGATCCCGGTGGCGGTGCTGTTCTTCGTCTTCCAGAAGCGGATCATGAACACGACCGAGGGCGCGGAGAAGGGCTGACGCGGCGACTGCGGGCGGCGGCGGATCTCGAGACGGCCGCTGCGCGGCCTGCTCGACGCCTGCTGGTCGAGTAGCCCCGGAGGGGCGTATCGAGACCCGCGTGCTCCGGGGGTCGGGGATCTCGATACGGCCGCTGCGCGGCCTACTCGATCAGCAAAGGAGAGGCTGCGCGGCCTACTCGATCAGCAGGGGGGAGGCGGCGCCGCCTACTTCGCGAGGAACTCGAGGACGCGGGCGTTCCACTCCTCCGCGTGGCTGACGTTGACGCCGTGGGGGCCGCCCTCGACGACGTGCAGCTCGGAGCCGGGGATCGCGGCGTGCGTGCGCGCGCCCGAGCCCTCGAAGGGCACGGTCGCGTCGCTGTCGCCGTGGATGACGAGCGTCGGGAGGGTGACGAGCGGCAGGTCCTCACGGAAGTCCGTGGTCGCGAACGCCGTCATGCAGGCGAGCGCGGCGACCTTCGACGACTGCTTCGCGAGGGCGAGCGCGTCCTGGCGCTGCTCCTCCGAGACGACGAGCGTGCCCTTCGCCGAGAAGAACTGGGTGGTGAAGTCGTCGTAGAACGCGTCCTGGTCCTTGGTGAGACCGGCCGTCATCTCGGCGGCCTGGGACTTCTCGAGCGGGCCGTCCGGGTTGTCGGAGCCCTTCATCAGGTACGGCGGCACCGCGGAGGCGAACACGACGCTGCGCAGGCGCTCGGTGCCGTACTTCGAGAAGTAGCGGGCGACCTCGCCGCCGCCCATCGAGAAGCCGACCAGCGTCACGTCCTGCAGGTCGAGCTCGGTGAGGAGCGCGTGCAGGTCCTCGGTCAGCGTGTCGTAGGTGTAGCCGGTGAGCGGCTTGTCGCTGCGGCCGAAGCCCCGGCGGTCGTAGGTGACGACGCGGTAGCCGGCGGCGGTGAGCGCCGGGACCTGCTCGGACCAGGACTCGCCCGAGAGCGGCCAGCCGTGGATCAGGACGATCGGGCGGCCCGAGCCGCCGGTGTCGTCGACGTGGAGGTTCGTGTCCTTGAAGAGGCCGTGGTGCGCGGTGATCTCGGTCATGCGGGTTCTCCTTCCGGCGCCGTCCGTCGGCGTCGATGGTGGTTCGAAGGAGACTAGGCAGCCGGATGGGGAGAGCGCCCCGACGGCGGGGAGGCTTGACAGCGGCCTCCCCGCCCCGGCGGGAGTCACGCCAGGTCGTCGACCGCCGCGAGGATCTCGTCGGTCTCGGTGCGGGTCGTGTAGTCCACGTGCACGTCGGCGAAGCGCACGACGCGGCCCGCGTCGACGACGAGCACGGTCGGGAACGGGATCGCGGGGGTGTCGTCCGCGTTCGAGTCCTTCACCGCGAATCCGAGGGAGGTGTGCGCCTCGATCGCCGCGTCACTCGGGGCCGTCACGATGCCCAGGCGCCCGGCGAGGGTGTTGCCCGGGTCCGAGACGACGGTGAAGCCGAGCTCGCCGTCGCCGGTCGAGCGCGAGCCGTCCGCGGTCTGGGGGCTGATCGCGACGAACGCGACGCCGCGCTCGCGCAGGGCCGGGGCGAGGGTGGCGTCGTAGTGGCGGAGGGTGAGGTTGCAGTACGGGCACCAGGCGCCGCGGTAGAAGACGAGCACGGCGGCGCCCTCGCCCAGCACGGAGGACAGCGCGACGGACTCGCCGTCGACGGTCAGGACCGTCGCATCCGGCAGCTCGTCGCCCGCGGACACGGCGTGGTCGGGGACTCCGGCCGAGACGAGGTCGGCCTGCTCGCCGGCGAAGACCGCCGCGAGGTCGTCGCCGATGGCGGCCGTGAATCCGGTGGTGAACTCGGTGGACTGCTGGCCGATCGTGGGGGTCGCGTTCGTGGTGGGCATCGTCGTCTCCGTCCGGCGCCCGCTGCTCGGCCGCTCCAGCGGTGATCGTAGGGTCACCACCCTGACACCCGCAGGGGGGACGTCATGCTTCGTCACAGGCGGGGCGGCCGGGAACGACGGGCGCCGCCCCGGCCGAAGCCGGGACGGCGCCCTGGAGGAGTGCGGACTACTGGAATCCGCCGCCGCGGTCCTCGTGGTCCTCGATGGGGTCGGAGTCGGGGGCGTCGAGGGTGAAGGTCACGTGGACCGACTCGCCGACCTCCTTCGCGGCGACGGCGGTGTAGACGAGGTGGGTCTCCTGGCCGTCCACGGCCGCGTAGACGTCCACCTCCTTCTCGTAGCCGCCATCGGTGCTGACGCGGGTCTCGGTCTGCCCGTCGAAGGGGCCGCCCTGGAAGAAGGCGAGGTAGCTCTCGCCCTCGGCGAGTTCGCGGATGTCGTTGCTCATGGTCCAGGTCTACCACTCGCGGTCGGGCGTCCGCCGGGCCTCGGGCCTGGTGAACACGATCTCGCGTGCTCCGCTCGTCCTGATCGCACGATCTGCGGCGTCGGGAATCTCGACCACTGCCCGCAGTGGCCTTCGCTTCCCTCCTTGCAGCTCGCACGATCAGGCCGTGCTCGCGACGGCGATCTCGTGCTCACCAGGCCCTCGCGGTGGCGCCCGGCGAGCGGGCAGGGGTGCGCGAGGATCCCCGGGTGCGCCGAGGGCGGCGCTCGGAGGCGAGAACGTAGGATGTCGGGGATGACGATCGGACGCCGCACCTTCCTCTCGGGAGCCGCCACGGGGGCCGGCCTCCTGGTCCTCGCGGGCTGCACGCCGCCGCGTCCGACGCCCACCCGCTCGGTGACGAAGGCGCCCGTGCCCACCCCGAGCACCACCGCCGTTCCGACCCCTTCGGCGTTCGTCCGCTCCGCCTGGGGCACCGATCCGTACGCGCTCGGCAGCACCTCCTACCTGCCCGTCGGAGCGACTCCCGAGCACCGCGACGACCTCGCGCAGAACGTGCTCGACCGCGTCTTCTTCGCCGGGGAGGCGACCGACTCGTCCGAGCCGGGCACCCTGCAGGGCGCCTGGAACTCGGGCGTCCGCGCCGCCGGCGGGATCGCGGCGGTCGCGGCCGACGGCGAGCGAATCGCGATCGTCGGAGCGGGGCTCGCGGGCGCGATCGCGGCCCGCCGCCTCATCGACGCGGGCTACGACGTCACCCTCGTCGAGGCGCGCGAGCGCACCGGGGGCCGCATCGCGACCACGCGGCCCGACGGCTGGCCCGTCGCGGTCGACAGCGGAGCCTGGGCGCTGACCGGCGCCGGCCCGGCCCTGCGCGAGAGCGTCCTCGACGCGGGAGTGGGCACCACTCCGATCGACCTCGCGGCGATCCGCTCGGTCGCGGCCGACGGCTCCGTCCTCGACGTCGGCACGACCGGCGCCGACGCGCTGACCCGGGCGCTGGAGTGGGGGGCCGAGCAGTCCGAGGACGTGCCGCTCGCCGAGGCCTTCGCCGGATCCGGTGCCGCCGATCCGGCCGAGGCGGAGGCCGGCAGCGGCGACGGCGAGCCCGAGCGGGTCGCCGCCTACGTCGCTGGAGGCGCGGCGCTCACGACCGGCGCCGCCCCCGCGGAGCTCTCGTCCTGGTACGGGCTCGGCGACGCCTCGGCCGCGACCACGGCCCAGGAGCTCGACGACGACTCCGAGCGCGCGGACGCCGTCCTGACCGACGGCCTCGCTCCGCTCGTCGCGTCGCTGCTCGAGGACGTCGAGGTCTCGCTGCGCGCCGTCGTCAGCGGCATCGGCTACGACGAGGAGGGCGCCAGCGTCCGCCTCGCCACGGGGGAGTCGTTCTCGGCCGACCGCGTGCTGGTCACGGTGCCGATCGGGGTCCTCAAGACCGACGCGATCGTGTTCGACCCGCCCCTCCCGTTCGCGCACCGCGCCGCGATCGCGGCGATCGGCTCCGGAGTCGTGGAGACCCTCTGGCTGCGCTTCGACGAGTCGTTCTGGGATGCGGACGCCGAGGCGGTGTCGGCCGTGCGGTGGTCGCTCGTGGGCTCGGAGGCGGGCATCACGGAGTGGGTGAACCTGCAGCCGGTCGCCGGCGAGACGGTGCTGATCGGCCTCGTCGGCGCCGATCAGGCCTTGTCGCTGCAGGGGCTCAGCGACGACGAGCTGCTCACGGTCGCGGTGACGGCGCTGGAGCCGTTCGCCGTCGTCCCCGACTGACCAGCTCGCGCAGCCTCGCGAACGGGCCCCGCCACTCCGCCGTGTGCGACTCGCCCAGCGGGCGGACCCGGCTGAGCGCGACGACGAACGCCGCGATGCCCGAGATGAGCCCGAGCACGATCACGTCGTAGACGACGTACATCACCGGGCCGTCGACCTGATCGGGGTCGAGGAAGAAGTACGGGTACCAGCCGATGAGGGCGCCGCGGACCAGCGTGATGACGCCCCACACCACCGGGAAGCCGAGCACGGTGAGGGTCGAGCGCCACGGCACGGGACGCCGGCCGGGTCCGAGGATCCAGTCGAGCATCGCCAACGTCGGGATCACGAAGTGCAGCAGTGCGCTCGACCACGGCACGTCGACGCGGACGCCGCGGTTGCCGGCCTCCACGGCGATGAGGCCGAAGACGATGCCCGAGACCACCATGTAGGTCAGCACGAGGGCCCGCACGGTGCTGAGCCACCGGGGCTCGCGGACGCGGGCGAGGGCGACGAGCCCCGAGAGGCCCAGCAGGACGACTCCGGCCATGTTCGACTGCGTCGTGAAGTAGGCGAAGAAGTTGTCGATCTGGAACGCGCGGAAGCCGAGCGTGTAGAAGAAGTCGGCGACCAGGCCCACGGCGCCCAGACCCGCGAGCGCGAGCCGGAGGATCGCGAACGCCTTCCGCACACCCGCTCCGATCCGTCGTCACCTGAGCCCGGCGGGCCGGACGTCCGTGCGATTCTACGGTCGTGCTCCTCCGAGCTCCCCCCGGGCGGGTGGGGAGGGGAGGGACCGGCTGTCGCTTCCCGACGCCCGCCTGCGCCGCCGGGATACCGTGGAGCATGCCGTTCACTCCGAGCCACGCCGTCGTCGCTCTGGCCTTCAGGAACGGCCGCATCCCCGCGAGCGCCGTGGCCTCCGGCGCGGTCATGCCCGACATCGGGATGTACCTGCCGTGGGAGGGTGCGCGCACCGCGACCCACTCGCTCCTGGGCGTCGTCACGGTCGACCTGGCGCTCGGCGCCGTCGGGCTCGCCCTCTGGATCGTGCTCCTCGAGCCCGCCTGGCGCGACCTCGCGCCGCGGGTCGTCCGCATGCGCTTCCGCCCCCGCCGACCGGCTCCGCGGGGCGCGCGCGCGTGGGTCGCGGCGCTGCTCCTCACGGCGGCGGGCATCGTGATCGGAGCCGCCACGCACGTGCTCTGGGACGCGTTCACCCACCTGTCCGGCGCGGGCGTCGTGGCGATCCCAGCGCTCGAGCGGGAACTCGGGCCGTTCCCGGTCTACAAGTGGCTGCAGTACGCCAGCGGGGTGCTGGGGCTCGTGGGCCTCGGCATCGGAGCGCTGGTCTGGTACGTCTCGCGCAGGCCCCGCTCGATGGCCCCCGACGGGCGCACCTCCGTCCGCCTCGCGGCCTGGTCCGTGGTGCTCGCCGCGGCCGTCGTGCCCATCGGGGTCGTCCTGGCGGTCGCCGGCTTCGATCCGCTGGCCCCCGAGTACCGCTCGGAGGTCGTCGACGCCGCGGTCCTCACCGTGATCTGCACGGCGTGCGCGGCCCTCGCCATCGCCGTCCTGCACCGGCTCGTCGTGTCCCCCGCACCCCTTCCCGCGGCGGGTGCGGATCCGTCGTGAGGAGGATGCGCAGGTCCATAGCCCGCCGATAACGTCGAGAACGGCCCGTTGGGGCGGGCCGCCTTCGGGGGAAGGCACAAGGGGAAATCGAGGGCTCGCGGCCGATGGCCGCGGGCCCTCTATCCGTTCACGGGCTTCGTCGTGCTCGGAGGACCTCAGTGGCGTCGTGCTGGGAGGACCTCAGCGGCGTCGTGCCGCAGGACCTCAGCGGCGTCGTGCCGCAGAACCTCGGCCGGGAGTGCCGCTCAGCCACGATCGTGAACGACGCCCCCTCTCGGCAGAGGTCCTGCGCCGGGTCAGCGGCGCTTGCCGCCCTTCTTGGTGCGAACCGAGGCCGCGGTGCGCGAGTTGCTGCGCGGAGCACCCTCGCCCGCGGCGCCCTTGGGCAGCACGGACGCCGGAGGGATCGGGCGGCGGGTCACCGGGCGCACCGGCTCCCCGCGGCGGGCCTGGCCCGGGATCGGCCGCGAGCGGCGGCCGTAGATCAGCTCGGAGGAGTCGAGCAGCCACGGCACCAGCGCCACGGTCACCCCGTGCACGAGCAAGAGCTTCTGGCGGATCCGGCGCGACTTGTGGTTGTGGAGGAACGACTCCCACCAGTGGCCGACGATGTACTGCGGCATGTAGACGGTGGTGATCTCGGAGCCGTGCTCAAGGCGGTGCGCCTTGATGTACTTGATCAGCGGGTACGAGATGTCGCGGTAGGGCGAGGCCACGCAGCGCAGCGGCACCTGGATGTCCATCCGCTCCCAGTCGGCCTTCAACTGGGCCGTCTGGGCGTCATCGATGGAGGAGTGGACGGCCTCGAGCGTCTCGTGCCGAGCCGCAATGGCGTAATCGAGCGCCTTCAGCGTGGGCTTGTTCATGCGGCCCACGAGCACGATCGCGTGGTCGCCGTTCGCTCCGAAGGTCGTGGTCGGGTCGACCTCGATCTCCTTCTCGACGTCGCGGTAGTAGCGGTAGACGCCGGCCATCAGGACGCCCAGGATCGGCATCACCAGGTAGACCAGCCAGGCGCCGTGCGTGAACTTCGTGATCGTGACGATCACGAGGACGACGAACGTCAGGGCCGCTCCGAAGAGGTTGATGCCCAGGCTCGTGTAGACGGTGCGGGAGCCCTCGCCCTGCTTGATGAGCCGGATCCAGTGCTTCACCATGCCGGTCTGCCCGAGGGTGAACGAGACGAAGACGCCGATGATGTACAGCTGCACCAGGCTCGTCAGCGAGGCCTGGTAGACGAGCAGGATGATCGCGGCGACGAGCGCGAGGATGATCACTCCGTTGGAGTAGATCAGGCGGTCGCCGCGGGTGTTCAGCGACTTCGGGGCGAAGCCGTCGCGGGCGAGCACGGAGCCCAGCAGCGGGAAGCCGTTGAAGGCGGTGTTCGCCGCGAGCAGCAGGACCGCCGCGGTCGCCGCCTGGATCACGAAGAAGAGGATCGAGCCGTTGCCGAAGGTCGCGGCCGCGACCTGCGCGATCACGGAGCGCTGCGGAGTGTCCTCGCAGCCCGCGAAGCCGACGAGGTGGCAGGCGTCCTCGGCGTAGTGCACGTCCGAGACGAGGGCGAGCGCGGTGAGTCCCACGAAGAGCACGATGGCGATGGAGCCCATCGCCACGAGGGTGCGCTGCGCGTTCTTCACCTTCGGGGCGCGGAATGCGGGCACGCCGTTCGAGATGGCCTCGACGCCCGTGAGGGCCGCGCATCCGCTGGCGAACGAGCGCAGCAGCAGGAGCACGACCGCGGCCTGGGTGAGCTCCTCGGCGCGGACGGTGTAGCCGGCCGACTCGGCCACCGGGGCGTCGCCCAGCAGGGTGCGGACGAGGCCGACGACGACCATGACGAAGACGCTGACGACGAAGAGGTAGGTCGGGATCGCGAACGCCCTGCTCGACTCCGAGACGCCGCGGAGGTTCACCGCGGCCAGCAGCACTACGAAGAGGATCGCGAGCTCGACCCGCAGCGGCGCGAGCTCGGGGACCGCGGAGATGATGTTGTCGACTCCCGAGGCGACCGAGACCGCCACGGTGAGCACGTAGTCGACCAGCAGCGCGGAGGCGACCGTGAGGCCGGCGGTCTCGCCGAGGTTCGTGCGGGCCACCTCGTAGTCGCCGCCGCCCGAGGGGTAGGCGCGGATCAGCTGGCGGTAGCTCAGGACCACGACGAGCAGCAGGACGACCACGCAGGCCGCGACCCACGGCGCGAAGGTGAGGAAGGAGAGCCCGCCGAGCAGCAGGATCATCAGCAGCTCCTGCGGCGCGTAGGCCACGGAGGAGAGCGGGTCGCTGGCGAAGATCGGGAGCGCGAGCCGCTTCTTGAGCAGCTGGCCCTCGAGCTTGTCGCTCGAGAGGGGCTCCCCGATGAAGAAGTGCTTCGCCGTCCGCAGTTCGCCGGCGTCGGAGGCGGAGGCCAGCGCGTCGGACCCGGGGCCCTCTTTTGTCACGAGCGACGACATTACTCCGTGCGCAAGGCGAGTCAAGCCGTCGGGAGCGCAGCCGTGAGCGGGCTGATCCGTCGCTGTGACCGGGGCTTTTCCGACAGTCGTCGGGCAGAGGTCGGGGCGGGCGTCGGGCAGACCTCAGGGGCGGGACGCCGCTCCGATGAGACGGGTGAGGGAGTCGCGGATCGCGACGAGGTCGTCGAGGGGCAGGTCGAGGCGCTCGACGATCTGCGGAGGCACGAGCAGGGCCTCCTCGCGCAGGGCCGCCCCGGACGGGGTGAGGGCGACGTCGAGGCGCCGCTCGTCCTCGGTGCTGCGGGTCCGGGTCACGTGCCCGTTCGCCTCCAGCCGCTTCACCAGGGGGCTCAGGGTGGCGGGCTCGAGGTGCAGCGCCTCGCCGAGGTCGCCGAGCGAGCGGGGACTGCGCTCCCAGAGGGCGAGCAGGACGAGGTACTGCGGGTGCGTGAGGCCCATCGGCTCCAGGACGGGCCGGTAGAGCCCGATGACGGTGCGCGCGGCGACGGCGAGCGAGAAGCACACCTGGTTCTGCAGGGCGAGCGGGTCCGGTTCCACGCGCTCATCCTGCCACTCGTCGCGGCACGAATGATTCGTGCCCTCACGGATTCGCGCGGCCGATCCAGGTGGCCGCGAGACGCACGTCCCCGTTCGGGGGTCACCGGTTCCGCCCCGGAGAGGAACAGGATGAGCCCATGAACCGTCTCCGCTCCGACTCCGCCCGTGTGGTCCAGTACTCCCGCTTCGGCGGGGTCGACGTGCTCGAGGTCGCGGAGGTCGAGAGGCCGGTGCCCGGCCGGGGCGAGGTGCTCGTCGAGGTGCTCGCCGCGGGCGTGAACCACATGGAGGCGTTCATCCGCGAGGGCCGCTTCGACTCCGACCACTCCGCCGTCTTCCCCATGCGCCAGGGCACCGACCTCGCCGGCGTCGTCGTGGGCCTGGGCGAGGGGGTCACCGACCTCAAGCTCAAGAGCGACGTCGTCGGCCACGCGCTCGTGGGCTCGCACGCCACCCACGTGGTCGTGCCGCGCGAGAACCTCGTGCCCAAGCCCGCCTCGGTCAGCTGGGAGGTCGGCGGCGCGCTGTTCCTCGCCGGCGTGACCGCGTGGCGTGCGCTCGAGGCGGTGCACGTCGCCGCGGGCGACACCGTGGTCGTCTCGGCCGCGGCGGGCGGGGTCGGCAGTCTCGAGATCCAGCTCGCGAAGCTGCGCGGGGCGACGGTCATCGGCACCTGCGGCGAGCGCAACTTCGACTACCTCCGCCAGATCGGAGTGAAGCCGATCGTCTACGGCGACGGCATCGCCGAGCGCATCCGCGAGGCCGCTCCGGGAGGCGTCACGGCGTTCCTGGACAACTTCGGCGGCAACGACGAGCTCGCCGCGTCGCTGGGCATCGAGGGCAGCCGGTACCACTCGAGCGACGACCGCAAGGAGATCGAGCTCCGCGCCGTCTGGCCCGACGCCGAGACGGCGGCGCAGGACACCGAGATCCTCGGCGAGCTGGTCGGCCTCGTCGCCGCGCAGAAGCTGCGGGTGCTCGTCTCGGGCTTCTACCCCTACGGCTTCGTGCAGGACGCGTTCGACGACCTCGAGAAGCGGCACTCGCGCGGCAAGATCGTGCTCGGCATGAACCCGGTCGACTCGGCGCGGGTGATGAAGGCGCGCGACGTGCACGACGCGCGCCGCTGACGCGGCTCGGCTGATCCGGGAGGCTCCTCCGCGGCCCGTTCCCGCGCGCCATGATGGTGCGCGGAGGCGCGCCGCCCGCGCCCCGGGGAGGGGCCCTGTGGAGGAGCCGGTCGTCGCGATCGTCTGGATCGTCTCGTTCGTCGTCGTCACCGTCCTGGTGACCGGGCTCTCGGGCCGGGTGAACTGGTCGGCTCCCGTCGCCCTCGTGGCGGTGGGCGCCCTGGCCTCGTTCGTGCCCGGGATCCCCGAGGTCGTGGTCGAGCCCGACGTGGTGCTGTTCGGGATCCTTCCGCCGCTGCTCTACGCGGCGGCGCTCCGTACCTCCGTGCTCGACGTCCGGGCGCGCGGCGACAGCATCCTGCTGCTCTCGGTCGGCCTGGTCGTGTTCACGGTGCTCGTGGTGGGCGCGGTGGCCTGGGCGGTGGTGCCCGCGATCTCGATCGCGGCGGCCCTTGCGTTCGGGGCGATCGTCGCTCCGACCGACGCGGTGGCGGTCACCGCGATCGCCGGACGGCTCCGCCTGCCGCGCCGCATGCTCACGGTGCTCGAGGGCGAGAGCCTGCTCAACGACGCGACCGCGCTCGTCGCGCTGAACGCGTCGATCCTCGCCCTCGCCAGCACCGTCACTCCGGGCGGGGTCGCCCTCGACTTCGTGCTCGCCGTGGTCGTCGGCGGAGGCGTGGGCATCGTCGTCGCCGTGGTGCTGGGGGCCGTGCGCAAGCAGGTGCAGTCCTCGGTGCTCGACACCAGCCTGTCGCTCGTGACCCCCTACCTCGCCTTCATCCCGGCGCAGCTGCTGCACGGCTCGGGAGTGCTCGCGGTCGTGGTCGCCGGGCTCTACCTGGGCTTCCGGGCGCCGGTGATCCAGTCGGCGCAGGCGCGCATCGCGGAGTCGCTGAACTGGCGCACGATCCAGTTCCTGCTCGAGAACGCGGTGTTCCTCTTCATCGGGCTGAGTCTCGCGTCGGTCGTCGAGGCGACCGCCGACTCCGGGATCGGGCTCTGGCAGACCGTGGGCATCAGCGCGGCCCTGCTCGCGACGCTGATCGGCAGCCGCGTGCTGTGGATGATCATGACGACCGTGCTCTACCGGCACGGTCCCCGGCGGCTGCAGCAGCGCGGCTGGACCTGGCCGACGGCGATCGGCGTCTCGTTCGCGGGGATCCGCGGCGTCGTCACGCTGGCCGCCGCGTTCCTCCTGCCCGAGGAGACGCCGCAGCGGGAGTTCCTGCAGTTCCTCGCCTTCGTGGTGGTGGCGGGCACGCTCGTCGAGGGGCTCGCGCTGCCGAGCCTCATCCGCGTGCTGAAGCTGCCGCCGCCCAACGACATGCAGGAGCACGTCGAGAAGCAGATGCTGCTCGCCGAGGCGCAGACGGCCGGGCTGGCTCGGCTCGACGAGGAGCCGCAGGACGGGGTGGAGGAGCGGGTGCTCGACCGGCTGCGGCGCAACGCCACCTTCCTCGCAGACGCGCTCGAGAACCCTCCCGCGGCCGAGGACTCGGAGCCGCTGACCCACTCGTACAACCGGCTCCGGCGCGTGATGATCGCGGCCGAGCGGGAGGCGGTGCTGCGGGCGCGCGCCGAGGGGCGCTACCAGGAGCCCGCCGTCGTGAGCGCGCTCGCGTTCCTCGACGTCGAGGAGGAGGCGCTGGCGGTGGGGCGGGAGTAGGCGCGCCGGCTGGCGCGTTCGAGGGCGGAGAATGGGGTGTCCTGCGCGTGCGGACGCGGAGGAGGAGCATGACGGGCCCGGAGGCACTACCCGAGACGACCGCGGTCGTCGCGGCGGCTCCCGCCGACCGCCTGCGCGCGACGGTCGCCGACACCTACGAGCGCGGCGTCCTGCTCATCGGACTCGGCGTGCCGATCAGCGTGCTGGTGGTCCTGGGCAAGATCGCCCTGACCGTCGCCGCCCCGTCGCTGTTCCTCTTCGCGAACGTGCTCGTCACAGCCGCGGTCGCCGTCTCACGGGTGCTCGTCCTCCGGGCCCACCACTCCCGGCGCGGCGTGCGGGTCGACTTCGCCGTGCAGCGGCGCCTCTACCGGATCATCGGGCGGATGATCGCGATCAGCGCGGTTCTCTACACGGCGGCCTCTGCGTGGGAGTTCGTCGACGACTCGCCCGAGGCGGCGTTCCCGCAGCCGATCGCGCTCGCCCTGGCGGTCATCGCGCTGACCGAGCTGACCTTCGCGATCGTGGGCACGATCACCGCCCGGCGCCAGCGGGCCCTGCTGCTCGAGGCCGCGCGGCTGGCGAACATCGCGGCGGCCCTGGTGCTGCTGGTGCTCGCGCAGACGGCGCTGCTGAGCCTGGTGCACGCGGAGTCGCAGGGGCGGATCGACGCGGTGAGCGGCATCGTGATGGGCTCGGCGGCCGCGCTGATCGGCATCGGGATGCTCGTGCGCTCGCGGATCCCGCGCGGACGCTTCTCTCCGGATCCGCTCGAACGGGCGCGACTCGACGACTGAGACGCGCTGAAGGGCGGGGATCCCTCACGGGTTCCCCGCCCTTCAGCGGTGTCCTGCGGGTCGCGCCGGGGTCAGCTCAGGGTCGAGCGGACGGAGGCGCGGGCCTGCTCGAGAGCGGACCGGAGGGCGTCGACGCTGGCCGGCGTGACGGAGCCCTGCGAGGCGGCGGTGCGGAGCTCGGCCCGCAGCTCCTCGCGGAACTCGGTGAGCAGCACCTCCGCGTCGCGCAGGGCGAGGCGGGAGGCGGTGCGCGCGTCGGTCGGCGCGGGGGTCGACTCCCGAGCGGGCTCGGCGGCGGGCTCGTCCTGAGTGCGCGGGGGCTGCTCGGCCGAGTGCTCGGGAGCGCGGTCGCCGCGATCCCCGCGGGCGTCGCGGGCCGCGCTGGCGAGATCGGCGCGGAGGCTCTTCATCGCCTCCGCGACGCCCAGGCGGACCTCGTCGGCGAGGCGGCGGACCGAATCCGTCAGCTCGTCCTCGATGTCGCCCAGATCGGTGGCGCGGTTCGCGAGCTCGGCGCGGCCCTCGTCGGTGATCGAGTAGACGGTCTTGCGGCCGTCGGCCTCCTTCGTGACGAGCCCCTCCTCCTCGAGCTTCGCGAGGCGCGGGTAGACCGTGCCGGCGCTCGGGGCGTAGGTGCCGCCGAAGCGGTCGCTGAGGGCCTGGATCAGCTCGTAGCCGTGCTTGGGCGCCTCGGCGAGGAGGCTGAGCAGGTAGAGGCGCAGGCGGCCGTGCGCGAAGACGGGGCTCACAGCGAGCCTCCGTCCATCGGGCGCTGGTCGTCGGTCGGGGAGCCGGCGTCGGGGGAGCCCCAGCCTGCGCCCTCTCCGACGGAGGCGGGGGCGGTGGCGCCCGCGGTGCTGCGGCGCACGACGACGACGTCGCCGGTCACCGAGTTGGCGGCGATGTCGACCCACTTCGAGTCGAGGGACCCGGTGGTCGAGGTGTAGCCGCGGCCGAACGTGCCGCGCACGACCGAGCCGTCGAGCTGCAGGGTGCCCGAGACGGTGTTGATGCGGTAGCGCGCGCCGAGACCCTCGTCGATGCGGACGGTGAGGTCGCCGCTGACGGTGTTGGCCTGGATCTCGTCGGGGGTGCCCTCGGCGTCGACGAAGACGCTGCCCGAGACGCCGTCCACGGTGAAGCGGGTGAGGGCGCCGGCGGCCGTGACGTCGCCCGACACGGTGTGCGCGGCGACGCGGCCGGTGTGGTTGCGCACCGAGAGCTCGCCGTGGACGGTGTTCACGTCGATGTCGCCGTGCAGGCCGTCGATCACGACGTCGCCGCCGACGGTCGAGACGCGGGCGTCGCTGTGCAGGCCCGAGACGAGTCCGTCGGCCGAGACGGTGTCGAACTTGAGCGCGACACCGCGGGGGACCAGGAGGCTCACGTCGGCGCGGTCTCCGCGGCGGCCGAGGCCCTTCACGACCTCCACGATCGAGTCCCAGCGCAGCTGGATGTGGTCGATCTCGAGGCGGTCGCCGTCCATCGAGACCTTGAGCGGGCGTCCGCCGACGCTGTGGACCTCCACGCGGGCGGTCGGCTCGTCGTGCGCGATGACGTCGATCTGACCTCCGACCAGGGCGATCTTGACGGAGCGGACGACATCGAGGTCGATGACCTTCGATTCGCCCGCCTGCACGAGCCATTTCTCGAGTGACATGGTCTCCTCCTTCTTCTTTCGCCCCGGAGCGGAGCGGATGCGTGTGACGCGATATATCGCGAGTGGTGAGAGTCACGATATATCGCGTCTTGCGCCCGCAGCAAGAGCGCACAGCGATTCCGAAGAGTCGTCGCTCCGGAACCGGCCGAGCGCGGTCTTGCCGTTGACGCAGCGTCAACCCGTACGGTCGCTCCTGTCGGCGGATCGGGGTGGTCCGAGCGCGGAGGAGGTCGTCGTGGAGCAGGAGTGGTCGGTGCAGGAGGTGGCGCGGCTCGCGGGCACGACGAGCCGCGCGCTGCGGCACTACGGGGCCGTGGGCCTGCTGCCGCCCAGCCGGGTGGGGGCCGGCGGTCTCCGCTACTACGACGCCGCCGCGCTCGTGACGCTGCAGCGGATCCTGCTGCTGCGCGACCTCGGCCTCGGGCTCGCCGAGATCGGGCGGATCCTGCGCCGCGACACCGAGCCGCTCACCGCGCTCGAACGGCACGTCGACGTGCTCGAGGAGGAGCAGCGGCGCCTGGGCCGCCGGATCGCGGCCGTCCGCCGCACCATCACGACGATGAGAGAAGGGAACGGGCCGATGGCCGAGGAGATGTTCGACGGTTTCGACCACGCGGAGCACCGCGAGGAGGTGGAGCGCCGCTGGGGTGCGCCGGCCTACGCCGAGGGCGACCGCTGGTGGCGGTCGATGGGCGCGGAGGAGAAGGAGCGGTGGCGGCTCGCGCAGCAGGACCTCGCCGCCGACTGGATCGCCGCCGCCTCGAGCGGAGCGGATCCCTCCGGCGCCCGGGCGCTCGCCCTCGCCGAGCGGCACCGCGCGTGGCTGGCGGGGATCCCCGGCACTCCGCGCGACGCCGACGGCGGGCCGAGCGACGAGTACCTGCTCGGGCTCGGTGAGATGTACGTCGCGGACGAGCGCTTCGCCGTGCACTACGGAGGCGTCGAGGGCGCCCGGTTCGTCCGCGACGCCCTGCAGGCGCTCGTGGAGCGGAAGGGGTGAGCGGCGGCTCCGGTGTCTGGTAGACCGGGGTCATGGATCCGATCGCGGCGCTGCAGGAGATCGCGACCCTGCTCGAACGGGAGCGCGCGTCGAAGTACCGCGCGAAGGCGTTCCGCAAGGCGATCGCGGTGCTCGAGGGCCTGTCGGCGGCGGAGCGCGAGGACCTCGGTGCCGTGCGCCGCGCCGCGGGCATCGGCGACACGACCTTCACCGTGATCAGCCAGGCCAGGGAGGGGCGGGTGCCCGACTACCTCGCGGACCTGCGCGGCAGCAGCCCCCTGCCGACGAGCGCCCTCCGCGCCCGGCTGCGCGGCGATCTGCACAGCCACAGCGAGTGGTCGGACGGAGCGACTCCGATCGCCGCGATGGCGGATGCCGCTCTGGCGCTCGGTTACGAGTACCTCGCTCTCACCGACCACTCGCCGCGGCTGCGCGTCGCGCACGGGCTGAGCGCGGAGCGGCTCGAGGAGCAGCTCGCGCACCTGGCGACCCTCGAGACGGGCTCGCTCCGGCTGCTCAGCGGGATCGAGGTGGACGTGCTCGAGGACGGCTCGCTCGATCAGACCCCCGAGATGCTCGACCGCCTCGACGTGGTCGTGGCGAGCGCCCACTCGAAGCTGCGGACTCCGCGACGCGAGATGACCGCGCGTCTGGTCGCCGCCGCCTCCGATCCGCGGACCGACGTGCTCGGCCACGTGACCGGACGGCTGGTGAGCGGGGAGCGCGGCACGCGGCCGCCGTCGGAGTTCGATGCGGGGGCCGTCTTCCGGGCCTGCGCCGATCACGGGACCGCCGTCGAGATCAACTCCCGCCCCGAGCGGGAGGACCCGCCGGACGAGCTCATCGCCCTGGCGATCGAGGCGGGCTGCCTGTTCTCGATCGACAGCGACGCGCACGCTCCGGGGCAGCTCGGGCTCCTCGACTACGGGGCCGAGCGCGCCGAGCGGCTCGGCGTCCCCGAGGAGCGGATCGTGACGACCTGGCCGGTGGAGCGACTGCTGGAGTGGACCTCGCGCTCCTGAACAGACCGGCTCGCGCGCGTGGAGGATGCAGATCGGGGCCGGTAGCCCCTTGACAGTGCGCACATCACGGGGGTCTGCGCAAGTGGTGAAATCCCAGGACCCGGCGCGGCATGCTCGTACTCGGTCCGCCGACGCCGCGATCCGGGGAGCCCGACGGCTCCGAAGGACGATCGGAGTGGGCGTGCTGCTCCATCCGTCCCGACGAGACCAGGTGAACCGTGGCCACCCAGACCGTTCTCGATGCCGTGCGCGGCGCACCGACCCTGCTCGAGGCCGTCCGCGCCGCTGACGAGCTCACGATCGCCGCCGTGAGCGACGGGGGCGGACGCGCCGTGCGCCTGCTCACCCGCGCCGCCCTCGATCCATCGGACCAGCTGACCGCCATCGCCGCCGTGCACTCGCTGGCGCAGGTCTTCGACGAGGAGGCGGACCTCGCCCTCCTCCGCCTGCTCGCCGACGAGCGGGCCTTCATCCGCGAGCACGCCGCCTGGGCCTTCGGCGGCCGGCTGCCGCGGCCGAGCGCGATCGGACCGCTCCTGCGGATGGTCGGGGCGGGCGGCTTCGTCGGCATGCTCGCCCAGCGCACGCTGCTGCTCTGGGGCTCCTCGACTCCGGAGCCGCTCTCGCTCGCCCTCGAGGGAGCCCTGATCGGCGAGCGCGATCCCGCCGCCCGCTCCCGGTTCGTCGAGACGCTCGGCCTGGTGCCGGGCCCGATCGCCGAGCGCACCCTGCTCGAGCTCGCCGCCGACGAGGCGGAGGGGTTCGACGCCCGGGCCGCCGCGATCGACGCGCTGGGCGAGCGCCGCTCGGACGACGCCGAGCTGCTGCTCTCGCGCCTGACCGCCCTGGAGGGACCGCTGAGCTCGATCGCCCGCGTCGCCCTCCTCGACCACGCACCGGCTCCGCTCGCCGACGCCAGCCCCACGGTCGCGCAGCTCTTCCTGCACGCCGACATCGACGGCACCCTGACCCGGGTCGCGCCGGCGACAACGGAGGCATCGCGACGCTGCTCGTCCGCCTCGGCGACGCCCTCGGAGGAGAGGACGGCATCGAGCGCGTGCTGACCCTCTCGCGCGGCACTCCCGCGGAGGCGGAGCGCGCTCTCGCCGACCTGCCCTCGGCCGGCCACGGGTTCGCTCCGGTGCCCTTCGCCGGTTCGGCCGTCCCGATGCCCGAGGCCTGGCCCCGCCGGATCGCCGCCGAGCGCGGCATCCGCCGGATCCTGCGCGCCGCGGGCCGGGTCGACGTGCTGCACCTGCGCATGGCCGACGTCGGCTCGCTCGCCGCTGCCGCGGTCGCCCGCGAGCTCGAGATCCCGGTCGTCTTCACCGTCGCGCCCGACCCGCACGCCCTCATCGCCGGCCTCGACGCCGCGGGCACGCTCTCGCGCGCCGACTTCGGCGACCGCGACTCCGCCGAGCACTTCTGGTTCCGCGTGCGACTCGTGCAGCGCCTCGCCGCCGACGCCGCGCACACTGTGCTCTTCCCCCGCGCCGACCTGGCGCAGAGCATGCGCGAGCTGATCGGGATCGACATCACCGCGCATCCGGAGCGGCACACGATCGTCCCGGAGGGGATCGACGTGCGCCTCGTCGAGCGCGGCGAGCAGGCCGCCCGCGCCTCCGCGGCGGGCGAGGACGTCGCGATCGACGTCGGCGACGACCTCTCGGCCCTGGACGACCTGCTCGCGGGCCTGCCCCCCGAGCGGCGCGAGCTGCCCCTGCTGCTCAGCGTCGGCAGGCTGCACCGGGTGAAGGGCATGGCGGCGCTCGCCGAGGCGTGGGCGGGCGACTCCGCCCTGAGGAGCCGCGCGAACCTCGTGCTCGTGGGCGGCGACCTCGCCGACCCGAGCCCCGACGAGCGCGAGCAGCTCGACCGCATCCTCGCCGCCGGAGGGGCGGAGGACGGACTGCTGCTCGCCGGGCACCGCCCGAACGGCACCGTGGCCCGCTGGCTCGGCGCGGTCCGGCACGGCCGCCCCGGGCTCGCCGCCCCCGGAGGCGCGTACGTCTGCGCGAGCGTCAAGGAGGAGTTCGGCATCGCCCTGCTCGAAGCGCTCGCCGCGGGCCTCGTCGTCGTCGCCCCCGCGACCGGCGGCCCGGTGACCTACGTCGAGGACGGCGTGACCGGCTTCCTGATCGACACCGCCGACGCGACGGCGCTCGCCGGAGCTGCGACGTCGGCCCTCGAGCTCGCCGCGGGCCCCCTCGCCGAGCACGCCGCCGAGCGCGGCCGCGCGATGGTCGCCGAGCGGTACACGATCGAGGCGATGGCGCGCGCCCTCGCCGGCGTCTACGCGCAGGCGACCGCCGACCAGGAGCGCCCGCTGCGCTCCGACCTCGTGCTCGGAGCGTCATGACCCTGCTGATCGTCAGCCCCGACTACGCCTCCCACCTGCTCCCGCTCGCGACGCTCGGCACCGCCTGGCGCGCGGCCGGCGAGCGCGTGGTGGTCGCCACGGGCGACGCGACCCGCGCGATCGTCGACGACTTCGGCTTCGAGCACGTCGCGCTCCGACTCGGACGCGGCTCGAACCCCGGCACGATCCGGGCCGAGGAGCAGGCTCCCGACGAGGGGGAGTCGCTCCGCGGATTCTTCGCGGCGACCCGGCAGGGCATGGTCCCGACCCTCGCCTACCAGGCGCGCGAGCGGCTGACCGACCTGCTGTGGGACCCGGCCGGAGTCGCCGCCCGGCTGCGCGAGATCCTCGACGAGGTGCAGCCCGATGCGATCGTCGTCGACCACCTCGCCTTCACCGCGCGCGTCGCCCTGCGCGCGCTCGGCGTGCCCTACGGCGACGTCGTGCTCGGGCACCCCAGCGCCCTCACGGTGCCCGGCGAGGTCTACGGCTTCCCGCCCGTCTGGCCCGACGCCTTCGCTCCCGACCCGGACGACCTGGCCGCCCTGCGCGCCCTCTGCGACGAGGTCCGCGACTCCTTCACCGCCGAGTGGAACGCCGCCCTCGCCTCGCTCGACTCCGCCGCCCCCGCCAGCCAGGACGCGTTCGCCGAGTCCGGCGACGTGCTGCTGCTGAACTACCCCGGCGAGCTGCACGACCCGGCCCGCACCGCCCAGCTGCCGCCGCACGCGTTCCTCGGCTCGGCGGTCCGCTCCGAGCCCGTCGACGCCGAGGTCGAGGAGTGGCTGGCCGCCTCGGACGACCCGGTCGTCTACGTCAGCTTCGGCAGCTTCCTCTCGGTGCGCGACGACGTGCTCGCCCGCGTCGTCGCCGCCCTCGCCACGGTCTCGGTCGACGGCCGCCCGGTGCGGGTCGCCCTCGCCTCCGGAGCGACGGACCGCGCGGCCCTCGGCGACGTCCCGCCGTCGTGGCTCGTCCGCGGCTTCCTCCCGCAGGTCACGCTGCTGGGCCGCGCCGCGCTCGCTGTGACGCACGGCGGGAACAACAGCGTCACCGAGTCGATGACCGCGGGGGTGCCGCTGGTGGTCCTGCCGTTCTCGACGGATCAGTTCGCCGGGGCGGCCGCGCTGGAGGATGCGGGGGTAGCGGAGGTGCTCGATCCGAACGTGGCGCCTGTGTCGGCTCTTGCCGAGGCGGCCGCGCGGATGCTCGCGCTGGGCGGACCGGCGAGAGAGCGACTCGACGCGCTGGCGGAGGACCTCACCGGCACGACCGGTCCGGAGCGGGCGTTCGCCGCGCTTTCGGGTCTGGTCTCGCGGCGCTGAGCCGTGCTGGAGGGGAGCGGCGGCGTGACTGACGAGGAGGACGAGCGCTGGCTGGTCGTCGGCGGGCGCCGCTGGCGGCGCACGGATCCGATCCTTCCTGCTGATCTCGTCGCTGCGCTGACCTCGCACCTGGGGAGGGGGCGGTCGGGAGTTCAGTCGGGGAAGCGCGCCGGGGATGAGGACGCGGTCGCGGCTGCGCGCGTCCGCGTGGGGCTCGCGAAGCACGGGCTCGGCGAGCGCGGACCGGCGTGGTGGGACGAGCCGGAGGAGGCGCGGCTGGCGCGTGCCCGGGAGGCGCTCGGCGACCTGGACGCGCTGGACGAGCCGGGCGGGGACTGACCATTCGAGCAGCGATGCTCGGCGATCTGGCGAACCTCCGCGGTTCTGCCTCTGCACTGCAGCCCGACGATCAACGCAGCCGTGACGATGAGCTCATGCAGTTCGTTCTCGACCGACGGTGGCGTGGTCGATCGACCGCGGAGGAGGTTCCGGAGGCGGACCCACCGCTAACGCACATGTGGGACGCTCTCCGGCACTGCCCCGAGAATCGACTGCGGCCCAGCGCGACGGACCCGCACGAGAGGCGGAAAGCCCACCGGGCGAAGCTCGAAGGTGGCATCCCGCACAGTCGGCTCGACCGCGCTACGGGGCAGAGGCTCGATTGACATAACGACCATTATCGGAAAGATATTGTAAGGAGTGCCAGCGGGAACTGCTCAATGAGGGGACATGGGCGCTTCAGTGCGGGATGCGTTCGAAACCGCCCCGGGGTCTCTGTGGGTGGTAAGAACATGACAGCGGAGGGGTGCTCGTGTGTTCCCCCCGCTGTCGTCGGGTGCTGGTCCTCGGGTATCAGTCGTCGACCCGGGAGGTGGCGTCGGGCCACAACTGTGCGGATGGGCGGAATTACACCCACCCGCACAGTTGTATCGAGACTGCTATCACCGCTCACGCATTCGATTGCGGAGCAATGGCAGGATCGCAGCCCTTCTGATCAGTTCTCGGTGCTACTCGATGCTGTCAACGCGAGTCGTTCCCGAGTATGCCCTCAGGATCTACCAAGCGCAGGCAGTGGGGCGGAACTTGATGGGTACAGACCAACTGTTGCTGTCGTTGTACGCCTGGCCGACGCTGTCGACGTTGGCGACGGTGACGTTTCCGTTCGGCGCGACGATGTTGCCCGTGGGGGTGAGGAACACCTG
>NZ_MUKN01000022.1 GCF_001995175.1 Rathayibacter rhapontici
CGACGACGGTCGCGGCGGCGCGCTCTCCCGGCATCGGACTCAGACGGCGGCCGCGCGCGCGGACGTCCAGCCCAGCACGGGCGCCACCGACTCGGCGATGGTCTGCAGGAGCCGCGCGTTGTACTCGACGCCCAGCTGGTTCGGGACGGTGAGCAGGAGGGTGTCCGCCTCCTGCACCGCCGCGTCCGCGGCCAGCTCGGAGGCGATGAGGTCGGGCTCGCCGGTGTAGCTGCGGCCGAAGCGGGCGGGCACGCCCTCGAGGGACGCGACCTGGTCCGCTCCCCCGCGGCCGCCGAAGTAGAGGCGGTCGAGCTCGCTCGTGATCGGCAGGACGCTGCGCGACACCGAGACGCGCGGCTCGCGCTGCCAGCCGGCCTCGGCCCAGGCGGAGCGGTACTCGCGGATCTGCCGCGCCTGGAGCTCGTCGAAGGGGATGCCCTCCTCCTCGAGCAGGAGGGTCGAGGACTGCAGGTTCATGCCCTGCTCGGCGGCCCAGCGCGCCGTGGCGAAGCTGCCGGCGCCCCACCAGATGCGGTCCTCGAGCCCGGGAGAGCGCGGCTCGATCGCGAGCGGGAGCGACTGGCGCGTCATCGCCGGATCGGACTGCGCCACCGGCGAACCGGAGAGCGCCTCGCGGAAGAGCTGCACCTTGTGCCGGGCCAGGTCGGCGTCGGTCATGCCCTCCGGGGGCACGAAGCCGAACGCCTCGGAGCCCCGCAGAGCGGTCTCCGGCGATCCCCGGCTCACGCCGAGCTCGAGCCTGCCGCCCGAGATGAGGTCGGTGGCCGCCGCCTCCTCGGCCATGTAGAGCGGGTTCTCGTAGCGCATGTCGATCACGCCCGTGCCGATCTCGATGCGGCGGGTGCGCGCGGCGATGGCGGCCAGCAGCGGGAAGGGCGAGGCGAGCTGCGGGGCGAAGTGGTGCACGCGGACGTAGGCGCCGTCGAGCCCGATCTCCTCCGCGGCCTCGGCGAGCTCGATGGTCTGGAGGAGCACGTCGCGGGCAGTGTGGGTCATCGACCCCGGCACGGACTGGTAGTGGCCGAAGGAGAGGAAGCCGATGCGCGAGACCATGCGTGCTTCAGCGCCGGCGGACGGCGCGGTATTCCCCCGGGCCGGATCTCACTGCGCTTCGAAGTCGGCCGAGATCGAGGCGGCGATCTCGATGTCCTCGGGCTTCAGGGCGAGGGGTTCCTCCTGGGAGCCGAAGGCGGCGGCGCGGCTCATCGTTCCGTAGCCGCCGCCCGCGCCCGAGGTGTGCGGGCGCAGGCCCGGCTCGAACAGGGTGAGCACGCGGGGCTGGCCGAGTCCCAGGGCGGAGGCGTACGCGGCGGCCCGCTCCTGCGCGTCGCGGACGCCGCCACGCGCACGTCGCGCTCCACGCTCGCCCGCCGGGCGGCCGTCAGGTCCCACTCCACTCCCGCGACGACGACGCCGGGCAGCCCGGACACCGTCGACACCCAGCGGCCGAGGGCGTCGAAGTCCCGGTACTTGACCCGCACGCTCGCCGCGGCGACGTGGAAGACCTCGGCCACGTCCGAGTCCTTGAGGAAGCGGCGGACGGTCGAGACCGACACCTGGTCGGCCGACCACCACGTCGCCGCCCCCGACTGCTGCTCGGCGCGGGCCTGGTCGCGGACGGTGGCGTGCAGCGACGAGACCTCGGCGAGCACCGCCGAGCGCGACCGCGATTCGCGGCGGATCTCGAGGCGGACCGTCCCGCGCTCGGCGGGGTGGAAGTGCTGCGCGGTGCCGGCGACGGTGAGGGTGACCATGCCCTCATGGTGCCCCATCCGCCTCCGCCGCGCCCCTGCGCCGTGCTGCCGCGTCACCGGCGGGACGCGAGCGCCCTCCTGATCGTGTCGGCGAGGGCGCGCTCGACGGCGAGATTGCTGAGGATCTGCTCGCGGTACCCGCCCCGGGCCGGCGGGACGAGGCGTCCCGAGACGGGGTCGGTCGCTCCGCGGAGGGCTCGCTCGCCGTCGGCGATCGACTGCTCGAGCAGCTCGAGGCGCCGAGCCAGACGCTCGGATTCGAAGCCCTCGACGGTGATCCGCTCGTCGGAGGCGGTGGTCAGGGGCGAGGTGGTCGCGCTCATGGTGGTCCGATCCTTCGGGGCGCCCGGAATCGGCGCCGTCACCAGGGAGACACGGCAGGGGCCGTCCCATGACGCGGTGGCGCGGAATCGAGGTCAGGCGTGGCGCGAAGCGTCGCCTCCGGATCAGTCCCGGAAGACCGAAAGGTGCTGGTTCTCGACGATGGCGAGGGTGCGGACGAGGCGGGTGTAGCGCTCGACGAGCTCCCCCTCCTCCGCGCCCTGGCCCAGCAGGGCCGAGATGCTCTCGGCGGGGAACAGCCCGACGATCTCCATCGCCACGGCCCTGGCGTGCTCGAACGACAGCGCTCGGGCGTACTCGAGGGCGCGGGCGAGCTGGGGGCGCTCGCCGTCGGCCGGCCGCGCCTCCACTCCGCTGGCCGCGGCGTGCGCCAGGACGGCCACGAACACGCGGGCGATCTCGTCGACGCGCAGGGCCCGCACGAGCGTGAGCAGGCGGGAGGAGACGCGCGTCACTCCGCGGGCCAGCAGCTCGCCGCTCAGAGCGCGCACCTCGATGACGTCGCCGCCCGTGAACTCCCCCGACACCCGCTTGATCCCGGAGGCGAAGAGGCTCGATCCGGAGTGGACGCTCCGCTCGGCCTCGAGGTTGATCTCGACCCGGCCGCGCGCCGTGGCGACGCCCGAGATCCAGCGCTGCTCCACCGCGGGGTGCGCGTGCACCGCACGGACGAGCGTGCCGGGGCCGGGGCTCTCGAGGGCGCGCAGGATGACCTCGGGGGTCCGCGCGCCGGCGATCCTCGTCGAGACCCCGTTGTGCGCGGCGAGCTCGGCCGCCTTCAGCTTCGAGCGGATGCCTCCGCGGCCGGTGCCGCCCTTCTGCACGCCGATGCCGCGCAGCTCGGCGATGCCCAGCTCGTCGAGGTGCACGCCCTCGGCGATGCTGCCGGCGAAGACGCCGGGGACGTCGGTGAGGAGCAGGAGGAGATCGGCGCCCAGGAGCATCGCGAGGCCGCCGGCGACCCCGTCGTTGTCGGAGCCCTCGGAGTCGATCGTGTCGTTGCCGTTCACGATCGGGACCACTCCGGCGTCGAGCGCGTGGCGGATCGCCTCGGCCACGTGCGACATCTGCCGCGGCGAGGCCAGATCGGACTCGCCGATCAGGATCTGGGCGACCAGGGACCCGGACAGCTCGGCGACCGAGCGGTAGAAGCCCATCAGCACGGTCTGGCCGACCGCGGCGGCGAGCCTCGAGCTGATCGGCTCGTCCTGCGAGCGGGCGAAGAGGGCGCGGCCGGAGGAGACGGCGCCGGAGGAGACGAGGACGACGTCCCAGCCGAGGTCGCGGGCCGTGAAGGCGCTCTCGAGGGCGCCGGCCAGCAGCACGGGGTCGGGTCCGGACTGCTTGGTGACCGAGCTCGAGCCCATCTTGACCACGAGGGTCCGCCTGCGCGGTGCGATCGCCGTGTCGGAGGAGGGAGCGGCGGCGGAGTCGGGCAGTGCGTCGGGCATGGCCCCCATGGTAGAGCTGAGCACTCCCTCCCCGATTACCGAGCGGCGGTCGGTAATCGGGTAGCGTGCCCGGAGGAGCCGATGAGGGCTCTCCGTCGGAAGGACCTCCCGTGACAGTGTCGTCAGCCTCCCCGCCCACCGGCTCCCCCGTGGACCGCCGCTACCTCGATCCGCTCCGGCCCGTAAAGGAGCGGGTGCGGATCCTGCTCGGGCAGATGACCCTCGAGGAGAAGGCGGGCCTGCTCTTCCAGACGATGATCGTGCTGGGCGAGAGCGGGGCGCTCGCCGGAGCGGACGAGGCCTTCGGACTCCCCTCCACCTCCGAGATGGTGCTCGAGCGGAGGATGACCCACTTCAACCTCCTCGGCGGCACGCAGGCGTCGGCGCGCGAGATCGCCGAGTGGCACAACCGGCTGCAGGAGCTCGCGGCCTCGACGCGCTTGGGGATCCCGGTGACCGTGTCCACCGATCCGCGCCACTCCTTCACCGACAACCCCGGCACGGGCTCGTCCTCCGCGGCGTTCTCGCAGTGGCCGGAGCCGCTGGGACTGGGGGCGATCGGGGACGAGGGCCTCGTCGAGCGCTTCGGCGACATCGCGCGGCGGGAGTACCTCGCCGTCGGACTGCGGGTGGCGCTGCATCCGCAGATCGACCTGGCGACGGAGTCGCGCTGGGCGCGGCAGGTCGGCACGTTCGGCGAGGACGCCGACCTCACGGGGCGACTGGGCGCGGCCTACATCCGCGGGTTCCAGGGCGCCGAGCTCGGCCCCGAGTCGGTCGCGACGATGACGAAGCACTTCCCGGGCGGCGGACCGCAGAAGGACGGCGAGGATCCGCACTTCGCCTACGGACGCGAGCAGGTGTACCCGGGCGGCAACGCCGAGTACCACCTGCGGCCGTTCGAGAAGGCGTTCGAGGCCGGGACGAGCCAGATCATGCCCTACTACGGGATGCCGGTCGGCACCGAGCACGAGGAGGTCGGCTTCGGCTTCAACCGCTCGGTGATCACGGGGCTGCTGCGGGAGCGGTTCGGCTTCGACGGCGTCGTCTGCACCGACTGGGGGCTGCTCACGGACGCCGACATCCTCGGCGACCGGCACCCGGCCCGCGCGTGGGGCGTCGAGCACCTCACCGTGCCGGAGCGGATGGCGAAGGCGCTGGACGCGGGCGCGACCAGTTCGGCGGCGAGGCGATCCCGGAGGTGCTCGTCGGCCTGGTGCGCGACGGGGTGGTCGAGGAGGAGCGCCTGGACGTCTCGGTGCGACGGCTGCTGCGGGAGAAGTTCGTGCTGGGGCTCTTCGACGCGCGCTCGGTCGACCCGGTCCGGGCGGAGGAGGTGGTCGGGTCGGCGGAGTTCCGCGCGGCGGGCGAGGACGCCCAGCGGGCGGCCGTCACGGTGCTCGCGCACGACGACGTCCTGCCGGTGCGGCGCGGCGTGCGGCTGTACGTCGAGGGCGTCTCCCCCGAGGCTGCCACCGGATACGGCGAGGTGGTGGAGTCGCCGGGAGAGGCGGAGCTCGCCGTGATCCGCATGCAGGCGCCCTTCGAGCAGCGGACGACGGCGTTCGAGGGCTTCTTCCACGCGGGGTCGCTGGAGTTCCCGGACGAGGTGGTCGCGCACGTGCTGGACGTCGCGGGGCGGGTGCCGACGATCGTCGTCGTGTTCCTGGACCGGCCGGCCGTCCTGACTCCGTTCGTGGGATCGACCGCGGCGCTGCTCGCCGAGTTCGGGGCGTCGGACGAGGCGGTGCTGGACGTGCTGGTCGGCGGGTCGGCTCCCCGGGGGAGGCTGCCGATGGACCTGCCGCGCTCGATGGCGGCGGCCTCCGCGCGGCGGCCCGACGTGCCGTTCGACACCGCGGATCCGCTGTTCCGCTTCGGGCACGGACTGCGGATCGGCGCGGCGGAGCAGCGGTCCGGGACGGGTGGAGGCTCCTCCCCAGGGCTGCGATGACGGTGCTCTGACGTAGTCTCCGAGGACCGCAGCGGGGATGTCGGTGGCGATTGACATACTCGAACACATGTTCGAATATGGGCAGATGACAGCCTCCTCCCCCACCCTCTCCGAGGGGACGGCCGAGGCTGCGGAGCCGCTGCTGCGCCAGCTCGCGTCGGTGAAGGAGCTGCAGTCGCGGATCCGCGACATGCAGGCCACCACGCTCGAGACGAAGAGCCTGGCGACGCTGCCGGCGTTCGCCTCGGTGCTGCCGGGAGGCGCGCTGAAGCAGGGCGCCGCCTACTCGGTCGAGGGGTCCCTCGGCCTCGCGATGGGGCTGCTCGCGGGCCCGTCCTCCGAGGGGTCGTGGTGCGGGGTCGTCGGCGTGCCCGAGTTCGGCGCCGAGGCGGCGGCGGGCATCGGGATCGATCTCGAGCGGCTGGTGCTCGTGCCCGCTCCGGCGGAGCACTGGCTCACAGTCACGGCCGCGCTCGTCGACGTCCTCACCGTCGTGCTGACCCGGCCGCCCGCCTCCGTCTCCTCGGCCGACGTCTCCCGGCTCGGCGCCCGGCTCCGTCAGCGCGGAGCGGCGCTCGTCGTGCTCGGCGAGTGGCCGCAGGCCGAGGCGCGGCTCAGCATCCGCAGCAGCCGTTGGGAGGGGCTGGGGGCCGGCCACGGGTATCTGCGCTCCCGGGAGGCCCTCGTCGACGTCGTCGGGCGCGCGGGGACCCGCGTGCGAACCGTGCGGATGAGCATGCCGGGAGCCGATCAGGCCTTCGGAGTGCACCACGAGCACTCCCGCCTGCGCGAACGGGCGGTGTGAGGTGGCGACCGCACCCGAGCTGCGCCGCACGATCCTCGTGTGGTGCCCGGACTGGCCGCTGCTCGCCGCGGCGGGCGACGCCGGCCTGCCCGCGGAGGCGCCGCTGGCGCTCACCGAGAAGAGTCGCGTCTTCGCCTGCTCCCCGACCGCGCGCGCCGAGGGGGTGCGACGCGGCATGCGGATCCGCGAGGCGCAGTCGCGCTGCACCGGGCTCACCGTGCTGCCCTACGACCCGGTGCTCGACCACCGGGCGTTCGAGCCGCTCGTGCAGGCGCTGGAGGAGATCACCCCGGGTGTGCAGCTGATCCGGCCCGGTCTCTGCGCGATCCGCGCCAGGGGCCCCCGCCGGTACTACGGGAGCGAGCGGTCCGCGGCCGAGGCGGTGCTGCGACGGCTGGCCGAGCTCGGGGTCGATCGGGCCCGCATCGGCATCGCCGACGGGCTCTTCGCCTCCGAGCTCGCCGCCAAGCACTCGGGCGAGGAGGTCGCGATCGTGCCCGCGGGGACGACCGCGCAGTTCCTCGCGCCGCTCCCCCTCGAGGCGCTCGGCACCGAGGCTGTCGGAGCCGCCACGACGCGCTCGAAGCCGGTCCGCGGTGAGGATCTGGTGACCCTGCTGCGCCGGCTGGGCGTGCGGACGCTCGGCGCGTTCGCCGCACTGCCGGCCGAGGACGTCGCCGCCCGGTTCGGACCGGACGGGGCCCGGTCCCACCTCCTGGCCCGCGGAGCCGAGACCGAGGCGGTCGTGCCGCGCCTGCCCCCCGAGCGGCTCGACCGGTCGCTCGAGTTCGAGCCCCCGCTCGACCGGATCGACCAGGCCGCCTTCGCCTTCCGGATCCCCGCGGAGGAGTTCGTCGCGGGTCTCACCCGGGCGCAGCTGGTGGCCACCGCGATCCGCATCGACGTCACCAGCGATCGCGGCGAGCTCTCCTCGCGCAGCTGGCTGCATCCGCGCTGGTTCACCCCGGGCGACGTGCTCGACCGCGTGCGCTGGCAGCTGCAGGGCAGCGGGGCGATCGACGCGGGCCTGCGCTCCCCGATCGCGCGCATCACCGTGGAGCCGGAGGCGGTGGACGCGATCGGGAACCACGAGCAGGGCCTCTGGGGCACCGCCCCCGAGGAGCGGGTCCACCACGGGCTCAGCAGGGTGCAGAGCATGCTCGGGCACGAGGCCGTCGTGACCGCGTCGATCGGCGGCGGCCGCGCGCTCCGCGATCGGCAGCACCTCGTCCCGTGGGGCGACCGCGAACCGGGCGACGCCCGGCCGAAGGGACTGCCGTGGCCCGGATCGCTCCCGCCGCCCCACCCGCCCACGGTGTTCACCGAGCCGGTGGCGGCACTCGTGCGGGGTCCGCGCGGGGAGCCGGTGTCGGTGGACGACCGCGGGTCCCTCGTCTCCGTCCCCGCCTACTTCACGCCCGGCACCTCGCAGGCCCGCCTCGAACCGGTGGCCGGCTGGGCGGGGCCGTGGCCCGTCGACGAGCGCTGGTGGGACGCGAGGACCGCCACCCGCTACGACCGCTTCCAGGTGGTCGACTCGGCCGGGACCGCCTGGCTCCTGGTCTGCCGGGACGGGGAGTGGGCCGCCGAGGCCCGGTACGACTGACCCCGCCCCTCCCCCTCCCGCACGTCGATCACGATCACGAAGGAGCCCCGCATGGGCTGGAACAACCCGCCGATCCCCTGGTCGGAGTTCGAACGGCGCCTCTCCACCGGCCGCCGGGCCGATGGCACGGAGGTCCGGGGCGACGGAGGGGACAGCCCGGCCTGGTCGCACAAGCGGCCGGCCTACTCCGCGGGCGACGACGTGCGCTCCCCCGAGCTCACGGTGCCCTACGCCGAGCTGCACGCGCACTCCAACTTTAGCTTCCTCGACGGCGCCAACCGTCCGGAGCAGATGGTCGAGGAGGCCGTGCGCCTGGGCATCGACACCCTCGCCCTGACCGACCACGACGGCCTCTACGGGATCGTCCGGATGGCCGAGGCCGCGCAGGGCCATCCCGTCAGGACCGCCTTCGGGGCCGAGCTCTCGCTCGGACTCCGCACCCCGCAGAACGGGATCGCCGATCCCGAGGGCTCGCACCTGCTCGTCCTCGCCCGCCGCGAGGAGGGCTACCACCGGCTCGCCCGCGCCCTGACCACCGCCCAGCTCGCCGGGGCCGAGAAGGGCAAGCCGAGCTACGACCTCGAGGAGCTCGCCCGCGCGGCGGACGGGCACTGGATCGTGCTCACCGGCTGCCGCAAGGGCGCGGTGCGCCAGGCGCTGGTCGCCGAGGGCGAGGCGGCGGCCGAGGCCGAGGTGCGCGAGCTCGTGCGCCTCTTCGGAGCGGCGAACGTGCTCGTCGAGCTCTACGACCACGGAGATCCGCTCGCCTCCCTGCACAACGACAGCCTGGCGGTCGTCGCCGAGCGGCTGCGGCTGCGGGTCGTGGCCACCGGGAACGTGCACTACGCCCGACCCGAGGACCGCCCCCTGCAGACCGCGCTCTCCGCCGTCCGCGCCCGGCGCAGCCTCGAGGAGATGGACGGCTGGCTCCCGGCGGCGGCGGGCGCCCACCTGCGCTCCGGAGCCGAGATGGCCGAGAGGTTCGCGCGCTATCCCGGCTCGGTCGAGAACACCGTCCGCGTCGCGGACGAGATCGCCTTCGAACTGGGGAAGGTCCGCCCCCGTCTCCCCCGCCAGGACGTCCCGGAGGGGCACACCCCCATGAGCTGGCTCCGCGAGCTCGTGCACCGGGCCGTCCCGCAGAAGTACCCGGGCGCCGACTCCGACGTGCTCGAGCGGCTCGAGAAGGAGCTGGCGGTCATCGAGGCGAAGGACTTCCCCGGCTACTTCCTGATCGTGCACGACATCGTGCACTTCGCCAAGGGGCAGGGGATCCTCTGCCAGGGCCGGGGATCCGCCGCCAACTCGGCCGTCTGCTACGTGCTGGGCATCACCGCGGTCGACTCGATCTTCTACGACCTCCCGTTCGAGCGGTTCCTCTCGAGCATCCGCGACGAGGAGCCCGACATCGACGTCGACTTCGACTCGGAGCGGCGCGAGGAGGTGATCCAGCACGTCTACGAGAAGTACGGGCGCCTGAACGCCGCACAGGTGGCCAACGTGATCACCTACCGGCCCAAGTTCGCGGTCCGCGACATGGCGAAGGCCCTCGGCTACAGTCCCGGGCAGCAGGACGGCTGGTCGAAGCAGGTCGAGGCCTGGGGGGCCATCACCGAGAGCACCGACCACGACATCCCCGACGACGTCGTCGCCCTGGCCACCCGCGTCCTCGGTGCACCCCGGCACCTCGGCATCCACTCCGGCGGCATGGTCCTCACCGACCGCCCCGTGGGCGAGGTCTGCCCGATCGAGCCGGCGCGGATGGAGAAGCGGACCGTCCTGCAGTGGGACAAGGACGACTGCGCCTGGATGGGCCTGGTGAAGTTCGACCTGCTCGGGCTCGGGATGCTCGCCGCCCTGCAGTACACCTTCGACCTCGTCGCCGAGCACGTCGGCGAGCAGTGGGACCTCTCCACGATCCCGCGAGAGGAGAAGGGCGTCTACGACCAGCTCTGCCGCGCCGACTCCATCGGCGTGTTCCAGGTCGAGAGCCGCGCCCAGATGGGCACCCTGCCGCGCCTGCAGCCGCGCCGCTTCTACGACCTGGTGATCGAGGTCGCGCTGATCCGGCCGGGCCCCATCCAGGGAGGCGCGGTGCACCCCTACATCCGCCGCAAGCTCGGCGAGGAGCCGGTCACCTACCAGCATCCCCTGCTCGTCACCCCGCTCAAGCGGACCCTGGGCGTCCCGCTGTTCCAGGAGCAGCTGATGCAGGTCGCGGTCGCGGTCGGCGACTGCAACGCCGAGGACGCCGATCTCCTCCGGCGCGCGATGGGCTCCAAGAGGGGGACGGAGAAGATCGAGACGCTGCGCGAGCGGCTCTACCAGGGCATGGCGCGCAACGGCATCACGGGCGAGGTCGCCGACGACATCTACACCCGGATCCAGGCCTTCGCCAACTTCGGCTTCGCCGAGAGCCACGCGATCAGCTTCGCCCTGCTGGTCTACGCGAGCGCGTGGCTGCGGCTGCACTACCCGGCGGCGTTCACCGCGGCGCTGCTGCGCGCCCAGCCGATGGGCTTCTACGCCCCGCACACCCTCGTGGCCGACGCGCGCAGGCACGGGGTGCGCGTCGAGTCCCCCGACGTCAACCGCTCGCTGCCCCACCCCGGGCTCGAGGCCGCACAGGATGCGCCTCCCCGGCGCCGGGGTGGGGCCGGGTACGGGAGCGAGGAGTGCCTCGCCGTCCACCAGCCGCCGACCGGTCTCTTCGACCGCACCGCGCACTTCCACACCGACGACCACCGGCGCGACGCGGGCTTCGTGATCCGCCTCGGGCTCTCGGGGGTGAAGGGCATCGGTGACGCCCTCGCCCAGCACATCGTGGCCGAGCGCGAGCGCGGCGGCGCCTACGCGAGCATGTCGGACCTCTCGCGTCGGGTCGGGCTGAACGCGACCCAGCTCGAGGCGCTCGGCGCCGCGGGTGCCTTCGACTCCCTCGGGCTCGACCGCCGCCAGGCGCTGTGGGAGGCGGGCACCGCCGCCGCCGACCGCGAGGAGTTCCTGCCCGGATCCGTCGTCGCCGTGCAGCCGCCGCTGCTGCCGATGCTCTCGGCGCAGGAGCGCGTCTCTTCGACTTCTGGGCCACCGGGATCTCCCCCGACGACCACCCGCTCCGGCACCTGCGCGACGATCTCCGAGCGCGCGGCGCGCGGTCCACGGCCGATCTGCCGGGCACCTCCTCCGGGACCCGGATCGAGGTGGCCGGCGTGGTGATCCACCGCCAACGTCCCTCCACAGCCGGCGGAGTGACCTTCATGAACCTCGAGGACGAGCACGGGATCCTCAACGTGATCTGCTCGGTCGGAGTATGGAACCGCTACCGGCGGATCGCCCGCGAGGCGCCCGCCCTGCTCGTGCGGGGCGTCCTCGAGCGCTCCGCGGAGGGCGTCACCAACCTCCTCGCCGACCGCTTCGAACCCCTCTCGGTCGGCGCCCGCACGACCTCCCGCAACTTCCGATGACCACGGCCACCCGGCGGCGACCGCTCCCGCGACCGCGCGCTCCACGAGAAAGCGATCCCATGACGACCACCCACTCCGCCGGTCCGCTCCCGCACCTGGACGCGCCGCTGCTCGACGACCGCGATCTGCGCGAGCGCGTCACCTCCCTCATCGGCCCCGCCTACCGGCGAGCCCTCTGGCCGATCCTGCTCGACCGGGCCGGGTTCCAGCTGCCGATCCTCTACCCCGTCGACGGGCTGCCCGTGCATCCCGACGAGGAGCGCACCGAGCGGATCGTCGCCACGCTCGCCAAGGCCGTCGCCCACCACGAGGTCGGCTCGCTCGCCTTCGCACTCGAACGGCCCGGCCGCGCCTTCCTCGGCGAGACCGATCGGGTGCTCGCCCGCTACCTGGCCGCGGCGTGCCACCGCCGCGCGATCCCCCTGCGCGCGCTCCTGCTCGTGCACGACGAGGGCGTGCGCGTCGTCGCCGAGACCGAGTACACGGCGTCGATCCGCTGACCGGGAACCGGACCGACCGGGAACCGGACCGTCCAGAGACCACCGGGGCGAACGACGGAGGGACGACCCGCCGAGGCGAGCCGTCCCTCTCCGAGCGGTCGGAGTCAGTCCGTGGTCGTGAGCGTGATCAGCAGCGACGAGGCGCCGAGGTCGACCTCGGTGTCACCGGGCTGCACGGCGTACTCGCCGACGCCCAGCAGCGACTCCGCCACCTCGGGCAGGGGCACCCGGGCCGCCGTCTCGCCCACGTTGATGGCGATGGTCACCCGACCGCGTCCGAGCGTCAGCCAGCGCTGCTCCTCGTCGAACTCGACGACCAGCGAGCCGAAGCGCGGATCGGTCAGCTCGGGGAAGCGGCGGCGCAGCGCCGCGAGCTCCCGGTACACGCCGAGGATCCGGGCGTGGCGCCCCTCCTCCGCCTCCGACCAGTCCAGGCGCGAGCGGGTGAAGGTCTCGGGGTCCTGCGGGTCGGGCACGACCTCCGGGTCCCAGCCCATCTTCGCGAACTCCTCGATCCGGCCCTTCGCCGTCGCCTCGCCCAGGTCCTTCTCGGGGTGCGAGGTGAAGAACTGCCACGGGGTGGACGCGGCCCACTCCTCGCCCATGAAGAGCATGGGAGTGAACGGGCCGAGCAGGGTCAGCGCCGCGGCGATCGCCAGCCGCCCCTCGTCGAGCGTGGCCGTCAGGCGGTCGCCGATGGCGCGGTTGCCGATCTGATCGTGGTTCTGGCTGCAGACCACGAGGCGCCAGGCGGGCATCCGCTCGGTGTCGATCGGACGACCGTGGTGACGCCCGCGGAACGTCGAGAGCGTGCCGTCGTGGAAGAACCCGCGCGTGAGCACCTTCTCGAGAGCGCCGAGCGGTGCGAAGTCCTCGTAGTACCCGGTCGTCTCCCCGGTCAGCGCGACGTGGACCGCGTGGTGGAAGTCGTCGCTCCACTGCGCGTCGAGTCCGTAGCCGCCCGCCTCGCGCGGAGTGATCAGCGTCGGGTCGTTGAGGTCGGACTCGGCGATCAGGGTGAGCGGTCGGCCGACGTGAGCAGAGAGCACCGCGACCTCCGATGCCATCTCCTCGAGCACGTGCACCGCGCGTCGTCCGAGAGGGCGTGGACCGCGTCCAGGCGCAGCGCGTCGACGTGGTAGTCGCGCAGCCACATCAGGGCGTTGTCGATGATGTAGCCCCGGACGACGTCCGACCCCTCGCCGTCGAGGTTCACCGAGCTGCCCCAGGTGTTGGCCTTCTCGTTCTTGAGGTACGGACCGAACTCCGGCAGGTAGTTCCCGCTCGGGCCGAGGTGGTTGTAGACCACGTCCTGCACGATCCCCATGCCGGCGCGGTGCGCCGCGTCGACGAAGCGCTGGTACGCCTCCGGCCCGCCGTACGGCTCGTGCACGGCGTACCAGAGCACTCCGTCGTAGCCCCAGTTGTGCGTGCCGTTCACCGCGTTCACCGGCAGGATCTCGATGAAGTCGACCCCCAGCGAGCGCAGGTGGTCGAGCTTCCCGGCGGCGGCGTCCAGCGTGCCCTCCGGCGTGAAGGTGCCGATGTGCAGCTCGTAGATCACCGCGCCGGCCAGCTGGCGCCCGGTCCAGGCTCCGTCCTGCCAGGTGTGCGCGCTCGGGTCGAAGGTGCGCGACAGCTCGTGCACGCCCTCGGGCTGACGGCGCGAACGCGGGTCCGGGAAGGGTCCCGAGCCGTCGACGCGGTAGCCGTAGTCGACCTCGCCCGAGGGGACGGAGCCGGAGACGCGCCACCACCCCTCCGAACCCGTCGGGGTCATCGGAACGGCGTCGCCGCCGCCGAGCACCAGCTCGACGGCGGAGGCCGCCGGCGCCCAGACGTCGAAGCGGTCGGATCCGGAGGCGGCGAGGGCGTAGCGGTAGGGAGTCGTGCTGATCACGGTGATCTCCTGACGGTGTCGTGCGAGCGGGAACGGAGCCGGCCGGGCCCGGAGGACCCGGCCGATCGGTCAGACGACCGGGACGAGCAGGGCGACGGGGAGGCCGCCGCCGAGGATCTCCGCGACGGGGGTGACTCCGCCGGCGAAGGTCCGCCCGGTGAGCAGGTCCTCGACCGGGTGGCCCGGCAGCACGATGACGGTGCCGCCCCAGCCGCCGGCCTCGGCCAGCCGGTGCGGGAGCCGCGTCGCGACCGTCAGGGCGCCGCCGCGGTCGAAGGCGACGGCGTGCTCGGCCGCCTCGCCGATCGCCGAGACCGGTGCGTAGCGGGTGAACAGCTCCGGCCGGTCGCGGCGCAGCCGCAGCGCGCGCGAGGTGACGAGCAGCTTGGCAGCCCCTTCCTCGTCGATCGGAGGCAGCCAGCCGCCGTCGATCCGCTCGAGCAGCGCGCGGCGCTCGGCGAAGTCGACCGGACGGCGGTTGTCGGGGTCCACGAGGGAGGTCTCCCACAGCTCGCTGCCCTGGTAGACGTCCGGGATCCCGGGGGCGGTCAGCTGCACGAGCTTGGCCGAGAGGCTGTTCGACCAGCCGATCCCCTTCACCCGGGCGACGGTCTCCTCGATCAGGCTCCGCACACGGGAGTCGTCGAAGGCGGCGTCCACGGCGGCGTGCATCCGCTCCTCGAACGCCTCGTCGGGCGCGGTCCACTTCGTCGAGCTGCCGGCTTCGCGGGACGCCTTCTCGGCGTACGCGTGCAGCCGCTCCCGCGACGCGGGCCACGATCCGACGATCGCCTCCCAGAGCAGGTGCTCGACGGGTCCGTCGCCGAAGCCGACGAGCGAGTGCAGGGAGCGCAGCGTGTCGGCCCAGACCTCGGGCTCCTCCGCCAGAGCCGTGATCCGGGCCCGGGTGTCCTCGCCGCGCTTCGTGTCGTGCGTCGAGAGGGTGGTCAGCGAAGCGGGGAACGAGGACTGCCGCACGCCCTGGCGGCGGTGGAACTCCTCCAGATCGATCGCGAACTCGTCCGGATCGGCCCCGACCTCGTTGAGCGAGGTGAGCCGGCTGTAGCGGTAGAACGCCGTGTCCTCGACGCCCTTCGCCATCACCATGCCGGAGGTCTGCTGGAACCGGACGGAGACGGCGGTGCCGGTCTCGCCGAGCAGCGCGGCGACCCGGTCGATCGTGTCGGCGATCTCGGGGCGGCGCCGCACCGCGTCGAGGCGGGCGTGCTCGAGGTGCTCGGCGCCGTAGGGGAGGTAGCTGCGGTAGACCGGGAAGGTCGCGAGCAGCTCGGCGAGAGCGTCGTCGGCCCCGTCCACCGAGGGGATCAGCCGCGCGAGGCGGAGCACCTCGGAGCGGAGGATCCCGTCGGCGATGCCGCGCTTCGTGTCGTGGATCAGATCCGCCCAGACGACCGGCGATCCGCCGTGGCCGAGCTCGGCGTCCAGTCCTTCGAGCACGCTCCGCGACTCCGGGTCCACGAGGATCCGGTCGATGTCGGCGAGGGCGTCGTAGCCGGTGGTCCCGACGGTCGCCCAGTGCGCGGGCAGCGCCTCGTCGCCCTCGAGGATCTTCTCGACCCAGACCGGCGCCCCGCCGATGGCGCGGGCGAGGTCGTCGAGGTAGCCGCCCGGGTCGGCGAGTCCGTCCGGGTGGTCGACCCGGAGGCCGTCGGCGAGCCCCTCTGTGAACCAGCGCACGATCTCGGCGTGCGAGGCGTCGAACACCTCGGGGCGCTCGACCGTGATGGCCGCGAGGGTGTTCACCGCGAAGAAGCGGCGGTAGTTCAGCTCGGCGTCCGCGCGCCGCCAGTTGACCAGCTCGTAGCTCTGCCGCGAGTGCACCGTGCGCCCGGAGTCGCCCGGCTGAGCGGTCCCGGGAGCGATCGGCAGGCGGTTCTCGTAGTAGTGCAGCTCGTCGCCTACGACCTCGAGCGCGTCGAGCTCGCTGTCGCTGTCGCCCTCGCTCGCACCGTCGCCCAGGATCGGCACGCGCAGCTTCCCGCCGCCCGCCTCCCAGTCGATGTCGAACGCGGACGCGTAGCGGGAGGACGTCCCGTTCTTCAGGAGGTCCCACCACCACGAGTTCTCGCTCGGCGTCGCGACGCCCATGTGGTTCGGCACGATGTCGATGAGCACGCCCAGGCCCTCGGCCTTCGCCGCCGCGGAGGCGTGGGCCAGACCCTCGCCGCCGCCGCGGGCGGGGTCGACCTGCGAGTGGTCGACGACGTCGTAGCCGTGGTCGGAGCCGGGCTCGGCCGTCAGCAGCGGTGAGAAGTAGAGCCAGTCGGCGCCCAGGGAGCGCACGTAGTCGGCGACCTGCGCCGCCTCGTCGAGATCGAAGCCGGAGCGGATCTGGAGTCGGTAGGTCGAAGCGGGCAGTCGCACGTCAGGCTCCTGTCGAAGAGGCGGTCGCGGAGTCGGTCGACTCCGAGTGGGGGCTGGTCGAGGCGATGATCGGGATCGCGGAGGTCGCCGCGAGGGAGGCGAGCGACGCGGCCACCGAGTGGTCCACCTCCGGCTCCGGGGCGCTGTGCTCCTGGAGGATCACGAGCGACTTGGCCTGGACGGTCAGCATCGCGCCGGCGGGGCGCGGGATCGAGTCCGCCTCGGCGCCCGCGGTGTCCACGAGCACGCTCCACAGCGCGGCGTACTCGTCGCTGGGCACCGCGAACTCCACGTCGACGTCGTCGGCGTTGAAGTAGAGCAGGAAGCTGTCGTCCGTCACGGGCAGGCCGCGCTCGTCGCGCTCGCGGATCCCGTTGCCGTTGAGGTAGATGCCCACCGAGCGGCCCAGGCCCGAGTCCCAGTCCTCCGGCGACATCTCGGTGCCGTCGGCCTTGAACCAGACGATGTCGGGCAGGGGCTCCTCCGAGCCGCGGACGACGGGCCTGCCGTCGAAGAAGCGGCCGCGGCGGAACGTGGGGTGCTCGGCGCGCAGGCGGATCAGCGCGGCCGTGAACTCCAGCAGCGGGCGGTCGGCGGTGGACCAGTCGATCCAGGTCAGCTCGCTGTCCTGGGCGTAGGTGTTGTTGTTGCCGTTCTGCGAGCGGCCCAGCTCGTCGCCGTGCAGGATCATCGGCACGCCCTGCGAGATGAGCATGGTGGCGAGGAAGTTGCGCTGCTGGCGTGCGCGGAGACCCAGGACCTTCGGGTCGTCCGTCGGGCCCTCGGCTCCGTGGTTCCAGGAGCGGTTGTGCGACTCCCCGTCGTTGCCGTTCTCGCCGTTGGCGTCGTTGTGCTTCTCGTTGTACGAGACGAGGTCGCGCAGGGTGAAGCCGTCGTGGGCCGTCACGAAGTTGATCGAGGCGACCGGGCGTCGACCGGAGCGGGCGTAGAGGTCGGCCGAGCCGGTGAGGCGCGAGGCGAACTCGCCCAGCGTCGACGGCTCACCGCGCCAGAAGTCCCTCACCGTGTCGCGGTACTTGCCGTTCCACTCCGTCCACTGCGGAGGGAAGTTGCCGACCTGGTAGCCGCCGGGTCCGACGTCCCACGGCTCGGCGATCAGCTTGACCTGCGAGACCACCGGGTCCTGCTGCACGAGCTCGAAGAAGGTCGAGAGCCGGTCCACGTCGTAGAACTCGCGGGCGAGCGCCGAGGCGAGGTCGAAGCGGAAGCCGTCGACGCGCATCTCGGTCACCCAGTAGCGCAGCGAGTCCATGATCAGCTGCAGCGAGTGCGGGTGCCGGACGTGAGGGTGTTCCCCGTGCCGGTGTAGTCCATGTAGTAGCGCTTGTCGTCGTCGACGAGGCGGTAGTACGCCTCGTTGTCGATGCCGCGGAACGAGAGCGAAGGGCCGAGGTGGTTCCCCTCGGCGGTGTGGTTGTAGACCACGTCGAGGATGACCTCGATGCCGGCCGCGTGCAGCGCCCGGACCATGCTCTTGAACTCCTGGACCTGCTGGCCCTGGTCGCCCGTGGACGAGTAGGTGTTCTGCGGAGCGAAGAAGCCGATCGTGTTGTAGCCCCAGTAGTTCGAGAGGCCCTTCTCGATCAGGGTCGAGTCGTTGACGAACTGGTGCACCGGCATGAGCTCGATCGCGGTGATGCCCAGGTGCTTGAGGTGCGCGATGACCGCGGGGTGGGCGACGCCCGCGTACGTGCCGCGCAGCTCCTCCGGGATGTCGGGGTGGCTCTTCGTGAGCCCCTTCACGTGCGCCTCGTAGATGACCGTGCGGTCGTACGAGATGCGCGGACGGCGGTCGCCGGCCCAGTCGAAGAACGGGTTGATGACGACGCCCATCATCATGTGCGGCGCCGAGTCCTCGTCGTTCGTCGAGTCCGGGTCGCCGAAGGTGTACGAGAAGAGCGACTGGTCCCAGTCGATCTCGCCCGAGACGGCCTTCGCGTAGGGGTCGAGCAGGAGCTTGTTCGGGTTGCAGCGCTGTCCCGCGGCCGGGTCGTACGGTCCGTGGATGCGGTAGCCGTACTTCTGGCCGGGCTGCACCTGCGGCAGGTAGCAGTGCCAGACGTAGGCGTCCGACTCGAGCACGTCGACGCGCGTCTCGGTGCCGTCGTCGTCGAACAGGCAGAGCTCGACGCGCTCGGCGACCTCGCTGAAGAGAGCGAAGTTCGTGCCGCTTCCGTCGAAAGTGGCGCCCAAGGGGTAGGCGGTTCCGGGCCAGGTCTCCACGAGACTCCTCTGGGGTGTGGTCTCGGGCGATCCGGATGAGGCCGTCGTTCGGTCCGCGGATGCCCGACGTCGGGGGTGATGGTCCATCACCTTCGCGACGGACCGACTGCCCACCTTAGCGAGGGGCTCCTCCGGCGAACCCGGGAGCTCCTCGTCGGCGGGGGTCACCGGCAGCCGTCCTCGACGGCACGGGAGCACGCCGGCAGCGGGCTCGGCGCGACGATCGGGAGGAGCGGCGGGGTCACGTCTGGAACAGTACGGGCGGCGCCGATCGCGCCGGAGGGGCTGGCGCCGCGCCGGGCCGATCGGCTAGCGATCCGCCGCGCTCAGTGCGAGCCGATCCTCCGCCGCAGCAGGTCGATGCGGGCCTGCAGCTGGGTGACGCTGGCCTGGGCGACGGCCGGCCCGCCGCAGAGCCGCCGCAGCTCGGTGTGCACCTGGCCGTGGGTCTCCCCCGTGTTGCGCGCCCACAGCCCGACCAGCGAGTTCAGGAGGCTCCGCTGCTCCTTCAGGGTGCGGTAGAGCGGCGCGGGGATCTCGCTCTCCTTCGCCTCCGGTGCGGCCGCGGCACCCGGACGGGTGCCCGCGCGCTTCGCCTGCCGCTGCTGGCGGTGCTGCAGGAGCTCGCGCACCTGGTCCGGCTCGAGCAGTCCCGGGAGTCCGATGAAGTCGAGCTCCTCCTCGCTCTCGACCTCGACCTCCATGCCGAACTCGGCGCCCTCGTAGACGACGCGGTCGAAGGTCGCCGCCGAGCCGAGCGACTCGAACCGCCCCTCCTCGAGCAGATCGGAGGACGCCTTCTCCTGCCGCTCGGCGTCGGCCATCAGGTCGGCCTCGGGGTACTCCTCGTCGTCGGAGCTCCTGCGGTCGAGCGCGTGGTCGCGCTGCTGCTCCATCGAGCTCGCCAGCGCGAGCAGGCCCGGCACGTTCGGGAGGAAGATCGACGCGGTCTCGCCGCGGCGCCGGGCCCGCACGAAGCGGCCGATCGCCTGCGCGAAGAACAGCGGAGTCGACGCCGACGTCGCGTAGACGCCCACGGCCAGCCGCGGCACGTCCACGCCCTCCGACACCATGCGCACGGCGACCATCCACCGGCTGGTGTCCTTCGAGAACTCCTCGATCCGGTCGCTCGCCTCCTTCTCGTCCGAGAGGACGACGGTGACGGGCTCGCCGCTGATCTCGCGCAGCATCGCGGCGTATGCGCGGGCCGCGTAGTGGTCGGTCGCGATCACCAGCCCGCCGGCGTCGGGGATCGCGCGGCGCACCTCGCTGAGGCGCGTGTTGGCGGCACGCAGCACCGACGGGATCCAGTCGCCCTTGGGGTCCAGCGCCGTGCGCCACGCCTGCGACGTGATGTCCTTGGTGTTGCCCTCGCCGAGCCGCGCCTCCATCTCGTCGCCGGCCTTCGACTTCCAGCGCATCTGGCCGGCGTAGACCATGAAGAGCACCGGGCGGACGACGCCGTCGGCCAGGGCGCGGCCGTAGCCGTAGGCGTAGTCGGTCAGCGAGGTGCGGATGCCCTCCTCGTCCGGGAGGTAGCTGACGAACGGGATCGGTGCCGTGTCCGAGCGGAACGGCGTCCCGGTCAGCGACAGGCGGCGCACGGCGGGCTCGAAGGCCTCGCGGATCGCGTCGCCCCAGCTGAGCGCGTCGCCGCCGTGGTGCACCTCGTCGAGGATCACGAGCGAGCGCCCCGAGAGGGTGAGCTCGCGGTGGAGCTCCGGGCGCACCGCGATCTGGGCGTAGGTCACCGCGACGCCGTGGTAGTGCCGGGCGTGCCGCCCCATCCGGTTCGTGAACGTGGGGTCCAGGCGGATGCCGACGCGGTGCGCGGCCTCGGCCCACTGCCGCTTGAGGTGCTCGGTCGGAGCGACCACCGTGATGCGGTCGACGGTGCGGTTGTGCAGGAGCTCGGCTGCGAGCCGGAGAGCGAAGGTCGTCTTGCCCGCTCCGGGCGTCGCGGCGGCGAGGAAGTCGCGCGGCTCGGTCTGGAAGTACGCCTCGAGCGCCTCCGCCTGCCATGCGCGCAGCTTGTTCGCCGTGCCCCACGGAGCGCGTCCCGGGAACGACGGGGACAGGTGCTCCGCAGCGGAGGTGCCGACCTGATGACCGAAGCTCGAGGGACTGTTCACGTGCGCCAACGGTAGCCGACGCCACCGACGCGGGGGCCGGGTCCGCGCGATCGGGCGCCGCGACGGGCGTGTGCTGGGCGTGTCGCGATCGTCCGCGCGACGGATCCGGCTCGCCGCGTCGCGGAGCAGAATGGAGGGATGGTCGAGCAGCGTCATCCGTGGTCCCGCTACGTCGCCCTGGGCGATTCGTTCACCGAGGGGATCGGCGATCCCGAGCCCGCCAGCCCCGGCGGTCACCGCGGATGGGCCGACCGCGTCGCCGAGGTGCTCGGCAGCCAGGTCGACGACTTCGCCTACGCGAACCTCGCCGTCCGCGGGAAGCTCCTCCAGCAGATCCTCGACGAGCAGGTCGAGCCGGCGCTGGAGCTGCGTCCGGACCTCATCACGATCTCGGCGGGCGGCAACGACGTCATCCGCCCGGGCACCGACCCGGACGACATCGCGGCGCGCTTCGAGTCGGGCCTGGCCCGGCTCCGGGCCGACGACGCGACCGTCGTGCTCTTCACCGGCGTCGACGTCGGCTTCTCGCCGGTCTTCGGGCGCATCCGCGGCAAGGTCGCGATCTACAACGAGAACCTGCGCGCGCTCGCCAAGCGCTACGACTGCATCGTCGCCGACCAGTGGTCGCTGCAGGAGATCCAGGACGTGCGGATGTGGGCGCCCGACCGCCTGCACCTCAACCCGCACGGGCACCACGAGGTCGCCCGCATGGTGCTCGAGGCGCTCGCCGTCGAGAACTCGCTCCGCCCGCTCGCCCCGGAGCCGCTGCCCACTCCGACCTGGCGTGCGGCGCGGACCGAGGACGTGAAGTGGGCGCGCGAGTACCTCGTGCCCTGGGTGCTGCGCCGCGTGCGGCACCAGTCCTCGGGCGACTTCATCACGGCCAAGCGCCCGTCCGCCGAGCCCTACCGGGCGGACTCCGAGCGTGCGCAGCCCGCCCCCTCCGCGCCCGGCACCGCGGCACCGGGCAACGCGACGCCCGAGGAGGTCGCCGCGGACATCGCGACCGCCGGCGTCCGCATCGTCGTCGAGGGCGACTAGCCGAGCAGCTCCGCCGGGTGCGAGACGCGCCAGCCGAAGCCCGGGTCGCCGATCGAGCCGTCGGCGACGAGGGGCAGCTCGTAGGGCGTGCCGTTGACGCTCACGGTCGCGGTGCCGACGTCCGCGCCGTCGGCCACCGTGCCGAGCGGATCGAGCTCGACCGTCGTCGAGGTCGTGACGGCGCCCCAGGTCAGCACCGACCGCGCCTCGGGCGTCTCGGCCACGACGGAGTCGCCCCAGAGGCTCGTGTAGGAGCCGAAGTCCTGCCCCTCGGTGGTCAGCGGCACCGTGCGGAACCCCGCCTCGACGCTCGGCAGCAGAGTCAGGATGTCCGAGGCGAGCTGCGGATGCGTCCGCGCACCCACCACGACGCCGACGAGCGTCACCGGCTCGCCCTCGACGACGGTGTCCACCGAGAACAGGAGGCACGATCCCGCCTCGTCCGTTGTCCCCGTCTTGATCCCGTCCACTCCCCCGCGCCCGAGCAGGGTGTTCGTGTTCTGCACCACGCCGACCCCGGGGACGTCCGCACGGGGCAGGGCGACGATCGGCGCCAGCACCGGATCGGCGACGAGCAGCTCGCCCAGGCGCACCATGTCGGAGGTCGTGCTCACGGTGTCGGGCGAGAGACCGCTCGTGTCGGTGACGACCGTGCGGGTCAGTCCCTGCTCGTCGAGCCAGGCGCGCGCGGCGGCGAGGTACGCCTCCTCCGAGCCGAACGCCCAGATCGCGAGGGACTTCGAGTAGTTGTTGGCGGAGGGCAGCATCAGCACCGTCAGCGCCTCGCGCTGCGTCAGCTCGAGGCCCGCCGACACGGGGGCGACCGAGCCGTTCTCGGCCAGCGACTCGGCGTAGTAGCCGACGTCGGCAGCGGTGAAGGTGATGTCCGCGCCGTCGCTCCCGTCGGGGATCGGACGCTCGGCGAGGATCACCAGCGCTGTCACGACCTTCGCGATGCTCCCCGTGGGAACCGGATCGTCGGATCCGTAGCGCGCGAGCACCCCGTCCTGCTCCGCGTCGTCGAACCCGACGGCGCCGATCGCCCCCGAGCCGTACGCCGGCCAGGCGAGCACCGGCGCGTCGGTCGTCGCCCCGGGCGTCTGCGCCACGAGCGCGGTCGCCGCGGGCAGCTCGGCGCTCGCCGCGGTCGCGGAGTAGGCACCGCCCGCGACGACGAGGACGACGGCGAGCGCGCCCCCGATGATCGCGCCCCCGCGACGGCGGCGGGGCGGGATGCCGGGATCCTCCGGCTGCTCCGGCAGGACCGCCCCGAACACGTCGATCGGCGAGTCGTCGGGTCGCGTCGGGGAGCTCACTCCGTCATCGTAGGCGCGGCGCCCTCTCGATCCGGGGAGGATGCGGCCGCGCGCGTCAGCGCCCACAGCGCCACGGCTCCGGCGCTGGCCACGTTGAGCGAGTCGACCCCGTGCAGCATCGGGATCGTGACCACGGTGTCCGCCGCGTCGAGCGCCGCCCGGCTCAGTCCGTCCCCCTCGGCTCCGAGCACGATCGCCACGCGCTCCGGCCGGCGGTCGGCGTAGACGTCCAGCGGCACCGCGTCCGGGGCGAGTGCGAGCGCCGCGATCGAGAAACCCGAAGCGAGCAGCTCCTCCCGCGCCGGCCCCCACTCCGGCGTCCTGGTCCACGGCACCTGCAGCACCGTGCCCATGCTGACCCGGACGCTGCGCCGGTACAGCGGATCCGCGCACCGCGGCGTCACGAGGACGGCGTCCGCCCCCATCCCGGCGGCCGCGCGGAACACCGCGCCGACGTTGGTGTGGTCGACGAGGTCCTCGAGGATCACGACGAGGCGCGCATCGGCGAGCAGCTCCGTCACGGTGGGCAGCACGGGCCGGTGCATCGAGGCGAGCGCGCCGCGGTGCAGGTGGAACCCGGTCAGCTCCTCGATCACCGCGTCCGGCGCCACGAAGACCGGGACCTCGGGGAAGCGCTCGAGCACGTCCGCCGCGTCGCCCAGCCGCTTCTCCTGCACGAGGACCGAGCGCGGCCGGTGCCCGGCGTCGAGGGCCCGCCCGATGACCTTGGCCGACTCTGCGATGTAGAGGCCGCCCTCCGGCTCCAGCACCCGCCGCAGGGCGACGTCCGTCAGCCGGTGGTAGTCGGCGAGGAGGGGGTGGTCGAGGTCCGCGATGTGCACGATCGGCATCCCGGCACCCTAGAGCCTGTCGACCGGGATACCGCGCACGCGACGGCGATCCCCTGTTCACAGCCCTCGGGCACCGCGGCGCTCTAGACTTCGAGACGGGCCCGCCGCGCACGCGGAGGCCCACTGACGGGAGGCGCGGATGGAGTCGAGTCCGACACCGGTCGAGGACGGCACGCGAGCCGACGCGATCGAGCAGGCCGTCGAACTCCTCAGCGGGCGGCGCCTCGCCGCCGTCACGGGCGCGGGCGTCAGCACCGACTCCGGAATCCCGGACTACCGCGGAGCGGGCGCGCCGGTGCGCACCCCGATGACGTACTCGCAGTTCGTCGCGGATCCCGACTACCGCAAGCGCTACTGGGCCGGCAGCCAGATCGGCTGGCGGCGCTTCACGAGCACCCTCCCCAACGACGGGCACCGCGCTCTGGCGCGCCTCGAGGAGCGGGGCGTGCTGAGCGGGGTCGTCACGCAGAACGTCGACGGGCTGCACGTGCGCGCCGGGTCGCGGCGCGTCGTCGACCTGCACGGCTCCGCCGACCGCGTCCGCTGCATGACCTGCGGGCAGTACTTCGCCCGCGACGCCGTGGCCGACAGGATCGCCGAGGCGAACCCCTGGCTCGACGACCCGGGGGTCTCCTCCCTCAACCCCGACGGCGACGCCGAGGTCCACGACGTCTCGGCGATGACCGTGCCGGACTGCACCGTCTGCGGCGGGATCCTCAAGCCCGACATCGTCTTCTTCGGCGAGTTCATCCCCACCGAGCGGTTCCAGGAGGCGCGCGCCATCGTCGCCGGCGCCGACGCCCTGCTCGTGGCCGGGTCCTCGCTCGTCGTCAACTCCGGCATCCGCTTCCTCGAGATCGCCCGCCGCGGCAAGATGCCGATCGTCATCGTCAACCGCGGCACGACCAAGGGCGACGGCCGCGCCGCGATCAAGATCGACGGCGGCACGAGCGAGGTCCTGCGGATCCTCGCCGACCGCCTGCCCGCCCGCTGACCCGGGCGACCTCCCCTCCCCGCACCTCGAGAGGCTCCCGTGACCCAGCTCACCCTCGTCCGCCACGGCCAGACCGACTGGAACGCGGCGCGCCGCATCCAGGGCGCGAGCGACATCCCGCTGAACGACACCGGCCGATCGCAGGCCCGCGCCGCCGCGCGGATCCTCGGCGAGCGGGAGTGGGACGCGGTCGTCGCCAGTCCTCTGCAGCGCGCCTACGAGACGGGCGCCGTCATCGCGCGCGGTCTCGGCCTCGACGAGCCCCTCGTCGTGCCCGGGCTGGCCGAGCGCGCCTACGGCGAAGCCGAGGGCATGACGGCGGACGATCTCCGCGCGCTCTTCCCCGGCGGCATCGAGGGCGAGCGCATCCCGGGGTGCGAGACCCGCGCCGAGGTGGTCGCACGGGCGACCGAGGCTCTGCTCGAAGTCGCGGAGCGCTTCCCCGACCAGCGGGTGATCGTGGCGACGCACGGAGCCGTCATCGGCAGCCTCCTCCGCGCGCTCAGCGAGGACGCGCTGCCGCCGCAGGGCATCACCGTCGGCAACGGCTCGCGGCACGACTTCGCGATCGTCGACGGGGCGCTGCGCATCGTCGCCTTCGACGACTCCGGCGACGTGGTGGTCGTGGACGCCGACCTCGACGACGTCCTCAGCCCCACCGCTCCCTAGGACCCGACGACAGCGGGATCACCGCCACCGGCGCCTAGCGCCGCCCGAGCCCGGTCAGCAGCTCGAGGAGCACCCGGGCGGAGTCGCGCCACGAGTAGGCCGCCGCGCGCTCGCGCGACCGCGCCGACCGCTCCGCCCACACCGCCGGGTCCTCGAGCGAGCGGACACCCCTCGCCACGTCCTTGGCGCTGGTCGGATCCACCAGCACGGCCGCGTCGCCGCCGATCTCCCGGAAGATCGGGATGTCGCTGACGACGACGGGGGTGCCCAGCGCCATCGCCTCGACCAGGGGGATCCCGAACCCCTCGTCGCGGCTCGCGCTGACGAGAGCGGTCGCCCGGGCGAGCACCGACCGGTAGGTGGCGTCGTCCGCGCCCTGGTGGAAGACCAGCTTCGCCGTCGGCGCGAGCGAGCGCAGCGTCTCGACGGTCTCGTCGCTCGCCCGGCTCATCAGGTGCAGCTCGTAGTCCGGCAGCAGCCGCATCGCGCGGGCGAGCGTCTCGACGTTCTTGTAGGGCATGTAGGAGCCCATGTAGACGAGCGAGCGGGCATCGGAGCGATCGGGCAGCGACGCGGCCAGCGCGGCGCCGGCCTCGTCGGGCTCGCCAGCCGCGTTCGGCACGACCACGACCCGGCGGGTCGTGAGGCCGTGCTCCCGGATCAGCTCGCGCGTCGTCTCCGACACCGTCACCACGGCGTCGGCGCGCTGGAGCAGCCGGCGCTGCGGCCACCAGGACAGGTGGTACAGCCGCCAGAGGCCGCGGACGGGCAGGGGCAGCTCACGCGGGGGTGTGCGGTGGCTGTAGTAGATGAGGTCGTGCACGGTCAGCACGAGGCGGTAGCGCCGCCCGAGCGAGCCCATGGTCTGCATCGGCGAGAAGACCACGTCGGGCTTCAGCCGGTTCACGAGCAGCGCGACGAACGGCTCGAACGGACCGGTCGGCGACGTCACCCTCTCCCACGGCAGATCGGGCAGCAGCGCGAGCTGGCGGCGGTCGCTGATCAGCATCGTCACGTCGTGCAGCACCGACAGCTCGCGGACGAGCTCCGACGTGTAGCGGCTGATGCCGTCGTGGCGCTCGAGCCGGGTGTAGCGGCAGTCGACGACGATCCTCATCGGTCGATCCCCTCCTCGAGGGCGTCGCGGAGGACCGCGGCTGCCTCGTCGGGCGTCTCGTAGTGGATGAGGTGGCCGACCCCGTCGATCACGTGCAGCCGCGCGTGCGGGAGGGCCGAGAGCAGGCGGTGCTGCGCCGCGAGAGGGGTGATGTCGTCCTGCGCCGCCGCGATCAGCAGCGTCGGCACCGCGAGGCGCGCCGCGTACTCGCTCACGTCGTGCGAGACCGAGGCGCGGAACGCCTCCAGCACGGTGTCGCGCGACGCGAAGGCGCTGAAGTAGCGGTCGTGCTGATCGTGCACGAAGCGCCGCAGGCCGGTGTCCTTCGTCTTCACCATCGAGAGGCTCATCACGCGGACGATCAGCGGATCGCGCAGCAGCCGGTACCCGAGAGCCCGCGGCAGCACCGCTCCGAGCCGGTAGTAGAGCACCGCGAGCCGCGTCAGCACTCCCCGAGGTCCGGCGAGGGCGGGAGCCGCGATCGGATTGACGAGCACCAGCAGCGGAGTCGGCAGCCCCGCCGCGACGGCCGCCGCGGCGACGATGGAGCCGAACGAGTGGCCGAGGACCACGGCCTCGCCGCGCAGTCCGAGAACGTCCAGGAACTCCCCCAGCCAGGCCGCGTAGCCGTCGACGTCGTGCGCGTGCGCCGTCATGGGCGGGGACGCGCCGAAACCCGGCAGGTCGGGGGCGACCACGCGGACGTCCGCCCCTCCCGCGAGCAGGCGGGCGATCACCGGCTCGAGGCCGTGGTGCTCGCCGCGGAAGCCGTGCACGAGCACGATCACCGTCGCCGCGTCGTCCGAGCCGTAGCTCCAGTAGGCGGTGGACGCCCCCGGGACGGCCGCGGAGGCCTCCCTGATCGGGAGTCGTCCGAGGTCGGCGGCGTAAGGCGAAGCGGCGGTCATCTCGGTCCCCATCGTAGGCAAAGCCGCCGGAACTTCTCGCCGCAACGCCTTGCGTGGCCCCGATCCGAGCCGGGAGCATGAGGACGCGTTCGCTTCGCGACGCACCGCCCCGTCCTCCGTGACGGTCATCCGCTCAGGCAGCAGCAGAAGGAGCACCGTGAGCTTCACGTCGCCGATCCAACTCCCCGGACTCGCCCTCGATCCCCAGTGGTACCGCCGTGCGGTGTTCTACGAGGTCATGATCCGGTCGTACTACGACTCGAACGGGGACGGCGCCGGGGACATCAACGGACTGGCGTCCAAGCTCGACTACCTGCAGTGGCTCGGCATCGACGCGCTCTGGCTGCCGCCCTTCTACATGTCGCCGCTGCGCGACGGCGGCTACGACGTCTCGGACTTCAAGGCGATCCTCCCCGAGTTCGGCACCATGGAGGACTTCCGCGATCTCGTGCGCAAGGCGCACGAGCGCAACATGCGCATCGTCATGGACTTCCCGCTCAACCACACGAGCGACCAGCACGAGTGGTTCCAGCAGTCGCGCTCGGACCCCGAGGGCCCCTACGGCGACTTCTACGTCTGGAACGACACCGACGACCGCTACCCCGACATCCGCATCATCTTCGTCGACACCGAGGACTCGAACTGGGCCTTCGACTCCGAGCGCCGCCAGTTCTACTTCCACCGCTTCTTCTCGCACCAGCCGGACCTCAACTTCGAGAACCCGGCCGTGCACGAGGCGATCCACGACGTGGTGAAGTTCTGGCTCGACCTCGGCGTCGACGGCATCCGCCTGGACGCCATCCCCTACCTCTACGAGTCCGACGAGGGCAACGGCGAGGGCGAGCCACCGACGCACGACTTCATCAAGAACCTCCGCCAGATGGTCGACCGCGACTACCCGGGCCGCATCCTGATCGCGGAGGCGAACCAGTGGCCTCGCGAGGTCGCCGCGTTCTTCGGCACCGAGGAGGAGCCGGAGTGCCACATGGCCTTCGACTTCCCGGTCATGCCGCGCATCTTCTACTCGCTCCGCGCGCAGACGGCGAACGAGTTGAAGAAGGTCCTGTCCGAGACCTTCGACATCCCCACCGGAGCCGCGTGGGGCGTGTTCCTGCGCAACCACGACGAGCTCACGCTCGAGATGGTCTCGGAGGAGTACCGCCAGGCGATGTACGGCTGGTACGCCTACGACCCGCGGATGCGCTCCAACATCGGCATCCGGCGCCGCCTCGCGCCGCTGCTCGACAACTCCCGCGCCGAGCTCGAGCTGATCAACGCGCTCCTCTTCTCGCTCGCGGGCAGCCCGTTCCTCTACTACGGCGACGAGATCGGGATGGGCGACAACATCTGGCTCAACGACCGCGACGCCTCCCGCACGCCGATGCAGTGGACGCCCGACCGCAACGCCGGCTTCTCGGCCGCCGATCCCGGCAAGCTCGTGCAGCCGATCGTGCAGTCGCTCGTCTACCACTACAACCAGGTGAACGTGGAGGCGCAGCTCGCGCAGTCCCGCTCGCTCCTGCACTGGATGCGGAACGTGCTGCACGTGCGCCGCGGGCACCCGGCCTTCGGCCTGGGCTCCATGCGCGTGCTCGAGACCGACCACGAGTCGGTGCTCGCCTTCGTCCGCGACTACGCCGGGTCGGGCAGCGCCATGGGCGACCAGCCCGAGGAGGTGCTCTGCGTCTTCAGCTTCAATCACAACCCGGTGTCGGTGACGATCACGGACCCCGAGAACCCCGGCTCCGCGCTCACCGACCTGTTCGGCGGCGGCCGCTTCCCGGGCTTCTCCGCCGACGGCACCCTCACGATGACGCTCGGCACGCAGGGCTTCTTCTGGCTGCACGTCGCGAAGACGGACCACGACCGCTGATCCGCTCGCGACCGTGAGCACGCCGCGGGGCCTCCGACCGATGTCGGAGGCCCCGTTTAGGCTGTCCGCGTGAGCATCACCGCAGCGACAGAGCCGACCCTGTTCGACGACGGCGCCTTCGAGAGCGCGCCGTTCGAGGAGGATCGCGCCGCCCCGGCCTCCGCCGAGCTCGCCCCGGCCGAGGGCGCACCCTGGTTCGACCTCCTCGCCGTCTTCGATCTCGAGACCACGGGCATCGACGTCCGGACGAGCCGGATCGTCACCGCGCACGTCGGGGTGATCGGAGCCGACGGCGAGCCGATCGAGGGCACCACCTGGCTCGCCGATCCCGGCGTCGAGATCCCCGCCGGCGCCAGCGCGGTGCACGGCATCAGCACCGGGCACGCGCGCCGGCACGGCCGTCCCGCCGGCGAGGTCGTCGCCGAAGTGTCCGAGGCGCTGCGCTCGCTGCTCGCCCGCGGCGTCCCGGTCGTCGTCTACAACGCCCCCTACGACCTCTCGCTGCTCGCCCACGAGGCGCGGCGCTGGGGGGTGCCGGTGCTGATCGATCCGAGCCCGGTCGTCGATCCCCTCGTCATCGACAAGGCCGTCGACCGCTACCGCAAGGGCAAGCGCACCCTCACCCTCGCCGCCGAGCACTACGGAGTGAGCCTGACCGAGGCCCACGACGCAGGAGCCGACGCCGTCGCGGCCGGCCGGGTCGCCCAGGCCCTCGGCCGTGCCTTCGCCGACGAGCTCGGAGTGGGGGCCGACGCCCTGCACGCGCTGCAGATCGACTGGTGCCGCGACCAGGCCGAGTCCTTCCAGGAGTACATGCGCCGCGTGCGCGACGAGGCCTTCGTCGCCGACGGCGCCTGGCCCGTGCGCCACTGACGCCGTCTAGGTCAGCGTGCGCCCCTCCCTGAGCAGCGCCACGTACTCGCGGATCCGGCGCTCGCGCGACTCCGGCCGCTTCAGCTGCTGCAGCCGGAAGAGGAACGCGAACCGCTTCTGCCCGCCCACCGTCTCGAAGAACGCGAGCGCCGCGGGATCCGCCGCCAGAGCCGCGAGCAGGTCCGGAGGCACGTCCGCCCCCTTCTGCCGGTACGCCGCGTCCCAGCGGCCGTCCGCCTTCGCGCGCTCGATCTCCGCGAGTCCGGCGGGGCGCATCCGCCCCTCCTCGCTGAGTCGGGCGACGTGCTCGCGGTTCACCTGCGACCACGGGCTGGCCCGTCGACGCGGGGTGAAGGCCTGGAGCGTGAACTGCTCGTCGAACGCACCGGCCTGCCCGTCGATCCAGCCGTGGCAGAGCGCGACGTCGAGGGCCTCGGCGTAGGTCAGTCCGGGATCGACGGCCGCCTTCTTGCGCAGCTTCAGCCGCACACCGCCGGGGTCGGGGGCGCCTGCGAGGTACGCCTCCCACTCCTCCGCGGTGACGAACGGCAGGATCGGCTTGTCGGCGAAGGACACCATGCCCGGACGCTAGCACTCCGTGGAGGAACGACGAAGGGCCCCCGACCGCGAGGTCGAGGGCCCTTCGGAGGACGTGCTACTTGCCGAAGTTCTTGTAGCGGCTGTTGAACTTCTCGACGCGGCCGGCCGAGTCCATGATGCGCTGCTTGCCCGTGTAGAACGGGTGCGAGGCCGACGAGATCTCGACGTCGATGACCGGGTAGGTGACGCCGTCGAGCTCGATGGTCTTGCTGCTCTTCGCCGTCGAGCGGGTGAGGAAGGTCTCACCGGAGGCGAGGTCGCGGAAGACGATCGGCGCGTACTCGGGGTGGATGTCGGTCTTCATGGGCATGTCCTGTCGTTGGTGGTCCTGAACCGCACCTGTCGTCGACGGGAACGGGTGGAAGGGTGGTGGGCGCACCGCGAACGGGCCCGAACCAGCTACCGAGAATAGCAGATCGTGCAGCCCTCGCGGAGGGGATCCTCGGCGCGGCGGATGCCCTCGATCAGCGGCGGGCGCGAGCCGAGTACCGGCCGTCCTCGCGGGTGAGGGCGATGTCCAGCCCGAAGGTCTCGGAGAGCGTCTGCTCGGTCAGGGCCTCGGCGAGGGGACCGGCCGCGACGGCCTTCCCGTCGCGCAGCAGGAGCGCGTGGGTGAACCCGTCGGGGATCTCCTCGACGTGGTGCGTGACCATCACGATCGCCGGCGACGCCGGGTCCTTCGCGAAACCGCTGAGCAGCGCGACGAGCTCCTCGCGGGCGCCGAGGTCGAGGCTCGCCGCGGGCTCGTCGAGCAGGAGGAGCTCGGGGTCGGTCATGATCGAGCGCGCGATCTGCACGCGCTTCTGCTCGCCGTCCGACAGGGTGCCGAACGTGCGGTCTGCGAGGTGGTCGAGCCGCCACTCGGCGAGCACGCGGCGGGCGCGGCGCTCGTCGACGGCGTCGTAGGACTCGTTCCAGCGACCGGTCACCGAGTAGGCGGCGGTCATCACGACGTCCAGGACCGACTCGTCCACCGGCAGGCGGCGCGCCATCGCTGTCGACGCGTAGCCGATGCGCGGGCGCAGCTCGAACACGTCGACGCGGCCGAGGGTCTCGTCGAGGATCCCGGCCGTCCCGGTCGAGGGGTAGTTCTGCGCGGCGGCGATCTGGAGGATCGACGTCTTGCCTGCGCCGTTGGGTCCGAGCACGACCCAGCGGTCCTCCTCGGCGACGGCCCACTCGACGTGATCGAGGATCCGCTTGCCGTTCCGGACGAAGGAGACATCGGAGAACGAGACGACGCTGGGCATGCGTCCCATCCTAAAGGGAGCGGGCGGAGGGATCAGACGAGCGAGTCGTAGATCGCCCGGGTGTCCCGCGCGATCTGCGTCCAGCTGAAATCGCTCTGAGCCCGTTCGCGACCCGCAGCGCCCATGCGCTTGGCCGCCTCGGGGTCGGCGACCACCTCGGCGAGAACCGCCGCGAGGTCCGCGACGTAGCGATCGGGATCGACCGGGGTGCCGGTGCCGTCGGTGACCTGCTCGATCGGGACGAGGCGGCCCGTCACGCCGTCGACGACGACCTCCGGGATGCCTCCGGTGGCGGTGCCGACCACCGCGGCGCCGCACGCCATGGCCTCGAGGTTCACGATGCCCAGCGGCTCGTAGATCGACGGGCAGACGAACGTCGTCGCCGCGGTCAGCACCGCGGAGAGCTCGTGACGAGGGAGGTGGCGGTCGATCCAGACGACGCCGGTCCGCTCCTCCTGCAGCCCGCGCACCAGCGCGGTGACCTCCGCCATGATCTCGGGGGTGTCGGGAGCGCCCGCGCACAGCACGAGCTGCACCTCGGGAGGGAGGGTCGCCGCCGCGCGCAGGAGGTACGGGAGGCCCTTCTGCCGCGTGATGCGTCCGACGAAGACCACCGACGGGCGGGCGGGGTCGATGCCGAGGCCCTCCAGGACCGCCTCGTCCTCGACGGGGTGCCACGCGTCGAGGTCGATGCCGTTGTAGACCACGTGCACCTTCGCCGGATCCAGCGCCGGATAGGAGCGGAGGATGTCCGCGCGCATGCCGCCCGAGACGGCGATCACGGCGTCCGCGTTCTCGTACGCCTCGCGCTCGATCCAGCTCGACACGCGGTAGCCGCCGCCGAGCTGCTCGGCCTTCCAGGGGCGCAGCGGCTCGAGGCTGTGCGCCGAGACCACGTGCGGGACGCCGTGGAGCAGCTGGGCGAGACGGCCCGCCGCGTTCGCGTACCAGGTGTGCGAGTGCACGAGATCGGCTCCCGCCGCGTCCTGCGCGATCTGCAGGTCGACGCCCAGGGTCTGCAGCGCGCCGTTGGCCTCGGCGAGCTCGGCCGGGACCGGGTACGCGAACGCGCCCGGCTCGTCCCGGGGAGCTCCGAAGCAGCGGACCACGACCTCGATGTCGTCGCGCAGCGCCTTCGTGAGCTCGGCGACATGGACGCCGGCCCCTCCGTACACCTCGGGCGGGTATTCCTTGGTCAGCAGATCGACTCGCACACCCCGAACCGTAGTACAGCCCCCTCCCCGGCGACAGCAGGGGTTCCCGGCGGGGCCCCACCCCCTACTGTGGAGCCATGCAGTCAAAGAAGATCTTCGGCATCGTCCTCGCCGGCGGCGAGGGCAAGCGGCTCATGCCCCTCACGGCCGATCGCGCCAAGCCCGCGGTCCCGTTCGGCGGCCAGTACCGCCTGATCGACTTCGCGCTGTCGAACCTCATCAACTCGGGGCTCACGCAGATCGTCGTGCTGACGCAGTACAAGTCGCACTCGCTCGACCGCCACGTCTCGCAGACCTGGCGCCTCTCGGGCCTGCTGAACTCCTACGTCGCCTCGGTCCCCGCGCAGCAGCGCCTGGGCAAGCGCTGGTTCAGCGGCTCCGCCGACGCGATCCTCCAGAGCCTCAACCTGATCCGCGACGAGAAGCCCGACATCGTCGTCGTGGTCGGTGCCGATCACGTCTACCGCATGGACTTCTCGCAGATGATCGACGCCCACATCAAGTCGGGAGCGAAGGCCACCGTCGCCGCGATCCGCCAGCCGATCGAGCTGGCCGACCAGTTCGGCGTGATCCAGCTTGCGGGCGACGAGGCCGGCGACGGCGTGGTCCCGACGAAGATCGCCGAGTTCCTCGAGAAGCCCAAGGACGCCGTCGGCCTGGCCGACTCGCCGCACGAGGTGCTCGCCTCGATGGGCAACTACGTCTTCGACGCCGACGCGCTGATCGACGCGGTCATCCGCGACGGCGAGCTGTCGACCTCCGACCACGACATGGGCGGCGACATCATCCCGGACTTCGTCGCGCGCGGCGAGGCGGGCGTCTACGACCTCAAGCTCAACGAGGTCCCCGGATCGACCGACCGCGACCGCTACTACTGGCGCGACGTCGGCACCATCGACTCCTTCTTCGAGGCTCACCAGGACCTCATCTCGGCGCTGCCCGTCTTCAACCTCTACAACCAGCAGTGGCCGATCTTCTCGTCGCAGCTCAACTCGCCCCCCGCGAAGATCGTGCGGGACGGCAAGGGCAACATGGGCTCGACCGTCGACTCGGTGGTCTCGCTCGGCACCGTCATCTCGGGTGCGCACATCGAGCGCAGCGTGGTGGGTCCGTGGACCGTCATCGAGTCGAACGCGACCGTGACCGACTCGGTGGTCTTCGACAAGGTCCGCATCGGCCCGGACGCGCTGGTCGTGCGCGCTATCCTCGACAAGGACGTCGTCGTCGAGCCCGGCGCACGGGTCGGCGTGGATCACGATCACGACCGGGAGCGCGGGTTCACCGTCACCGACTCGGGGATCACCGTGGTCGGCAAGGGCGTCGTCGTCCGCCCGTAGCATCCCAGCGGGCCGAGAGCACTGCGCTTCCGCGCGACCGGTGTCACCGGCGCGCGGCCGACCGATCGGACCGTCATGAGTGAGCGTCCCGCGACGCCTGCCCGCTTCCTCGTCGTCCTCGACGCCGACTCGACCCTGCTGCAGGACGAGGTGATCGAGCTCCTCGCGGCGCACGCCGGCTCCGAGGACCTCGTCGCCGCGGTCACCGAGCGCGCGATGCGCGGCGAGATCGACTTCGGCGAGAGCCTGCGCGAACGGGTGGCGACGCTCGCGGGGATCCCCGACTCCGTCTGCGAGAGCGTCCGGGCGGGGCTCCGCGTGACTCCCGGAGTGCAGGAGCTCATCGCGGGCGTGCACGCCGCGGGGGGCCGCATCGGCGTGGTGTCCGGCGGGTTCCACGAGGTGCTCGACCCGGTCGCCCGCGAGCTGGGCCTCGACTACGCGCGGGCGAACCGCCTCGCGTCGGACGCCGGCGTGCTGACCGGGGAGGTCAGCGGCCCGGTCGTCGACGCGCACGCGAAGGCCGCGGCGCTCCTCGAGTGGGCCGCCGACGCCGGCGTCCCCGCGCAGCGCACGATCGCGATCGGGGACGGGGCGAACGACCTCGAGATGATGGCGGTCGCCGCCCTCGCCGTCGCCTTCAACGCGAAGCCGCTCGTGCGCGAGCGCGCCGACCTCGTCGTCGACGGCATCGACCTCAGCCAGCTCCTGCCGGTCCTCGGCCTGCGCGGCTGAGGCTTCCGTAGTATTTCTCCTCTAATGGAAACTCTGAGAGGAACAATGAAGCGCTTGAGTCGCAAACGCTCCGCGAATGCTGTCGATCGCACTCGAAAGGAGGCCGTCGAAGACGCTTGGCGGATCCACGCGGCTCAGATGGACTGGACTGCGAGGGTCGACGCAAAGGCGGCCTTCGCCTTCACCGTCGAGTCCGTCGTGCTGACTGCCGCAATAAGCCTCACGGCCGAGAACCGGATTTTCGCTTTGCTCGACAACCCCATAGCCGAAGGAGCCTTTCTAATTAGTGCCGCGGTCCTCGCTGTCGCCGCACTCCTGGCTCTCCTAGCAGTGCGACCGCAATTGCGGAGAAGACAAGCAGCTGGGGCGTCGGTGGGAAACTTCATCTACTTCGGTCATGCGCAGAACTGGAACGAGGTCAAGCTCGCTGCTGCCCTTGAGAAGGAGGACCTTCTGCTTCAGCTGACCCGGCAGGTGGTTGTCATGTCGAAAATCACTTGGACGAAACACCTCCTGATTAGCTGGTCCATCTCACTCGCGGGCAGCGCAAGCATTGCTTTAACCGTGCAAGCAGTCGTTCTTCGATTCGTCTGATCAGCTTCGTCAGCGCCGCGAACGCTCGATTTCGGTAATAATCCGTAAATTACGGATCAGTGTACTAGCGAAAATTTGCAGCGAGGCCTTCCGATGCTTCTTTCAAAGAAGGCAGTACTTGCAGGACCATTCGTTGACCGTCGATGTGCCGCTTCGGGAAGCGGACGTCTGTCGGGGCATTGAGTCGAGGGGGATCTTTCTGACTCGAGAAATAGTGTGTATCGTCACGTGCTCGGGTTACCCGAGGTCGAGGAGAAGATGCAGGAGCTGCCCGTAACACGAAGTCCGAGTCAAGCGCGTGCACGTCGACGATGACAACACGAGCCACCCGCCAGTTCAGGCTAACTTCCTACCATCTCCGAACAAAGCCCGGACCTGCAGCCAAACCGAGACAGAATTGATTCCACTCGGCCTTAGGAGCGGTATAGCGGACACTGTCCGCCGTGCAGGTAAAAGATAGATCGATGAATCTGGCCTCAGTTCTGCGGACGATCGAGCCGGTCCGAGTCTCGCGTGGGAATCCTGCCGGGCACCCTCAGCCCGCTCTTGTAACCTCTTGTCTTTGAGGGTCTGAGATCCAGCGAAGTCGCCGGGCACTGGCTGTAGGTTTATCCGGTGAGTGAAGCACCGGTCGTCGCCGTTCTACTCGATCTGGTGGGCTCTCGCCAGCTGGAGCAACGCGACGTGATCCAGCTCGAGATCGAGGCCGGGTTCGCCTCGCTCGCCGAAATCGTTCCCGCGATCGAGCCGTTGCATCCGACCGTCGGCGACGAGTTCCAGGCGGTCTACTCCTCACTTCCCGCTGCCCTCAGGGCGGCGCTACATGCGCGCCTGTCTCTGCCGGACGGCGTCGACTGCCGGGTCGGCCTCGGTCAAGGTGAGATCCGGGTGATCGGGCTCGGAATCGCGGGCAGTCTGCAGGATGGACCGGCGTGGTGGCGTGCTCGCACTGCGATCAACCGCGCACATGAGCTCGAGGACGGAGCGGTTTCGACTGCGCGGTCGTGGTTCGTGGGCCCCGACGACCCGAAGCTCGAGGAGGCCGCCGTGAACGCTTACCTTCTCGCCCGGGATGCGCTCATAGCCCCGATGAGCGCTCGAGACCGCCGACTTGTCCTCGGGACAATGCGAGGGACATCACAGAAGACGCTGGCGGAGCAAGAGTCGATCTCGCAGTCGGCAGTCTCACAGGCACTGCGGCGCGCAGGCGCAGGCGCACTCGCCGCCGGAACACGGCTCTTCGAGGACGTGAGCTGACAGCCATGCCTTCCACCGGTAAGTGCCCCTCGTTCGATCTGCACGCCTTCGCAAAGAGAAGGGACGATCGCGATCTCCGCAGGTCGGAGGCATGGCACGCCCGTCAGCGGGTCGCCGTCGTGATCCTCACCCGGCGTCTCGCATGATCCTTGTCCAGGGCAGATCGTCCACTCACCCGTGGCCTCGCCTGACGGCAACAGAGACTTAAGGGCCGCTCGCTCTTTTGCCCGTGGTCGTCATGGTGAATCGTTGGCAACGTGTTGACCCGTCAGTGGCCCATTCCGAGGCCGCCATCGACCGGGACGACCGCACCCGAGATGTAGCCCGCCTCGTCGCCGGCGAGCCAGCGGGTGACCTTCGCGACCTCGGCCGCGGTGCCGTAGCGGTCGAGCGGGATGCTCTTGCGGTACTCCGCCTGCTGCTCCGCGGGGAGCTCGGCCGTCATGTCGGTCTCGATGAAGCCCGGAGCGACGACGTTCGCGGTGATGTTGCGCGCCCCGAGCTCGCGGGTCAGCGAGCGGGCGAAACCGACGAGCGCGGCCTTGGACGACGAGTAGTTGATCTGGCCCGGCCCGCCGTAGAGGCCCACCACGCTCGAGATCAGGATGACGCGCCCGAACTTCTGCTTGAGCATGCCCTTGGAGGCGCGCTTGACCACGCGGAACGCCCCGGTGAGGTTGGTGTCGATCACCGACGTGAAGTCGTCCTCGGTCATGCGCAGCAGGAGCGTGTCGCGGGTGATGCCCGCATTGGCCACCACGACCTCGACAGGGCCGAGCTCGGCCTCCACCTGGGTGAAGGCGGCGTCGATGGAGGCGGAGTCGGTGACGTCGGCCACGACCGTGAGCGACCCCGCGGGACCGGATCCGGATCGAGCCGTGACCGCGACCCGGTGCCCCGCGGCGACGAACTCCTCGGCGATGGCGAAGCCGATCCCTCGGTTTCCTCCGGTGACGAGGACGGTGCGGGGCGTGGTCATGGTGTCCCTCCTGCCGACGCGCGGACGGCGCCGGACGACCCGTACATCCTACGGGCGCCGGGCGCAACACATCGGGAGATCCCGCGCACCCCGCCTCCTCCACTCCCCCGCGACGTAGGCTTGTACAGCTGTGAAACCCCGCGAATCGCTCACCTCCCTCCCGCCGTCGCCGACCGCGGAACGTCGCTCGCGCGCGATCAAGTACTCCATCGCCATGGGCATCCGGATGATCTGCGTCATCTGCCTGATCTTCGCCCAGGGATGGTGGCTCGCGTTCTTCGCGATCGGCGCCATCGTCCTCCCCTACTTCGCCGTGGTGCTCGCGAACGTCGGCGGCGTCGGCGAGAGCGGCAACGTGCAGCGCCCCGGTGCGATCGTCCTGTCGCGCCCGGTCCCGCCGCCCGCTCCCGCTCCCGACGCGGGCTCCTCGAACGACGCCCGGCCCGAGGGCGGCGGATCGACGACGGATCGACCGTGATCCCGCTCGGCACGACGCCCGAGGAGCACACCTGCTCGAGAGCGGGCTGCACGAGCATCGCGACCTGGGCCGTAGAGTGGCGGAATCCGCGGATCCACGCGGAGGACCGGCGCAAGACCTGGCTCGCCTGCGGTGAGCACCTCGAGTTCCTCCGCGAGTTCCTCGCCGCACGGGAGTTCCCGCTCGAGGTGAGACCGCTCCAGACCACCGACCGGGGGACCTCGCGTTGACCGACTCCGCGCCGCGTCCGTCCTGGCGCTTCGTGCTCTCGCGCCGCTGGTTCGGCTACCTCGCTCTCGCGGTGGTCTTCGCCGTCGCCTGCGTGCTGCTGTCGCGCTGGCAGGTGGCGCGCCTGGACGAGGCGGCCTCGACGAACCGGCTCGTCACCGCCAACTGGACCGCCGACCCCGTGGCCCTCGACCAGCTGATCGGCGAGGACGACGACTGGGACGACGTGCTCGAGTTCCGGCCCGTCGAGGTCACGGGCGTCTACGAGACGCAGGACGAGACCCTCGTCCGCAACCGCCCCTACAACGGCAATCCCGGCTTCGAGGTCCTGACACCGCTCCGCCTCGCCGACGGCAGCCTGTTCGTGGTCGACCGCGGCTGGGTGCCGGTCGGATCCGAGCAGGACTCCCCCGACGCCGTGCCGGCTCCTCCGGAGGGCGAGGTCACGGTGACCGCCAGGATCAAGCCGAGCGAGGGGCGCATCGAGGGGCGCTCCGCTCCCGCCGGTCAGATCGCGACCATCCAGCTCGACGACCTCCGCGAGCAGCTCGGGGAGCCGGTGCGCACGAGCGCCTACGGCCTCCTGGTGTCGGAGTCGCCGGCGCCCGTCGACGCTCCTCCGCTCGCGGCGCTGAAGCCGGTGGCCGACGAGGGCCTCCACATCAGCTACGCGATCCAGTGGGTGCTGTTCGCCCTGATGGGCTTCGGGGGCCTGGGTTGGGCCGTGCGGCACGAGTTCCGCCTGCTCAACGCCGACGATCCCGAGGTCATCGCCGCGGAGCAGCGGCGCGAGCAGCGGCGGCTGAAGCGCGGACGCAGCGACTCCGAGATCGAGGACGAGCTCCTCGACGCCCACCACTGAGCCGCCGCGCTCGGCGGCGGCGGGCCGCGATCAGGCCAGGGTGATCAGATCGAGGTAGTCCGCGGTCCAGTGGTCCTCGGTGCCCTCGGGCATGATGAGCACCCGCTCGGGGTTCAGCGCCTCGACGGCGCCCTCGTCGTGGCTGACCAGGACCACCGCGCCCTCGTAGTGCGCGAGCGCGTCGAGGATCTCGTCGCGGCTCGCCGGGTCGAGGTTGTTCGTCGGCTCGTCGAGCAGCAGGACGTTCGCCCCGGAGACGACGATCATCGCGAGGGCCAGACGGGTCTTCTCCCCACCCGAGAGCACTCCGGCCGGCTTGTGGGAGTCGTCGCCGGTGAACAGGAACGAGCCCAGGACGCGGCGCGCCTCGGTCTCGGTGAGGTTCGGGCTGCTCGACACCATGTTCTCGAGCACCGAGCGCTTGACGTCGATCGTCTCGTGCTCCTGCGCGTAGTAGCCGATCCGCAGACCGTGCCCGGGCTCGATCGATCCCGTGTCCGGAGCGTCCACCCCGCCGAGGATCCGCAGCAGGGTCGTCTTGCCCGCGCCGTTCAGGCCCAGGATGACCACCTTCGACCCGCGGTCGATCGCGAGGTCGACGGCGGTGAAGATCTCGAGCGAGCCGTAGCTCTTCGACAGGTTCTCGGCCTGCAGCGGGGTGCGGCCGCAGGGCATCGGCGTCGGGAAGCGCAGCTTGGCGACGCGGTCGACGGCGCGCACCTCCTCGAGGCCGCTCATCATCTTCTCGGCGCGCGCCACCATCTGGTGCGCGGCCGCCGCCTTGGAGGCCTTCGCGCCGAAGCGCGCCGCCTGCAGCTGCAGGGCGCCCGCCTTCTTCTCGACGTTCGCGCGCTCCTTCTTGCGGCGCTCCTCGTCGGCGGCGCGCTGGCGCTGGTAGTTCTTCCAGTTCATGTTGTAGACGTCGATGACCTGGCGGTTCGCATCCAGGTAGAAGACGCGGTTGACCGTCTCGCCGACCAGTTCGATGTCGTGGCTGATGACGATGAATCCGCCGCGGTAGTTCTTCAGGAACTCGCGCAGCCACACCACCGAGTCGGCGTCGAGGTGGTTGGTCGGCTCGTCGAGGATCAGCGTGCTCGCATCCGAGAACAGGATCCGGGCGAGCTCGATGCGCCGGCGCTGACCGCCCGAGAGCGTCTTCAACGGCTGATCGAGGATCCGGTCCGGCAGGTTCAGGTTGCTCGCGATCGACGCCGCCTCGGCCTCCGCGGCGTAGCCGCCGAGTGCGAGGAAGCGGTCGGTCAGGTTGCCGTACTTCTTCATCCCCGCCGCGCTGACGGCCGGGTCACTGCTCGACATCGCCTCGGTCGCCTCGGACATCCCCACCACGAGGGAGCCGAGACCGCGGGCGTCGAGGATGCGCGTGCGCGCCAGCTCCTCCGGGTCGCCCGAGCGCGGGTCCTGCGGGAGGTAGCCGATCTCGCCGCCGCGGTCGACCGTGCCCTTGGCGGCGATGAGATCGCCGGCGAGCACCTTGGTCAGCGTCGTCTTCCCCGCCCCGTTGCGGCCGACGAGGCCCACCTTGTCGCCGTCGCCCACCCGGAAGGAGACGTTCTCCATCAGGAGTCGGGCGCCGACTCGGAGTTCGAGATCGTGGACGCTCAGCACAGTGCTGTCCGTTCTCGCCAAGAAATGGCGGTCGCTTCGGGAGGTGTGGGGCAAGGGGCCGCGATGCGGCAGCCCTCTAGTATATTTCCTGAGCCGCGGGGCCGGTTCACGTCCGCTCAGCGCGGACGCGTCCGGAGCTCCTGCGCTCGGCCACCTGCACGCTCGACCACCCTCGAGCCCGTCCTTCGTCGCCACCGGGCGCCACGGTCTTTGGAGACACTCATGTCCAGCTACTCGCTCGCCCCGTCGCGGCCGGTCCTCGCCGACCGCCTGTTCGCGCGCTCGATCACCACCGATCTCGTCCTCGTGGTCGCCGCGGCGGCGTTCACCGCCGGGATGGCCCAGCTCTACATCCCGATGTGGCCCGTGCCGATCACCGGCCAGACCTTCGCCGTGCTCCTCGCCGGCACCACGCTCGGCGCGCTCCGCGGCGCGCTCGCCATGGGCGTGTACGCGCTGGTCGGCGCGCTCGGCGCCCCGATCTTCACCGAGGGCTCGAGCGGCTGGGCGGTCCTCGCGGGCCCGACCGGCGGCTACATCCTCGGATTCGTCCTCGCCGCGATCGTCACCGGATGGCTGGCGCAGCGCCAGTGGGACCGCCGCGTCGTCGGAACCCTCGTCAGCTTCCTCGCGGGCACCGCGACCATCTACCTGGTCGGACTCCCCTGGCTCGCGACCGCCCTCGGCTCGCTCGGCTACCCCGCCGACCTCGGCTCCGTGCTGACCGCCGGCCTCGTGCCGTTCCTGATCGGCGACGCGCTCAAGATCCTGGTCGCCGCAGCCCTGCTCCCGACGACCTGGGCTCTGCTCCGCCGCCGCTCGAGCTGAGCGCAGCGACGGGTAGGGCGAAGGGCCGGGAGGATCATCCTCCCGGCCCTTCGCCGTACCCGTCTCAGATCGAGAAGCCGAGCGCGCGCATCATGTCGCGGCCGTCGTCGGTGATCCGCTCGGGACCCCACGGCGGCATCCAGACCCAGTTGATCCGGAAGGCCTCGACGATGCCGTCGAGCGACTCGGCGGTCTGCTCCTCGAGCACGTCGGTCAGCGGGCAGCCCGCCGAGGTGAGCGTCATGTGGATGACGAGAGCGTCGTTCTCGTCGTCCCACCCGAGGTCGTAGATGAGGCCCAGGTCGACGACGTTGATCCCGAGCTCGGGATCCATGACGTCCTTGAGCGCCTCCTCGACCTGGTCGAAGAGCTTCGGCTCCAGCGTCGTGACGGCCATGATCAGGCCGTCGCCGTCGTGAGGAAGCGGTCGTAGCCCTCGTCCTCGAGGCGGGTGGCGAGCTCCTTGCCGCCCTGCTCGGCGACGCGACCCGCGACGAAGACGTGCACGAAGTCGGGCTCGATGTAGCGCAGGATCCGCGTGTAGTGCGTGATCAGCAGCACGCCGAGGCCCGTGTTCGCGTGAGCGCGGTTCACGCCCTCCGAGACGATCTTGAGCGCGTCGACGTCGAGACCGGAGTCGGTCTCGTCGAGGACGGCGAACTGCGGGGCGAGCAGCTCGAGCTGGAGGATCTCGTTGCGCTTCTTCTCGCCGCCCGAGAAGCCCTCGTTGACATTGCGCGCCGCGAAAGAGGGGTCCATCCGCAGGTTGCCCATGGCCGCCTTGACGTCCTTGGTCCAGGTGCGGATCGCCGGCGCCTCGCCCGCGATCGCGGTCTTGGCGGTGCGGAGGAAGTTCGTGTTGGTCACTCCGGGGATCTCGACCGGGTACTGCATGGCGAGGAAGAGGCCCGCGCGAGCGCGCTCGTCGACCGACATGTCGAGGACCTCGACGCCGTCCAGGGTGATGGAGCCGCCGTCGACGTGGTACTTGGGGTGGCCGGCGATCGTGTAGGCGAGGGTCGACTTGCCGGACCCGTTCGGGCCCATGATCGCGTGGATCTCACCCTGGTTGATGGTGAGATCGACACCGCGGAGGATCTGCTTGGTCCCCTGCTCGGTCTCGACACTGACGTGGAGATCGCTGATCTGGAGAACGGACATTCAGACTTCCTTCGTGACGGTCGGGTCGATGTAGACGTCGCCGTCGATGATCTCGACGACGAAGACGGGGACCGGCTCGTAGGCCGGCAGGTTGAGGGGCGTCCCGGTGCGGAGCGAGAACTGCGAGCCGTGGGCCCAGCACTCGAGGCTGTCGCCCTCGACGAAGCCCTCCGAGAGCGAGATCTCGCCGTGCGTGCAGGTGTCGCCGATGGCGTGGATCTCGCCGGCCGAGTCCTGGACGACGGCGATGGCGACTCCGTCGACCTCGACGCGCATGGCCTGGTTCGGGATCAGCTCGGAGACCGAGCAGATCATCGCGGCGTTGCTCATGCGGTCACCGCCGCTCCGCGCGAGGAGCCCGTCTGACCGGCGCTGCCGGCGAGCTCGGCCTCGATCGCGAGCTGCAGGCGGTCCTCCAGCTCGGCGACCTTGATCTGCTGGACGATCTCGCTGAGGAAGCCGCGCACGACCAGGCGGCGCGCCTCGTCCTCGCGGATCCCGCGCGACTGCAGGTAGAAGAGCTGCTCGTCGTCGAACCGGCCGGTCGCCGACGCGTGGCCCGCCCCGGCGATGTCGCCGGTCTCGATCTCGAGGTTGGGGATCGAGTCGGCTCGGGTGCCGTCGGACAGGACCAGGTTGCGGTTCTGCTCGTAGCTGTCGGTCCCGGTCGCGCTGTTGCGGATGAGGACGTCGCCGATCCAGACGGTGCGGGCACCCTGGCCCTGCAGTGCGCCCTTGTAGGTGACGCGGCTGCGGGTGTCGGGGGCGTCGTGGTCGACGTAGACCTGCTGCTCGAGGTGCTGGCCGCCGTCGGCGAAGTAGAGGCCGAAGAGCTCGCCGTCGGCTCCGCGCTCGACGAGGTGCGCCGAGGGGTTCAACCGCACGATCGAGCCGCCGAGGGTGACCACGATGTGCTTGAGCTTCGCGTCACGGCCGACGCGGATGAAGTGGTTGGCCAGGTGGCGCGCCTCGTCGTCCCACTCCTGCACTGTGACGACGGTGAGCTGGGCTCCCTCGCCGACCAGGATCTCGACGTTCTCGGCGAGCGTCGCCGGACCGTCGTTCTGCAGCACGACGACGCCGCGCGCGTACGGCGCCGCCTCGATGACGGTGTGCGCGGCACGGGGCGCGGAGCCGAGGCCTGCGCGCACGAGCGTCGCCACCTTCTCGTCCTCGCCCGTCACGCGGACGGCCAGCGCCTGCTCGAAGCGCGACCAGGCGTTCGCCGCGGCGCGGTCCTCGGGGAGGCCGGCCGTGCCGATCCGGGCGTCGTCCCGACCGACCCACGAGACGTCCACTCCGTCGACGGGCACGGTCTCGAGAGGGGTCGGGGACCCGTCGAGCTCGCCGTCAATCAGATCGCCGAGCCGGGCGATCGGAGTCAGCTTCCAGGCGACCTCGCGTCCGGTGACGGCCTCGAAGGCGTCGACGTCGGCCGACGCGAAGCGCTCCGAGCGCGTCTGCACGGGCGTGAAGGCCCCGTCGGAGTGGGCGCTTATGCCCAGGCGCTCGGCAGCGGCAGCGCCGTCGATCTCAGGGGTCGCGGCGCTCGTGGGGACCGTCATCAGGCGGTGGTTCCTTTCGATGGGTGCGGGGCGCCCCGTCCGGGCGCCCCTTCGAGGGGGGAGGCGGGCGTCAACCGACGCTGCCCTCCATCCCCATCTCGATGAGCTTGTTCAGCTCGAGGGCGTACTCCATGGGCAGCTCGCGCGCGATCGGCTCGATGAAGCCGCGCACGATCATCGCCATGGCCTCGTCCTCGGGGAGGCCGCGCGACATCAGGTAGAACAGCTGCTCCTCGCTGACCTTCGAGACGGTCGCCTCGTGGCCGAGCTGAACGTCGTCGACGCGGATGTCGATGGCGGGGTACGTGTCCGACCGCGAGATCGTGTCGACGAGCAGCGCGTCGCAGCGCACCGTGTTGGCCGAGTGGTGCGCGGTGGCGTCGACCCGGACCTCGCCGCGGTACCCGGCCCGACCGCCGCCGCGGGCGATCGACTTCGAGACGATCGACGACTGCGTGTACGGCGCCATGTGGACCATCTTCGCGCCGGCGTCCTGGTGCTGGCCGGGACCCGCGAACGCGACCGAGAGGGTCTCGCCCTTGGCGTGCTCGCCCACCAGGAAGATGGACGGGTACTTCATCGTGACCTTGGATCCGATGTTGCCGTCGATCCACTCCATGGTCGCGCCCTCGTGCGCGATCGCGCGCTTGGTCACGAGGTTGTAGACGTTGTTCGACCAGTTCTGGATGGTCGTGTAGCGCACGCGCGCGTTCTTCTTCACGATGATCTCGACCACGGCCGAGTGCAGCGAGTCCGACTTGTAGATCGGCGCCGTGCAGCCCTCGATGTAGTGCACGTAGCTGTCCTCGTCCGCGATGATCAGCGTCCGCTCGAACTGGCCCATGTTCTCGGTGTTGATGCGGAAGTACGCCTGGAGCGGGATGTCGACGTGGACGCCCTTGGGGACGTAAACGAACGAGCCGCCCGACCAGACCGCGGTGTTCAGGGCCGCGAACTTGTTGTCGCCCGCGGGGATGACGGTGCCGAAGTACTCCTCGAAGATCTCGGGGTGCTCGCGCAGCGCGGTGTCGGTGTCCATGAAGATGACGCCCTGCTCCTCCAGATCCTCGCGGATCTGGTGGTAGACGACCTCGGACTCGTACTGCGCGGCCACGCCGCCGACGAGGCGCTGGCGCTCCGCCTCCGGGATCCCGAGCTTCTCGTACGTGTTCTTGATGTCGTCGGGGAGGTCGTCCCAGGTCTGCGCCTGCTTCTCGGTGGAGCGGACGAAGTACTTGATGTTGTCGAAGTCGATCGCCGACAGGTCGGCGCCCCACGTCGGCATGGGCTTGCGCTCGAAGAGCTTCAGCGCCTTCATGCGGCGATCGCGCATCCAGGCGGGCTCGTTCTTGAGCGCGGAGATGTCGGAGACGACCTCGGGGGAGATCCCGCGACGTGCGGACGCTCCCGCGGAGTCGGAGTCGGCCCAGCCGAACTCGTAGACGCCGAGGCTCTCGAGCTCGGGGCGGTCGATCAGGATGTCTGACATGTGTACCTCGTTTCCTACCCACTGCTAACCGGTCGGGTTCCGGAGTCATTCCCCGTGGGGCGACCCGGAGCACATTCCGGCTGGTCGCGATCGTGGTCGATGCGCGGGGGCGGTTGATGTGCGTGCCTGAGATGTCCTAAGAGAAGTGCTGCGGCGCGTCATCGGGCCGGTGGTCCCTGTCGACGCCGTGTCCGCGCGGATGCCGGGGTCTCACGTCGTACCTGAACCAACTACTCATTCTACAGAGGCGCGCCCGGATGGGAACCCGCTCAGCTGGGTGTCGGCCGGGTGCGACGTCCTGCGCCACCAGACGCCGATGACCATACGGGTGTCGGTGGTCCGTGATGATCTTCCGCCATGCCGAACGACGATGCGATCCCGCTCCTCCCCCGCCTCCTGCTCGCCGCCGCGGGCCTCGGACTCCCGCCCGCCCGGGCCGCGCTCCTCGGCCGCCTCGGCACCGCGCTCGCGCTCGGACTCCCGGTCCGGTCTCTGCCCCTCGCCCTGCTGCGGCTCCGCGGCCACCTGCGGCCGCCGCCCCGGGGGCGATCCGATCAGTGGGGACGACCCGCGCTCCCGGAGCCGGTCCGGCAGCGTCAGCGGACGGGCTCGAGCTCCTCCGCGACGCGGCGGCGCTGAGCGCGGACGGTGAAGAGCCGGGGGTTCACGTCGAGGAGCACCCGCACGGTGCCCACCCAGACGAGCGCCGAGCCCAGCAGGTGGACGGCGACCAGGGCCTCCGGAAGAGCGAGGAGGGACTGCGCGATCCCGACGAGCGCCTGCAGCACGACCACCGCGATGTAGGTCACGACGCGCCGGCGTGCGAGCTCGGCCCCGGAGACCCGGCGCAGGAGCACGAGCAGCACGACGCCGAGCACGAGCGACGCCGTGCCGAGCACGCCGTGCACCGCCGTGACGCTCTCCCAGTGGAAGCGCATCCGGGGCACCTCCGCGGAGTCGCCCGCGTGCGGACCGGTGCCCGTCACGAGCGTGCCGACGAGGATCACCAGGAGGGTGACGACGACGAGCGCGATGCTGACGGCGCGGGTGAGCGCGTCGGGCGAGAACGCCGTGGACTGCGACCGGTGCGCGCGGTGCCAGGTCAGCGACGTCGTGGTGAGCAGGGCTATCGCCAGGACGAAGTGCCCCGCGACGATGTACGGGTTCAGACCGGAGTGCACGGTCGCCCCACCCGCGAGGGCGTTGGCGACGACCAGCCAGAACTGCGACCAGGCGAGTCGCGTCATGGTGCGGTCGCGCGGCTTCTGCAGTCGCGCGGCGGTGATCGCCCAGCCGACGGCGACGATCAGGACGCCCGTGAAGGCGCGGTTCGTGAACTCGATGAAGCCGTGGATCCCGAGCTCGGGAGTGGAGGTGAGGGATCCCGCGTCGCAGGCCGGCCACGTCGGGCAGCCGAGGCCCGATCCCGTCAGCCGCACCACTCCCCCGAAGAAGATGATCAGGATGCTCGCCACGAGTGCCGCGGTCGTGCCCCAGCGCAGGGCCCGCGGCGAGAGCGTGACCCGCTCGGCGAGGAGCGAGAAGGGCGTCACCATCAGAACGGCAGCAGGGGATCGATGCCGACGGCGAGGAACAGCAGGGTGAGGTATCCGATCGAGCCGTGGAACACGCGCATCGGCGAGACGTGCTCGTGGCGGATCGCGAGGCTGTAGAGGCGGTGCGTCTCGGCGATGAACCAGACGCCGCCGGCGAGCGCGACGACCGTGTACACGACGCCCATCTCCGCGACCGGGATCAGCAGGAGCGAGCAGGCCACCGTCGCCCACGCGTAGAGGATGACCTGCAGCCCGACCACCGTGCGGCCGCGGACCACCGCGAGCATCGGCACGCCGGCGGCCTGGTAGTCGTCGCGGTACTTCATCGACAGGGGCCAGTAGTGCGGCGGGGTCCACAGGAAGATGACCGAGAACAGGATCACCGGCGCCCAGTCGAGCGAGTTGGTGACGGCGGCCCAGCCGATGAGCACGGGCATGCACCCGGCGATGCCGCCCCAGACGATGTTCTGCGGGGTGCGGCGCTTGAGGAAGAGCGTGTAGAAGACGACGTAGATCAGGATCGCCGCGAGCGAGAGGCCGGCTGCCAGCCAGTTCGCCGTCAGCCCGAGCCAGACGATCGAGAGCACGCCGATCGTGGTGGCGAACACCAGGGCGGCCCGGTCCGAGATCTCCCCCGTCACGAGCGGGCGGTTCCTCGTCCGGTTCATGATGCGGTCGATGTCGCGGTCGAAGTAGCAGTTGAAGGCTCCGGCCGAACCGGCGCTCAGCGCGCCGCCGATGAGGACGTTGAGCACGAGCCAGAGGTTCGGGATGCCGCCCTCGGCGAGGATCATCGTCGGCGCCGTCACGACGAGGAGCAGCTCGATCACCCGGGGCTTCGTCAGCGAGACGAAGGCCTTCACCTTGCGAGACAGGGTCGCCCCGGACGATCCGCCCCGTTCGGTCGCGGTGGTCTCTACGGCTACGTCCATTGCTCCTCTAACGTTCGACAATCCCGAACGAGTGTAATGCGCGGAGCCTGGGCCCGGGCCCGGTCCGTCGGTTCCGTCAACACCGCCCCCGCCCCGTGCACGCTTGCCCAAACGACTCCCTACATATGCATCCCGCAACCCCCGACGGCGAGCGCACCCCCCTCCGTATACTCGGGACTGCTCGCCAGAGCGCCCGGCACGCACCCGAGCCCGCCCCGACCGATCGGTCGCCGCGAGGCCCAGAGGGTCGCCGCCGGAGCATCGTGCCGAAGTCGTCGCGCGGCGTGCTCCACCATGCGAGAGGGCGGACGGTCTGCGTCTGCCCCACGTCTCGAGAAGGGTCAGTACCAAGTGTCAGAACTGCAATGGGAATCCATTGACGAGAAGGCAGTCGACACGGCGAGGGTCCTCGCCGCGGATGCCGTGGAGAAGGTCGGCAACGGCCATCCCGGGACCGCCATGAGCCTCGCTCCGGCCGCGTACCTCCTCTTCCAGAAGGTCATGCGCCGCGACCCCTCCGACAGCACCTGGATCGGCCGCGACCGGTTCATCCTTTCTGTCGGGCACTCGTCGCTGACCCAGTACGTCCAGTTCTACCTGGGCGGCTACGGCCTCGAGCTCGACGACCTGAAGGCGCTGCGCACCTGGGGCTCCAAGACCCCCGGGCACCCCGAGTACGGCCACACGGACGGCGTCGAGATCACGACCGGCCCGCTCGGCCAGGGCCTCGCCTCCGCCGTCGGCTTCGCCTACGCCTCGCGCTTCGAGCGCGACCTGTTCGACCCCGAGGCCGCCGCGGGCACCTCGCCGTTCGACCACTTCGTCTACGTGATCGCGGGCGACGGCGACCTGCAGGAGGGCGTGACCAGCGAGGCCTCCTCGCTGGCCGGCCACCAGCAGCTCGGCAACCTGGTCGTCATCTACGACTCCAACCAGATCTCGATCGAGGACGACACCAACATCGCCTTCACCGAGGACGTGAAGGCGCGCTACGAGTCGTACGACTGGCAGGTCCAGGTCGTCGACTGGAAGAAGACCGGCGAGTACCACGAGGACGTCGCCGAGCTCCACGCCGCGATCGAGGCCGCCAAGGGCGAGACCGGCAAGCCGTCGCTCATCATCCTGCGCACCATCATCGGCTGGCCCTCGCCGAAGAAGCAGAACACCGGCAAGATCCACGGCTCCGCCCTCGGCGCCGACGAGCTGCGCGGCCTCAAGGAGGTGCTCGGCTTCGACCCCGAGAAGACCTTCGACGTGGCCGACGAGGTCATCGAGCACACCCGCAAGGCCGTCGAGCGCGGCCAGGCGCAGCACGCCGAGTGGACCGAGCAGTTCGACGCCTGGGCGGCGGCCAACCCCGAGAAGAAGGTCCTGCTCGACCGCGTCCTGAGCGGCGACCTCCCCGAGGGCGTCGACGACGCCCTCCCCGTGTTCGAGCCCGGCAAGGAGGTGTCGACCCGCGCCGCGTCCGGCAAGGTCATCAACGCCCTCGCCGGCGTGATCCCGGAGCTGTGGGGCGGCTCGGCCGACCTCGCGGAGTCGAACAACACCACCATCGAGGGCGCCGGCTCGTTCGTGCCGTCCGAGTTCTCGACCCACGAGTGGACCGGGAAGAAGGGCGGCCGCGTGCTGCACTTCGGCATCCGCGAGCACGCCATGGGCTCGATCCTCAACGGCATCGTCCTGCACGGGAACACCCGCCCCTTCGGCGGCACCTTCCTGATCTTCTCCGACTACATGCGCCCGGCGGTCCGTCTCGCCGCGCTCATGAAGGCGCCGGCCATCTACGTCTGGACCCACGACTCCGTGGCGCTCGGCGAGGACGGCCCGACGCACCAGCCGGTCGAGCAGCTCGCCGCCCTGCGCGCTATCCCGGGACTGGACATCGTCCGCCCCGGCGACGCGAACGAGGTCGCCTACGCCTGGAAGACGATCCTCGAGCGCCGCGAGGGCCCCGCCGGCCTCGCGCTGACCCGTCAGAACATCCCGGTGTTCGAGCGCGGCGAGGGCGAGGCCGAGGGCGAGACCTTCGCCCACGCCTCCCACGTCGCCAAGGGCGCGTACGTCCTCGCCGAGGCGCCCGGCGGCACGCCGGACGTGATCCTCATCGCGACCGGCTCCGAGCTCCAGATCGCCGTCGAGACGCGCGAGCAGCTGAAGGCCGAGGGCGTCAACGCCCGCGTGGTCTCGGCTCCGTCGCTCGAGTGGTTCGAGGAGCAGGACGCGGCCTACCGCGAGAAGGTCCTGCCGTCCTCCGTGAAGGCGCGCGTCTCGATCGAGGCCGGACTGAGCCTCGGCTGGCAGAAGTACGTCGGCGACGCCGGTCGCTCGGTCTCGATCGAGCACTTCGGCGCCTCGGCCGACTACAAGACCCTGTTCCGCGAGTTCGGGATCACCACGGAGGCGGCACTCGCCGCCGCCAAGGAGTCGCTCGCAGCCTCCTGAGCCGAAGGCCGCGTCCCCACGGACGCGGCCTTCGCCGTCGGGGCTCCGGCTCCACACCCGCATCACCTCCGAACGAAGAAGAGAAGAAGAGACATGACCGAGAACACCCCCACCGCAGACCTCTCCGCCGCCGGCGTCAGCATCTGGCTCGACGACCTCTCGCGCACGCGCATCTCCTCGGGCGGGCTGCAGAAGCTCATCGACGAGAAGAACGTCGTCGGAGTCACCACGAACCCGACGATCTTCGCGGCCGCCCTCGCCAACGGCGAGTCCTACGACGCGCAGGTCCGCGAGCTCGCCGCCTCCGGCACCTCCGTGACCGACGCCGTCTTCGAGATCACCACCGACGACGTCGCCGCGGCCTCGGACGTCTTCCGTCCGATCTACGACGCCACCAACGGCTACGACGGCCGCGTCTCGATCGAGGTCGAGCCCGGCCTGGCGCACGACGCGCAGGGCACCATCGAGCAGGCCAAGGCCCTCTGGGCGAAGGTCGACCGTCCGAACGCGATGATCAAGATCCCCGCGACCGTCGAGGGCCTCGAGGCCATCACCGAGGTCATCGGCTCCGGCATCTCCGTGAACGTCACGCTGATCTTCTCGCTCGCCCGCTACCGCGCCGTCATCAACGCGTACCTCGCCGGCCTCGAGAAGGCCAAGGACGCGGGCATCGACCTGTCGACCATCCACTCCGTCGCCTCGTTCTTCGTCTCGCGCGTCGACACCGAGATCGACAAGCGCCTCGAGGCCGTCGGCACCGACGAGGCGAAGGCGCTCAAGAGCAAGTCGGGCGTCGCCAACGCCCAGCTCGCCTACGAGGTCTTCGTCGAGGCCTTCGCGACCGAGCGCGCGCTGCTCCTGCAGGAGTCCGGCGCGAACCGCCAGCGCCCGCTGTGGGCCTCGACCGGCGTGAAGTCGACCGAGCTCCCCGACACCCTCTACGTCACCGAGCTCGTCGCGGCCGGCGTCGTCAACACGATGCCCGAGAAGACCCTCGAGGCGACCTTCGACCACGGCGTCATCACCGGCGACACGGTCACCGGCGCCTACGCCGACGCGAACGCCGTCCTCGACGCCGTCGCCGCGCAGGGCGTCTCGTACGCCGAGGTCACCGAGCTGCTCGAGAAGGAGGGCGTGGAGAAGTTCATCGTCTCCTGGAACGAGCTGCTCGACACCGTCACCACGGCTCTCGAGGGCGCGAAGGCGCAGGCCTGATCATGTCGATCCAGATCCACGTCAGCGGAGACGCCGAGAAGGCCGTCGACCGCGTCGTCCCCGATCTCGTCGCCGACGCGGTCGCCTCGGGCATCACCGCCCAGGTCCCCACCCTCTGGGGAGCCGCCGCGGAGGAGGAGTCGGCCAAGCGCCTCGGCTGGACCGAGTCGACCTCGGTGTCCCGTCCGCTGATCCCCGAGATCCTCGCGCTCCGCGAGGAGTTCGCCGCGAAGGGCATCGACCACATCGTGCTCGGCGGGATGGGCGGCTCGTCGCTCGCCCCCGAGGTCATCACGCGCACGGCCGGTGTCGAGCTGACCGTCCTCGACTCGACCGCTCCCGGTCAGGTGCTCGCGGCCCTCCGCGACCGCCTCGCCTCGACCGCCGTCGTGATCTCGTCGAAGTCGGGCTCGACCGTCGAGACCGCGAGCCAGAAGAAGGCCTACGAGAAGGCGTTCACCGAGGCGGGCATCGACCCGCTCGAGCGCATCGTCATCGTGACCGACCCCGGCTCGCCGCTGGACACGTCCTCCCGCGAGGCCGGCTACCGCGTGTTCAACGCGGACCCGAACATCGGCGGCCGCTTCTCGGCGCTCTCCGCGTTCGGACTGGTCCCCTCCGGGCTGGCCGGGGCCGACATCGAGGCCCTGCTCGACGAGGCGGCGGAGGCGTCCCTCGGGCTCGCCGTCGACTCCCCCGAGAACCCGGGGCTCGTGCTCGGAGCGGCGATCGCCGCCACCAGCCCTCGCCGCGACAAGCTCGCGATCGTCGCCGACGGCACCCACATCGTGGGCTTCGCCGACTGGGCGGAGCAGCTGATCGCCGAGTCCACCGGCAAGGACGGCACCGGGATCCTGCCGGTCGTCCTGGGCACGCTCGCCCCCGAGCTGTCGGAGGACCTGCCCGACGTGCAGGTCGTCCGCCTGGTCGACGACGCGACCGCTCTGCACCTGTTCCCGCGCGACCGCCACGAGGGCGAGATCCTGCTCTCCGGCTCGCTCGGTGCGCAGATGCTGACCTGGGAGTACGCGGTCGCCGTTGCAGGACGACTGCTCGGCATCAACCCGTTCGATCAGCCCGACGTCGAGTCCGCGAAGATCGCGACCCGGGCCCTGCTCGAGAAGCGCCCCGAGCCCGAGGCGCCGGCCTTCACCGACGCCGGCATCGAGGTCACGGGCAGCCCCGTGGTCACCGAGGGCGTCTCGACCGTCGCCGAGGCCGTCGACCGCCTCCTCGCCCAGCTCGGCGAGGGCGGCTACGTCGCCATCCAGGCCTACGTCGACCGCCTCGCCGTGCCGCAGCTGGAGGGAGTCCGCGACCTCCTCGCCGCGCAGGCCCAGCGCCCCGTCACCTTCGGGTGGGGTCCCCGCTTCCTGCACTCGACCGGTCAGTACCACAAGGGCGGCGCCCCGACCGGCGTCTTCCTCCAGATCACCGAGCGCGCGACCGCCGATCTCGAGATCCCGGACAGCCCCTTCACCTTCGGGCAGCTGATCCTCGCCCAGGCGGCCGGCGACGCGAGCGTGCTCGCGGAGCACGGCCGACCGGTGCTGACGCTGACGCTGACCGATCCCGAGGCCGACCTCGAGGCCCTCTTCGAGGCCCTCAACAGCTGATCCGACGGGCACGCCGTCCCGCCCCTCGCCGGGGCGGGGCGGCGTGCCCGCGATCGGTCCCACCCACTCCTCATCGAGAGCAGTGCGCCGGAGAAGCCGGCACACAGAAGGACACTGCACATGTCTGTGGACATCACCCCCGAGTTCAACCCCCTGCGGTTGAGCTTCGACCGGCGGTTGAACCGGATCGCGGGGCCGAGCGGCCTCGTCATCTTCGGCGTCACCGGCGATCTCTCGCGCAAGAAGCTCATGCCGGCGGTCTACGACCTCGCCAACCGCGGCCTGCTGCCCCCCGGATTCGCGCTCGTCGGCTTCGCCCGGCGCGACTGGGACGACCAGGACTTCGAGCAGGTGGTGCACGACTCCGTCAAGAAGTACGCGCGCACCGAGTTCCACGAGGAGGTCTGGACCCAGCTCGCGCAGGGCATCCGCTTCGTGCAGGGCGAGTTCGACGACCCCGAGGCGTTCACCCGCCTGAAGACGACGGTGGACGAGCTCGATCGCGAGCGCGGCACGATGGGCAACTTCGCCTTCTACCTCTCGATCCCCCCGAAGTCCTTCCCGCAGGTCACCGAGCAGCTGCGCAACTCGGGCCTCGCGGAGCAGAAGGAGGGCCAGTGGCGCCGCGTCGTCATCGAGAAGCCCTTCGGCAGCGACCTCACCACCGCCCGTGAGCTCAACGCCGTCGTCGAATCGGTCTTCCCGCCCGACTCCGTGTTCCGCATCGACCACTACCTCGGCAAGGAGACGGTCCAGAACATCCTGGCGCTGCGCTTCGCCAACATGATGTACGAGCCGCTCTGGAACTCGAACTACGTCGACCACGTGCAGATCACGATGGCCGAGGACATCGGAGTGGGCGGCCGCGCCGGCTACTACGACGGCATCGGCGCCGCGCGCGACGTCATCCAGAACCACCTCCTCCAGCTCCTCGCCCTCACGGCGATGGAGGAGCCGATCTCGTTCGACGCCGCCGACCTGCGCGCCGAGAAGGAGAAGGTCCTCGCGGCGGTCCGTCTGCCGAAGGACCTGTCCACCGCCACCGCCCGCGGCCAGTACGCCGGCGGCTGGCAGGGCGGCGAGAAGGTCCTCGGCTTCCTCGAGGAGGACGGCATGAGCCCCACCTCGACGACGGAGACGTTCGCGGCGATGCGCCTGGACATCGGCACGCGCCGCTGGGCGGGTGTCCCGTTCTACCTGCGCGCCGGCAAGCGCCTCGGCCGTCGCGTCACCGAGATCGCCGTCGTGTTCAAGCGCGCTCCGCAGCAGCTCTTCGCCGAGAGCCAGACCACGTCGCTGGGTCAGAACGCGCTCGTCATCCGCGTGCAGCCCGACGAGGGCGTCACCATGCGCTTCGGCTCGAAGGTCCCGGGCGCGGGCATGCAGGTGCGCGACGTCACGATGGACTTCGGCTACGGCCACGCGTTCACCGAGGCGAGCCCCGAGGCCTACGAGCGTCTGATCCTCGACGTCCTCCTGGGCGAGCCCCCGCTGTTCCCCCGCCACGAGGAGGTCGAGCTCTCCTGGAAGATCCTCGACCCGATCGAGGAGTTCTGGGAGACCCAGGGCCAGCCCGAGCAGTACCGCCCCGGAACCTGGGGTCCCGAATCCGCCGACGAGCTCCTCGCCCGCGACGGCCGCACCTGGAGGCGTCCATGATCGTCGATCTGCCCGACACCACGACCAGCGAGGTCTCCAAGACCCTCGTCAAGATCCGCGAGGAGGGCGGCGCCGTCGCACTCGGGCGCGTGCTGACCCTCATCATCGCGACCTCCCGGGGTCATGAGGAGGAAGCGATCGACGCGGCGAACGACGCGTCGCGCGAGCACCCGATGCGGGTCATCGTCGTCTCGAAGGACGACGGGCTCACCACCGTCCCCGTGGACGCGACTCCGCGGGTCGACGCCCAGATCCGGGTCGGCGGCGACGCCGGCGCGAGCGAGGTCGTCGTGCTCCGCCCCTTCGGCGACGCCGCGAACGACGAGGAGAGCCTGGTCACGGGACTGCTGCTCCCGGATGCGCCCGTGGTCGCCTGGTGGCCGAACAGCGCCCCCGAGAGCGCCTCGAAATCGCCCATCGGCCGCATCGCCCAGCGGCGCATCACCGACGCCTCGGCACAGTCGAACCCGGCGGAGGCGCTGCACCACCTCGCCTTCACCTACGCCCCCGGGGACACCGACTTCGCCTGGACGCGGCTGACCCTCTGGCGCGCTCAGCTCGCCGCGGTCCTCGATCAGCCGCCGTACGAGCCGATCACGGCCGTCGAGGTGTCGGGTGCTCCGGACTCGCCGTCGACGATCCTGCTCGCCGCCTGGCTCCAGCTCGAGCTCGACATCCCGGTCGACCACGAGCTGACCATCAGCGCGACCGGGTCGAGCGGCATCCACGGAGTCAAGCTGATCCGCGCATCGGGGACCATCGAGCTCGAGCGCTCGATCCCCAACGTGGCGACGCTGACGCAGCCGGAGCAGCCCGTCCACGACATCTCGCTCCCCCGCCGCAGCCTCCGCGACTGCCTGGCCGAGGAGCTGCGCAGGCTCGACCCGGATGACCTGTACGGTGAAGTCATCTCGCGCGGCGTCGACATGCTCTCCGAGCAGACCGGTGCCCGCAGCGCTTCCTGACACGGAGCCGACCATCCGCCGATCGGCAGACGCAACCGAAGGAGACCCCTCATGACCACCGAACGTCGAGTGCTCGTCCACCGCGACAAGCAGACCCTCGCCGGGTCGGTCGCCGCCCGCTTCATCACGAAGACGATCGACATCCTCGATGATCTCGGGACGGCGAACGTGATCCTGACCGGCGGAACGATGGGGGCGGCGACGCTCGCCGAGATCGGCTCCTCGTCGGCCTCGGGCAACGTCGACTGGTCGCGGGTGCACTTCTGGTGGGGGGACGAGCGCTGGGTACCGCGTGGTCACGAGGACCGGAACGACGTGCAGGCGGGCGACCTGTTCACCCGCCTCGACGTCCCCGCGGGGAACGTGCACTCGTTCCCCGCGTCGGACGACGGGATCGACCTCGACGCGGCCGCGACCCTGTACGACGCCGAGCTCCGTGCGCACGCGACGGAGGGTCGCGACTACCCGCGCTTCGACATCACGTTCCTCGGAGTGGGTCCCGACGGCCACATCGCGTCGCTCTTCCCCGAGCGCTCGGCGATCCGCTCCGCCGAGGCCGGCGTGCTCCCGGTGCGCAACTCCCCCAAGCCGCCCCCGGAGCGCCTCACCCTGACCCTCCCGCTGATCAACCAGTCGGACCGGATCTGGATGGTGCTCGCGGGCGCGGACAAGGCGTCCGCTCTCGGGCTCGCGCTCGCCGGCGCGAACACGAACGAGGTGCCGGTCGCCGGAGCCTTCGGTCGCAAGCGAACGGTCTTCTTCGTCGACCAGGAGGCCGCGGCCGAGGTCCCGGAGTCGCTCATCGCTCCGAGCTACTGAGTTCGGCCCGGTGCACCCGGGTCCACGACGGCGAAAGGCCCGATCCTCTGCGGATCGGGCCTTTCATCGTTCCTGACGGATCAGGATCAGGACGGCGTCGCGGTGCCGCGGCGGGCGCGCAGCTGCTGGAGCGCCTCCTCGAGGAGCTGGGCCGCTTCGGCCTCGGTGCGGCGCTCCTTCACGTAGGCGAGGTGCGTCTTGTAGGGCTCGGTCTTCGCGACCTGCGGGGGGTTCGCGCGATCGCGTCCCGCGGGGAGACCCGACTGGGGCGAGTCGATGACCTCGGGGATCTCGTCCTCGGGGAGGGCCGCCGAGAAGTGGCGCACCGTCTCGTTGCCCAGAGCGTCCCAGTAGGACACCGCCACGCGCTCCGCGTGGAAGCCCCGGTCCTGCTCGCCCATGGGTCCCGCGCCGACGCGCGAACCGCGGATTGCACTGCCGCCTGATGCCATTCCGTGTACCCCTATGCTCCGGTGTCGAACTTGGTGATGAGACCCAGCACCACGATGCACGCCAGCCAGACGAGGCCGAGGATCACGGTGATGCGGTTGAGATTGCGCTCCGCGACACCCGAGGCGCCGAGGTTGGAGGTGACTCCACCGCCGAACATGTCGGACAGTCCGCCGCCGCGCCCCTTGTGGAGCAGGATCAGCATGGTGAGCAGGAGGCTCGTGATGCCCAGGATGACCTGGAGCACGACCTGGAGGATGTCCACGCGGTACCTTTCGAAGTTCCGGCGCGTTGCGCGCCCCGACGAGTATAACGGCGCCTGCGAATCCGCGCGGAATGCGTCCACCCGTGTTCGGGCCGCTGTATAGGGCGCCGTGCGTGGTGCGACTGCTGGAGTGGGCGGAGCGGGTGGCCTCGTCGCGGCGTGCGACTGCTGGAGTGGGCGGAGGGGGTGGCCTCGTCGCGGCGTGCGACTGCTGGAGTGGGCGGAGGCGGTGGCCTCGTCGCGGCGCCCT
>NZ_MUKN01000023.1 GCF_001995175.1 Rathayibacter rhapontici
GCGGTCGGCGTCGCAGTGGCGGTGGGTCCGGCGGTCGGCGTCCCAGTGGCGGTGGGGGTAGTGACGGGGGTCGCGGTCCCGGTCGGAGCGGCGGTGGCGGTCGGCGTCGCCGTGGCGGCGCTCGCCGACGGCGCGGCGATCAGCAGTCCTCCGAGGACGGCGCTCGAGGCCGCGAGGACGGAGAGCAGGGAGCGCGCCGAGCGGGCGCGAGGAGAGGGTGCAGGCACGATGGTGTCCTTCGTCGAGTGGTGGTCGTCGATCGAGACGCACCATCGTTTCCCCCGGGCGTTCACTGCGATCTCTCTCAGTCCGCAGCCCTCGGCGGCAGTGGTCCGGCGCGGCGGCGCATCTCTGTTGCGTAACGGGGGCGAGGGGAGCTCGTGGCGTGCGACGGGGCCCGTCCGCGATCGCCTCCGGGGGCACGGGTGGCAGGCCGACCGGCTCGTGTCTCGTCCTCGGACTGGGCGCCGACCGGGGTCCGCGGAGCCCTGAGGGCCCGTTTCGCGTCGTCTCGGAGCCGCGGCACGCGGCGAGTGGACACGGGCCGGGCCCTGCGGCGCCCCCGGGCCCGGTTCGCGTCGTCTCAAGGCTGCGGTGCGTGACGAGTGGGTCCGATCCGGGCTCCGGGAGCTACGAGACCCCGGTTCGTGTCGTCTCGGCGCACTCGAGCGCTGCATATGCCGGTCATCGATGTATGCTCCGAGCATGGCAGGCACCCAGATGCAGGAGCCCACGTTCCTGATCCTCTCCGCCCTCGCAGGCGGACCCCGGCACGGCTACGCGCTCATCGAGGAGGTGGGCGTCCTCTCGCGCGGCTCGGTGCGGCTGCGGGCGGGGACGCTCTACGCCGCACTCGAGCGGCTCGTCGACTCCGGAGCGATCGCTCCCGCCGGCGAGACGGTCGTCGACGGCCGCACGCGGCGGCACTACGCGCTGACCGACGACGGAGCGGCGGTCCTGGCTGCCGAGGCCGACCGGCTCGAGCGGAACGCGGTGATCGCCCGCACCGGGCTGGCGCGGCGGCTCGCGCCGACGACGGCCGGGGGTGCGGCATGACCGGTGATCTCGAGGCCCGCTACCGCCGCCTCGCCGGGTGGTACCCGAGGTCGTGGCGCGCAGCGAACGAGGACGTCCTGATCGGCACGATGCTCGACATCGCGGAGGCCGAGGGCCGGACCGATCCGAGTCGAGCGGAGCGGTGGGACCTCGCCCGCGCGGGAGCCGCCGCCCGCCTCGACGCCCTCGTCCCGGCCCGCGCCCGCGACGCGATCGCCGCCTCCGCTCTCGGGTCGGGCGGGGCCTTCGCTCTCGTCTACTTCGTCTTCGTCGTCTGGGCGCCGTTCCTCCCGGACAGGGCCGTCCACCTCGCCGAGGCCGGTTCCGGCGCGTTCCTCAGCACCGGCACCGTCACTGCGGTCGCGTTCGCGGCCCTCGTCGTCCTCGCCTGCGTCGGGCACCGGCGGTCGGCGCGGATCGCCGGAGTGGTGACGGTCGTCGCGGCGGCCGGGACGCTCGTGGTCGGCCGCGCGGTTCCGGATCCGGCGTCGGCCGCAGCCACGAACATGCTCGTCCTCGGTCTGCTCGCGGGTCTGAGCCTCCTCGGAGCACCACGGAGGATCCGGACCGTGCCGCTCGTCGGCGCCGCCTGGCTCGTCGTCCTGGTCGGGGGGCTGGCGGTGAACGACCGGCTGCTCGGCATCGGGGAGCGCGAGCTGTGGACCGCGGTCGCGAACCCCTACTCCGTGCCGCCGGCGGCAGCGCTCGCGCTGCTCGTGGCCGTCGCGCTGCTCGCGACCGGGCGTCCGGTGCCCGCGGTGGTCACGGCGTCCGGGACGCTGCCGTGGCTCGGCGCGACCGCGCTGCAGGCCGTCGACGCGCCCGCTCCCGATCCGGTCGTGCTCCTGCTCCACGCCGTGTGCCTCGTGGCCGCCGCGGCGATCAGTGCTCACGCCCTCCGCCGCACGCCGAGACCCGTCGTCGAGCCCGGCGCAGCGGCGGTCGGCTGACCGCGGTCCCGCTCGTAGGATCGGGGAGGACGCGCGCTCGCCGCACGTCCCTCCGGCCGCGCGTCGTCTTCCGACTGCGGCCCCCGGACGAGAGGTGCACCGTGGAGGAGACACCCGTCGTCCCGTCGCGCGCGCGGCTCGCCCGGGTCGCCGACGAGGCGGGAGTGTCGATCTCGACGGTCTCGAAGGTGCTGAACGGCCGGTCCGACGTCGCGCCCGGCACCCGCAGCAGGGTCGAGGCGCTGCTGGACGCGCACGACTACCGCCGCCGCGGCGAGGGCTCGCGGTCGACGTACCTCGAGCTCGTCTTCCACGAGATCGAGAGCGCCTGGTCGACGCAGATCATCCAGGGGGTCGAGGCGGTCGCCCGCGAGCACGGCATGAGCGTGGTGCTGACGCTGAGCGGCGATCACCGCTCGCCCGGTCCCGAGTGGGTGACCGGCGTCCTCGGTCGGCGGCCGGCGGGCGTGGTGCTCGTCCTCTCCGGCCTCCCGGAGGAGCAGAAGCGGCGTCTGCGCGCCGCGGGAATCCCGTTCGCGATCATCGACCCCTCCGGTGACCCCGCCCCCGACGTGCCGTCGGTCGGGTCGGCGAACTGGATGGGCGGGGTGCTCGCGACGCGGCACCTGCTCGAACTCGGGCACACGCGGATCGGAGTGATCACCGGTCCGCCGGACATGATGTGCTCCCGCGCGCGGCTCGACGGGTTCCGCTCGGCGATGGGCTCGGCGGGCGTCGGAGTGGACGAGTCGCTCATCCGCTTCGGCGACTTCCACGTGCCCGGAGGGCGGGACCACGCGCTGGAGCTCCTGGCGGGTCCGACCCCGCCCACGGCCCTTTTCGCCGGCTCCGATCTGCAGGCCCTCGGCGTCCTCGAGGCGGCTCGGATGCGGGGACTGCGCGTGCCGGAGGACCTCTCCCTGGTGGGGTACGACGACCTGCCGATCGCGGAGTGGACCTCGCCTCCGCTCACGACCGTGCACCAGCCGCTGCGCCTGATGGGCGAGGAGGCGACCCGTCTCGTCCTGCGCCTGCGCGACGGCGGATCCTCGCAGCTGCGGATGGATCTGGCGACGACGCTGGTAGTGCGCGGCTCCACCGCGCAGATCTGACGCGCGCGGCTCCACCGCGCGGATCTCACGCGCGCGGCTCCAACGCGCGGATCTCACGCGCGCCTCCTGTGCTTTCGAACGGCGCCGCATCCGCTCCCGTTCGTTGTCATGAGCAACAAACTGTTTCGAAAACAATTGACCCCCTGGAAGGGGGTCGGTTAGCGTCCTCTCACCAACAGATTTCGACACTGAGGTCGAAACTTTCGAGAGGTGCTGTTCGATGAAGAACGATCCCATCCGGGACGACGACCGGGTCGCTCCGGTCACCCCCTGCCGCCTGACCGCGACCCCCTCCCTCCGGCACCGCCGCGGCCTGCTCGCGGGCGCCACCGCGTTCGGCCTGCTCGCCGGAGCGGTCGCCCTGCCGTCGGCACAGGCGGCCGAGACCGCGCCGGCGGTCCTCCTGCAGGAGGACTTCGAGGACGGCGCCTACGACCCGCTCGTGCAGAACGGCGGACCGACGCTGTCGGTGGTCGCCGAGGGCGGCGATCGCGCGCTCCTCGTGCAGGGCCGCGCGAACGACTACGACGGAGTGAAGACGCCGGCGAACCTCCTGCAGCCCGGCGGCTCCTACACGATGTCGGCCCAGGTGCGGCTCGCCGCTCCCGCCGCCACCACGGCCTCCGCGCGCTTCGTCGTCGAGCCCACCTACTCCTGGGTGGGGAACACGACCGTGACCGCCGACGCGTGGACCACGGTGAGCGGCACCTTCTCGGCTCCGGCCGGCGCCGATCCGGCGACCCTCCGCGCCTACCTCGGCACGAGCGCGCTCGCAGGTCCCTACGACTACCTCCTGGACGACATCGTGATCACCGGCACCGCGGCTCCCGCGCTCGTCACCTGGCAGCCCACCCCCGACGCCTCGTTCGTGCCCGGAGGAGCGACCGCCGCCACCACGACGCCGGTCACCGCCGCCCGCGGCACCGGGAACCGGGTGGCGCTCACCTTCGACGACGGCCCGAACCCGGGCGAGACCACCGCGATCCTCGACCTGCTGAAGGCGCAGGGCATCCGCGCCACCTTCTGCATCATCGGGCAGAACGTCCAGCAGGCGGGCGGAGCGGAGCTGCTGCGGCGGATCGTCGCCGAGGGCCACACCCTCTGCAACCACGGCACCTCCTACGCCGACATGGGCTCGTGGACGCAGGCGCAGGTCGAGACCGACCTCAAGGCCAACCTCCGCATCATCCGCGAGGCCGTGGGCGACCCGGCGCTCGCCGTGCCGTACTTCCGCGCCCCCAACGGCAGCTGGGGCGCCACCGGCGCGGTGGCCGCGGCGCTCGGGATGCAGCCGCTCGGGCTGGGCTCGACCATCTCGGACTGGGACGGCAACGACCTCAGCGAGGCGACGCTGACCGCGAACCTCCGCGCCGCCTTCACTCCGGGTGCGATCGTCCTCGCCCACGACGGCGGAGGCGACCGCAGCAGCACGGTGAAGGCGGTCACGACCGTGGTCACCGAGAAGGCCGCCGAGGGCTGGGAGTTCGTGCTGCCCCAGGGCGGTGCGACGGCCGCCGTGCAGGCGGGCGTCTCCTCCGACTTCGAGGGCGGCCTCGACGGCTGGGCGGCCCGCGGCGACGGCGTGCAGGTCGCGGCGAGCACCGACGCGCGGACCGGATCCGGTGCGCTGCTCGTCACGAACCGCACGCAGCCGTGGCACGGCGCGACGCTCGACGTCACCGAGGGCCTGCCCGTGGGCACGGCCGTCGGCGTCTCGGTCTGGGCGAAGCTCGCTCCGGGCGAGTCGCCCGCGGGGCTGAAGATCTCGGTGCAGCGCGACAACGGCGGCGGCAGCGCCTACGAGGGCGTCGCCGGAGCCGGCGCGCAGGTCACGGCCGACGGCTGGGTCCGCATGAGCGGCACCTACACCCTCGCGGCGGCGGCAGACCGGGTGCAGATCTACGTCGAGGGCCCGGTGGGCGTCGACTTCCTGCTCGACGACTTCGTCCTCGAGCCGATCGTCGAGAAGCCCATCCAGACCGACGTGCCCGCGCTGAAGGACGTGCTGGGCGCCGCCGGGATCGAGCACGTGGGAGTCGCCATCGACGCCCGCGAGACGGTCGGCACCGCCGCGGACCTCCTCCGCAAGCACTACAACGCCTTCACGCCCGAGAACGCGGGCAAGCCCGAGAGCGTGCAGCCGGTGGAGGGGCAGTTCGCCTTCACGCAGCTCGACCAGCTGCTCGACTTCGCCGACGCGAGGGCATCGAGGTCTACGGGCACGTGCTGGCCTGGCACTCGCAGACCCCGGCGTGGTTCTTCCTCGACGGAGACCGGCCGCTGACGAGCAGCCCCGCCGACCAGGCGCTGCTGAAGTCCCGGATGCGGGCGCACATCGCCGGCATCGCCGCGCACATCGACGCCCGCTACCCCGACGGCGACAGCCCGATCTGGGCATGGGACGTCGTGAACGAGGTCATCGCGGACGGCGACACCGCGAATCCGCACGACATGCGCGACAGCCGCTGGTTCCAGGTGCTGGGCGAGGGCTTCGTCGACGAGGCGTTCCGTCTCGCCGACCAGTACTTCCCGGACGCCGAGCTGTTCATCAACGACTACAACACCGAGATGCCCGAGAAGCGCGCGGACTACGTGGAGCTCATCGCGGCCCTGCAGGCCCGCGGGGTGCCGATCGACGGAGTGGGCCACCAGGCCCACGTGGACGTCGCCCGGCCGGTGCAGTGGCTCGAGGACTCGATCGAGGCGGTCGAGAAGCTCGATCCCACGCTGCTCCAGGCGATCACCGAGCTCGACGTGAACGCATCGACCGAGAACCAGGGCGCCGACGTCAGCGGCGCCCCGGTCGACCCGTACAGCCCGGCGTTCGCGAACGACGAGGACGCGGCGGCCGAGGTGGGCTACTACTACCGCGACCTGTTCGCGATGCTCCGCGAGCACGACTCCTCGATCGAGTCGGTCACGTTCTGGGGCATCAGCAACGCCCGCACCTGGCTGCGGACGTGGCCGATGGCCCGCCCGTGGGAGCAGCCGCTGCCGTTCGACGACGACCTGCAGGTCGCGCCGGCCTACTGGGGCATCGTCGACCCGACGAAGCTGCCCGCCCGCCCGGCCGACGTGCTCGCTCCGCGCATCGCCGACGTGCCGGACGTGCACGCCGTCTCGAACGGAGCGTCCGGAGTGAAGCTGTCGTACACGCCGCCCTCGGCGATCGACACCCGCGACGGAGCGGTCCGCCTGGTCTGCAGCCCGCCCAGCGGCAGCCGCTTCTCGATCGGCACCACGACCGTGACCTGCACGGCGAAGGACGCGGCCGGCAACACCCGGACGAGCAGCTTCGACGTGATCGTCACGAGGAAGGTGCCGGGCAAGCACTGATCCGCCTCGCCGGTGCCGCCCCCGTCTCCCGCTCGTCGCGGGGGCCGGGGGCGGTGCCGTGTCCGTGCCATTCTGGCCGGAGGCGTCGGCCCGCAGGGCCGAGACGGGGGAGTGATCCGGATGAAGCGCATCAGAGAGATCCTGAGCAGGCTGCTGAGTCGCAAGCGCCCTCCGCTGCCACCGGACCCGTTCGGCGAGCCCGGCGGACCCGTCGTGACGAAGCGGACTCCCGACTCCGTCGCCCTCGGCCAGCTGCCGATCAACCAGGTCCGCGCGAACCTCTGAGGGTCACCCGCGGTCAGTCGTCGCTGCTCAGCCGCGCGAGGATCGCGCCGTGGGGACGGGGCCCGGGCGCCTGCTCCGTGCGGGTGCGCGTCTCGACGACCTCGAAGCCGACGGCGCGCAGCTCGTCCGCGAGTGCCTCCGGTGGCCATCGGTACGCCGTGGTGATCGCGTGGTCGAAGGCCTCCACTCCGGAACCGGTGAAGAACCCCACGAGGAGCGTCCCGCCCGGTCGGAGGACGCGCACGAACTCGGCCAGCGCACGCGGCAGGGCGTCCGGGTGGTGATGGATCAGCGAGTACCAGGCCAGGACCCCGCCCAGGCTGCAGTCCCTCTCCTCCAGGGCGTCGATGTCGCCGACGGCGAAGGACACCTCAGGGTGCGCCCGTCGAGCGAGCTCGACGAAGGCCGGCACGCGGTCGACACCGCTGACCTCCAGGCCCAGCCCGGCGAGGTGCGCCGTCCACTGCCCGGGGCCGCATCCCGCGTCGAGCAGGCGCCCCTCGACGCTCTGCGCCCACGACGAGACGAGTCGCTCGTCCGAGGGGTGCACGGAGGACATCGACCCGAACAGCTCGGCGTACCCGTCGGCTCGAGCGGAGTAGGACGCGACGACCTGGGCGCTCGACGATGCGCACGCCTCGGTGAGCAGGCGCAGCGCCTTCGGCCCCACTCCGTGCAGCGTCGCCAGCTGAGTGAGATCGCGCTCGCGGAGGTCCTCGAGTGTGCGGATCCCGACGGCCGCGAGCGCGCGGGTGGCGGCGGCTCCGATCGCGGGGAGTGCAGTCACGTCGCGTCTCCGTTCTCGTCGGCGCCCCACTGTCCGAGCGCGGCGATCGCCTCGCGCAGGGCGAGCCCGCGGTCGGTCAGCGCGTAGGCGCGGGTGTTGTGGCGGAGGGGCAGCCGGGTCAGCACGCCCGCCGCCTCCAGCTCGCGCAGGCGGGTCGCCAGGATGTTCGTCGGCACGCCGAGGTCGCGCTGCAGGTCGCCGTAGCGCTGCGGCCCGTCGAGCAGCCGCTCCACGATCAGCAGGGCCCACCGGGCGCCGACGACCTCGAGAGCCGCGGAGAGATCGCTCACTCCGCCGGATCGACGTCCGACTTCATCCAGAACGGCGAGTAGTGGTAGCCGTCGACGTCGTCGAACTGGCGCTGGTACATGAAGGGGTAGTCGTCGGTGTCGCCGACCCGCCCGCCCGCGGCGGCGGCGCGCTCGACCAGCTCGTCGACCGCCTCCCGACTGGGGAGGTCGAACGACACCGTGACCTTCGAGGGCGTGCCGGGCCCGCCGATGAGGTCCTCGGTGCCGCCGACGCCCGCGTACATCTCGCGGCTGCCGAGCATCACGTACTGCTCGGGCGCGATCGCGAAGCAGGACACGTTGTGGTCGGACATGTCGGTGTTGAGGGTCCAGCCGAGGGCCGTGTAGAAGGCGGTCGCGCGCTCGACGCTGTCGACCGGGCAGGTGATGAAGAGGCTCATGCGAGCCATGCTTGCAAAATGCAAGCGCGAGGGCAAGAGGCGCCGAGGATTCTCCGACAACCGCCCTCACACCCTCCGCCAGCGGTCCTCGCCGCTCGGGCGCACCCACTGCTGGCGCGGTGCGTCCGCCTCGTGTGCGCTGTCGGTGAGCCGGAGAGTGCTGTCGGGTGCCCAGCCGGCGATGACCGAGCCGTAGTCGTCGCCGACGGGGATCAGGCGCGTCGCCGCCGAGAGGTAGCCGAGGGTCGTGAGGTGCACGGCGTCCCAGTCGGCCGCGACGCGCTGCCAGTCGGGGATCAGCCAGCGTCCCTCCCACCCGGTGACGCGGTACCAGTCGTGCCGGCGGGAGGCGGTGACCTCGGCGGGGTGGGTCCGGCAGAGCTCCTCCCAGTCGGCCGCCGAGCCGATCTCGAGGGTGCGTCCGTCGCCGACCACCGGGATCACGGTGGCCGCGTCGAGCCCTGCGGAGTCCTCGACCAGCTCGAGCAGATCCTCGATCCGCGACTGCGTCCGCAGCGGACGGAGGGGGAGGGACCACCAGGTGCCCGACAAGCGGGCCTGCGGGTCGGTCGGCCGCTCCCGCGCCGCCTGCTCCTCCTCGGAGCGTCGGGCCGTGGCCCACTCCTCCAGGAGCGCCGCGGCGCCGAGGGGGAGCGGACGCGTCGAGTCGGGGCGCCAGTCGACCGCCCACTGCTCCGACCCGCGGGGCCGCGTCCACTCCGCGCCGACCTGTGAGGCGAGCACGTCCTCGGCGACCCGGACGAGTGCCGAGCGGACCGCCGGCAGCGACGCGAGCACGTCCTGCCCGTCCGGCTCCTGCCAGTACCACGCGGAGTCGACACTCGCGCAGAGCCCCTCGCGGAGGACGTCGTCGGGGACGGCGTCACCCGGAAGCGCGTCGATCGCGGCGGCGACCTCCTCCGGACCGGGATCGGGGGCGACGCGCTCGCTCGAGCAGCAGCCCTCGGTCGAGGAGTAGCGCACGCCGTGCCCCTGGTCGAAGGCGAGAGAGGCGAGGAACGCGGCGGTCCTCACCGCCGGGTCCGCCCTCATCGCGACCTCCAGGCAGAGTCGCCGGCCCCGGGGGCCGCTGAGGAGGGTGTCCACCGCGTCGTCCATGGAGCAACTATGGCCGTCTCGGCGGGGGCCGCGCCGGTCAGGGCAGCACGATCACCTTCCCGGCGATCGGGCCCGCGGCGGCCTCGGCGTGCAAGGCGGGCAGGTCGGCGAGCGGGATCCGCCGGGTGACCTCGACGGTCAGGTCGCCGTCGTCGACGAGGCGCACGAGCTCGGCGAGCCGATCGCGGTTCGGGAGGACGAACACGGTCTCGGCGCGCACGCCGCGGCTCTCGTCCCCGGGGGTGGTCAGGAACGCGGTGGTGCTGACGACGGCACCACCGTCGCGGACGGCCGCCACCGAGGCGCCGAAGAGCTCCGGCTCGAGAGGCGCGAGGTTCAGGAGCACGTCGACCTGTCCGTCGAGGGCGGCGAGGACGTCGGTGCTCGTGTGGTCGATGATCCGGTCGGCGCCGGCGGCGCGGACGGCGTCGATGCTGCGCGGACTCGCGGTCGCGGTGACGTGCACGCCGGCGCGCTTCGCGAGTCGGATCGCGTACTTCCCGACCACGCCGCCGGCGCCCACGATGAGCACCCGCCGGCCCGCCTCCAGTCGCCCGTGGTCGAACAGTGCCTGCCACGCGGTCAGCGCCACGGAGGGAAGGGCGGCCGCGTCGGCGAGCGGGATGCTCGTCGGGGCCGCGACCACGGCGTCGGCGGGGGCGAGCACGTACTCGGCCGCGCCTCCGTCGCGCTCCATCGGCAGGAAGGCGATCACCGGATCCCCGATCGCGACGCCCTCGACGTCGGCGCCGATCGCGTCGATCGTCCCGGACGCGTCGTAGCCGGGGACGTGCGGGAGCTCGATCGGGATGGGCAGGAATCCGGCGCGCATGCCGGCGTCCGCCGCGCTGAACGCGGAGGCGGCGACGCGGATGCGCACCTGCCCGGCGGCCGGGGTCGGCCGCTCGATGTCGAGGTACTCGAGCACCTCGGGTCCGCCGACCTGCGAGAACTGGACTGCCTTCATGATGTCGTTCCTCTCATTGTTGCTTCCAATTCGAAGCACCTGCGGCGACGGTAGCACTGCTTCGAACTCGAAGCAATCGGTAGGATGGAGGAATGACCGACGCCCCCGCGGCCCTCACGCCCACGCAGCTCGCCGCCTACCTGGCGTTCACCGAGGTGAGCAGCCTGCTGCGCCCCGCCGTCGAGTCGCAGCTGCGCGAGGCGGGCGGGCTCAGCTACATCCAGTTCCAGCTCCTCGCGCGGCTCGGCGATGCCGCCCAGGGGCGCCTGCGCATGACGGATCTCGCCGACGGCCTCGTGCACAGCCGCAGCGGCCTCACCTACCAGGCGCAGCTCCTCGAGGAGCGCGGCCTCCTCACCCGCTCGCCGTCGCCCGACGACGAGCGCAGCACCATCGCTGCGATCACCACGGCCGGCCGCGAGGTCCTGCGGGCCGTGTTCCCCGGGCACATCGCCACGGTGCACGGGCTGCTGTTCGCACCCCTCTCCGATCAGGATGCGAGCGACCTCGCCCGCATCCTGGGGAGCGTCGGCGAGCACCTCCGGTCGGCGCCGCCGCGCTCGGCGACCCGTCGTCGCGGGAAGTGATCGGTCGGAGTCGTCCGCGATCGACGCCGGTGGCTCCGGCGGACTCCTCGATCGGCCGGTAGCGTCGGAGGATGGACGAAGCCCCTCGGCGCCCCGCTCGCGGATGGTGGATCGACCTGGACGAGCCGCCCGCGGTGCCGTCCGACGAGGCGACGGCGGCGGTCGCGCACGCCGCGGAGGCGATGGCTCGACTCGGCGGCTCGATCGGCAGCGGAGCCGAAGAGAGCGCGACCGCGATCCTGCGCGCGGCCGCCGATCGCGGAGCGGACGAGCACGCGCTCGCGGTCGCGACGGGACTCGTGCTCGACGAGGTGCGGTCGCTGCTGCGGAGGGCCTGAGCGGCCCGATCGCGTCAGGTCAGACGGTCGAGGAGGTGCACGGCGACCTCGTCGCCCAGGTCCTTGCCGAGGGTCTGCCGCAGCTTCGCGCTGATCGAGAGCATGTGCCCGCCGGTGCCGGTGGGCAGCAGCCCGGCCGTCACCGGCTCGCCGTCGACGGAGGCGCGGACCTTCACCGCCTTGCCGGTGCCGAACAGCTCCACCGAGCCGGGCACCTCCACGCACGACCAGAGCTCGCCCTTCACGGTGACGCCGATCGGCGCGGTGAAGGCGACGTCCAGGGGACCGGGGCTGGTGCTCATCGGGGCTCCTCGTCTCGGGTCGGTGCGGTGCTTCGTCCGAGCGTATCCAGCACGCCTCGTGCGCGACGGCAGGAGTGAGCGACGAGGAGAGCGGTCAATCCACCTTCGGGAGGGGGCGGCGCCGCTCGACGACGTCGCCGGCGAGGACGGTGAGGTCGATCCGGAGCCGCTGCGCCTCGCGCTCGAGGATCACGAGGGCGTCGTCGGGGGAGGCCCGCAGACCGGCACCCACGAAGCCGGCGGCCTGGTGCACGACGGCCGCGTGCCGCGACGGTGCGGAGGAGACGAACGCCGGCTCGTCCGGCGCGATCGGGGCGTCACCGTCCCCGGGACCGGCTGCCGGCATCAGAACTCGTCGGGCTGCGGAGCGGGACGGCGATCAGTGCGCCCGGGTGAGCGGAGGTCGGCGTCGGTGGTCGGGATGCCGGTCGAGGTGGTGGTCAGCTGCTGCACCCTCTCAGAGTCACCGCTGCCCTCGCGAGCCCGCACGGGGCTTGCGATGCTCCGGGAGCAGGAGCTAGCGGCGTGCTCGGACGGTCGTCACTCCGTCGCGCGGGCCGGCGGGTCGAAGTCGAGGTCGACGTCGCCGCGGTGCTGCTCGGCGATGTCGGCGGCCGACTCGACGACGGGCCGCGCGACTCCGAGGGCCCGGGCGAGCTCGGTGAGGTGCTGGACGAGCGCGTCGTCGGTGAGCTCCTGGGGCGAGTCCTCCTCCGGCGTCTCGGAGAAGAGCTGGCTGGAGGGGCCGATCAGGATGGAGGCCTCGCCGCGCTCGCCGGTCGACAGCAGCACGGGGATGTCCACCGTCGCCGACGACTGCTTCCCCGCGAGTGCCTGGGCGTAGGCGAGGACGGCCTGTGCGATGTCGGTCCCGGTGAGGACGGAGTCGCCGGCGTAGAAGATGCGCTGCATCCTCTCGTTGTACTCGCGTCGGTCCGACGGCGCAGGGGATTGCGGTGGCCCGGCCCGCGGCGCGGTCGCCCGTGGAGGCGACACGGCCGCGTCACCAGGGGCGGGCGGATCCGTCGGCGCCGAGCCGGTAGAGGGCGGTGCTGACCGGAGCCGCGTCACCGGACTCGTAGAGGCCGCGGGCGAGCTCGCGCAGGCCCTCGACCGCCTCGGTGTCGTCCGTCCCGCAGAGGTGCATCGCGACGCGCTGCCCGATCGCGACCACCGGGTCGCCGGCCACGAACTCGTCGACGAGCGCGTGCACGACGTCCGCGCGCAGGATGAGGGACGCCGCGAGGTCCTCGCTGCCCTCCGGCATCTCGAGGCGGAACCGCCCATCGCCGCCCGACGCGACGGGGGCGAGGCGCGCGAGCCAGGCGAGCGACTCCGCCGTGACCGCCGCCTCGGTGAGGCCGAGCCGCTCCGCGGTCGCCGCGGTGACGTACTCCCACGCCGCCTCCCGCTCGAGGACGTACGCCACGGTCAGCCCCGAGTCGTGCACCGTGAGCAGCGGGCCGTCGGAGGCGGTGGACCGCGAGCGCAGGGATGCGGCGGCCCGGTCGTCCATCACCAGCGGGTAGAGCGGCACGGCGTCGGCGCGACGCGAGCGGTCCCCGCCACCGGATCGACGAGTACGGGCACGGGAGCCGCGTCGGTCGGACGTCGTCGGGAGAACAGTCCCATGTCGGTTCCTCTCTCGAGCGGCCGCGGTGCTGCGGAGGCAGGACCCATCCTGTCGCGGTCCGGCAGGCGGCGCGCGGACGGGGTGCGCCGATGCGGACCGCCGCAGTCGGGGCGGAGACGCGAGGAGCCGCGCCGGCGTGCCGTGCCCCGCTGACGGGGGTGCCGAGGAGGGGATCAGGAGCACCCGCCAGACGACGGGTAGGCGGTTACCGTGAAACGTGCCCCGCTTCCGCTCCCTGTCCGCCCTCGCGCTCGCCGCCGCGGTGTCCGGTCTCGTCGGATGCTCGGGCTCGTCCGCGGGGGCCGTCGCCTCGTGCGTCGTCCGCCCGGCCGCAGAGATCGTGCCCGCGGAGGGGACCCTGTTCGGGGTCAATCTGGACTGGGGAGCGGAGACGCTGAAGCAGTACAGCGCGGCTCTGGGCGAGCGTCCGTCGGTCGCGGTGGCCTTCGCAGACCTCCCGCTGAGCGCGGGGGAGCGCGAGGAGGTGCACGAGGCCGCGGAGCAGCTGCGCGTGAACGGCGGGACGCTCCTGCTCACCCTGGAGTCGATCGGCGGCCTCGCCGCGGTGACCGACGACGTCGCAGCGGACATCGCCGACCTGGCCGCGTCGGTGAACGAGCGGGGGGTGCCGGTCATCGTGCGGTTCGCGCACGAGATGAACGGCTCCTGGTACGCGTGGGGGCAGCAGCCGGCGGCCTACATCGAGACGTTCCGGCGGGTGGCGGCCGCCGTGCACGCGGACGCTCCGGGGACGGCGATGATGTGGGCGCCGAACAGCGCCGAGGGGTACCCCTTCACCGGCGGCGCCTCCGCCGCGCAGCCGGGCACCCCCGACTTCGCCCTGCTGGACACGACCGGCGACGGGGTCCTCACCCTCGACGACGACCCCTACGCGCCGTACTACCCGGGCGATGACGCCGTCGACTGGGTGGGCATGTCGCTCTACCACTGGGGCTCCGCGCATCCGTGGGGCGAGAACGAGCTGCCCGAGCCCGGCAAGTTCGCCGCGCAGCTGACCGGCACGTACAGCGGGGCGGCGGGCGACGAGACGGCGGCCCCGGACTTCTACCAGACCTACGGAGTCGAGCACGGAAAGCCCGTCGCGATCCCCGAGACGGCGGCGCTCGTCGTGCCGCGGGGCGACCCGGCGGGCGAGCTCGCGATCAAGCAGGCCTGGTGGCGGCAGGTCCTCTCGGAGGACGTCGCCACGCGGTTCCCGAACATCCGGATGATCAACTGGTTCGAGTGGGACAAGTTCGAGCCCGAGGTGCAGGACGAGGTCCACTGGTCGGTCCTCGACGACGACGAGACGCGGAGGGCGTTCCGCGCCGACCTGCCGGACGGGCTCGTCTACTCCGACCTGTCGGAGCGCTGCACCACTCCTCCCGCGCCCGTCGACTGATCCGGCGCCGGCGCGGCTCAGCTGTGCGTGGTGTTCTCCCGCATCTCCTCGAGGGTCAGCTCCGGCGCGCCGCCGGCCGCCGCCTCCGGGTCCATCCACACGAAGTCCCAGTGGTGGCCGTCGGGGTCGTCGAAGCTCTTGGAGTACATGAACCCGTGGTCCTGCTCGCCCGCGGGCGTCGCGCCCGCGGCGAGGGCCTTCGCGTGGATCGCGTCGACCTCCTCCCTGCTCTCGGCGCTGAGGGCGAGCTGCACCTCGGTCGAGGTGGTGGCGTCGATGATCGACTTGCTGGTGAACTCGGCGAAGAACTCCCGCGTCAGCAGCATGGCGACGATCGTGTCGCTGATCACCACGCTGACGGCGTTCTCGTCGCTGAAGCCCTCATTGATCGAGTAGCCGAGCGATTCGAAGAACGAACGGGAGCGGGCGAGATCGTCGACGGCCAGGTTGACGAAGATCATGGTGGGCATCGGTGCGCCGTTCCTTCCGGGATGCCGGCGGCCCGCCGCCGCCGATCGTCCCTGAATGATGATGACGGCTGCGCGATGGTGTCAAGAGACGGGGACCGGTGCTGCCCGAGAGGAGGGCGAGGCGACCTCGCGGCGCTGTCGCTCCCGTCCGGCAGCGCGCAGAACCTCAGCCGGGAGTGGTGCTCAGCCGTCATCGTGGCTGAGCACCACGCCCGGCCGAGGTTCCGTCCGACGGACGGGAGCGGCGGAGCCTGCGCGGTCAGGCGGGGTCGGGATAGGTGAGGAAGTCCAGGTCCGGCAGGTCCGTCATCTCCTCGTTCCAGGCGGGCCGCGAGGGCTGCATCCGCCGGGTCTCCTGCTCGATGTGGGCGATGGCCTCCGCGTCGACCGGCTCCTCGCCGTGGCTGTTCTCGACCGGCGTCGACCACAGCTGGCTCGCGGGTCCGATGAGCAGGTGCGCCGTGGCGCTGCTCCCGCCCTCGGTGATCACCGGGACGGAGATCACGTCGGACTTCCCGACATCGGCCAGGGCCCGGGCGTAGCGGAGGACCGCCTTGCAGGTGACATCGGCGACGAGCATGGTCCCGCTGGAGTAGTGCAGCTTCCTCATGACGACCACGGTGCCGGAGCCGCGCGCGGGGCGGGAGGGGATTGCGAGCCGCCGCCTGCGTCCTCTACCGCGTCCTCAGAACTGCCGCGCGGCGACGTCCGCCCGGTGCGAGGCGGCGATGATCCCGCGGAGGCGATCCGCGGTCACGGGCGCTCCCGGGTCGGCGAGGTAGTCCTTCGCGAGGACCTCGAGGTCGGCGGCGTAGACCGGCGTGTACGCGCCGGACTCGGGCTCCGTGCGCCATGAGTCGGCGAGCGTGCCCGCGTCGACCGGCTCGAAGCCGAGGTCGTCGACCAGCGCCGAGACGGCGGCCTTGGCCTGCTCGTCGTCGCCGGAGACCGCGAGCGCGGTGCGCGGGGTCGAGTGGGCGAGGTTCGGGATGTGGTGCCAGAGGATGTTGTTGAAGGCCTTCACGATCACCGCGCCGGGGAGGAGCTCCTGCTCGAGCTCGGCGGTGGTCAGCTCGAGGGCGTCGAGTCGGGTGATCCGCCCGTCGCGGTGGGGGTAGTAGTTGCCGGTCGAGAGCACGGTGCGGCCGTCGAGGGCGCCCCCGGGCAGGCCCGGGTAGGCGCCGAGCGGCACGGCGAGGACAGTGATGTCCCCGAACTCCGCGGCCTCGAGCGCATCGCCGGCCCGCGCCTGCGGACCGAGCTCCTCGATCAGGTCGCGGAGCGACTCCGGACCGCGCGAGTTCGCGAGGAGCACCTCGTGCCCGGCGGCGATCGCCAGGCGGGCGATGCCGCTCCCGATGTCTCCACTGCCGATGATCCCGATGCGCGTCATGTCTGTCTCCTTCGTGGGTGGGTGGTCGTGGTGGGGGTCAGCCCCGGCCGGGGACCGGGTCGCGGGACGTCTCCCAGCCGCTGCGGGTGAGCGCGGCGAGAGCCGCACCGGACGTGGGGTCCGCCAGCGCGGCGCCGCGCACCCAGCTCTGGGCGAGCGCGGCGAGGAAGAGGTCGCGGGCCCGGACGTCGCTCCGTGCCCGACCGTCGCGCTGCGCGGCCTCGAGGAACTCGGCCGTCGTGGTGACGAACCCCTCGCAGGTGGTCGCGAGCGGGGACGAGTCGGCTCCCGTCGCCGCCCGGAGCGGGTCGGGCAGGCCCTCGAAGGCCCCCGCCCACTCGACGACCGCCCGGAGCCAGCCGTCGAGCGCCTCCGCCGGGTCGACCGAGCCGTCGCGGAGCGCCTCGCGCCGGGCGACGAGCGCGTCGTCACGGTCGGCCAGCAGCGCCGCGAGGAGCGCCTCGCGGGTGGGGAAGTGCCGGTAGAGGGTTCCGGCCCCGATGCCGGCTCTCTTCGCGATCGCGTCGAGCGAGCCGCGGACGCCGTGCTCGGCGAAGTGCTGCTCGGCGGTGTCGAGGATCAGGTCCCGGTTGCGCTGGGCGTCCGCGCGGGGTGCTCGAGCGCGCGTCGTCTCGGTGCGGGCCATCACCACTCCTTCCTCGTAGACGGAGACTGTCTCCGTATCACCAGAATCGTACGCCGCGGATCCCGATCGGGGGCGCCGGAGAAGCGATCCAGGGATCGCCGATCCGTGGACGACCGGTCTCTGCCTCGCTCCGCCGAACCCGCCTAACGTCGCTCGAGCCGCCCGACCAGGGGCGGTACGACGAAGGAGCTCGACCACATGGACCTCACCGGGAGCACGATCCTCATCACCGGCGGCACCTCGGGCATCGGCCTCGCGCTCGCCCTCCGCCTGCACGACGCCGGCAACACCGTGATCGTCGCGGGGCGGCGCCGGTCGCTCCTGGACGCCATCACGGCCGAGCACCCGGGCCTGCACGCCATCGAGCTCGACATCGCCGATCCGGAGTCGATCGCCCGGGCGCGCGCGAGCATCGAACTCACTCACCCCGGCCTGAACGTCGTCGTGAACAACGCGGGGATCATGCTGATGGAGGACCTGCTCGACCCGTCCGACGTCGGCATCGCCGAGCAGCACGTGCAGATCAATCTGCTGGGCACGATCCGGATGGTCTACGCGTTCGCTCCGGTCCTGGCCGGTAAGGAGGGGGCCGCGATCCTCACCGTCTCCTCCGCGCTCGCCTTCGTGCCGTGGGCGGCGACCCCGACCTACAGCGCCACGAAGGCCGCGCTCCACTCGTTCACCGAGAGCTCTCGCATCGCGCTCGCCGGAGCGGGCGTGCAGGTCGTCGAGATCGTGCCGCCCGCGGTCCGGACGGCTCTGCTGGGTCAGGAGGACAGCCAGCAGGCCATGCCGCTCGACGAGTACGTGTCCGAGGTTCTGGCCCTGCTGCGCGAGAACCCGGACGCCCGCGAGCTGGTCGTCGAGAACGCCCGCTGGGCGCGCGAGGCCGCGGCGAACGGCACCTACGCCGGCCTCGTGAGCTCGCTCAGCAGCCTCTGACCGATGCCGGAGCCGGGGAGCGGGGGATCGCCGATCCCTGGCTCCGCTCCGGCTCCGGGCCCATCATGAGCGGATGGACAGACGACTGCTCGCCGAATTCCTCCGCTCGCGCCGCGAACTGCTGCGCCCGCGCGACGTCGGCCTGTCGGAGGGGCCGCGGCGGCGCGCCCCGGGGCTGCGCCGCGAGGAGGTCGCGCAGCTCGCGGGCATGTCCACCGACTACTACGCCCGTCTCGAGCAGCAGCGCGCTCCCGTGCCGTCGACGCAGATCGCGGCGGCGCTCGCGCGGGCGCTGCGGCTGACCCTCGACGAGCGCGATCACCTGTTCGCCCTCATCGGGCACAACGCGCCGGGCAGGTCGGTCCACTCCGACCACGTGAGCCCCGCGCTGATGAGCGTGCTCGACGGGCTGACCGACGTGCCGTGCCTCGTGCAGAACGACCTCCACGACACCCTCGCGATGAATCCGCTCGCCATCGCGCTGATGGGGGACGAGACGGCGTTCACCGGCGCGGCCCGCAGCGGTTTCCACCGCTGGTTCACGGACCCCGACGAGCGCCGCCTCTACCCCGTCGACGCGCAGGAGGAGCACGGGCGGTTCCTCGTCGCCCGCCTGCGGATGGCCACCACCTCGGGCAGCGACACCGCTCGCGCAGTGAAGCTCGCGGCCGAGCTCTCGCGGCGCAGCGCGGAGTTCGTGCGCCTCTGGCAGCTGCACGAGGTCGCGCGCAGCTACGACGACTGCAGGATCCTCCTGCACCCCGAGCTCGGACCGATCGAGATCGACGCGCAGATGCTCTTCACCGAGGACCGCTCGCAGACGCTCCTCCTGCTCAACCCGGGCGCAGCGGTGAGAGCCGCGGCAAGCTCGACCTGCTGAAGGTCATCGGCCGTCAGAGCCTCGGTCCCCGCGTCGCGGCGGACTGACACCCGTGTCTCCGCGCTCCACCGAGACCGCTGCACTCCCCGACGCAGTCGTGATCCAGACCGGTTCTTCGAGCAGGATGAGCACGTCCACGGCGCCTGAACCGCCCCCGAAGGGATTCCTCATGACCGTCCTCCCCACCCTCGCCGTCACGGGCGTGACCGGCGTCCTCGGCGGCTCCGTCGCGCGCGCGCTCGCCGCCGACGGCGTCGCCCAGCGACTGCTCGCCCGCACCCCCGCGCGGGCTCCGCAGCTGCCGGGCAGCACCGTCCATCCCTTCAGCTACAGCGACCGACCCGCCTCGGTCGAGGCGCTCACCGGCGTGGAGACCCTCTTCATGGTGTCCGCGTCCGAGAGCGCCGACAGGCTCGACCAGCACCGCACGTTCGTCGACGCCGCGGCCGCCGCCGGCGTCCGGCACATCGTCTACACGTCGTTCGTCGCAGCCGCCCCCGACGCGGTCTTCACCCTCGCGCGCGATCACGGGGCGACGGAGGAGCACATCCGGGCGTCCGGAATGGCGTGGACGTTCCTGCGCGACAGCTTCTACATCGACTTCATGGAGGCGCTGGTGGGCGAGGACGGCGTGATCCGCGGACCCGGAGGCGACGGCCGCGTCGCGATCGTGTCGCGCGCCGACGTGGCCCGCACCGCGGTGGCTGTGCTGCGCGACCCCTCCGCGCACGCCGGGCGGACCTACGACCTCACCGGCCCCGAGGCGCTGAGCTTCACGGAGATCGCCGCGACGATCGCCCGGGTCCGCGGCCGCGAGGTCTCGTTCCGCGACGAGAGCCTCGAGGAGGCGTACGCCTCGCGCGCCGTCTACGGCGCCCCCGACTGGCAGGTCGACGCGTGGGTGAGCACCTACACCGCGGTCGCGAGCGGCGGCATGGCCGCCGTCAGCGACGCCGTCGAGACCGTCACCGGAGTCGCCCCGCAGTCCCTCGAGGCGTTCCTGGCGTCGACGCCGCGCTGATCCGAGCCGGTCGCGCCTCGCTCGCACGGCAGGAGGAGGCGCTCGCGCCGCTACACGCGCGGGTCGCGTCCGTAGCGGGGTGCTGCTCCGAGGTTCTCGCGGAGCGTCGCTCCCTCGTACTCGCGGTGGAACAGGCCGCGCTCCTGCAGGATCGGGATCACCTCGTCGACGAAGGCGTCGACTCCGTCGTGGAGGCTGTCGATGCTGAGGGAGAAGCCGTCGCAGGCGCCGGCCTCGAACCACCCCTGCATGAAGTCGGCGATGTCGGAGGCGGTGCCCGCGACGACCGGGTGGTAGTCGATGACCCCGTGGGCGAGGACGTCGCGCAGCGACCAGCCTTCGCGGGCCACCTCCAGTGCCCGGGGGGAGCGCGGGTCTCCCGGGCTCGCGACGGCGCGCGCGAGCAGGTGCGCGGGGACGGGCTCGTCGATGTCCTCGAACCGCAGGGGGAGCCCGATCATCGCGCCGAGGTAGCCGACGCGCTGGCGCAGATCGACCGACTCGTCGAGCCTGCGGCGACGGTCGAGGGCGTCGCGCTGGGTCGCGCCGACGGTGGGCATGAATCCGGCGAACATCTTGATGTCATCGGCGTCGCGGCCGGCGGCGACCGCCGCGGCACGCAGCTCCTCCCGCTGAGCGCGAGCGGACGCGATGTCGAAGGGGTTCGCGTAGACGCCGTCGGCGTATCGGCCGGCGAGCTCGAGGCCGTTCTGCCCGCCTCCGGCCTGGAAGATCACGGGCTGGCCCTGCTCGGACGGCGGGAGGGGGAGCGGCCCCCGCGAGGCGACGTGGCGGCCGCCGAGGTCGATCGGGCGGACCTTCGAGGCGTCGGCGTAGCGGCCGCTCTCGACGTCGCCGATCAAGGCGTCCTTCTCCCAGCTGCCCCAGAGGGCTTCGACGATCTGGATGAACTCGTGCGCTCGCCCGTACTTCTCCGGGCGCGGGGGCACGTCGGATCCGAAGTTCGCCGCCGCCTCGGGATTCGAGGTGGTGACCGCGTTCCAGCCGATGCGGCCGTGGCTGATGATGTCCAGCGACTTGTACTGGCGGGCCACGTTGTACGGCTCGTTGAACGTGGTCGACGCCGTCGCGACGAAACCGATGCGGCTGGTCTCCCGCGAGAGGGAGGCCATCACGACCACGGGGTCGATGACGTGCCGCTGCGGCTGCACGTCCAGGTCGGTCTCGAGCGCGGGAGTGTCGGCGAAGAAGATCAGCTGCACCTTGCCTCGCTCGGCGCTCTGCGCGTGCCGGACGTGCGCATCCATGTCGGTGTAGCTGTCGAGGGGCACGCCGGGGAGGCGCCAGGCGCCGGGGGCGCCGCCGAAGCCGCCGACGAGCTGCATGGCCAGGAGCATCTGGGGTGTGGTCATGCAGCGACCGTAAACCCTTACACCAGTGGCAAGGTCAAGCGTCAGCCGGCCTGGAGCAGCTCGCGATCGGACGCCTCGTCGATCGCGTCGATGTAGCGGGAGATCGCGTCGCGGTTCTGGATGAGGAAGTCGATCTTCTCGCTCATCCTGTCGCGCTCGGTCGTGAGCAGCTCTCGGAGCCCCGGCTCCGCGTTCTCGACCACGATCGTCTGCGGCTTGTCGAGGCAGGGGAGGATGTCGACGATGATCCGGGTCGGGATCCCCGAGTCGACGAGGCCGCGGATCTTCTTCACCCGGTCGACGAGGTAGTCGTCGTAGTCGCGGTAGCCGTTCCCGAGCCGCGTGGGCCGGATCAGGTCGTGCTCCTCGTAGTAGCGGAGCATCCGCGCCGCGACGCCCGTTCTCTTCGACAGCTCACCGATCCGCACGATGCGTCCTCCTTCTCTCTTGACCTTCACACTAGTGGGAGGGTTCAGGATGTCGGAGGGGAACGAGCAGAAGGACGGTACGACATGAAGATCGGCATCATCGGCGCGGGAATGATCGGCGCCACCCTCGCGCGACGGCTGAGCGGGGCCGGCCACGACGTCTCGATCGGCAACTCCCGTGGACCCGCCACCATCACCGCGGAGGCGCTGGGCGCCGGCGCCCGCGCAGTGGAGGCGCGCGATGCGCCGGTCCTCGCCGACGTCCTCATCCTGTCGGTGCCGCTGAGTGCGGTCCCCGACCTCGTGCCCCTGGTCCGCGCCGCTCCGGAGGGGGCGGTCGTGATCGACACCTCCAACTACTACCCGCTGCGCGACGGGCGCATCGACGAGCTCGACTCCGGAAGGGTCGAGAGCATTTGGGTGCAGGAGCACCTGGGCCGCCCCGTCGTGAAGGCGTGGAACGCGATCACGGCGCAGTCCTTCGACTCCCACGACACGGATCCGGGCGACGCGGACCGCCTGGCGATCCCGGTCGCCGGCGACGACGGATCCGCCGTCGGCATCGCGCTGGCGCTCGTCGAGCAGACGGGCTTCGACGGCGTCCACTCGGGGTCGATCGCCGACTCGTGGCGCCAGCAGCCCGGCACTCCGGCGTACTGCACCGATCGCACGGCGGCCGAGCTGCCGGATGCTCTCGCCGCGGCGGACGCCGCTCGCTCGCCGCGCCGCCGGGATCTCGCGATCGCCGCGGTGACCGAGCGCGCCGAAGCGGACGGTCCGGTCAGCGCCGACTACCTGGTGCGGCTCAACCGCGCGATCTACTGAGCCGTGACGGTCCTCGCCACGGCCGCTCCGCCGCTGCAGCGCGACCTCGACCTCGAGACGCTGCGCGCCGCGTTCGGCCTCCACCCCTCCGGCGTCGCCGCGCTGATCGCCCAGGTCGACGGCATCCCCGTCGTGCTGGTCGCGTCGTCGTTCACGGTCGGGGTGTCGGCCGACCCGCCCCTGGTCTCCGTCGCCGTGCAGCGCACCTCGACCTCGTGGCCGCTGCTGCGGCGCGCCCGCTCGATCGGCGCCCGCTCGTGTTCCACGACTCCGGTTTCCACGCCCTCGCCCCCCCCGAGCCGCCCTCGCGACGACTTGACATTGCCACAGGTGTCAAGGTTGACCATGGAGTCATGACCACCTCTTCTCCTGCGCTCACGCGCCCCCCGCACTCCGACCGGCTCCGGAAGGGGGACGGGCTCGTCATCGGTCTCCTGATGGCGTCCACGTTCCTCGTGCTGCTCAACGAGATGCTCCTCGGCGTCGCCCTGCCGACCCTCATCGCCGACCTCGGCATCAGCCCGGCGGCCGGCCAGTGGCTGACCACCGGCTACCTGCTGACCCTGGCGGTCCTGATCCCGGCGACCGGCTTCGTCATGCGGCGCTTCCCCCTCCGCACGATCTTCCTGACCGCACTGTCGGTCTTCATCGTCGGAACGGCGCTCGCCGCCGCGGCTCCCGGCTTCGAGGTCCTCCTCGTCGGACGCATCGTGCAGGCCGTCGGCACGGCGGTCTTCGTGCCGCTGCTGATGACCACCGCGATCCGGCTCGTCCCGGAGTCGCGGCGCGGCCGCATCATGGCGATCGTGACGGCGGTCCCGGCCATCGCTCCCGCCGTCGGCCCCGCCGTCTCGGGCCTGGTGCTGACCTACCTGCCCTGGCGCTGGCTCTTCCTGCTGGTGCTCCCGCTCGCGGTGCTCGCCCTCGTCGCCGGCGCGCTGAAGCTGACGACCATCACGACGCCCGAGCGCGCCTCCCTGGACCTCGCGTCCCTCGCCCTGTCCGCGGTCGGCTTCGGCGGACTCGTGCTCGGGCTGTCCCTGATCGGCGAATCCGCCTCCGGTCACGCCCCGATGCCTCCGCTCCTCCCGCTCCTGATCGGCGTGGTCGGAGTCGCCGCGTTCGTCCTGCGTCAGGTGGCGCTCCGACGACGCGGGAACGCGCTGCTGGACATGCGGATCTTCCGCAGCAGGACCTTCGTGGTCGCCGTGGTCGTCATGCTGTTCGTGGCCATGAACGGGTTCGGCGTCGCCCTCGTGCTCCCCTTCGTCCTCACCGGCGCCCTGGGCCTGAGCACTCTGTCGATCGGACTGTTCCTCCTCCCCGGCGGCGTCATCATCTCCGTCGTGTCCGCGCTCGGCGGCCGCGTCTACGACCGTTCCGGCCCCCTGCCCCTGGCGATCCCCGGCGCGGCGATCTGGACCGCGAGCATCTGGTTCCTCAGCACCCTCACCGACGCCGACAGTGTGTGGACCTACCTGACGGGATACCTCGTGATGACGGCCGGCCAGGCGATGATCTGGGCTCCGGTGACGACGCTCGCGCTGTCCTCCCTCCGCTCGGAGCTCTCCCCGCACGGCAGCGCGGCCTTCACGACGGTGCAGCAGCTCGCCGGCGCGGCGGGCGGAGCCGTCCTGATCTCGGCCTACACGATCGGCTCGAACGCCGCGGACGCCGGGCGGCTGACCGTCGCCGAGACCATCGCGGCCGGACAGTCCGCCTTCGTGACGGGCGGCGTCCTCGCGCTCGCGGGGCTCCTCGCGACGCTCTTCCTCGGACGACGGCGCGTCGACGACCGGCCCGGGGCTGCCTGACGCGATGCGGCCCGGTCGTCGACACGGCGTCGCAGGCCGGGCGGTACGGTCGAACGATGGAGCCTTTCACCGTTCCCCTGTCCGAGCGGTACTTCGACGACTACAGCCCCGGACTCGGAGGCGTCTACGGGCCGATCGCGGTGACCGAGGCCGAGATCATCGCCTTCGCCACGGCGTTCGACCCGCACACCATGCACACCGACCCCGACGCCGCCCGCGCCGGCGACTTCGGCGGCCTGATCGCCAGTGGGTGGCACACCACCGCGATGATGATGCGGCTCCTGGTCGACACCTTCCTCAACGAGCGCGCCAGCATCGCCTCGCCGGGAGTGGACGACCTGCGCTGGCATCTCCCGGTGCGCCCGGGTGACCGGCTGCGCGGGCGCTTCGTCGTCCTCTCCGCGCGCCCTTCCGCCTCGCGACCCGACCGGGGCCTCGTCCGGATCGGCATCGAGCTCATCGATCAGCACGACGCGACGGTCATGTCCCAGACCCTGCTCGTCGTCCTCCGCCGCAGCCCCCTCGGCAGCTGAGATCGCGATTCCGGACCGGGTCCGCGGACGATCCTCCCGGAGTGGTCGAGCAGCGGAGAGTCGGCAGCGGCGGGCCCTGTCCCGAGGCTTTCTCCGAACTTCGATGAGAATCAAGTTTGATCGAGATCAAAGTAACCTGTACCGTCGGGACTCCGGCTCCGGAACCTCCGGTGCACCCTCACGATCGGACCGCCATGCGCGCCTGGACCCTCGCCGACTTCGGCTTCGACAACCTCGACCTCCGCGAGGTCGACACCCCGACCCCCGGCCCGAACGACCTCCTCGTGCAGGTCTCGGCAGTCTCGCTGAACTACCGCGACAAGGCGCTCGTCGAAGGGGACTACTCGCCCGAGAAGATGCCGAAGGGCCTCATCGTCGGCGCGGACTCGGCGGGCGTCGTCACCGCGGTCGGCTCCGACGTGACGAAGTGGGAGGTCGGCGACCGCGTCACCTCCCACTTCTACTCCACCTGGGCCGACGGCCCGTGGGACCAGGTGCACACCGACGCGATGATCGGCGGCCCGATCGACGGGGGTCTCGCCGAGTACGTGCTCCTGCACGAGGACCGCGTCGTGAAGAGCCCCGTGAACCTCAGCGACGCGGAAGCAGCCACGCTGCCGATCGCCGCGCTGACGGCGTGGTTCTCCCTCGTCCACCACGGCGGGCTGGAGGCGGGCGGCAGCGTGCTCGTGCAGGGCACCGGCGGCGTGTCGGTGTTCGCGATCCAGATCGCCTCCGCTCTCGGCGCCCGCGTCATCGCCACCTCGTCCAGCGACGAGAAGCTCGCCGTCGCGAAGGATCTCGGGGCCACCGACCTCATCAACTACCGCACGACGCCCGACTGGGCCGCTGAAGTCCTCCGGCTCACCGACGGGAAGGGCGTGGACGTCGTCATCGACGTCGCCGGGGGAGACGGCGTCAACGACTCCGTCCGCGCCGCGAAGGCCGGGGGCGTCGTCGCCGTCATCGGGTTCCTCGCCGGGCAGACCGCGAACCTCGACCTGATGACCGTGCTGTTCCGTCAGACCACCGTCCAGGGCGTCGCCGTCGGCACTCTGTCGGCCTTCGAGGAGCTCGTCGAATTCCTCGAGCAGCACGGGATCAGCCCCGTCATCGACTCCACCTACCGGTTCGAGGACGCGAAGGCGCGTACGCCCGTCTCGCCGAGGGCCCCCTCGGCAAGGTCGTCATCCGGGTCCGCTGACCTCAGCGGGTGTCCCGCCCTCCCGGTACGATCGTCCCCTCGTAAGGAGGCTCCGAATGGCTCGAGCACCGATCGACGACGAACCCTCCGTCGAGGATCTTCACTTCCCGCGGATCCTCGAAGTCATCGCCGACCCGATCCGACTGAGCATCGTGTCGCAGCTCGCCTCGGCTGAGGCGGACATCAGCTGCGGCGGCTTCGACCTGCCCATCACGGCCTCGACCGCGACGCACCACTTCACCGCGCTGCGGCAGGCGGGCGTCATCCACCAGTACTACGTCGGCACGTCGCGGATGAACGTCCTCCGCGACGCGGAGCTCGAGGAGGCGTTCCCCGGGTTCCTCCGGGCCGTGGTCGCCGCTGCCCGCAGCGGCAGGTGACCGGGACGAGAGCCGCTCGATCGGAGCGCGGACGGCGTCTCCCCGGCGCCCGGCGGCCGGTCCTGCTCGGCCGGCGCTGACCGGGACTCACTCCCGGTTCGGGCCGACGGTCTCCCGGACGCCGCGGGCGTCCGCGTCACCCGTCCCGCCGTCCGCCTCGTGCGACAGCCGGTGGTGCCGGGGCGAGGCGTCGACCGAGTGCTCGGCCTGGAAGATCGCGTCCGAGACGAGGCGGCGGGCGTGCTCGTCGACGAGTCGGTAGAAGACGCGGGTGCCGTCGTGCCGGGTCGTGACCATCCGCGCCAGGCGCAGCTTCGCGAGGTGCTGCGACACGGCGGTGGGCGCCTTGTCGACGAGTCCGGCGAGCTCGGTGACGGAGCGCTCGCCGTCGCGGAGCGCGAGGATGATGCGGACGCGGGTGGCGTCGGCGAGCATCGCGAACACCTCGACGGCGAGTTCGACGTACTGGCTGTCGTGGTCGGCCGGGGCGCGGTCTTCGTCCATGCGCCGATCCTGCCATGCGCCCGAGCGGAGGTCCTGCCCGTCCGCTGTGGACGGGCGGGCAGGATCCGAGGTCAGCTGCGGCGCATCCTCCTCGCGAGGAGCGCGGTGAGCGCGACCATGACCGCGATCACCCCGGCGCCGATCGACAGTCCGACGACGAGGCCGGAGGGGGAGGCCGTCGCCGCGTCCGACGCGGTCCTGTCCTCGGCCGAATCGTCCTGCTCCGAGGGCTCCTGCCCGCAGACGGGAGCGCTCGACGCTCCGTCGGCGCTCGGGGTGCCTACGGCGGGGGCGTAGTCGAAGACGTAGGTCTCCGAGATCGGATGACCGTCCGCCGACACGACCTGCCAGAGCACCTCGTACGCGCCGGCCGCACCGAGGGCGGCGGGCGCGGTGATCGTGGGACCGGAGAGGGTGGTGCAACCGTCGCTGTAGTAGCGGTCGTCGGGTCCGACGTCCTGGATCGCGAAGGCATCGCTGTCTCCTCCGAGATCGAGCAGGTTGTCGGTGAAGGTCAGCGAGATCTCGGAGACCTCGCTCGTGGTCTCCCCGAGCGGGGTCCGTCTCGAGCGGCGAATCGCGCGCCGCGACAGGACCGGCGGCGCCGACGGCGACGGGCGCAGTCTCCGTCCTGCCTCCACCCTGCACGTATTCGTACCTGCGTTGTCATGCAGGTATAAGGTGGCGACTCCCGACGTCAGGAGTCGTCCCGTGCTGTCCGTCCTGCGCTCCCGCGCCTACCGCTCCCTGTTCGCCGCGCAGGTGATCGCGCTGATCGGCACCGGCCTGCTCACCGTCGCGCTGGACCTGCTCGCCTACGACCTCGCGGGCGCGCGGGCGGGCGCCGTCCTCGGCACCGCGCTGACGATCAAGATGCTCGCGTACGTCGGCGTCGCTCCGGTGATCGCGGCGCTCGTGCACCGCCTGCCGAAGAAGGCCGTGCTCGTCGGCGCCGACCTCGTGCGGGCGGGAGTCGCGCTGTCGCTGCCGTTCCTGACGGACGTCTGGCAGATCTACGTCCTCGTGTTCCTCCTGCAGGCCGCGTCGGCGACGTTCACGCCCGCGTTCCAGTCGCTCATCCCCGTGGTGCTGCCGGACGAGCGCGAGTACACGAAGGTGCTGTCGCTGTCGCGTCTCGCCTACGACCTCGAGGCGCTGGTCAGCCCGATCCTGGCCGCGATCCTCCTGACGGTGATCAGCTACCACTCCCTCTTCCTCGGAACCGTGATCGGGTTCCTCTGCTCCGCGATCCTCGTCGTGACGACCCCGCTGGGGGGCCGGCGCGAGGTCGCGGCCCCCGGCACCCTGTGGCAGCGCACCACCGCGGGGGTGCGCGTCTTCGCCCGCACCCCGTCGCTGCGGTTCCTGATGGGCCTGAACCTCACGGTCGGCGCCGCGACCGCACTCGTGCTGGTGAACACCGTCGTCTACGCCCGCGATGTGTTCGCGCTCGACGCCTCCAGCCTCGCCCTGGCGCTCGCCTGCTACGGCGGCGGCTCCCTCCTCGTCGCCCTCACGGTGCCTCGGCTGATCGAGCGATGGGACGACCGGCGGGTCATGCTCGCCGGCAGCGTCGTCGCGATCTCGGGCCTCGCCCTGGCGGTCGTGATGACCCTCGCCTCGGCCGCGTGGTCGGGCGCCTGGTGGCTGCTGCTCGGGACCTGGGCGATCCTCGGCGCCGGGAACTCGCTCATGGGCACCCCGTCGTCGCGGCTGCTGATGCGGGCGGCGACCGAGGAGAACCGCAGCGCGATCTACACCGCGCAGTTCTCCCTCTCCCACGCCTGCTTCCTGATCACCTATCCGCTCGCCGGCTGGATCGGCGCGGTGAGCCTCACCGCCGCCACGACCGCGCTGCTCGCCCTCGCCCTCCTCGGCGCCGTGGCGGCCCGCCGCGCCTGGCCCGCGCAGCAGTGGCCGAGCGGGCCTCCTGACGCCGCCCGCTTCGGCAGAAGGCCGGTCGTGACCGTCGAGCGGACGGCGAAGCGCGGAGGCCGAGCGGTCGCGAGCCTCGGAGTCGCGGTCCTGGTCGGCGTCCTGATCGGGCTCCTCGTCACCGGAGGGCCGTGATCGCCCCGACCCGTCGACGGATCGAGCGCCGAGGCCGGCTTCGCCCGCGACATGCAGACGCACCATCTCCAGGGCGCCGAGATGGCGCTCCTCGTCCGCGATCGCACCGCGGACGAGGAGGTCCGCTACCTGGCGACCGACCTGCTCCTCACCCAGCAGCAGCAATCCGGGCAGCTGTTCGGCTGGCTGACGAGCTGGGGCCTGCCGAAGGCGTCGGCCGACGAGGCGATGCAGTGGATGGCCGCTCCGCTCGATGACGGCGGACACGCGTGGATGCCGGAGCACGACGCCGGCGAGGGCGGAGCGATGCGGATGCCCGGGCTCGCGACTCCGGCGCAGATCGCCGAGCTGACCGCCGCGACGGGAGCCGAGGCGGACGTGCTGTTCCTGGAGCTGATGATCACCCACCACGAGGCGGCTCTGACCATGTCGGACGCCGTGATCGAGCGCGGGGAGGATCCGACGGTGCTCACCTTCGCCGAGGTGATCTCGACGTCGCAGCGTCTCGAGATCCAGCAGATGCAGGACATGCTCGCGGTCCGCCGGTCGTGACCGGTCGCCACGGCTCGAGCGTCACCTCCAGGCGCTGCGGCGCAGCAGCCGGAGTCCGTTGAGCGCGACGACGACCGTGGATCCCTCGTGGCCGGCCACCGCCAGCGGCAGGGGGAGGGTCGCGATCAGGTCCCAGGTCACGAGGACGGTGATGAAGGTGCCCGCGATGATCAGGTTCGCGACCACGTAGCGGTGCGCGCGGCGCGAGAGGGCGATCACCTTCGGGATCGCGGTCAGGTCGTCCCGGATGATCACGGCGTCCGCGGTGTCCAGGGCGAGGTCCGATCCGTGGCGGCCCATCGCGATCCCGGTGCTCGCCGACGCGAGGGCGGGGGCGTCGTTCACTCCGTCGCCGACGAGCAGCACCGGGACGCCGCACTCCTCGAGGGCCCGGACCGTCGCAGCCTTGTCGGCCGGCAGGAGCCGGGCGTGCACCTCGCGGATGCCCGTGCGCCGGCCGATCTCGGCCGCCGTCCGCTCGTTGTCCCCGGTCAGCAGGTGCACCGGCTCGCTCGTCAGTGCGGCGGCCTCCGCGACGGCGGCGGCCGCCTCCGGGCGCAGAGCGTCCTCGAGTGCGATCGTGCCGACGAGGGCTCCGTCGACGACCACGTCGACCACCGTCCCCACGATCTCCGGATGCTCCGCCGACTGCACGACCCGCACCAGCGCGCCGTCGACCACGCCCTCGACGCCGTGCCCGGGCAGGGCGCGGACGTCGGCGGCAGGAGTGGCACCCGGGCCGGCCGCGCGGACGATCGCTCGCCCGAGCGGGTGCTCGCTGTGCTGCTCGACCGCCGCGGCCCAGCCCAGCACCTCCGCCGCCGAGACGCCCGGTGCGGGGGACACGCTGCGGACGACGGGGGCGCCCTCGGTCAGCGTGCCGGTCTTGTCGAACGCGACGAGCCGGGTGCGGCCGAGGCGCTCCATCACGGTCGCCGACTTCACGAGCACCCCGTGCCGGCCCGCGTTCGCGATCGCCGCGAGCAGCGGCGGCATGGTCGAGAGCACCACCGCGCAGGGGGAGGCGACGATCATGAACGTGATCGCGCGCAGCAGCGCGTCGCGGAAGTCCTCGCCGAACGCCAGCGGCAGCGCGAACACGAGCAGGGTCGCGACGACCACGCCGAGGGAGTAGCGCTGCTCGACCTTCTCGATGAACATCTGCCGCGTCGACTTCGTCTCGGACGCCTCCGCCACCAGCGTGACGACCCGTGCGATCACCGAGTCGGCCGCCGCTCGCTCGATCCGGACGGACAGCGCACCGGTGCCGTTCACCGTGCCCGAGAGCACGGGGTCGCCGGGTCCGCGCCTGACGGGCACCGACTCTCCGGTCATCGCGGCCTGGTCGACCTCGCTGACGCCGTCGACCACGACCCCGTCGCCGCCGATCCGCTCGCCGGGGCGCACGAGGATCAGGTCGCCGACGACGAGCTGCGCCGTCGGAACGGTCTCGAAGTCGTCGCCGTCGCCCGTCCTGAGCAGCCGGGTCGCCCGCTCCGGGGCGAGCGTCAGCAGGCTCGACACGGAGTCGGCCGTCCTCTGCGTCACGAGCGCTTCGAGGGCGCCGCTGGTCGCGAAGATCACGATGAGCAGGGCGCCGTCGAAGACCTGGCCGATCGACACGGCCGCGATCGCCGCGACGATCATCAGCAGGTCGACGTCGAGCACCTTCTCGCGGAGCGCGGTGAGGCCCGCCCAGGCCGGCTCCCAGCCGCCGGTCACGCAGCAGGCCAGGTAGAGCGTCCACCAGACGGGCGCCGGGAGGCCGGCCAGCTGCAGCGGCCAGGCGATCAGGAAGAGGGCGAGCGCGAGCGCCGCCCAGCGCACCTCCGGCAGCCGCGCGCCGGTGACGAGGATCGACGGCGGTTTCGCGAGCACGCGGCCGCCCTCGCGCACCGGACTCTCGATCACCGCGCTCACGCCTGGGCCGCCTGGGCGTGGTGGTGGCGGGGCGTGCCGCCCAGAGCGTGCTCCGCCTGGAAGACGGCGTCGCTCACCAGCCGGGACGCGTGCTCGTTCTCGAGCCGGTAGAACACCCGCGTGCCGTCCTGCCGCGTCGACACCATCCGCGCCAGGCGCATCTTCGCCAGGTGCTGCGACACCGCCGCCGGGGGCTTCTCGACCAGCTCGGCGAGCTGGTTGACCGACATCTCACCCGCATCCCTGAGTGCCAGGATCAGCCGCACCGTCGCGTCGGCGAGCATCGCGAACACCTCGACAGCCAGCTCCACGTAGTCGCTCTGGGGCAGGCGGCCGCAGACCCGCATATCTTCATGCATTCGCAGATTGTGGCATACACGTCCGGCGCCGGGAACTCGACGAACAGCGCGGCTCCGATCGGCCGGACGGCCCGAGCGGCCGTCGACGTCCACGCCGGGGTCAGTCGGGCCAGACGGCATCCAGAACACGGACAGCCTCGGAGCGGCTGAGTCCCGCGCGTCTGCTCTCGGCCGCGAGCCGCTGAGCTGCGGCCAGAACCGGCCCCGGCGTCGCCGATGCGGTCGTTCCGACGCGGGTGCCGCTGCCGGTGCGCGTGACGAGCACGCCCTCGGTCTCGAGGGCCTTGTAGGCCTTCGCGACGGTGCCGGGGGCGACGCCGAGGTCGTTCGCGAGCTGGCGCACCGAGGGCAGGCGCTGGTCGGCGGCGAGCACGCCGGTGGCGATGAGGCCCCGGATCCGGTCCTGGATCTGGTCGACGAACGGTGCGCCCGTCTCGGTGAGCGTGATGATCATCGGGCGACGGACCCGACCGGACGCCGGCTCGTCGAGCGCAGGGTCGAGAGGAGCACGCCCCACCAGAAGGCGGAGCCGAGGAGGGTCGCGGCCCACCCGGCGACGAGGAGCGCCGATCCGAGCGCCGCGAACGAGGTGCCGAACTGCACGAAGCCGGTGGCCCCGGCATCGAATCCCGTCTGGAGCATCGAGGTGGCGCGCAGTGCGGAGAAGACGGCCCCGACGTGCAGCAGGACGCCTCCGATCACGACGGCGAGGACGTTGCGCGCCCGGATCGTGCGCTCCGCGGCGTCGGCGGAGCGGTCGACGTCGAGGGGCGGTCGCGAGATCGAGCGGAGCGCGAGGCCCGCCACCACCAGGACGAGGGCCAGCAGGACGAGGCACGGCACCGAGAACCACCAGCCGTAGAAGGTCGACGAGGCGTAGGTGTTCTCCGAGACCGGCAGGACGAAGCGCACGGACCGCCCGAGCTCGTCGGTGCTCGCCGCCGCTCCCGCGAGGACCGCCGCGGCGACGGCGGCGAGGGCGGCGGTGGCCGTCGCGACGAGCAGGGGCCGAGGAGCGAAGGTGAGGAGGGTGCGGGGCGCGAGCTCGGCCGTCCCGGCGCCTCGGGCGCGGGCGCGGGGGAGCTGGAGGAGGACGAGTGCGACGAACGTCACGATCAGCGGGATCAGGTACCTCGCGAGCAGCCAGCGGAGGTGGCCCTCCTGGTCGAACGGCGGGAGCCACTCCGGGAAGACCGACACTGCGGTGAGGGCGAGCGCGGACGCGAGAGCGAGGACCGCGCCCACCGCGGTCGCCGCCCGGACGGGCGCGGGCAGACCCGGCTCGGAACGCCGCCGGAGCCACCACCACGCCCCTGCGAGGAGCAGGCCGCCGGCCGCGGGAGCGAACTGCAGAATCAGGAACAGGAACACGCGGCGACCCCCTGGTGTATCGGATGATTGGTACACTTTGTACCAGGGGAGTGGAACGCTCGTCAACCGGAGCCGGGCCCCTACGGCCGCAGGCCGCGCAGGACGACGTCGAGGATGATCCGCGCCCCGGCGTCCTCGGGGGCGAGTCCGGCACTGCGGAGGGAGTGCGCCGCACCGCAGGCGAGGAGCGCGACCGACGCGGCGTCCGCGTCCGGGCGGACGCGGCCGTCCGATCGGGCGGTGTCGAGGACGTCGGCGAGGCGGTCGAGGAGCGCTGCGCGCTTCGCGGCCGTCTGCGGCAGTGCGGCGTCGGGCCGGGAGGTGATCCGCTCGAACAGCGGATCGGTGGTCAGGAGGGCGATGTGCTGGACGAGCGTCCGCTCGAAACCGTCCGGTCCGGCCGAGCGCAGGAGGTGGTCGAGCTCGTCGAAGCGGTCCCACACGACGACCTCCTCGAGCTCCTCGAGGGTCGCGAAATGGCGGTAGACCGTGCCCACCCCGACGTCGGCGGCGCGCGCGACCGCGTTCAGCGCCAGGTCGTCCCCGCGCTCGAGCAGCTCCCGCGCAGCCTGGAGGATGCGCTCGCGGTTGCGAGCGGCGTCGCGCCGGAGTCCGTCCATGGAACGACAGCCTAGGCGAGAAGCGGATCACAGCTCCGAACGGATGATGTATCCGCTTAGGATGAGGCGACCAGGAAGGACACCATGCCCACCGCATCCCGCCCCCTCGCCCTCATCACCGGAGCCAGCTCCGGCATCGGCGCCGAGTTCGCCCGCCGCTACGCCCGAGAAGGCGTCGACCTGCTGCTCGTCGCCCGGTCCGGGCCGGCCCTGCAGGCGCTCGCCGACGAGCTCTCGGCCGCGCACAGAATCACCGCCACCGTCCACACGGCCGACCTCGCCCAGGCGCAGGACGTCTCCCGCCTCGCCGCCGTCATCACCGAGGAGCTGCCCCGCCTCGACCACCTCGTCGCCAGCGCCGGCACCGCTCCCGAGGGCGACCTCGACCGGACGGATCCCGACGAGCTGCGCCGGATGATCGACATCAACGTCACCGCGCTGTCGCTGCTCACGCGCGCCGCCGTCATCCGGATGCGCCGCGCCGGCAGCGGCACGATCATCACCATCGCCAGCGGAGCCGGCTACCAGCCCCTCCCGCACTTCGCCGCCTACGCCGCCTCGAAGGCCTACGTGCTCCGCTTCACCGAGGCGCTCTCGGAGGAGCACCGCCGCCACGGCCTCCGGATCTTCTCGGTCGCGCCGGGCGACACCGAGACGCCGATGAACCCCGGAGCGGCGAGGACTAAGCGGCAGGCGCACCAGGTCGTCGAGACCGCCTGGCGGGCGATGCCGACGACGGCGCCGTCCGTGATCGACGGGTGGAGGAACCGGGTCGTCGCCGTGCTGTCGACGCGGGTGCTCGGCACCCGGCTCGGGCTCCGGATCGCCGAGAGGGCGATGCGCGCGAAGGCGTGAGCGAGGTCGTGCCCGGAGCCGCTAACGGGTGCGCCGGAACGCGGTCGCCCCCGCGACGACGAGCGCGAGCACCGCGACTCCCACCGAGAGGAGGACGCCGGTCTCGAAGGCGCCGGCGTATGCGGTGTCGTACGTCGGGTAGTCGGTGATCTGCGTGTGCGCGAGCCACAGCATGAACGCGACGTTCGCGGCGATCCCGGCCGTCGCGAGGGCGGCGATCCGGACGGTGCGCAGGCCGGCCGGCATCGACGGAGCGGGGGTCGCGGCTGCCATGCCTCCAGGATGGGGGATGCGCGTGAACAGCGCACCACCGGCGAGCGAGCGGTTCGGGTCGCCCCCGGTGCCTAGGGTGGACGCCATGGACACGACCCCGCCACCCCCGGACGAGTCGCGCGCTCAAGCGGAGCGCGCGCTGCGCGCCCTCCGCAATGTGGACGACGGCGCCGACCCGGGTGCCGAGGCCTTCGCCCTCTCGAACGACTTCACCGACCGGCAGCTGGCGCGGCTCCGCGGCCTCTGGCGCCGCCGAGGTCGTGGCGGGAAGCCCGACCGCACGACCTGAGCGGGCGTGCGGATGAGGCGCCGCTTCGCGTCACTCCTCCGGATCGACCACGAGCGCCGTGCCGCCGCCGCGGCGCTCCGGTTCGGCGACCGCCGTCATGCGTCCCGAGGAGTCGACCTCGATCGCGGCGACGGCGCCGATCTCGGCGGCCGAGGTGAACGAGTCGCCCGACGGGGTCAGCTGCTGGCCGAAGGGCGCGAGGTCGTCGGCGTACGCCTCGATGAAGCCGGGCTCGGCCGTCGTCGCCGCCGCGTTGCGCTGCGAGGCCCGGGGCGCCGCCACCGCCTCCGGGAGCGTCATGCCGAGGTCGATGCGGTTGACCAGCGTCTGGAGCACCGTGGTGATGATCGTCGATCCGCCCGGCGAGCCGAGCACGAGCTTCACCTCCCCGTCGTCGAGCACGATGGTCGGCGACATGGACGAGCGGGGGCGCTTGCCGGGCTCGATCCGGTTCGGGTCGCCGTCGACGAAGACGGGGGAGAAGTCGGTGAGCTCGTTGTTGAGGAGGAAGCCGCGTCCGGGCACCGTCATGCCGGAGCCGCCGGTCTGCTCGATCGTCAGCGTGTAGGAGGCGGCGTTGCCCCACTTGTCGACGACGGAGAGGTGGGTGGTCGAGATGTTCTCGGTGTCGGCCTGCTCCTCGGCGAGGGCGGTGGCGCATCCGGAGCCGTCGATCGCACCGGGGGCGACCGGGCGGACGGAGGCCGTCGTCGGGTCGATCGTGCAGTCCCGGCTGTCCGCGAACTCCTGGCTGAGGAGCGTCCCGGTGGGCACGTCGGTGAAGGCCGGGTCGCCGACGTAGGCGCCGCGGTCGGCGAACGCGCGGGCCGACGCCTCGAGGTAGAGGTGCAGGGCGCCGCCGGTGCTCTCGGCGCCGAGGTCGTGGTTCTCGAGGATGTTCAGCGCCTCGCCGACCGCGATACCGCCGGAGGAGGAGGGTGCCATGCCGTAGACGTCGAGCCCGCGGTAGGAGACGCGGGTCGGCGCCTGCTCGAGGACGGAGTAGGCGGCGAGGTCGGCCGCGGTGAGCGAGCCGGCCGGAGCGGGCAGGGCGGAGTCGGGGGCGACTCGGGGGTTCTGAACGGTGTCGGCGATCTCGGCGGCCAGCGGTCCCTCGTAGAACGCGCTCGGGCCCTGCGCCGCGATGCGCGTCAGCGTCTTGGCGAGATCGAGGTTGCGGAAGGTGCTGCCGACCTCCGGGGCGTCGCCGCCGGGGAGGAAGAGCTCCGCCGTGTCGGGGAACGCCTGGAACCGCTCGAGGTTGTCGAGCGTCTGGTTGCGGAACGTCTCGTCGACCGGGAAGCCCTTCGCGGCCAGCGCGATGGACGGCGCCAGCACGACCGGGAGCGGCAGGGTGCCGAAGCGGTCGACCGCGGTGTCCCAGGTCGCGACGGTGCCGGGGACTCCGACGGCGACTCCGGACGAGACGAGGTCGGGCGTGAAGGTGTACGGCGCGCCCGTCGCCGGGTCGAGGAAGGCGTCGGGCGTGATGCCCGCCGGTGCGGTCTCGCGTCCGTCGATCGTGCTCACCTCGCCGGAGGCGGCGTCGAAGTAGACGAAGTAGCCGCCCCCGCCGATCCCGGCGCTGTAGGGCTCCGTCACTCCGAGGGCCGAGGCGGTCGCGACCGCGGCGTCGGCGGCATTGCCGCCGCGCTTGAGCACCTCGAGCCCGGCGCGGCTCGCACGGGCGTCGACCGACGAGACCGCGCCGCCGTAGCCGACCGAGGTCGAGGGCGAGACGACCGGCCCGCCGAGGGCGTCGCGGACGTCCCCGAGCGACGGCAGTCCGTCCCGGGGGAAGACCGGCCTGTCGAGAGCGGACGCCGGTGCGGCACCCGCCGCCGTGAGCGAGACGACCGCGACCAGCGCGAGCGCGATCCGGCGGAGACGGGGTGTCGTGTCCATGGCGTTCCTCCGGTGGAACTCGGTGGGGTGCGGAGCGGGTTCCCCCAACCTAGGGGCGTACGGGCGCACGGGCTAGGGGGCGGTCGGGTCTCGACGTGGCTGTCCTCCCGCAGGGGCGCGGTGTCGACCCGTCTCCGGCTGCACGAGTAAGGCTGGACGCGGTAGATCGCCGGTTCCCGCTGAGATCGACGCGTTCAGCCTTACTTCTGCAGGCCGGACCGTTCGCAACCGAGGCTGAGACGGGCCGCGTGGACCTTCTTCAAGTCAGCGCCGCCTCCTGACCTCGGTTGCAGACGACACTGCCCCGCGGAAGGCATCGCCGACGGGTCAGCAGCTCATGATCGACGGCACCGAGCGTGGCATCGCCGTGGTCGAGGACGGTGCCGGTGGACCGCTGGACGAGCTCGATCGAGCCGTCGTCGGTCAGACGACCGGGGTTCCGGCGACGGTCGCGGCGAGCACACCGGGCTCGGTGAGCTCGGGACGGGAGACATCGATGTCGATTCTCGGACCGCTGAGGTCCTCAGCGTCGGTTCGGGCGACGCCGGTGAGGAGTGCTCCTCCTGTGACGACGGCACAGAGAGAAAGGAGGGCGCGTTCACCGCGCGCCCCCCTTCCCCTTCTCCGCGAGAGACCGGTGGAATCCGATATCGAAGTGATTCCGCCGGCCTCCGTCGAGAAGCCCGACTATCTCGTGCAGGCCGAATTGCTGACCGGGTCCTTCCCGGAATTCGAGCAGGTCGCGATATTGCCCCACGTCGACCAGTCCGACGGATTGTGCAGATAGATCGGATAAGCGGGCGCATTCGCGACATGATTGGCCGTCACGAGGTTCTTGTTGCCCGATCCGTCTTCGCGGGTGATCACCTGCAGTCCGTACATGCGGGGATTGGACAAGGTGTTCCCGGCGGCCGTCCATCCGTTGCCGGAGACCATCGTCAGCGACAGCACGTCGGTCGAGATGCGCGAGCCGCGGGCGACCACGTTGCCGATGATCTGCCCGTCCCACGTCCCCTCCTTCGCCTCGATGGGCTCGGCGCCCGTGTCGCGGATGACGTTGTCGATCACCAGGTTGCGGTTCGACTTGTCCGAGGCGCAGCCGTTGTACTCGCACCAGTTGCGGTCGGAGGTGCCGACGTAGACGCCCTCGCCGTACTTGGCGGTGACCAGTCCGGTGCGGCTGATCGTCGAGCCGACGATGAGCGAGTCGACGGTCTGGTTGCGGAGGTGCACGCCCTCGTAGCCGATCTCCGAGACCGTCAGATCCGCGATCCGGACCTCCGAGCTGGCGAGCACGTGGACTCCCTGGAACGCGTTCCTCACCGAGAAGCCGACGAGGTGCACGTTGTGCACGTCCTTGAGGGTCAGGGCGATGCCGGAGCCCGTGCTGCCCGTGGAGAGCACGGCGTTCGGGGAGCCGCAGAGCCAGACACCCGAGCTGCTGTCCGGGATCGAGCGCAGGGCGAAGGCGCCCGTGTACAGGCCGTCCGCCATCCGGATCACCTGACCGGGGCGGGCGCCGACGAGGGCGCTGTTCAGCTCCGAGGAGGTGCGCACGGTCTTCGTCGGCGTCGGGCAGTCCGAGGCGGCCTGCAGCGCCGCGCGGGTGCTCCTCTGCTCGGCGGTGACGGTGGTCGGCTCGGTGACGGTGGACGTGCGGCCGCCGCTGTCACGGGCGGTGATCCAGTAGGAGTAGGCGACACCGAGGGCCGCGTCCTCGTCGCGGTACTGGCGCACCGGATCGGCGACGGTCGCGATCGTCTCGTCGCGGGATCCGTCGGAACGGTGCACGTCGTAGGAGACCACGTCGGAGGAGAAGGGCGCGTTCCAGCCGAGGACGTAGCCGTCGACGAGGGGGAACGCCTGCACCCCGCCGACTGCGAGGCCGTCGTCGGCCAGCTCGAACGCGTCGATGATCAGGTTCTTGTCGTCGGACGCCCAGTTCTTGCGGCCGGAGTAGGCGATCTTCACCGTGTGGACGCCGTCGGCGAGGTCAGAGCGCTCGAACACCGGCACCTGGTACTTCGTCGTGGAGCTGTAGCGGTCGACGGAGGCGACGAGCCTGCCGTCGATGGACACGTCCGCGATCCCGGAGGTGGGAGTGGTGCGGCTGAGCCAGCGGAACGAGGTCCCGGCGAAGGTGAACTGCACGTTGCCGGCGCCGTTCAGGTACTCGATGCTGCCTCCGCTGTCACCGCCGTTCATGGTGCGCCAGTCGCCGGAGTAGTCGAGCTTCCAGTGGCTGTCCTCGACCCGGAGCGGGTCGGTGCCGCTGGGCACGAAGTCCGCCGTGGGCGCCGGAGCGGGCGTCGGCGTCGTCGTCGGGCGCGGCGTGGCGGTCGGAGTCGTCGTCGGGGTCGCGGTCGGGGTCGCGGTCGGCGTGGGGGAGGGGCTCGGCTCCGTGGACGAGGCCTCCCTCCCGAGCTCGAAGGCGTCGATGATCAGATTCGCATCGGTCGCCGCGGGGTTCTTCTCGCCCGTGTAGGCGATCTTCACGGTGTGCACCTGGTCCGCGAGCCCGATCCTGGTGAGGACCGGCACCTGGTACTGGGTCGAGGACGAGTACCGGTCGACCTCGGTGAGGAGCTTGCCGTCGAGGTAGACGTTCGCGATCCCCGAGGTCGCGCCGGTGCGGCTGATCCAGCGGAAGGCGGTGCCGGTGAACTTGAACTGCACCCATCCCTCGCTGTTGAGGTACTTGATCCCGCCGCCGCTGTCACCGCCGGACATATCGCGCCAGGAACCCGAATAGGTGAGATCCACGCTGCTCTCCTGCACCCTGATAGGGGTGGTCGGAGTGGGCTGGAGAATCGCCGCGGAAGCAGGTTGCGCTAATCCGCCGACGGTCAGAAGAGAGACCAGTGCGACGGTGAGAGCGCCGAATCGGAATCGGCGAGAAGACGCGGCAGTGGGGGCTGCGCGCGCAGAGGACGAGAAAGGCAAGAGAACTCCGCAGGGTCTCGAGGAAAGGGGATTGCCTCGAATCTACGTAGCCTTTATCGTCCTCTCTCCGATCGGAGCATTAATCGGGTTAGCCCTCCCCCAGACGGGCCGCACCCTCGCCGGAAGCGACCGGAACGCCTCGCCTGCGCCGGGGCACGCGATGGACGCCCGGGTCAAGGGTCGTTCCAGGACTCGTTCCGCGTGCCTACCCTGGCCGCACTCGCGGGGACCAGGGACCCCTGCGGGCGAGGGGGGGGCAGGGACGTTCGGGTCGTCCCTGCCCCGTCGCCGCGGTCACTCCGGTCCGGGAGGACGCGCAGCCCCGCTACCAGGCGTCCGACGAAGAGTCGGGATCGGGTCGGCAGTCGTTCCGCCCGCAGTCGACCGCGCCGAGCTGCTCGAGAAGGTGAGCAGCGAGGCCCGGGTGGATGGCGCCGGGCGAGCGGAGGGCGTCGCGCAGCAGCATGACCGTGCAGCGTGGGTCCTCCGAGTCGAGCGCGCGTGCGAGGCCGCACGGGTGCTCCGGCGCGAGGACGGTCATGCCACGCGAGCGGACTGCGCCGGTCCGGGGGCCGGCTCGGCGAGCGGCTGGAGGCCCTTCGCCGTGTCCGCCGCACGCAGGAGCGCCTCGATCCACGCCGGGTCGATGGCCGGCGCCGAGGATCCGGCGTAGGAGAACTGGATCGGGATCGCGGCGTGCATCCACAGCGCCCTGCGACCCGAGCCCGTGGACACGGCGGCGGGGAGGGTGAGCAGGAACCCCTCGCTCCGGCGCAGCTTCGTGAGGACCACGATCTGCAGATGCGCGAGCGTGCGGTCGTCGAGGTCGAGCGGGGTGGGAGGGGGATCCGTAGAGGAGCTGGCCCATGATGCGTGTCCTTGTCTGCCGGGGTCTGGGGCGTGACCAGGTGGTGCTCTGTTCAGGTACAAGAAGGTAGGTCTCTCGGGCGGTCGCCATCAGGGTTCGCCTATCCGCTCAGCGCACTCATCTGCACCGTCCCCGTGAACTGGGGTAGCGGGGTGCTGAGCACTGCGCAGGAGGAGGTCACCCGTGGTGGAGCACTCGGAAGCCCTCGAGCAGCTCGCGGTGATCCTCGATCGAGGTACTCCTGCGCCCTCGACGCAGCGTCGTGCCGGCTGATCGGCCCCCGGGCATCTCGACCGACGATCGCACGAAGGTGCGGATCGAGGCGGAGGGGAGCGGTGTCGACTGGGCCTCCGAGGTCCTCGCTGGCTTCTACTCGGGCACCGGATGGAGTGTCACCCCGACCGACGGACCGTTCTCGTTCCGCTACGCCGCCCTCGGCGACGCCGCGATGACGCTGCGCACCTCCCAGATGTGCGGCACGACGCTCGGCGGCAACCCCGGCACGGGCGACTACGTCGTGCAGTGGCTCGTCGGCGGCAGCGCCGTCATGGACGTCGAGCACGACGCCGTGGCCCTGACCCGGCGCGTGCCGATGCTCGCTCCCGCGTACCGCCCGTTCGTGTTCTCCTTCACCGACTACGACCAGAGGCTCGTGCACCTCGACCGCGCCCACGTCGCCCGCGTCTCCTCCGAGCACGGCCTCCGCGGAGCGCTCCGCTTCGATCACCTGCGCAGCGTCGATCCCGCGGCGGTCGCGCGCTGGCACGCGGTCATCGGCGAGGTCTCCACCGCGGTGCGCACGGGCCGCGTCACTCCGCTGCTCTGGGACCGCCTGTCGCGCCGTGCAGCGGCCGCGTTCCTCGACCTGTATCCGCCCGAAGACGCGGTCCTGCCCCGGGTGCTCCTCGCGCCGAGCAACGGCGGTCTCCGCGCGGCCGTCGAGTTCGTGCACGAGAACGCGCACCGGGCCATCGGTCCGATCGAGATCGCCCACGCCGCGCACCTCAGCGTCCGGGGAACGCAGGCGGCGTTCCAGCGCCTGCTGGGGACGACTCCGCTGCAGTACCTCCGGGAGGTGCGCCTGGACCGAGTGCGGACCGACCTCCGCCTCGCCGATCCCGCCCGGGTCACGGTCGCCCACGTCGCGCGCGCCTGGGGCTTCAGTCACCTGAGCCGTTTCTCGGCCGCCTACGCTGAGCGCTTCGGCGAGTACCCGAGCAGCACCCTCGGCCGCTGACCGGCGAGGTCGACAAGGCGCCGCAGCGGGGAAGCAGCACTCGGCCCGGCCGTCGGCGCGCCTCAGGCCTCGAGCAGTCCGAGACCGTGCACGGCCGTCTCCTCGTCGTCCTCCTCGAGGCCGGGCCGGTGCACGGCGAGAGCATGACGAGCGATGCGGCTCCGGATGTCCTCGACCGCGATGGACGTCGCCTCACTCGTCTCTTCGTCGAGGCCCGCACCGGACTCCGTCGACATCGCGACGAGTTCGCTGCGCCCGTGCAGCGTGAGCTGCACCTCGCAGGGCCGCCCCTGCTCGGTGAAGGCCGGGAAGGCGACAAGGTCGGCGTGCCTGCCGCGTTCGATGGCTGTCACCAGTTCCAGCAGAGCCGTTCCGATCGCATCCGCGACCAGGAAGCGGGTGGATCCGTACGTCATCTGCTTCATGCCCTCAGTCTTCGCCGGCCGGGGCGTGCGCGCTCGTTCTTGCTTTCACCTCGGTGATCGGGTAACAGCCACGGCGAGGACGACGCCCGGCTCACCCCTCGAGCAGCAGGAGCACCACCAGGTGCCCCACCACGATCACCGTCACCACCATCGCGGTCGTCGCGATCACCCGCACGCCCCGTCGATCCTCCGCACCCATCCGTCCAGTGAAGCGCACCCCGCTCAGGAAGCGCGCGTCCCCCTCCCGGGGCGCACGGCTATCGTGCGGGGATGCCCACGAGCGATGAGACCTGGACCCTGGCCGACCACGACGTTCCGCTGTACCGCAGCGGGGAGGGCGAGCGCGCCCTCATCCTGATCCACGAGGTGTGGGGGGTGGACGGGCACATCCGCTCCGTCGCCGACCGGTACGCGGCCGAGGGGTTCCGCGTCGTCGCTCCCGAGCTGCTGGCCGACAGCGGGCTGCTCGAGCAGCTCGACACCGAGCAGCGGGCCGACTACGACCACCCGGTGCGGCGCCTGCCGCGGCAGGTCGAGCTGCGCACCTTCTTCGCGCCCGTGTTCACTCCCGAGCACGCAGCACGGAGCGTCGCGATCCTCCGCGCGCTCGTCACCCGCCTGCTGAGCGAGGACGGAGTGACGAGCGTCTCGGTCACCGGCTTCTGCTATGGCGGCACCTTCAGCTGGGCGCTGGCGCTCGCCGAGCGGCGACTCGCGGCGGCCGTCCCCTTCTACGGGCACGTCACGGCGTCCGACGAGGAGCTCGCGGCCCTCGAGGTGGGCGTGCTGGCCTTCGTCGGCGATCAGGACGCGCCGCTCGTCGAGCAGGTGCCCCGGATCCGCGAGGCGACGGCCGAGGAGGACGTCGAGGTGGTCGTCTACCCGGGTGCGGGTCACGCGTTCTTCAACGACTCGAACGAGGGCGCCTACGTCCCGGAGGCGGCGGCCGACTCGTGGACGCGGGCGCTCGCGTTCCTCCGGGCTCGCGCGATCTAGGGGCCGGTGAGCGCACCGGTCCTCAGCGGCGCGACCGCGTCGGCAGCAGACCGCGCTTCGCTGCGAGGACTCCCGCCTGGAACCGGCTCTCGGCGCCGAGCAGCTCGAACAGCACGGCGATGTGGCGGCGGCAGGTCCGCACGCTCATCCCGAGCCGCGCAGCGAGCGCGTCGTCCGTCAGACCCGAGGCGAGGCCGGCCAGCACCGAGCGCTGCACGGCGCTGAGAGGCACGTCCGGGTCGACGGGGCTCGCGCTGAACGGGACGGCGAACTCCCACGCGGCGTCGAAGACGCGGGCGAGGGCCGACGCCAGATCCGGCGAGCGGACGACGAGGGCGGCGCGGTCGTCGTCGTCGCGGCCCCGCGAGACGACGGCGAGCGAGCGGTCGAAGACGACGAGGCGGAACGGCACGAGCGGCAGGGTGCGGAACTCGGCTCCCAGCGGCTCGAGCTGCTCGACGGAGCGCCTGGTGGCCGCGTGGTCGCGCCGGCGCTCGTGGTACAGGGTGCGGCGGAAGACTCCGCGGGCGAGGATCTCGCGGTCGGTCCCGTCGCTCGCGTCGTGCCGCTCGACGCTGCTCGTGCCCGGCGCGGCGATGAGGATCTCGCGGGTGGCGGTGCGCCCGAGATCCAGCAGGAGTCGCAGGACCGTCGCGGGGTCCTCGACCACCTCGACGTGCTCGGTGCCCGCGACGGCGCGCTGCGCACTGCGGTAGGCGGGCACGAGGGCCATCAGCTCGTTGCGGCGGCGCGAGATCGCGGCCTGCAGCTCGAGCACGCGGCGCTCGTCGTCGTCGACCAGCTCGGCCAGCGCGGTGTCGGGCGACGCGGTCCCGAGGGCCGATCCGCCCTCGTGCAGCGGGCGGAGCAGGCGGCTGCCGAGCAGCTCCTCGCGCGCCGACTCCAGGTCGCGGATCGCGAGCCCGAGCTCGTCGGACGCGCCCTCGAGGGTCCAGTCGCTGCGGACGCAGGCGTGCAGGTAGAGGGCGATCGCGTTCTCGCTCAGCACCGGTCGGCCCCCGTTCTCCCGCCTCGACGAGTCTAGGAGGGCGCTCGGCCGCGTCACCGCCGGGCGACCGCCGCGAGGACGGCCAGCTCGAGGGCGACCGCGGCTGCGACGACTGCGATCGCGATGGGGCCGACGACCGCGATCAACGGAGTGAGGGCCGCCAGCGCGAGGAACGGCGACAGCAGCCCGATCAGCACGCCCGTCCGTCGGGCCGCCGGGCGGGAGCGGACGAAGGGCACGACCGCGAGGCACAGGGCGGCGGCGGCGACGATCACCACGGCGAGCAGAGCCGCGGGAGACGTGCCCGGGACGACGAGCAGCACGGCGAGGGCGGCCCACGCGACGGAGCCGACCACGGCGGTCGGGCGCACGTGCGCGGCGGGGGAGCGGGTTCCGGTGACGGTCATGGTGCGGTCCTCTCGGCGGGTGGTCCACCGGACCTCGCTGCCGGCGGTACTCCGAGACTCCGGCACCCGCACCGGTGCCGCCAGATCAGGCACTGGGCGCGGCAGCATGCTGACACGACCGGCATCCCCTACGCCCCGCAGCGCGGGAGTTCCGAGGGTGCCGAGGGTCGCGGCAGTATCCGGACGCGTCAGTGTGCTGCCACGCGTTCCGCTCACGCCGCCTCGGTCACCCGGCCCCCCTTCAGGTGCAGCCGCCGCTGAGCGCGGCGGGCCACGGCGGAGTCGTGCGTCACGATCACGAGCGTCAGCCCGCGCTCGGCCCAGAGTGTCTCGAGCAGGGTCATGATGTCGTCGCGGGTGTCCTCGTCGAGGGCGCCGGTCGGCTCGTCGGCGAGCAGCACGCGGGGCCTCTTCACCAGGGCGCGCGCGATCGCGACCCGCTGCTGCTGCCCGCCCGACAGCTGGGCCGGGAGGTGGTCGGCGCGGTCGGCGAGTCCGACGGAGGCGAGGGCCTCGCGGGAGCGCTGCGACCGCTCGGCCGCGGGCGTCCGCTGCGGCGCGAGGGCCGTCTCGACGTTCTCGAGGGCGGTGAGCGTCGGGATCAGATTGAAGCTCTGGAACACGATCCCCACCTCCGTCGCCCGCACCCTGGCGAGCCGGCGATCGCCGACGGAGGAGATCTCGTGCTCGCCGAGGACGACCGTGCCCGAGGTGGGCCGGTCGAGCGCGCCGAGCATCTGCAGCAGCGTCGACTTGCCGCCGCCCGTCGGCCCCTGGATCGCGACCATCTGGCCGTCGGGGATGGTGAGGGAGACGTCTTCCAGCGCGGTGACCGGGGTCGTCGTGCCCGTGTAGCTCTTGGTGACGTTCGTGAGGGTGTACATGTCGTCCTTCTGGTGAGAGGGGTGGGAGGGGGTGCTCGTCAGCCGACCGAGCGGAGCGCGGCGGCGGGGCGCAGGCGCGCGGCCCGCCAGCCGCCGATCGTGCCGGCGAGCAGCCCGCCGAGCACCGAGAGGCCGACGGCGAGGAGGATCACCGGGATCGTGACCGGGAGCGAGAGCGCGACCTCGGTGGTCGTGGCCGCCACCGGTGCACCCGGGCCGAACCCTCCTCCGGGGCCGCCCGCGGACGTCGGGGCGGAGGTGCCCGACAGGGTGGGCGCGACGGCGTTCACGATCGCGATGCCGAGGAGGCCGGCCGCGATGCCCACGGCGCCTCCGATCAGGCCCTGCACGACCGACTCGCCCGCGACCTGGCGCACCACGCGGCCGTTCGACCAGCCGATCGCCTTGAGGGTGCCGAACTCGCGAGTGCGGCGGGTGACGCCCGAGATCGTGAAGAGCGTGGCGATCAGGAACGCGGCGGCCAGGACCAGCAGCGACAGCCAGGTGCCGAGGTTGGCGACCAGATCGCCCGCGGTCGAGAGCGACCCCGAGACGGAGGAGGCGAGGTCGGCCTGCGTCGAGACGGTGCTGCCGGGCAGGGCGGTCTCGAGATCCGCCTGGATCCGCGCGATGTCCGACGAGGACGCGGCCTGGACGGAGACGGAGGAGATCATCCCGGCCTCGCCCGACAGCGTCTGCGCGACGTCGAGCGGGACGTAGGTGTCGGAGGCGGTGCCCGCGTCGGGGGAGTCGGTCGTGACGACGCCGATCACGGTGAACGCGGTGCCGCCGATCTCGAGGGTCGAGCCGACGGACAGGGCCGCCGTGGTGGCGTAGGAGGAGTCGAGCACGACGACGTCCTGCCCCGCGTCCGCGGCGGTGAACGTGCGGCCGTCGGTGAGCACGACGTCGGCGAGCGGGCCGATCGCGCTGCCCGTCGGGTCGAGTCCGAGCACCGAGAACGAGTCGACGCCGAAGGAGGAGCCGCCGCCGGTCGGAGCCTCCCCGGGCGCCGCGGCCTGCGACCGGTCGGGCATCTCGCCGCTGAAGGTGGTGCTGGTCAGCGAGAGGACTCCGATCGCGGTCCGCACGCCGTCGACCCCGAGGGCCGTGTCGACCGCCGAGGCGTCGAACGCGGTGGTCCCGCGGTCGACCTCCAGGCGCGACTGGCTGACCGAGGTGGTGCCGCCGTCGGTGGTGCCGTCGTCCCCGCCGACGTCGAAGCGCTGACCGCCGGCGCCGCCCTCGGCCGGCGGGGTCGCCGCCTGCGTGACGGTGATGTCGGTGCCGACCCCGTAGACGGAGTCCAGGACGGACGCCTGCGCGGTCCGGACGCCCGCGGCGAAGGAGGTGACGAGGATCACGAGGGCGATGGCGAGCGCGAGACCCGCGCTGACGACGATCGTCTGCCGTCGCCGGTTCGTGAGCTCCCTGCGGAGGTAGGTGGTGAACATCGGGTCCTTCGTTCGGGGGGAGAGGGGAGCGCCCCGTGCCCGGGGCGCGCAGCGGAGTCGTCCGCTCGATGCCGACCGTAGGCACGCCGGTTCTGCGCGGCGTCTCGGCCGGGTATGGGCCGGCTATGAGCCCGCGGTCGCTCCCGAGGGGCGCTCCGCCCCGGCCCTTCCCCCGCGCGCCGTCGCGGTCCTAGGCTCGCGCTCAACCGGAACGAGCCGACGGAGGCGCCGATCATGACTGCGACACGCGAGAGCACGACCGCACCGCCGGAGCTGAAGCGGGTCCTCGGACCCAAGCTCCTCCTCCTGTTCGTCGTCGGGGACATCCTCGGCACCGGCATCTACGCCCTCACCGGGCAGGTCGCCGCCGAGGTCGGCGGAGCGGCCTGGCTGCCGTTCCTCGTCGCGTTCGTGGTGGCCACCCTCACCGCCTGTTCGTACCTCGAGCTCGTGACGAAGTTCCCGCAGGCGGCGGGAGCCGCGCTCTACGCCCACAAGGCGTTCGGCATCCACTTCGTCACCTTCCTGGTCTGCTTCACGGTGATGGCGAGCGGCATCACCTCGGCCTCGGCCGCCTCCGGAGCGTTCGCGAGCAACTTCGCCATCGGCTTCGGCCTGGGCGAGGGGGCCGGCGTCAAGATCACGATCGCCCTGGTCTTCATGGTGCTGATCGCGCTGGTGAACCTGCGCGGAGTCGCCGAGAGCGTAGGCCTGAACGTGGTCCTGACCCTGATCGAGCTCTCGGGCCTGCTGCTCGTGATCTTCGTCTGCTTCTTCGCCGTCTTCGGCGGGCAGGCCGACTTCTCGCGGGTCGTCGCGTTCGAGACCTCGGGCGACAAGTCGCTGCTGCTCGCGGTCAGCACGGCCACCTCGCTCGCGTTCTTCGCGATGGTCGGCTTCGAGGACTCGGTCAACATGGCGGAGGAGACCAAGGAGCCCAGCCGCATCTTCCCGAAGGTGATGCTCACGGGGCTCGGCATCACCGCGGTGGTCTACATCCTGGTCTCGACCCTCGCGGTCGCGATCGTGCCGGTCGGCGAGCTGGCGGGCAACGACACTCCGCTCGTCACGGTCGTCGAGACCGCCGCGCCCGACTTCCCGATCTCGACGCTGCTGCCGTTCATCTCGCTGTTCGCGGTCGCCAACAGCGCGCTGATCAACATGATGATGGCGAGCCGCCTGCTCTACGGCATGAGCAAGCAGGGCGTGCTGCCGCCGTTCCTGAAGAACGTGCTGCCGGGGCGCAGGACGCCGTGGGCTGCGATCCTCTTCACCACCGTCATCGCGCTGCTGCTCACCGCGTACGTGTCGCGCGACACGCAGAACCCGATCGCGGTCCTGCTCGGCGGCACCACGTCGCTCCTGCTCCTCGCGGTCTTCGCCGTGGTGAACGTCTCGGTCCTGGTGCTGCGGCGCCAGCCGGTCGACCACCAGCACTTCAGGACCCCCACGGTGCTCCCGGTGCTCGGCGCGATCGCCTGCGTCTACCTGGTGCTGCCGATCACCTCCGGGCGCGACATCGCGCAGTACGAGATCGCGGCGGTGCTCCTCGTGATCGGCGTGCTGCTCTGGTTCGCGACCTTCATCGACCGGCGGGTCCGCGGCTACGCGCGCTCGGCGGCGGTGGAGCCGCCCGAGACCGCGCCGGACGCGCACAGCGATCGGATCGACCGCTCATAGCGTCCTCATAGACTCCTCCCGATACTGGGAGTCATGCCCGCCCCCTCGAAGCACCTCGCCCCCGCGCAGCGCACCCGCCTCACCCGCGCCGACGGATCCCCGATCCGCGTCCTCGTCGTCGACGACGAGAGCACCCTCACCGATCTGCTGCAGATGGCGCTGCGCTACGAGGGCTGGGAGGTGCGCACCGCGGCCGAGGGCCGCGCGGCGATCACGATCGCCCGCGAGTTCCGTCCCGACGTCATCGTGCTCGACGTGATGCTGCCGGACATCGACGGACTGCAGGTGCTGCAGCGGGTGCGCGCCGACGGCAGCCAGACGCCCGTGCTCTTCCTCACCGCGAAGGACGCGCTCGACGACCGCATCGCCGGTCTCACCGCGGGCGGCGACGACTACGTCACCAAGCCCTTCTCGCTCGAGGAGCTCGTGGCCCGGATGCGCGGCCTGATCCGCCGCAGCACCCTGCTCGCGAACGACGTCGACGACCCGCGCGTGATCGTCGGCGACCTGGTGCTCGACGAGGACAGCCACGAGGTGCGCCGCGGGGACGCCGACATCGAGCTCACCGCCACCGAGTTCGAGCTGCTGCGCTTCCTGATGCGGAACCCCCGCCGGGTCCTGAGCAAGGCGCAGATCCTCGACCGGGTCTGGTCCTACGACTTCGGCGGCAAGTCGAGCGTGGTCGAGATCTACATCTCCTACCTCCGCAAGAAGATCGACGCCGGACGCGCGCCGATGATCCACACGGTGCGCGGCGCCGGCTACCTGCTGAAGCCCGCCGACTAGTGGCCCGCCCCGCCTTCGGCGACTTCGCGACCCGTTCCGCGCTGCGCAGCTCCCGCTCCGGATCGCGCCGCTCCGGCCGGCGCGCGCCGTGGACGCTGCGACGCCGGATGGTCCTCGCCGTCGTCCTGATGGTGGCGATCACCGCGGGAGTCGTCGGCGCGGTCAGCGTGCTGTCGCTGCGCGGGATCCTCTACGAGAGCACCGACGCGCAGCTCGGGCAGTCGCTCACGCGGCTGCAGGAGTTCGACGGCCCCGGGCAGTTCGCCGGCCCGTCGGCCATCGATCGCGCCACGACCTGCCCGAGCGGCGCTTTCGGCGGCCCGAACCAGAACCTCAGCACCATCACGGCCGTGCAGAACGCCGACGGCTCGTTCATCGGGGCCTACATCGACGCCGACGGCGACTGCCGCGAGTTCGCGGAGCAGCCGGACTCGGTGCTCGCGCAGTCGATCGCCGCCGGCGGGGCCGAGACGACGGTCGATCTGGGCGGGATCCTGGGGGAGTACCGCACGCGGGCGGCCGTCGTGGACGGCTCCGTGGTGGTCGTCGGCGTGCCGCTGGGCGAGACGACGCAGGTGCTGAGCTCGCTGACCGGAGTGGTGATCGCGATCACGCTGCTCGCGATGCTGCTCGTCGCGCTGATCGCGACCGCGATCATCCGGGTCGCGCTGCGGCCGCTGGACCGGGTGGAGGCGACGGCCACGCGGGTCGCCGAGCTGCCGCTCGAGCGCGGCCAGGTCGAGCTGGTCGAGCGGGTCCCGGAGGAGGACGCCGACACCCGCACCGAGGTCGGCCGGGTGGGCGCCGCCTTCAACCGGATGCTCGACCACGTCACCGGGGCGCTGCAGGCCCGCGAGGCGAGCGAGAACAAGGTGCGGCAGTTCGTCGCCGACGCCTCGCACGAGCTGCGCACGCCGCTCGCCGCGATCCGCGGCTACGCCGAGCTGCCCCGCCGCTCCGGATCGGAGCTGCCCGAGACCGCCGCCTACTCCCTCGACCGCATCGAGTCGGCCGCCACCCGCATGACCTCGCTCGTCGAGGACCTCCTGCTCCTCGCGCGGCTCGACGAGGGCCGCGACCTCGAGAAGGAGCCGGTGGACCTGACGATGCTGCTGATCGAGGCGGTCTCGGACGCGCACGTCGCCGGTCCCGACCACGACTGGGACCTGGATCTGCCGGAGGAGCCGGTCGAGATCCGCGGAGACGGCTTCCGGCTGCACCAGGTGGTCGCGAACCTGCTGCGGAACGCGTCGGTGCACACTCCCGCCGGCACGCGGGTCGTGGCGGCGCTCGCCGAGGAGCGCGACTCCGCCGGCCGGCCGATCGCGGTCGTGACGGTCACCGACTCCGGCCCGGGCATCGCTCCGGAGCTCGTTCCCGTGCTGTTCGAGCGCTTCGCCCGCGGCGACTCGTCCCGCGCCCGGACGACCGGCTCGACCGGACTCGGCCTGGCGATCGTGGCGGCCGTCGTCGAGGCCCACGGCGGTCGCGTGCTGGTCGACTCGGAGCCCGGCCGCACCGCGTTCCGCGTCGAGCTGCCGGCGGGCTGACGCCCGCGCGTGCCGCGACCCGTAGCGGTGTGATCTGCAGGCCCTCGTGCCGTCTGCAGGCATCCGCGCTGCCTGCAGGCATCCGCACGATCTGCAGGCGTCCGCACGATCTGCAGGCGTCCGCACGATCTGCAGGCGTCCGCACGATCTGCAGGGGATTCGGAGGGGAAAGGGGATTCCCTCGCAGGAGTCGGCCGGCTCCGGCCGGATCTCCTGCAGATGGTGCATTCCCCTGCAGACCGTGCTGGAGGGGAGGATGCTGCGTCACGGCAGGTCCACGCGCGATCTGCAGGGGATGCGGGCGGGACAGTGGATTCCGCCGCGGGCGACCGTCTCGATCACGCTGGATCCCCTGGAAACCGTGCAATCCCCTGCAGATCGTGCACTCTCCTGCACACCGTGCAGGCCTCTGCAGATGGTGCCTGTCTGCGTCTCGCCTAGACCGACACCCCGATGCGGCGGCGGGCGTCGTCGAGCGTGCGCACGACCTGCACGACCTCGTCGAGGGGGTGCAGCGGCGACTCCGTGCGCCCCTCGGCCAGGTAGGTCGCCAGGTGCACGGCCTCCCAGGCCAGGCCCTCGCCGTCGCGCAGGGGCGACTCGTCGAGCCAGGTGCCGGAGTCGTCCCCGCGCGTGAGCGTCACTCCGCCCGGTCGCCAGAAGGCCGGGTGCACGTCGATCCGGCCCTCGCTGCCGGCGATGCTCGCGGCCTGCAGGGTGTCGGCGAGCACGGTCGAGGTGGCGAGCGACTGCACCCCGCCCGCGTGGCGGCCGACGATCGTGGCGGTCGCGTCGACTCCGGTCTCGGTCAGCCCTCCCGACACGACGGTGCTCTGCGGGGTGCCGGCGACCATCGAGACGAACGACGACGCGTAGACGCCGACGTCGAGCAGTCCGCCGCCCGCGAGCGCGGGGTCGAAGATGCGGCTGGTCGGGTCGAACGGGAAGGCCGCCCCGAAGTCGGCCGAGACGAGGGCGGGAGCGCCGACCGCACCGTCCTCCATCAGGCGGCGCACCACGTCCATGTGCGGGAGGTAGCGCATCCACATCGCCTCCATGGCGAAGACCCCGGCGTCGCGCGCGGCGTGCACGATCATCTCGGCCTCACCCGGAGTGGGCGCGAACGGCTTCTCGACCAGGATGTGCTTGCCCGCGGCGATGGCGAGCAGCGCCTGCCGGGCGTGCTCCGAGTGCGGGGAGGCGATGTAGACGACGTCGACCTCGGGGTCGTTCACGACCGCCTCGTAGCCGGCGGACGCCCGGGCGATGCCGAAGCGGGTCGCGAACTCCTGCGCGCGCTCGAGCGAGCGCGAGCCGACGGCGACGACCTCCTGGCGCGTGTGCTTCCGCAGCGCGGTGACGAAGCTGGTGGCGATGCCGCCCGGGGCCAGGATCCCCCACTTCAGAACGGGGGAGTCGAGGAGGGAGGGGAGCCGGGGTTCCGGGAGCGTCAGTGCCATCCCTCCACGCTAGGGCCCGGGTGCGGGCGTGCGCGAGGGGTCGACGACGGAGAGGTCAGCGCCCGCGCCGCAGCACCCGCTGGAGCAGAGGCACCGGCTCCCGCTCCGCCGGCTCCTCCACCTCGAGCCCGTAGAAGCGGCCGATGTCGCCGACGAACGCGGCACGGCGGGCCTTGTCGTAGGCGCGCAGCTCGCGACGGAACGCGATCACCGTCGCGACGCACATCAGGATCATCACCACGCTGAACGGCAGCGCCGACAGGATCGCCGCCGTCTGCAGGGCGTCGAGACCGCCGGCGATCAGCAGGGCGATCGCGAGCAGCGCGGTCGCCAGGGCGAAGAACACGCGGATCGGGTTCTTCGGCTCGACGGAGCCCCCGGTCGCGATCATGGCCATCACCAGGGCGCCGGAGTCGGCCGAGGTGACGAAGAAGACGCCGATCAGGAGGATCGCGCCGAACGTCACGACGACGCCTCCCGGCAGGTCCGCCAGCATCTGGAAGAGCGCGAGGTTCGAGTCGACGGAGCCGTCCGCTCCGACAAGGCCGCCCGAGCCGTACAGCTCGCGGTACAGGGCCGTGCCGCCGAGCACGCTGAACCAGAGGAACGTCATGATCGTCGGCACCAGGAGCACGCCGGCGACGAACTCCCGCACCGTGCGGCCCTTCGAGACGCGGGCGATGAAGATGCCGACGAACGGCGCCCACGACATCCACCAGCCCCAGTAGAACGTGGTCCAGCTCCCCTGCCACGCCTCGCCGTCCGCCCCCGCGAAGGCGCTGACGGTGAAGGAGAGGCCGAGGAAGTTCTGCAGGTAGTTGCCGATCGACTGCACGAACTCGCGCAGCAGGAACTGGGTCGGCCCGGCGAACAGCACGAACAGCAGCAGGGCGCCCGCGAGGATCAGATTCCCGGTCGAGAGCCACTTCATGCCGCGCCCGACGCCGGAGACGAGCGAGAAGATCGTGAGGCCGATGACCACGGCGATCACGACGAGCTGGACGGCGAGCGAGGACTCGACGATCCCCACCGCCTCGAGCCCGGCCGAGATCTGGGTGACGCCGAGACCGAGCGAGGTCGCGACTCCGAAGACCGTGCCGATCAGCGCGACCACGTCGATCGCGTTGCCCCACCCGCCGCGCACGCGCCGGCCCAGCAGCGGCTCGAGAGCCCAGCGGATCGAGACGGGGCGCCCTCGGCGGTGGATCGCGTAGGCGAGGGCGAGGCCGACCACCACGTAGATCGACCAGGCGTGCACGCCCCAGTGCAGGTAGGTCTGCGACAGGGCGCTCTGCGCGAGCTGCTGCTCGGTCCCCGTCACTCCGGGCCGCGGGTTCGAGAAGTGGTTCAGCGGCTCGGCGACGCCGTAGAAGACGAGGCCGATGCCCATGCCGGCGGCGAAGAGGAGGGAGATCCAGGCGAGCATCGAGAACTCGGGCTCGTCGTCGTCCTTGCCGAGCTTGATGTCGCCGAAGCGGCTGACGCCCATCCAGATCGCGAAGGCCACGAAGCCCGCCGCGATGAGCACGTAGTACCAGCTGAAGGTGTCCACCACCGTGGTCTGGAGGGAGGAGAACACCGCCGTCGCCGTGCCGGGCGCAAGCAGTGCGAAGGCGACGATCGCGAGGATCAGTGCGGCGGCGGGCCAGAAGACCCAGCGGGCGAGGCCGTCCGTCGGGCGCGCCGCCGTCGCCGGTGCAGGAGCGTGGTCGGACATGGTGGAACCCTCTCGTCGAAACGGACAAGGGTACACGGCGCCCTCCGGGGCCCCTCTAGGCTCGGCCCCGTGACCCCCACCGACTCCGCCCCCCGCCGCCGCAACGTCCCCGGCCTCGTCGCCTTCGCCCTCGCGGTGCTGCTGACGCTCAGCCAGATCGTCCAGGTCTGCCTGACGACGATCGTGCCGGTGCTCGCCTACCGCAACGGGCTCGGCGTCACCGACATCGGAGCGGTGTTCGTGGTGATCGGGATCGGCCAGCTGATCGTCGCCGCTCTCGTCGTCGTGCTCGGCGTCGTCGGCGTCGCGCGGCGGGGGGCTCCGAAGGTCCTCGCGGCGATCGCCCTGGGTGCGGGTGCGAACGGCGTGATCGTGCAGCTCGCGGCGCTGATCCTGCCTCCGCTGATCGGCGTCACTCTGTCGTGACGCGAGGGCCCGGCGTGCGCGGGCTCAGCGTCCGGCGGCGTAGTGGTTCTGGATCTGGGCCTGCGTGAGGACCGTCGAGTAGACGGCGGCGTAGCGGAGACTGCCGGTGAAGTACGCGGGGCCCACGTTCGTCCAGGAGCCGCCGAGGGTGTCGCCGCCGATCTTCCAGTAGCCGCTGGTGTTCTCCGGGCTCCGGAAGGCGGTGTTCGAGGCGACGCGCTGGCCGTCGAGCCAGAGGCTCAGCCCTGTGGTGGGCGAGAGGGTCGAGACCACGTGGTGCCAGGCGCCGTCGTTGACGACCCCGGGGCTCGTGATCGCTTCGACGCCGTTGTTGTAGATGCCGAACATCAGCTTGCCGTTGGCGCCGATGTAGGTGTGCCGGTCGTACTGGCTGCCGCCCGCCGTCTGCGAGGCGCCGAAGGAGAACAGCTTCCCGCCGGCGACGGTGGTCTTGAACCAGATCTCGGTGCTGAAGGTGGTGGGGTTGGTGATCTGCAGCGGCGTGGTCATGTGCTGGCTGCTCGAGGCGGCGAGCTGCCACGAGCCGCCGGCGTCGCGCGGGCACGCCTTGGGGAGGGTCGGTGAGCTGACCATGCCGTTGCGGTAGATGCCGGCACGGGCGGAGTTGCCGGTGACGACGTCGGGCGCGGTCGGCGAGTTGGAGGCCTGTCCGAGCGTGTAGGCGAAGAGGGCGCTGCTCCTGTCGGCCGCGAAGGCCGAGTCGCAGGTGAAGAACGCGGCGGCGCTGCCGACCGTGTTGGTCGAGTTGAGGATCGACGCGGTGTAGGCGCCCGAGGTGGCGGGCGTGAGCAGCAGCGCCCCGGCGAGGGCGGCGACGGCGACGGCCGCGGTGGCCTTCCGTGGGTGCGCGAGGGCGGCGCGGAGGCGGGCGAGCAGCGGGACGCGGGCGATGCGGTGGCGGCTCATCGGGCCGCCTCCTTCCCGGCGGCACGGCGACCGTGCTCCCCGGTGCGCTCGGTCGCCGCGGGCAGACCGATCACGAACGTGTAGATCAGGGGAAGCGCACACAGCAGCGCGAACACGACCCAGCCCCAGAACGGCAGGTGCAGAGCGGAGGAGACGCTGTACCAGTCCTGCTCGTTCGCCGGGACGCGGAGGCGGCCGACCTGGCCCGAGACGAGATCGAGCGGAGCGGCTCCCTCGGCGCTGACGCGGATCGGGAGGAGGCCGGTCGAGACCAGGACGGCGTCGGTGTACCCGTTCTCGACGGTGGCTTCGAGGACCACCAGGCCGACGAACGGGCGGAGGAGGAACACGGTGATCGAGGCGACGAGCGACAGGCCGAGCATCCGCATCGCCGCGCGGTGCGTGGGCGAGGGCAGCAGGCGGGTGAGCAGCTGCACCAGGACGGCACCGGCGAGCAGGAGCGGGAGCCCCTTCGCGAGCCAGCCGAGGCCGGGGAGCGACGTGGTGACGACTCCGATCAGCTGGTCGGGGCCGGTGGCCCACGGGTCGACCGCGCCGTTGATGTCGCCCTGGGTGACCAGCGTGCCGTCGGCGGCCAGGTCGACCACGCGGTGGGTGTAGGTCTCGTCGGGCGTCGTGGAGGGGTGGAAGCTGACGACGTCGCCGACGCGGACGTCCTCGATCGCGGTGGGGGTGGTGAGGACGAGGGTCCCGACCGGGGCGTAGGTGCCCATCGAGGGGGTCTGCACGATGAACCAGCGTCCGCCGGAGGAATGGAAGAGCAGGGCGACGGCGACCAGGCCGACGAGGACGGCGGAGGCGGTCCAGATCGCGGCGGTGCGCAGGGCGGTCGGGCGGTACGGGGCGGCGTTCGCGTCGGAGGGGGCGGAGGAGACGGGCGCGGTGGGGGTGTCCGTGAGCGTCATGTCCTCCGCCTCCTCGACGGTCTTCGGAGCGGGGCCGCCTCAGGGTGGCGGCCCCGCTCCGCGGGTGGGTGCTTCTCGGGGTGGTGCGGGTGCCGTGGGGGCGGCGGGTGGTGCGCGGTGC